>JBKQRV010000001.1:0-3389 GCA_052143835.1 Alphaproteobacteria bacterium
CCCGGCCGGGGATCGAGCCTTGCCGGCCGCGGTATCAAGCAGCGACGGCTTTCACTTCTCTCGTTCCCAATGAACGCGGACGAAGTAGCCGTCCTCGTCATATTTGAAATCGAGGCGGCCGTGATAGGCGTGACTGAGGGCCTCGCCGATCCGGCGCGGCAGGTGAATATCGGTCGTCGTGATGAGGATCGTGTCGCCGGCGGACTCGATCGCCATGATCCGGTTGAGCGGACGCTCCTTGTTCTCGAGCGCCTCGTTGTGGCGCGCAAGTGCCAAAAGCTCGTCCTTGTGCGCGCGCGCGAAGGTGCCTTTGAGGGTGACCTCGCCTGCGGGGAATTTGTCCTTGATGCGATGGCAGGCCTGGCAAGTCACCCCTACCGCCTTTGCCGGCCGCATCTTCCAAGACCAGTGCCCCTCGTGAAAGACGGCACCGCACGTCGAGCAGACGGAGGGCTCCGGGAGCTTTTGCAGCATCCTGTAGGTATCGCCGATGTGGGTATCTTGGGAGCGGCCGTCGGTGCGACGTTGGTGCCTCGGCGTGCGTTTGGAGACATGTTGCTTCATGGCTGGTCCTTGGGGCTGGTCCTCTGACTGATCGGGCCCGATCCTCGCCAAAGGTGCGGTTGCCGGCATTGACCTGGGTCAACGAAGCCGCCGCGCACTACGGCGTTGGCCTCGTTTGTGGTAGTGATCTTCTGCCCGCACCGACGATCCGGATAACCGACATCCCCGAATGAAAGCAGCCCCTTGGAGGTCCCGCGTGAAGCAGGCCGACGCCCGCTTGGACGATCCGGTCGGAGGCAGCCTGCTCCTCGTGGGCGCGATGCTGCTCTTCTCGCTCTCGGATGCGAGCTCCAAGATTCTCGCGCAGTCCCTCCCCGTGCTCGAGATCGCCTGGCTCCGCTATCTCGCCTTCGTCCTCCTGGTGGCCCCCGCCGTGGCGCGCCACGGGCTGTGGAGCTTCTCTTCGCCGCGCCCCATGCTGCAAGCTTGGCGCGGCCTCGGCCTCCTCGGCTCCGGTCTCCTTTTCATCTGGGCGCTCCGCTACCTGCCGATGGCGGACGCGACCGCGACGGGGTTCGTCTCCCCGCTCTTCACCACGGCACTCTCCATCCCCTTTCTCGGCGAGAAGGTGGGCATCCGGCGCTGGGCCGCCGTCGTCGTCGGGCTGCTCGGCGTCATCATCATCGTGCGGCCGGGGACGAGCGCCTTCAATCCGGCATCGGCCTTCCCGATCTTCTCGGCCGCGAGCTGGAGCTTGGCGATGGTCATCACGCGGCGCATGAGCGGCACCGACAGCACCATCACCATGCTCGCCTATGCCGCGGTCGTCGGCTTCCTCGCCCTCTCCGCGGTGCTGCCCTTCGTTTGGGTGACGCCCAGCCTCGAGCAATTAGCACTCGCCGGCTTCATCGGCCTCGCCAGCACGGGAGGGCAATGGCTCACCGTCAAGGCCTACCGCCGCGCCGACGCCTCGCTCTTAGCACCGCTCTCCTACCTCCAGCTCGTCTGGTCGACCCTCCTCGGCTTCCTCGTCTTCGGCGCCGTGCCCGATCACGCGACGATCCTCGGCGCCGCCATCATTGTGGCGAGCGGCATCTATACCGCGCATCGCGAGCGCGTCGTCGCGGCCAAGCGTGCCGCCGGGCGGAGCTGAGGCCGAAGCCCGTCGATGGCGGCTCCGACAATGCGTGCATGGGCGCGGCGGCACTCAGCTTGGCCGCAGGTGCCGCGGCCGGCCGTCGCCTCACGTCAGCACCTCGACGGTATCGCGCGACGCGGCCTCCGCCCGGTAGCCGCAACTCGCGAGGGCTGCGAGCATGTGGGCGGGCGGCGGGGCCTCGGCGCTGACGGGCGGCTTGCCGGGATAAAGCGGGATCGAGACGGCGCGCGCGTGGAGATGAAGGGGCAACGCCGTCGCGGCCTTGCCGCCGCCAGGGGTGCCGCCGCCTGCGCTTCCGTAAGTCGGGTCGCCGTGGACCGGGCAGCCGAGGGCCGCCAAATGGACGCGGATCTGATGGGTGCGTCCGGTGCGCGGCTTGAGCTCGAGCCACGCGAGGCCGGGGGCCGTGCCGAGCACGCGATAGTCGGTCAACGCCGGCTGGCCTTGCTCATCGACCGCCATGTGCCAGCCGCGCTCGGGCGTGCGCTTCTTGAGGGGCAGTGCGATGCGGCCGGCGGGCGCGGGCGGCGCTCCCTCGACCACGGCCCAGTAGGTCTTCTCCACGAGCCCTTGCGCGAAAAGGCGGCCCAAGCGCGCGAGCGCCTTCTTGTGACGGCCGAGCACGAGGCAGCCGCTGGTGTCGCGGTCGAGGCGATGGGCAAGCGCGGGAGGGCGCGGCAGGCCGAAGCGCAGGCCCGTGAAGAGCGCCTCGAGGTTGGCCCCGCCGCGCGGGCCCGCGTGCACGGGCAGCCCCGCTGGCTTGTCGATGATGAGGATGAGGCCGTCGCGGTAGAGCACGCGGCCGGCGAGCTCCTCGGGCGTCATGTCGGCTCCGCCGTCGCCGGCGCGACTGGCCGCAGCGCGCGGAGGCGCCAGGCGTTGCCCGAGCCCTTGTGACTCACGAACACCTCGTCGAGCGTGCGCCAGGACGGTGCGTCCAACGCCGTCCAAAGGGCGTCGATCTTGGCATCGAAGCTGCCGCCCTCGGGCCGCGCGCGCGTGATCGAGACGATGAGCACGCCGTCTGGTCCCAGGTAGCGCGCATAGCGCCGCAGCTGGGCCATGGGGTCATCGAGAAAATAGACCACCTCGTTGAAGAGGATGGCGTCGTAGCGGGCACCTCGAGGCGGGGTGAAGGCTTCGGCCGAGGCGACGACGAACTGCGCCTTGGCGTCCGCGAAACCCACGGCCTCGATCGCGGCCGAGGAAAAATCGACGCCGGTGTAGCGCGTGATCCGCCGCGGGTCGAGCAGTGCGAAGAGCTGGCCGCTGCCGCAGCCGATGTCGAGCACGCGGCCGCCGCCGAAGAGCTGCACGTAAAGTGCGGCTATGGCGAGGCGCGCCTGCTCCTTGGGATGGGTGAGATAGGCCCAGCGCCCGGCCTTGTAATCCCGGTCCCAATCGGCCGGATCGCTCGTCACTTTCGCCATGGCGCGATCTTAGACCGAAACGCCCTATGCACCAGGGTCAAATCCCGCGGCCTGCTCGTAGACCGGTTTGGCTCGATCCTCATCCTTCGAGACGCGACGCATGCGCGACGCTCCTCAGGATGAGGACTCCGTGTTCAGGGTTTCACCTCATCCTGAGGAGGGCCGAAGGCCCGTCTCGAAGGATGGGGTGAAACTGGCCCGTTACCCTCGCCCTCCCCTCCTTGCCCCCCGCTTGCGAGGGGACTAAGGTGGGCGCCAACCGATCCGTACCATTCCCTTGAGCTGAGGAGTCGAGC
>JBKQRV010000002.1:0-11333 GCA_052143835.1 Alphaproteobacteria bacterium
TTAATGTCTGCCCCGGCCTTGCAGGCTCAAACCCTGGCTCCCAAGCCGGGCCCGTACCACAACCTTGCATCTGAGCGGTTCATACTCGAACGTCGTCGGCCTGCCGCTTTACGAAACGGCGGCTCTCTTGCGGGGCTTCGGCTACCGGTGAGCGCCACTTACGAAATCGACGAGATCTTCGTCAGCGTCTCCCCGGGGGAGACGCGGGCCGCCCTTGTCGCCGAGGGACGGCTCGTCGAGCTCCTGCTCGGGCGCGAGGCCAGGGGGAGCCTCGTCGGCAGCATTTATCTCGGCCGCGTCGGCAAGCCGGCGCCGGGCACGGATGCGAGCTTCATCGAGCTCGGCGAGGCGCGCGCGGGCTTCCTCGCCCGCGGCGATGCAAAGGGCGTGTTGAATGCGCGCGGCGAACGGCACGCCCGCGCGCCGAGCGAGGGCGAGGCAGTGCTGGTGCAGGTCACCCAGGACGCCTTCGGCCGCAAGGGGCCTCGCGTGGCGGCGACATTGGCGCTGCCCGGACATTGGCTCGTTTTCTCGCCGTCGCGACCCGGGCTTGCAATCTCGCACAGGATCGCGAGTGCCGAGACGCGCGCGCGCCTCGAGTCTCAATTGGCGCCGCATCTCGCCGAGGGCGAAGGGGCCGTCGTGCGCACCGCGGGCGGGACGGCCGATGGCGTGGTACTCCTCGACGAGCTCGTCCGCTTGCGCGGGCTCTGGCAGAAGATCCTGGCGGACGCGGCGCGCACGCGGGCGCCGACCTTGCTCCATGCCGACGCCGACGCGCTCGAGCGGGTCCTGCGCGATCATGGCGGCGCGTCGCTGCGCCGCGTCTATTGCGACCGGCGCGAGGCGGTGACGCGCACCGAGGACATTCTCGCGCGGCAAAAGAGGGCCGGCCGCGTCGAGGTGGTGCTGCACCAGGGCCCGGAGCCGCTCTTCGCGCGTCACGAGATCGACGAGCAGATCGCGGAAGCGCTCGAGCCGGTCGCACCCTTGCCGTCCGGCGGCAGCCTCGTCATCGGCACGCTCGAGGCGCTCAGCGGGATCGACGTGAACACGGCGCGGCAAACGGGTATGAGGCGCTTCGAGGAGGCAGCACTCGCGGTCAATCTCGAGGCGGCTGCGGAGATCGCGCGCCAAGTGCGCTTGCGCAACCTCGCGGGCCTCATCGTCATCGATTTCCTGCACATGGAGGAGGCGAGCCAGCGCGCGCGCGTGACGGATGCGCTCAGAAGCGCTTTCGCGGGCGATCCCGCCGGCGTGCAGCTCGTCGGCTTCACCTCGCTCGGCCTCTTCGAATTGACGCGCCGGCGCGTGCGCGAATCCTTGAGCGACGAGATGACCGAGTCCTGCGAGGCCTGCCGCGGCAAGGGCCGGGTCGCGAGCGCCGCGACGGTCGCCTACGAGGTGCTGCGCGCGGTCGAGCGGGCGGCGCGCGCGACGCCCTCGGCGCGCCTGGGCGTGGTCGCGGCGGCACCCGTGATCGCGGCGTTGGAGGGGGAGGCGAGACCGGCGCGCGAGCGGCTCGAGCGCGAGCTCGCGGCAGCGCTCTCCTTGCGCGTGGGTCCGTCCCACCGCCGCGATGAGTTCGATATCGTGAGCGCTCCGGGTGCTGCCGGGTGAGGCGGGCGATGGCGGAGATCACCAAGCTCAAGCCGGGACGCAAGGGGGGGCTCTGTCCCGTCTGCGGCAGGGCGCCCGACCAGCGCTACCGCCCCTTCTGCTCCAAGCGCTGCGCCGACATCGATCTCGCGCGCTGGCTCGGCGGCGACTATCGCATCGCCACGGAGGAAAAGCCCGAGGAGGCGGTTTCAAGCGAGCATGCGCCCGAGGAGAAATAGGCCCGAGAGGGCCCGCCGCGGCCGGTCCGCAGCACCCTCGCGTGCCGATCCGCGAGCGTCTGGACAGGTCCGCGCGAAGCCTCTATAAGCGGCCTTCGCCGGCCTTTGACCGCGGCATGCCCAGGTAGCTCAGTTGGTAGAGCAGCGGACTGAAAATCCGCGTGTCGGTGGTTCAAATCCGCCCCTGGGCACCATAATTTCAATTGGTTAGAGGAATATGAAAAGCGCGGCTCGAAGGGCGTGTGTAGCTTCTGTGTAACCGGGCCGGCAATTCGAATGCTTGGAATGGCCCGCTCGAGGTAAATCAGCCTGGGAGGTCGGATGCATTCTCTGTTTTTCGCGCCGCACGGACGTTAGATCAGATTGCGACGATGGTCATTCGTCGCATTGCGGGGCCATGTTCGGCGACATCAAGGGATACCGCGTGCCTTAGGCGCTCGGTCACCCCACTCAGAGTCCTTGAGTACGTACCGCATGGTTCGATGCTCCAGTTTGGGAGCTTGAATCACGGCCGGTGCGACGCGATCAACAGCGAACCAGCATGTCCGAAGTTACCCGCTGACCGGACATATGGCCGACATCGGGGAATCGACGCGAATGACCCAAAGCGGCCCAACGGGTTGATGGCCGCCGGTGAAGAAATTAAACGAGAGTACCCATCGATACGTGGGCGCCGGGCCGGCGGCAACGGGAGTCCACGAAGGCCACGCTGCGGCTTGGAACTCAAGTCATCTGGGGACGGCTATAACCATCACCGGCTCCACTGGTCGATCCGCTACCAGCCACCAGCTCCAGCTGCATGGCTCGGCTCGCCGCCGGACGGCCGCTCCGCTTCGCCATGGCTAGGCGGGCGTCCGGCTGGACCAGAACCCAGTTCCGCTGTTACATAAGACCCGGCTGCGCAATCGGGGGCCGGTCACACTCCGCTGCTGCCAAGGAGATGCTGACCGATATGAGCGGGAGGACGAAATGACCACGTCTGGGGACAGAGACACCGAGGTCGTCCATCCATCCATTTTAATTGTCGACGACGATCTCGGTAGCATTCACATGTTGGACGCAATGCTCGCGGATTTGGGGCGTATCCTGTTTGCCACCAACGGTCCGGAGGCACTCGAACTGGTGCGCGCTACGCCACCCGATCTTGTTCTTCTCGATGCCGAAATGCCGGGTATGAGCGGATTCGATGTGTGCGCCGCGATGCAAGGCGACCCGATCCTCAGTGAGGTCCCCATCATTTTCGTGACGGGGTTTTCCGAGAGGGAATACGAGACGAGGGCGCTGGATGCGGGAGCCGTCGATTTTATCCTAAAGCCGTTCAATTCGCCGGTCGTCCGTCGCCGAGTGAAAACCCAGATCGCGCTGAAGCAGAAGAGTGACGAATTGCGCTGGCTGGCAAGCGTCGACGGTCTCACGCGGCTTCCTAATCGTCGCACCTTCGACCAGCGCTTGGACGAGGAATGGCGGCGCGGGCTGCGGACGGGACAACCGCTGTCACTGGCGATGATCGATGTCGACCATTTCAAGCGTTACAATGATCGATATGGGCACATCGCCGGTGACGAATGTCTGAAAGCGGTGGCAGCGGCAATTCGCAATGTCGCCCGTCGCTCAAGCGATCTTGTTGCGCGATACGGAGGTGAGGAATTCGCTGCGATCCTTACGGCGACTGGAGGGACAATAGCGGCGGTACTTGCCGAACGCATGGGCGGCAAGGTCACCGAACTGGGTATTTCCAATGAAGCGTCCGATATTTCGTCCGTCGTCACAGTCAGCATCGGCATGGCGACGGTTACCTACGATGATGTCGCCAACTCTCCGGGAGGAAGCTCCCAAAAGGCGATAGCTCACTCCGTCCACGAAAGCGCCCTGGTCGCGTTGGCCGACGAAGCCCTCTATTCCGCGAAATCGACCGGCCGGAACAAGATTGTCGGAGTTGTACGGAGAATATCCGAATTGGCGGTCACCGCGGGAGCGGAAGTGACGCACAACAAACCTTCATATGATCATTCGTCCCGCTAGTCAGCCGACGCGGTCGCATGGCCCAGGATGACCGATACTGTTGAAAAAGGGCTCGTGATCTTCGGCGAACTGTGATTCCGTTGTCTGGAGCTTTTGGTGACGGGGTCAGGCCATGATGGGGCGGCAAAGCGGCGATCAGAGTCGGCTGTTCTATTCGCTCAACCTCGAAGAGCGCATTCCGGCGCACCATCTCTTGCGCCGCCTCAATCCAATCGTAACGCGCATTCTGGCCGAGCTCCGGGCAAAGCTGAAGCCTTTCTACAGCGAGATAGGCCGGCCATCGATCGAGCCCGAAACCAATCAGGAGCCCAGCAGCCCTAATCGTCGACTTTATCAACAGCATCGACCCACAGCGGACCTATCAATCGGCGGCTAGGCACAAGGAAGCGCGGAAGATCGGCGACAAGTACGCGAAATTCCAGTCCTTCGCCATTGAGGGCGTGTCGAACTAGCCGACTGCGGGTCAGCATAAGTCGGACTGACGGAAGGGGCCGCTGAGGGTGCGATTCCGCCGTTAGATTGACAGCGGGCAATTGACCGCTCCTGGCAGAAGCCGCGGTGCCAGTTGCGTGCAGGCGCGTCCGGAGTTGAAGGAATAGCTGCCGCGTTACTGACGGGGCCGGATGGCTCAACCTGACCCGTAGGAGACATACGTGCCCGCTCATTCGATCACCTCGTCGGCGCTGCCGAGCAGCAACGGCGGGATGGTCACGCCTAGCGCCGTGGCGGTCTTGAGATTGATCACCAGCTCGAACTTGGTCGGCGCCTGCACCGGAAGATCGCCCGGCTTGGCCCCCTTCAGGATGCGATCGACATACCCTGCCGCACGTCGGTATTCCACCGTGCTTGCTAACGTCCTGGAGGTTCTTTGCATCCTCGATCTGTCTAAGCGGATTCTACTCCGATCTGGCCGAGCTTTAGGGGCTCACGTCACCCGCCGCGCAGTGTGAGAGGGCCAACGTGTTACACCGCGCGCGGCACCGGGGAAGCCGATCGCTCCATTGCAGCCGCCAAACTAGCCACTAGCTGCGCGAACGGCATCGGTTTGGCGTACAACCAGCCCTGCGCGAACTGGACGCCGCGTTCGCGCAGGAACTGCGCCTGTGCCTCCGTCTCGACGCCCTCCGCAATCATTTGCAGCTTGAGAGACTTGGCCATCTCGATGATGTGTGGCACCACTTGGCTCGTGGCTGCGCCCCTGCCAAGAGTATCCACAAAGGATTTGTCGATCTTTAGGTAGTCGAGTTCGAACGCTTCGAGGTACGATAGGCTTGAGTAGCCAGTGCCGAAGTCGTCTATCGCGATCTGCATCCCCATTGCTCGTATCTCGCGCAGGACCTCTTTTGCCACCTCCGCCTTCATGAAACCCCGCTCCGTGGCCTCGACCATCAAGTTGCCACGGTGCGCCCCAGTCTCAACGGCCAGGCCCTTTAGCCCTTCGATACTCCTGCGGGACTGCAGGTCGGCTGCGGAGAGATTGATCGCGATATGGAAGTCCGGATAGCGCTCGAACAGGTGATGGGCCTCGCTGCCCACTATCGTCATGACGCGCTCCGTGATGCGTTGAATGAGACCGGTTTCTTCCGCGACAGCGATGAACAAGTCAGGACGCACCATCTCGCCATTCGGTCGGCGCCAGCGAATGAGCGCCTCTGCGCCTATCCATTTCCCTGTCCGCAAATCCACGATTGGCTGATAGTTAAGGAAGAACTCGTTCCGCCTCAGCGCCACCTTGAGGACCGCCGGCAGCGCGAGCTGTTGCATGGCCAAGTAGAGGACAGCGAGCGCAAGCGCTGCGCCCGCCACGACTCCGACAGGAACGAGAACAAGCGCAGCCCGGCGAAGCCCCCGATCCACGTTGGCCGCCGGTACGCTCGCGAATGCCGCATAGTAATATTTGGCCGAGCGCCGAATGACGACGAGATTTTCGCCGTCGGAAAATCGGACCTGTTTTGCCTCGCCTAGGCGATCCATCCAATGCGGCTTGTAGGTTCCCCTGCCGATAATGAGCTTTCTCGACGCGTACGATAATACACCGAGCGATACGTCAGGCTCGCCGACGAATACGTCCAGCGGAAGATCGGGCTGGATAGCCACGGTATAGCCCGTGGCCTTCAGAGTCACTACCAGGAATTTCTTCCCCGGCAAAACAGGAAATTCGAGCGAAGTCCGGACCTCGGTGCCGTAGGGAGTCTCGTAGGTCGGTGGACCAACAGGAGTGTCGTGATGACCATAGGAAGAGCAAAGAAGCGTATTGTTCTTGATATAGCCGACAGCCTGCACTTGCTCCGACTCGAGATTAAGCTTTCCCATCAGGCGGATGTTCTCATCCGAGCACGGGTCTGAAGCGTGGGCGGCCTCGAGTGCGCTAAAAATGACGAACGTCTGATCCGTCGATTCGTCGCTGCGGCGAAGAACATCCTTGGCGATCGAGTCAACGTGCGCGATCTGCTCATCAAAGCTCTCCCTCCACGCCCAGTAAATCGAGATCGCGATGGGAGTACAGATCGCGATCAAGCCGATGGCAATGGCGAGCGCAACGGCGGCTCTTTTGCTCATGCCGGGAGAACCGACCTAGATCCCGCTATCCCCATAGCCCCTGGCCTTAGCCGGGATTGCCTGGATGACTCCCGATTTAGGGTGAATATTCGGACTTTCCTGGCCTTTCTGCAAGACAGACGCGGGTCGCAGATGGCTACCGGCACCTCGGGCAGCCCGAACGGTGGTTGAGGGGCTGGACAAACCATTTCCGGGGGCTCGGACGGAGTCCGAAAGTGGCACCTTGGGGCGGTGCCGGCAGCGTGCGGACGCGTCCGGAGCTGAAGGAATAGCTGCCGCGCCACCGATGTGGTCGGTCAACCCGGCCATCAAGCGCGGGCAATGCTTCCGAGCCGCCCTTGAGGTGCTTCGCCAAGCCAACGAGCCCTCCCTCTCCCTACCGCAGAGATCGCCCGGCGCGTCCTGGTGGCGCTCGGCAAGGCGAGGCGATGCGGACTCACTAAGAAACGAAGCCGACTCGATGGTCCATTCTTTGACTTTTCTCCGCATCCCAGTATGAAAATGGCCGCGTGAGTGCGGAGATGATTCCTCCCAAAGTCACTGGCCGCCCCGGACCCCAAAGTCCTGTGGGCGGCCTTTCTATTAGGCGGTCAAATGCCGCTGCCAGTAGCGCAGTAGAATTTCAAAAGCGAAGCGCGATCTCGGCTATCTGCTCCGGGAGCATGATGGCATAGACGAGAGAAACAACGGCGAGTAGGACGAGAACAATCACCTCGGGCGTCAACAGTCGGGTAACAGATCCTGCGGTAACAGCTGCGCGATTGGCGAACGCAAGAATCTGCGCTGTCATGACTTTGCCCTCCCCAGGGTAAAATTATTATAACTCAGCCCGGTGCCGCTGCCTAGACGCCTTTTCTCCCCGATCTTTTTTGCAGCGCGAGAGTCTGTTCCTGGCACCTTGCGGCGGTGCCGGCATCACGCAGGCGCGTCCGGAGTTGAAGGAATAGCTGCCGGGCAGCTGACGTGGGCGCATGGCCCAGGTTGACCCTCAAGAGACATGCGACGCCCGCTCATTCGATCACCTCGTCGGCGCGGGCGAGGAGCGTTGGCGAGATGGCGAGGCCGAGGGCCTTGGCGGTTTTGAGGTTGATGATCAGCTCGACCTTCGTAGCTTGTTGGACCGGTAGGTCGGCTGGCTTCTCGCCGTTGAGAATTTTCCCGACTTGAGTGCCGAGCAGACGGTAATATGCCGATTCACTGGCGCCGTAGCTCACTAGGCCGCGGGCCGCGGCGAACGACCGATTTTCGACCTGACGTACTTCTCGCCATAAAGCTCTGCGACTAGCAGCACCCAACCAGCTACGACCAACCACGCCGGAAACAAGCCCCAGTAAGTCACGACAATTGAAAGGCCCAAAACGTAAAAATACAGCGTGGCGATGGCGAATATCTCGACACCCACGAAATTGTTCCTGCCGTTTTTCCGTTCGGTGTATTCCTCGCCAAGAAGTGCCGCGAATAGCAGCGCCCAACCGCCTACGACAAGCCAGTTGGGCAGCACGCCCCAAAACATCACGATGATTGAAAGGTTCAGAACGTAGAAATACAGCAGGGCGAGGAGGAACGCGCGGGTGCCCACAAATATGTTCATGTCCAATGCGCGCATGGCAGCCTCCTGTGTCGACTTTCGTCGATGATCTTTATCACGTTAAGCTCGTCCACCTAATAATTCCATCCCCCTTAAGCAGAAGCGGGGGCGATACCTGCCTCTGCCGCGGCGCTCGACGACTCAGTGCGGCGAGCTGCCGAGGTGGCCGGCGATCGTGTTGAAGGTCAGCTGCAAGTTGGTCCCGACCAAGGTCACGGCAACGATGATGGCGACCGCGATTAGTGCCGCGATCAGGCCATATTCGATTGCGGTGACACCATCTTTCGACTTCAGATTTTGGACGAGCACCCTAATCCACATTAGGTGGCGCATGGTTCCCCCTTTGCGGCTCGCCGCGCCTCATAATTCGTGATGATCTACTTATACATACTTGATGTTTGTTAAGAAAATGTAACGGATAGCTATTAGAGCGCGATGCATAGGGAGCTATTTTACAATCTCGTAACAATGTTTTGTTAAGCTATGGCATGATAGCTAAAAATCCGTTCTCAGGCTTGTCAAGTTTGCTTCTGACGTGAGTGTTTGGCTCCACTTGACCAGGTGAAGAGGCTGACCATGCCGAGGATAATAAGGGCCTTGCTCTCGGCGCTCGCGCTTCCTTCGAAGCAAGGCGTCACGGCCATCGAATACGGTTTGATCGCGGCTCTCATCGCCGTCGCGATCATCGCGGCCGTGACGACGCTTGGCGTCGATCTGACTGCGACCTTCAACATGGTCGCTGGCCATCTCGGCAGTTCGCCGAGTTGAGCGGCGGGCTTGGGCGGGAGCGCGCTCGCCCCGCAAGGACGCGAGCGCCTCGCGTAAACGCGTCTTTAGGAGGGCCGAGTGTCGCGCGGCTTGCCACCCGAGCTTCGAGCGATGCTTCAAGCGCTCGTTAAGGACTACAAAGCAGCGGCAATGGCGCAGGTCGGGCAAAGCTGGATGAACTACAGCATTCTCGCCGACCTAACCGCCCATGGCTGGCGCAAGGTGGCGTAATTTCAGCGGGGACAATGCCCGACCTAAGTGCACCCCTTACTCCGGAAGAATTGGGATCCCTCCGCGAGGCAGCGACAGGACCTATCGGCCGGACCATCCCCGCCGCGCATAAGGCGCATCTATTGCGGCTCCGGTATCTGAAAGAGGTCCTAGGTGGCCACCTCGTGACGAGGATCGGCCATATGCGCGTTGCCAAGAAGAGCTAAACGGCGACCATGCCTACAAACGGGTGCCCTAACGTGCGCCGACCCTTCTCCGCCATACTCCAGAATAGCCCCGCCCTACTTGCCGGGGCTGCTCAAAATCAAGACGCCGGAGAGGCTAGCCGATACCGTCTGGCTGGGCCGCCAAGGCGGAAGGGCGGGTATTGGGTCAGTTTGAAATTCCAAGGGCCTTGACGTTGGCAAAGTTTGATCGTCCGTGACATTATGTTCTCCCGGTAAGCTCAAAGCGCGAGAGATCAAATGGCAGAGGATAAGGATTTTCTGGATGAAGTGGCTGATGTGGTGGGCCTTCCGGAAGAGGTCAAAAGTGACAACATCTTGCGGTGGAATGGTTCGCGACTATACGTCACGGAAGAGGTCTATCGGAATGGCCATAAGTCTCGAGAGCGCAAACGAGACGTGACCCGAGAGGTCGCCGAGCGTTTGAGCCGCATTTTGAAGGCTAGTCGGTTGTAGGGATTGCAATATGGTGAGTGCCGACGGCTCGATTCCGTGGACAATGCGTTACACCGTTGTCTGGACGCCGAAAGGAGCGGCGCGCAGGCCAGCGAATGAACTCCGTCCCCAATTTGACGATTGGTTCGAGGCATTAAACTACGCGAAAGCCGTTTTTAAGACGAATGGCTATGGCGTTTGCACATTGGGGCCGCGCGGCAACATAGAGGCCACCGCCGTTGCGATCGAACACCTCTGCGAACGAGGAACCCCGATCACGCGAAGCTCACACGCAAATTAGGGGCTAGCAGTGCGGGCAAGCGTAACTGCGGCGACGACGCTGCATCGGATAAACCGGCTGAGCTTCGGGACTATTGCAAAATGTTGAGGAAACGAGTCGCGCAATCTCAAAAGTCTTCCGCGCGGCGTCCTGGAGAGGCGCGTTCGAGCGCCGACACGCCGCAAACCGGCGGCAAGACGACGGTCGTCATCGTCGACGACCGGGCGACCAACCGCCGCATCATGAGCGAGCTCGCTTCCGTGCTCGAGGAGAACCTCGAGGTCAAGGCGTTCGAGGACCCGCTCGCCGCCCTTGCCTGGGTCCAAGACAATACCCCTGATCTCGTCATTACTGATTATAAGATGCCCCACATCGACGGCGCCGAGTTCGTACGCCGCTTCCGCCGTTTACCGCTCTGCTTTGACGTGCCCGTGGTGGTGGTGACCGTCTATGAGGACAAAGAGTTCCGCTACAAGGCGCTCGAGGCGGGGGCCACCGATTTCCTGCTCTCGCCCGTCGACCACCAAGAGTTCTGGTCGCGCTCGCGCAATCTGCTCGCGCTGCGGCGCCAGCAGCAGATCATCAAGCACCGCGCCTACTGGCTCGAGCGCGAGCTAGCGCAGAGCCATCGGCTCCATGAGGAGACCGTCAAGGAGATCCAGGAGCGGCTGCGCTCGGTGATCGACGCCGTGCCCGCGATGATCTACGCCACCGACGCCGATCTGCGCCTCGTCTTCCTCAACTCCTATGCGGTGGGGCTCACCGGCGTCGCGCGCGAAGCCGCGATCGGCAGCAGCGCCAAGGGCCTGTTCGGCGAGGCCTTCGGGCGCATGAGCGAGGCGTCCGATTTCACGCTGTTCACCACGGGCGAGGTTCCGCCGCCCTTCGAGGAGCGCCTCGTCGATACGCACAACCGCGCGCGCGACATGCTCACGACCAAGAGCGCGTTGCGCGATCCGGGCGGCCGCATCACGCACGCGGTGACGGCCGCCCTCGACATCACCAAGCTCAAGGATGCGGAAGCTGCGCGGCACGAGAGCGAGGAGAGGTTTAGGGAAATTGTTGAGAACGCACCCGTGGCAATCAGCATTTACGACGCCAAAGGCTGCCCCGTTTACGTCAACAGGAAATTCACGGAAGTGCTCCGCTATCGTATCGACGATATTCCCACTTTCGATGATTGGAAGAGACGCACTTACCCCGACGAGGATCAGCGCAGCCAAGCCTTGACCACGTGGGCGGAAGACATACGCCATGTGCGCTCCGGCCAAGCTCCTCATTCGCCGGTGCGGGAATACCAGATCACCTGTGGTGACGGGGTTGTCCGGGATATCGAAGTTAACTTCAGCCTCGTAGCCGACCATTTCTATGTCGTCTTCAACGATGTC
>JBKQRV010000003.1:0-30790 GCA_052143835.1 Alphaproteobacteria bacterium
GATCATCGGCTTCGGCTTCGTGTTCGGCTTCGGCTATGGCGCGATCCCGACCTTCTATACCGAGAACTTCCCGACCCGCTATCGCGCCTCGGGCGCGAGCGCCGGTTATCAAATCGCGCAGGTCTACGGCGGCGGGCTGATTCCGATTGTCGCAGGGCTGATCCTGAACGCCTACGGCATTCACAGGGCCTATATCTATATCGGGCTTCTGGTGATGGTCTACGCGGTGCTGGCGATCTTCGCGATTCTCGCCACGCCGGAGACGAAGGATGCCAATCTCGAAGGGTGATGTCGCCTAAATTGACGAACGCCGGAAGGTTGCAGTTTCAAATTAAGACTGTCGATCTTACGATCCCCTGAACTTACGGACGCGCAGCTTCTTGGCCGGCCGGCGGCGACTTGGAGGCTAGGATGCAGATCACAGGAATGCTCTATGGCGCCCGCCTGCTCGAGCACGTCGAGTTTCCGGCGGCCGAGGTCTTGGGTCCGGGCGCGAGCGAAGACGAGATCCAGGGCCTGATCGACCGGCATAAGCTCATTTTCATCAAGCCGTTGTTCCGGGGTGGGGTCGGCAAGAAGGGCAAGGCCGGCCTGATCGGCAAGGCGTCCGATCTCAAGACGGCGCTCAAGGAGAAGGAGCGGCTCTATTTCGTCGAGCATAGGCACGGAAACGTGGTGGCAAAGGCGAACGGCGTGACCTTCGAGAGCGGCGTGCCGGCGGAGCATGAGGTCTATTTCGCGATCACCGACGCGACGGAGTTCAGAGCACCGACGATGACGCTGACGCACCGGGGCGGAGTGGACATCGAGGAGCTCGACAAAAAGGAGATCGCGCAAGTGCCCTTCGAGGCCTTGACGGGACTCAAGGCCTTCGTCGTTGCCAATGCGTTGAGCGATATCGGCGCACCGAAGGAGATCATCTCGCCCCTTGTGCAGCACCTGCCGAAACTGTGGGAGCTGATGCATCACTACGGCATGACCACGCTGGAATTGAATCCGATCCGCATGCGCCCGGGCCGCGAGGGCCGGCTGACCCCGGTCGCCTGCGATTTCAAGTGCGGCTTCGATCGCGATGATCCGCGTTGGCAACGCCTGGGGCTTCCGGATCACCTGTTCACGGCGGACACCTCGGACTTCGAGCATGAGGTGAACCAGCTGCGCACCCACCAGGGCCAGTCGGACGTCTTCGTCATCAACGACAAAGGAACGATCCTGGCGCCGACCTTCGGCGGGGGTGCTAATTCATTGGTGACGGAAGTGCTGGGCGAGGCGGCGATCATCTCCTCGGACTTCGGCGGCAATCCGCCGTACGAGAAGATGAAGGCGGTCGCGCGCATCTGCTACAGGCACTGGCTCAAGCAGGCCAACGTGCTGTTCATCATCGGCGGCAAGTCGAACAATACCGACATCTACGAGACCTTTCGCGCGATGGGCGACGCGCTGCGCGAGCATTTCAGCAACCATGGCGCAACCCCGCTCTACGTCGTGGTCGGCCGCGGAGGGCCCAACCTCGTGCGCGGGATGGGGGCGCTCGCCGAGACCTGCGACTCCCTCAACCTCCCTTACCGCTTCTTCGGTTTCGACAGCGCCATCTCCGAGGTCGTCAACTACGCCAAGAAGGTCGACGAATGGATGAAGGCCGGGGGCCGGGCGCAGATCGCAGCACACCTCGGCCTGAAGAGCGCGGCCTGATGGACGGCAGGCGATAGGGCGGGCGCATGTTCAAGAGAGGCATCGAGGGCTTCCCCTACTATCTCGGCGTCGACGCCCTCGACAAGGTGGCCACGCGCGACGATCGCGTTTGCGTTCTCAATATCCTGGGCGGCGAGTCCCGCCAGGTGACGCCGGTCAGCCACGCCTTTTCCGGCGGCAACGTCGCGTTCGGGACATCGCCGGGCAGACGCGGCCAAGTGCTGCCCACGCCGGTCGGCGACATTCCCGTCTACAACAATGTCCGCGAAGGGCTCGACGACGGGCGTTCGTTCAACACCGGCGTGGTCTACCTGCCGCCCTCGGGCGTGCGCGACGGCGTGGCCGAGCTGATCCGGGTCAATCCGGATCTCGAGAAGATCGTCATCATCACCGAGAAGATCTCGGTGCACGATGCCCGCGAGATCCGGGCGCTCGGCCAGGCCAACGGCATCGACATCTTCGGCGCCAACTGCCTCGGCATGGCCGATTCCTGGAACCGCGTGCGCATCGGCGGCGCGCTCGGCGGCGACAATCCCGAGGAGGTCCTGCTCAAAGGCTCGGTCGCGATATTCTCCAACTCGGGCGGCTTCACCACCACGATTGCCCAGTATCTCGCAACCGAGGGCTGGGGTACGACCACGCTCATCTCCTCGGGCAAGGACGTCTACATCCACTACGCCGCGCGCGACTTCGCCCACGCGCTCAAGAACGATCCGCGCAGCAAGGCGGCCGTGCTCTATGCCGAGCCCGGCGGCTACTACGAGCACGGCGTCGATTTCGCGAAGCCGGTCGTCGCCTGCGTCGTCGGCCGGTGGAAATCCAAGCTGACGCGCGCCGTGGGACACGCGGGCGCCATGGCGGGCTCTGGCGACAGGGCGGAGGACAAGGAACGCTGGTTCATGGAAGCGTTCGGCGTGGCCGGGCTCTTCACGCCCGAGCAGCCCGTCGTCTCCGCCAAAGGGGCGGTCGTGACCAATATCGCGCATATCCCGCTTGCGCTGAGCGCGGTGATGAAGCTCAACGGGACGAAGCCGGATTTCCCGCGGCGCGGCAGCCTTCTGCTCAAGCCGTGGATCGCCAACGACCAGGGCCTGAAATTGCCCCCGGCGTTAGCGCTGGAAACGGTCGAGGCCGTCCCACCCTACAACGTCCAGATCAAGGCGCTCGGCGACCAGATCGGCGCAGTCGTTCCGCGCCAGACCATGAAGGACAAGTCGGGGGCCACGGTCATGGACCCGCGCACGCAGGTGACGAGCGTGCATGGCCATTCCGTGCTCGACCTCGCGCTCTTGCCGCTCGAAGCCAATTTCGCGCTGCCGCTGGTGCATGAGATCGCCTCGGAGAACGATCGGGCCATGCTCGATATTGCCGTAGCGGCCGAGATCAACCTCGTCGGCGATGCGGCGCTGGCTGCGGCTGACGCGGCGCGCGAGGCGGGAAACTCGCCCAACACCGTGATGGCGGCGGCGGCGGCCCTCATCGGTCCGAAGCGCGTCGAGCGCGCCTTGCTTTGCTCCAAGCGGCTCATCGATCTCTTCGCACATTCCGGGGTGCTCGATGCCCATGACGAGAGCGTGGACTTCCGTGGAATCGCAGTCGATGGGAAAACCCGCGCGCTGTTCCTGACCACGGCCGCCGAGGCGAACGACCCGCGTCCGGAGGCCATGCTCAAGGCGGTGCGCGAGCGCGGCGGCAAATCGTTGTTTCTCAAGTTTCTCGAGTCCCTCGACGGAAGGCTTTCGCGCGACGCGATCCTGGCCGCCATTGCCACGACGATCGCGTGGGGACCGTTGATGCGCAAGCGCATCTCGCGGCTCACCGCGGAGACGCTGCCGTGGTATCTGCGCCTCTACGGCGTGATGATCGGCGCCTCGATCCCCGGCAAGTATCACCAACACGGCAGTCTTCGGGGCATCCCCCGCGACGAGCGCTTCGGCCGGTGGACCATGGCGGAGTTCCTCTTCCTCGCTTTGACGGGCAAGCGGCCGACCGAGGTGGAGGGGCTGCCGCTGCAAATCCTGATCGGGCTCTTGATCTCGAACGGTCCGGGCTCGATCACGGCGCAGGGGGCCAAGGGAGCCGTCGCCGCAGACGGCCCGCAGACGCCGGGGCGGGTGCAGATCAACAAGGCGATGGTCGGCTTCCTGACGCACAGCGGCTACAGCCACGGCGGCAACGGATTCGAGGGCATGGCGTTTCTCCTCGAGCAGTTCAAGGGCGTCGAGCTCGCGAACCCGAGCGACCGCGCGCATGGCCTTGACCTCAAGGCGATGGCCATGCGCTTCGCCGATGCATACAGGGACGAGAAGTCCCAGTCCAAGGAAGCCGGCTTCGAGGGGCCGCGCGCGTTGCCGGGGGTTCATCACCCGATCTTCAAGGGGAAGCCCGTGAACTACGATCCGCGCGAGCGCTTCATTGCGGAATTCATGGAAAAGCGCGGGGACTACAATGTCTTCCATGCATTCTACCGCGAGCTCGTGCAGGCGCTCTATGACGCCGGCGCTTCGCGTTATGTCTTCTGCGTCAACGTCGATGCAATCATTGCAGCCCTGCTTCTCGCGGTCCTCTGGAAGGACTATCGCTCGGGTGCGCTCGCCGAGAAGGACCTGGAGACGGCCGCCTTCAATGTGTTCCTTTATGGCCGCATGATCGGCGCGGCCGCGGAGATCGATGACCACCTGAACCGGGGGCGGAACATGGATACGCGGACGCCCCAGGAGCAGTGCGCGTTTGTCGTGTGACGGCTCGAGGGCGACCCCTGCCATGGGCCAGCGATGAGCCAAGAACCCGAGCCGCCGGACTACGTGCACGGCTATTCGGCGCGCGAGAGCCGGCGGCTCCACGACCAGGCGACGACGCTCGCCGAGCTCTTGCTGAGCGACACCGCCTATCCCCCTGGCTCACGCGTGCTCGAGGCCGGCTGCGGCATCGGCGCCCAGACCGTGACACTCGCGCGGCAGAGCCCCGCGGCCGCGATCGTCGCCGTCGACGTGGCACCGGACTCCCTCGCCCAAGCCAGGCGCAAGATCGAGGCGAGCGCTCTCGCCAATGTGACGCTTGAGTGCGCCGACATCTTCGCCTTGCCCTTCGCACCCGCGAGCTTCGACCACGTCTTCGTATGCTTCGTCCTGGAGCATCTCAGTGAGCCCGCCAAGGCCTTGGTGCTGTTGCGCGAGGTGCTGAAGCCGGGCGGCACCATCACCGTGATCGAGGGCGATCACGGCTCGACCTATTTCCATCCGGACAGTCCCGAGGCCAAGCGCGCGGTCGAATGCCTGGTGGAGCTGCAAGCGCGCGCCGGCGGCAATGGGCTGATCGGACGCCAGCTCTATCCCCTCCTGGTGCAAGCGGGCTTCGCGGACGTCAGGGTCAGCCCGCGCATGGTCTACGTCGACGGCAGCCGGCCCGAGCTGATCGACGGCTTCACGCGCAAGACCTTCACGGCCATGGTCGAGGGCGTGCGTGAAGCCGCAATCGCCGAGGGGCTGATGGATGCGGCGGCGTTCGATGCGGGCGTGCGCGACCTCTACCGTACCGCGGCCGCGGACGGCGTCTTCTGCTACACCTTCTTCAAGGCCTGGGGCGTGCGCTAGACCGGCTGCGGTCAGTGATCGACGTTCCCGCCATCTTGCGGCACACTCGCGTGGCACTCAGCAACAGGGGCAACGCCGCCATGGCCGGAATATTCGACAAGGAGCTCTTCCGCCCCACCCGCAGCTTCATGGGGGCGCCCAACCGCTACGATCTCGCCGGCGCCAAGGCGGCGATCCTCGGCATTCCCTTCGATTGCGGCATCCATCCGACGCGCATCGGGGCGCGGCTCGGGCCGAACGCCATCCGCGAGCAGTCAACCCTGGTGCGTCCCTACCAACCGCCCCACGCCGATTTCAATCCCCTCGAGCGCCTGGACCTGGTCGATTGCGGCGACGTGGCACTGACACCCGGGCTCATTCTCGAGGCCTACGCGAAGATCGAGGCGGCGGTCTCGCGCATCCTCGAGGCGGGAGCGGTGCCGGTGACCATGGGCGGCGACGGCGCCGTCACCCTGCCCCAGCTCCGCGCGCTCCACCGCAAATATCCCGACCTCGCGCTCCTCCATATCGATGCCCACACCGACACCTATCCCGGCGAGGGCGAGGGTCTCGACAAGTACAACACGTCCACGACCTTCACCCGCGCCGCCGAGGAAGGCTTGCTCGACACCGGCCACTCGCTCCACATCGGCGCGCGCGGCCCGCTCGGCGTGCAGCATGTCTTCGAGCATACGCGCCAGTTCGGCTACGAGCTCATCCCCGGCAGCGATCTCTTCGCGCGCGGCATCCCCTCGACCCTCGCCCACGTGCATGAGCGCCTCAGCGGCCGGCCGGTCTATCTCTGCTTCGACATGGATTTCTTCGATCCCTCCTGCGCCCCCGGCGTGTGCACGCCCGCCTGGGGCGGGGCAACGGCGCGCGAGGGCCTCGCCCTCCTCCAAGGCTTGGCCGGCCTCGACATCGTGGCGACCGACGTGAACACGGTGAGCCCGCCCCACGACGTGGGCGGCATCACCGCCTTCCTCGCCGGCACCGTGATGCTCGAGTGCCTGACGCTCGTGGCCCGGGCGCTCAAGCTCACGAACGAGCCGGGCGGGGCGTGAAGATTGCCTTCTCCCGCTTCGCTGAAGAGGGAAAGTGCGGCAGAGGGAAAGTTGACAGCGGCGGGGCGGGTCAGCACTCTCTGCGCCGGTCAAAAGGCGGAGGCGGAGGATGGGCGGGGCGCGGCTGGGAGTCGACATCGGCGGCACTTTTACCGACGTGGCGCTCGAGGTGGGGGAGAAGCGCTATACGAGCAAGCTCTTGACCACGACGGAAGCGCCCGAGAAGGGCGTGCTCGCGGCGATCGCGTCGGCGCTCGAGGAGGCGAAGCTCGAGGCCTCAGCACTCGAGATGATCATCCACGGCACCACGCTTGCCACCAACGTGCTGATCGAGCGCAAGGGCCCGCGCACCGCGCTCGTCACCACCGAGGGCTTCCGCGACGTGATCGAGATCCGTCACGAGAACCGCTTCGAGCAATACGACATCGACATCGACCTGCCCCCGCCGCTGGTGCCGCGGCGCTGGCGCTTCGGCGTCAAGGAGCGCATCGACGCGCAGGGCAAGGTGCTGGTGCCGCTCGACGAGGCAGCACTCGGCCGCGTCATCGACCGCCTCGCGCGCGAGCGCATCGCGAGCGTGGCGATCGGCTTCCTCCACAGCTTCACCAACCCCTCGCACGAGCGGCGCGCGCGCGCGCTCATCGCCGAGCGCCTGCCCGGCGTCACCGTGACGCTCTCCTCCGAGGTCTCGCCCGAGATGCGCGAGTACGAACGCTTCTCGACGGCTTGTGCCAACGCCTATGTGCAGCCGCTCATCGGGCGCTACCTGCGCAATCTCGAGGAGGGCTTGAGGCGCGCGGGCGTACGCTGCCCGCTCTATCTCATCTCCTCGGGCGGCGGCCTCACCACGGTCGAGACGGCGATCCGCTTTCCGGTGCGCCTCGTCGAATCCGGGCCCGCGGGGGGCGCCATCTTCGCCTGCCACATCGCGGCCCAATGCGGCCTCGACAAGGTCATCTCCTTCGACATGGGCGGCACCACCGCCAAGATCTGCCTCATCGACGACGCGAAGCCGCAGACCAACCGGGTCTTCGAGGTCGCGCGCATCTACCGCTTCAAGAAGGGATCGGGCATCCCCTTGCGCATTCCCGTCATCGAGATGGTCGAGATCGGCGCCGGCGGCGGCTCGATCGCGCGCGTCGATGCCATGGGCCGCATCGCCGTCGGCCCCGACAGCGCAGGTGCCGAGCCGGGCCCCGCCTGCTACGGCCGCGGCGGGGCCGAGCCCACGGTCACCGACGCCGATCTCGTGCTCGGCCGCATCGATCCCGCGGCTTTCTCCGGCGGCAAGATCAGGCTCGATGCGCCGGCCGCAGAGGGCTCGGTCGCGCACGGGATCGGCGAGCGCCTCGGCCTCACGGCGGAGTTCGCAGCCCTCGGCATCAGCGAGATGGTCGACGAGAACATGGCGAACGCCGCGCGCGTGCACACGATCGAGAGCGGCAAGAACGTGGCGGAGCGCACGCTCGTCGCCTTCGGGGGTGCTGCCCCCCTCCACGCCGCGCGCGTCGCGGAGAAGCTCGGCCTCGACCGCGTGCTGGTGCCGACCAACGCCGGCGTGGGCTCGGCCATCGGCTTCTTGCGCGCGCCGATCGCCTTCGAGATCGTGCGCAGCCACATGCAGCGGCTCTCGCACTTCGATGCGGTTGCTGCGAACCGCGTGCTCGGCGAGATGCGCGCCGAGGCCGAGTCGATCGTGCGGCGCGGTGCCGGAAGCGAGGCCGAGCTCGAGGAGCGCCGCTCGGCCTTCATGCGCTACCGCGGCCAGGGCCACGAGATCTCGGTGCCCTTGCCGGCGCGCGACTTTACCGACGCCGACACGCCGCTTCTTCTCGAGGCTTTCGAGGCGGCCTATCGCGCGCTCTACAGCCGCGCCATCCCCGGGGTCGACATCGAGATCCTGAGCTGGGTCACGGTCGTGAGCGCGCCCTTTGTCGCGAGCGAGGAGACGGCACAGCCGCTCGAGACGGGGGTCGGCAAGCCCGTCTCCAGGCGCAAGGTCTTCGATCCCGGCTCCGGCGAGTTCCTCGAGGTGCCCTTCTACCGCCGCGAGACGCTCAGGCCCGGCTGGACCGTCGAGGGTCCCGCCGTGATCGAGGAGGACGAGACCTCGACCGTGGTCAGTCCGGCCTTCTCTGCACGGGTCGACGGCTTCGGCTATATTGAACTCAGGCGGCGCGGAGAGTAGCTTCTCGCCATGGTCGCGACACCCAACACGGCACTTTCCCAAATCCACATGCAGATCATGTGGAGCCGGCTCATCGCCGTCGTCGAGGAGCAGGCCCAGACCCTCATGCGCACCGCCTTCTCCACCTCGGTGCGCGAGGCGGGCGACCTCTCGGCCGGCGTGTTCGACCGCCAGGGCCGCATGCTGGCCCAGGCCGTCACCGGCACGCCGGGCCATGTCAATTCGATGGCGACCGGGGTCAAGCACTTCCTCGACGTCTATCCCATCGACGGCATGCGGGAAGGCGACCACTACATCACCAACGATCCCTGGCTCACCTCGGGCCATCTCCACGACATCACCGTGGTGACGCCGACCTTCAAGGACGGGCGGCCGATAGCGCTCTTCGCCAATACGATCCACGTCGTCGACATCGGCGGGCTCGGCATGGGGCCGGACGGGCGCCAGGTCTACGAGGAGGGGCTGGCACTGCCGATCATGCCGCTCGCGCGGGAGGGCGAGTTCAACCAGGACCTCCTGAGGATCGTGCGCGCGAACGTGCGCGAGCCCTTCCAGGTCGAGGGCGACATCTTCGCCTGCGCCGCCTGCAACGAGGAAGGCGGGCGGCGGCTTCTGGACATGTTCGACGAGTTCCGGCTCGAGGATGTGGAGGCGCTCGGCGATCAGATCATCGAGGCGTCGCGGCAAGCCACCCTCAATGCCATCCGCAAGCTCAAGCCCGGCGTCTACAAGAACAGCGTCACCATGGACGGCTACGACAAGCCGCTCACGCTTTCCGCCACCATGACGATCGGCTACGACGGTATCCACGTCGACTACAGCGGCACCTCCCAGGCGAGTGCCTACGGCATCAACGTGGTGCTCAACTACTGCACGGCCTACACCGCCTTCGGCGTGCGCGTGCTGGTGGCCCCCGAGGTGCCGAACAACGCGGGCTCGCTCGAGACCATCACGGTCTCGGCCCCCGAGGGCTCGGTCCTCAACGTCAAGCGGCCGTGGGCGGTGGCGGCGCGCCACACCGTCGGGCACATGCTGCCGGACGTGGTCTTCGGCTGCCTCCATCAGGTGATCAAGGGCGGCGTGCCGGCCGAGGGCGCGTCGTCGCTGTGGAACCCGCAGATCTACGGCGGCGGCTCCATGGTGGACGAGGTCGAGGAGGGTGTTGATCCCTCGACGCTGCCGCAGTTCTCGACCGTGATCTTCCATTGCGGCGGCTCGGGCGCCAGGCCGAGCAAGGACGGCCTCGACGTCACCGCGTTTCCGAGCGGGGTGCGCACCATCCCGGTCGAGGCGACGGAGACGATCGCCCCCATCGTGTTCTGGCGCCGCGAGTTCCGCGAGGAGTCGGGTGGTGCGGGTGCGACGCGCGGCGGGCTCGGCCAGGTCATCGAGATCGGCGGCGCCGACGGCATGCCGGTGAGCCTGCTGTGCAACTTCGAGCGCGTGAAGAACCCGGCGCGCGGGCGCAACGGCGGCAAGAACGGCGCGCCCGGCCGAGTGAGCCTCGCCTCCGGCCGGCCGATCCGGCCCAAGGGGCGCCAGACGGTGCCGCCGCGCGACCGCATCCGGCTCGAGCTGCCGGGGGGCGGGGGCTTCGGGCGGCCGGAGACGCGCGATCCGGCGCGCGTGGCGGACGATGTCATCGACGGCATCGTCTCGCGCGAGAGCGCCGAGAATATCTACAAGGTAGCGCTCACGGCGGAGGGTGCCGTGGACTGGGAGCGCACGCAAGCGTTGCGCGTCGGCGGCTAAGCGAGTTCGACGCGATCACGACCAAGAAAACGTGCAAGCAAAGCGGCATCGCCGCGAACAGGGAGTATGAAAAATGAAAACCTGGCTCGTCTCGGCGGCCATCCTGGCCGGCCTCGGATTCGGCTCTGCCGCCTTTGCAGCGGAGGATGTGAAGATCGGCGTGATCATGCCGCTCAGCGGCAATTCCGCGAGTGCGGGCAAGGCGGATCTGGCGGCGATCGAGGTCGCGGCTCAGATCGTGAACGAGGGTCATCCGGAGCTGAAGGGTCTGCCGATCGGGACGACGCCTGGCCTGCCCAAGCTGGGCGGGGCGAAGCTCAAGCTCATCGTCGCGGACCACCAGGGCAATCCGACCGAGGGCCAGAACCAGACGCTGCGCCTGATCACCCAGGAGCACGTCGTGGCGATGGAGGGGAGCTACCATTCGAACGTCACCTTCACCGCGACCGCGGTGGCCGAGCGCTACGGCATCCCATTCATCGTGGGCGAATCGGTCGCGGCCAACATCACCAGCCGCGGCTTCAAGTGGGTCTTCCGCACCACGCCCATCGCCGGCGATTTCGGCAACGCCTACATGGAGTTTCTCGGCGATCTCAAGAAGGCGGGGCATCCGGCGGCGACACTCGCGATCGTCCATGAGAACACCGACTACGGCACCTCGGTCGGCGAGGCGGTGCGGGACGCCGCCAAGGCGCACGGCATCGACGTCGTGGCCGACATCCCCTACAACGCCAACGGCGCCGACGTCTCCCCCCAGGTGCTCCAGCTCAAGGAGAAGGACGCCGACGCCGTCGTCTTCGTTTCCTACACCGCCGACGCCATCCTCTACATGAAGACGATGAAGAGCCTTGGCTACAAGCCGAAGCTCGTCATCGCCGACGACGCCGGCTTCTCGGATCCCGCCTTCATCAAGGCGGTCGCGGACATCTCCCAGGGCCTCGTCAACCGCAGCGCCTGGGACATCGGGCCCAAGGACAGCACGACCTGGCGCATCAACGAGATGTACAAGGCCAAGACCGGCCAGACCTTGGACGACACCAGCGCGCGCGGCATGCAGGCCATGTTCGTGCTGGCGGATGCGATCAACCGCGCCGGCTCGACCAAGCCCGAGGCGATCCAGAAGGCGCTCCAAGAGACCGATCTCAAGCCCGATCAGCTCATCATGGGCTACAAGGGCGTCAAGTTCGACCAGACCGGCCAGAACACCCTCGCCTCGACCTATCTCATCCAGCTCTTCGGCAACGACTATATCGCGGTGTGGCCGGCCAAATCCGCCCAGCACGCGCTCGAGTATCCCTTCAAGGGCTGGAACTAGCGGCGGATGATCCTCCTCCAGGTGATCGTAGGCGGCCTCCTCATCGGGGCCGTCTACGCACTTTTCTCGTCGGGGCTCACGCTCATCTGGGGCATGATGAACGTGATCAATTTCGCCCATGGCGAGTTCGTCATGCTGGGCATGTATGCGGCGTTCTGGGCCTTCACGCTCGCGGGCCTGGGCCCCGCCGCCTTCGCCCCGCTGGCCGCCGTGCTGCTCTTCATTCTCGGCGTCTTCGTCTACCTGGCGCTCATCCGCCACGTCATGCGCGGGCCCATGCTCGCCCAGATCCTCTCGACCTTCGGCCTGCTTCTTCTCCTGCGCTATAGCGCCTTCTGGGCGTTCACCGCCAATTTCGTGACGCTGCCCGACGACCTCGTCGGAGGCAGCATCAATCTCGGCGGCATCCTCGTGAGCGCGCCCAAGCTGCTCGCCGGCGTCGTCGCCATCCTCTTGACCGCCGGCATGCACCTCCTCCTCACGCGCACGGCGATCGGCAGCCAGATCCTCGCCGTGGCCGAAGATCGCCAGGCCGCCATGCTCATGGGCATCAAGCCCGACCGCATGCAGGCCCTCGCCTGGGGCCTCTCCGGTGCCTCTGCGGGCATCGCGGGCGCCTTGATCGCCACCTTCTTTCCGATCTCGCCCACGGTCGGAGAGTCGCTCACTATCATCGCCTTCGTGACGGTGACGCTCGGGGGCTTCGGCAGCGTGCCGGGCGCGATGATCGCCGGCCTCCTCATCGGCCTCATCGAATCGCTCTCCGCATTCTACTTCGGCCCGATCTTCCAGGACGTCGTCGTCTATGGGCTTTTCGTCGTCATCCTGTGGGTGCGGCCGCACGGCCTCCTGGGGAAGGCTTAGGTGCCGAGGAAGCCCATCATCGGCTGGCTGGCGCTCGCCGCCGTGCTTATCGGCTTTCCGCTCGTCTTCACCGGGGCCTATTACGAGCAGCTCGCCGCCTTCGTCATCCTCTCCGCCATCTCCGCCTCGGCATGGAACCTCGTCGGCGGCTATGCCGGCCAGGTCTCGGTCGGCCACGCCGTCTTTTTCGGCGTCGGCGCCTATATGCCGCTCCTTTTCTACAACCTGTGGGAGGCGAGCCCGCTCTTGGGCTTTCCCGCGGGCGTTGCGGTGAGTGTGGTCATCGCCGTCGTCATCGGCGTGCCCACTTTCCGGCTCTCCGGGCATTATTTCAGCATGGCGACGATCGCGGTCGCGGAGCTCATCCGCATCCTGGTCAGCGACTGGGACCTCCTCGGCGGCGCCATCGGCCTCATGGGGCCGGCGACCCCGCGTGGCTGGTGGGACCTCGTCTATCGCAGCTCGGTGCCCTACTACTACATCTTCCTCGCCGTGCTCGCGCTGCTTCTCTACATCACGCACCGCATGGAGCGCAGCCGCTTCGGCTATTATTTGCGCGCGATCCGCGCCGGGGAGCGAGCGGCGCGCAGCCTCGGCGTGCCGGTCAGCCGCTACAAGCTCTATGCGCTCATGCTGAGTGCCGGCTTCACCTCGCTCGCCGGCTCGCTCTACGCGGTGAAGTTCGGCTTCGTCGACCCCGGAAGTACCTTGGGCATCCTCGTCTCGGTGCAGATGGTGGTGATGGCCGCACTCGGGGGTGCGGGCCGGCTGCTCGGACCGCTCTTGGGTGCCGTCATCCTGGTGCCGCTTCAGACCACGACCAATACGTTCTTCGGCGGTGCCGGGACCGGCCTCGCCTTCATCCTCTACGGCGGCATCATCATGCTGTTGAGCCGCTTCGAGCCGGGCGGCCTGCTCGAGCTCTGGGAACGCTTCCAGGCGCGCCGCGAGGCACGTACGGCCAGGGAGCGCGCCCTTGTCGGAGCCGGTGAGGACCATGCTGCTTAGGGCCGAGAACATCAGGATGGCCTTCGGCGGCTTCCTCGCCGTCGCGGACGCCGGCCTCGAGGTGGCGGAGGGCGAGATCGTCGGCCTCATCGGCCCGAACGGCGCCGGCAAGACGACCTTCTTCAATTGCCTCGCGGGCGACCTCAAGCCGAGCGGGGGGCGCGTGCTGTTCGATGAGGCCGACATCACCCTAGCCTCGCCCGAGGCCCATGCGGCACTCGGCATCGGCCGCACCTTCCAGGTGCCGGCGACCTTCGATGAGATGACCATCCTCGAGAATGTGATGGTCGGCGCCTTCCTCAGGCATCCGCGCGAGAAAGAGGCGCGCGAGGCGGCGCGGCGCACCCTGGCACTCACCGGGCTCGAGCGCCTGGCCGAGCACAAGGCGAAGAGCCTGGGCACGCCGGGGCGCAAGCGCCTCGGGATCGCGCGCGTGATGGCGACCGAGCCGCGCCTGGTCCTGCTCGACGAGGCCCTTGCCGGCCTCAACCCAGCCGAGATCCAGCAGGCGATCGAGCTGGTGCGCGTGATTCACCGCTCGGGCGTCACGCTCGTCATCGTCGAGCACATCATGGAGGTGGTTCTCACCCTTGCCGAGCGCATCGTCGTGTTCAACCAAGGCCGCGTCATCGCAGAGGGAAAGCCCAAGGAGATCGTCAACGATCCGGCCGTGATCGACGCCTATCTCGGGCGCTCCCACGCGCGGCGCGCGCACCAGCCATGACGAGTGCCCCGGATATCCTCAAGGTCGAGCATCTCGAGGTGCGCTACGGCGATCTCGTGGGCGTCGCCGACGTCTCGCTCGAGGTGAGGCCGGGCACGATCGTGGCCCTTCTCGGCTCGAACGGTGCGGGCAAGACCACGACGCTCAACGCGATCGCGGGGCTGGCAACGGCGAGCAAGGGGCGCATCGAGTGGTGCGAAGAGAGCATCTCGCCGCTGCCCGCCCATGCCATCGTGCGCAAGGGCCTGGCGCTTTCTCCCGAGGGCTGGCGCCTCTTTACGAACCAGACGGTCGAGCAGAACCTGCGCCTCGGCACCACGCCGCTCCCCGTGAAGAGCCGGGCGCCGGCACTCCTCGAGCGCGTCTACACGCTCTTCCCGCGACTCAAGGAGCGCCGCGCTCAGCGCGCCGGCACGCTTTCCGGCGGGGAGCGCCAGATGCTGGCCCTCGGCCGCGCGCTCATGAGCGAGCCCAAGCTCCTCCTCCTCGACGAGCCGAGCCTGGGCCTGGCCCCCTCCATCGTCGAGACCCTCTACGAGACGTTGGTGCGCCTCCACGACGAGGGCTTGACCCTCCTCCTCGCCGAGCAATCGATCCACTTGGCCCTCGAGGTCGCGGATTTCGCCTATGTGCTGCAGACCGGGCGCACCGTCCTCGAAGGTCCCGCCGACGAGCTCGCCAAGGACCCCCAGGTGCAGCGCATTTATTTGGGCGTCGGCGAGGAATAAAGCGCGCATTAACGGAGTCATGCCCTTACGTTGTCGTCACACCCGCAAAAGCGGGTGTCCAGATGTGCCAGGCAGCGCACGGCCTCGGCGGCCCTGGATGCCCGCTTTCACGGGCATGACGATAACAGGACGATGCAGCTGAGAGGCGGTTGACGCTTCAGTCCTTTGCCCTTAGCGTTTTGCTCCCGCGCGCAAGGGGAGGAGCAGCGAGATGGCTTGGCACGTGGCGGCGAGGGTGGACGAGGTCCCCGAGAACGAGGTCATCGGCGTCGTCGTCGACGGCGAGCCGATAGCACTCTACAAGCTCGCCGGCGTGCTCTATGCCACCAGCAACGTCTGCACCCACGAGTTCGCGCTCCTCTCCGACGGCTACGTCGAGGGCGACTGCATCGAGTGCCCGCTGCATCAGGCGCGCTTCCATATCGCGACCGGCGAGGTGCGCGCGGCACCTGCGGCCGAGCCGATCAAGACTTTCCCGGTCAAGAGCGAAGGCGGCCAGATCCTCATCGAGCTGCCCGAGGTCTGAGACGCTGGCTCGAAATGCTGCGTTGGATTTCAATTGTGGCACTCGTCACCCCGGCGAAAGCCGGGGTCCATGTCTGAAGTCGGGCACGGGCCCAACCATGGATTCCCGCTTTCGCGGGAATGACGGCGGAGGGTGGTGATGCATTGGAAAGAGCGCATTCATTTTCGGGCCAACCAATGAGCGGCGGGCAGGCCGGCACGCCATGACCACGCCGGAGACATTCGTCATCGTCGGCGCCGGTCAAGCGGGCGGCCGGGCGGCCGAGGCGATGCGCGCAGCCGGTTTCGCCGGCCACGTCGTTCTGATCGGCGAGGAGCCGTCGCTCCCTTACGAGCGTCCGCCGCTTTCCAAGGCCGTGCTCACCGGCGACAAGCCGGCGAGTACTGTGGAGCTGCTCCCGCCAGGCTTCTATGCGCAAAAAGGCATCGAGGTCATGACCGGGACGCGCGTGGAGGCGATCGATGCGGCGGCGCGCACGGCGAGGCTCTCGAGCGGACGAACGCTCGGCTTCACCAAGCTGCTGCTGACGACCGGCGGGCGCGTGCGCACCCTTCCCTTCGCCTTGCCGGGCATGCCCGGCATCTTCTATTTGCGCACGCTTGCCGAGTCCTTGGCCCTCGGCGCGGCGCTCAAGGAGGCCAAGCGCGTCGCCGTGATCGGCGGCGGCTTTCTCGGCCTCGAGGTAGCGGCGAGTGCGAGGAAGCTCGGGCTCGCCGTCACCCTCCTCGAGCTCAAGCCGCATCTTCTCGATCGCGCGATGGCGCCGGAGATCGCGCATTTCATCGCCGAGATCCATCGCCGCAAAGGAGTCGAGCTCCACCTCGGCGCCAACGTCACCGGCATCGCGGGCAAAGAAAAGCTCGCCGCGGTCGAGCTCGCCCAAGGCACTCGCGTCGATGCCGACCTCGCCGTCGTCGCCGTCGGCATCGCGCCCAACAGCGAGCTCGCCGCGGCGGCGGGGGCCGCGATCGGCAACGGCATCGTCGTCGACGAATTCGGCCGCACCTCGCTTCCCGACATCTATGCGGCGGGCGACGTTGCCGATCACCCCAATCCGATCCTCGGCCACCGGCTGCGCCTCGAGTCCTGGCAGAACGCGCAGAACCAGGCGATCGCAACGGCGCGCGCCATGTGCGGGGTGGCAACACCCTACGCCGAGGTGCCGTGGTTCTGGTCGGACCAGTACGAGTTCAACATCCAGATGGTCGGCGCGCCGCTCAAGACCGACGAGATCGTCGTGCGCGGCGAGCCCGCGAGCGGACGCTTTCTCTGCTTCAATCTCGCAAGCAAGGTCGTCGTGGGCGCCACCGCCTTCAACATGGGCGGCGAGATTCGCTTCGCCCGCAAGCTGGTCGAGCTCAAGGCCAAGGTCGAGCCGGGCGTTCTATCGGATGGCACAAAGAAACTTCGGGACGTGGTGGCGACACTGTCCTCATCTAGCTGCTAGAGCGATTTTCGCTTAAGGGTCATTGCGAGCGCAGCGACGCAATCCAGTGGGTCTGGATTGCTTCGGCGCCCTTCGGGCCCCTCGCAATGACAAGCGTTTTCCTGATGTCGCGAATCTCGGATCCACGACATTGGCAAAAACCCCTCAGAACGCGACCTGGTCGCCGCCCTTGAGCTTGAGGATCTGGCGCGCCTCCTTGGGGGTCGCCACCTCGAGGGAGAGTTCCTCGACGATGCGCTTGATCTTGGCGACCTGGTCGGCGTTGCTCTTGGCGAGCTGGCCCTTGCCGAGATAGAGCGAGTCCTCGAGCCCTACGCGCACGTTGCCGCCCATGATGGCGCCCATGGTGATGAAATTCATCTGGTGCCGCCCCGCCGCCAGGATCGACCATTCGTACTCGGCGCCGAAGAGCTTGTCGGCGATGCGCCGCATGTGCAGGAGATTCTCCGCATCAGCGCCGATGCCGCCCAAAATGCCGAAGATGGTCTGTACGAACAGCGGCGGCTTGACTAGGCGCCGCTCGAGGAAATGGGCGAGGTTATAGAGGTGGCCCACGTCGTAGCACTCGAACTCGAAGCGCGTGCCGCAGCCTTCGCCCAACTCCTTGAGGATGTACTCTATATCCTTGAAAGTGTTACGAAAGATGAAGTCGCGCGAGCCCTCGAGATGCTGCGGCTCCCAATCGTACTTCCATTCCTTGTAGCGGCTGAGCATGGGGTAGAGGCCGAAGTTCATCGAGCCCATGTTGAGCGAGGTCATCTCGGGCTTGGCCTTAAGCGGGGCTGCCAGGCGCTCCTGCACGGTCATGCCTTGCCCGCCGCCGGTGGTGATGTTCACCACGGCATCGCAGCCCTGCTTGATGCGCGGCAGGAACTGCATGAAGACAGCCGGATCGGGCGTCGGCCTTCCGGTCTTGGGGTCGCGCGCGTGCAGGTGGATGATCGAGGCGCCCGCCTCCGCCGCCGCGACCGAATCGCGCGCGATCTCGTCCGGGGTCACCGGCAGATGCGGCGACATGGTCGGCGTGTGGATCGAGCCCGTGACCGCGCAGGTGATGATGACCTTCCTCGGCATGCCTCGCACTCCTTCTTCGCTCGTTCTTCGCTAGGCTTTGGCCCCTATTCGTCCAGAATCGCGACCGCGCGCGTCCAGCCGGCGGAAGCACCGCGTATCTTCACCGGGAAACAGCTCACCATGAAGCCCGCGGACGGCAGCGCCTCGAGATTGTGCAGCTTCTCCAGATGGCAATAGCCGATCTCGCGGCCGGCCTTGTGGCCTTCCCAGATGAGCCCGGCGTCGCCCGTCTCACGATATTTCGCCTTGGTGTGCACGAAGGGCGCGTCCCAGCTCCAGGCGTCGGTCCCGGTGACCCGCACGCCGTGGCCGAGGAGATAGAGGGTCGCCTCGCGGCCCATGCCGCAGCCGGCGGATACGTAGTCGGACTTGCCGTAGGCCGAGCCCGCGCGCGTGTTGACGAGCACGATCTCGTGCGGCGCTAAGTGGTGGCCGATGCGCGCGAGCTCCGCCTCGACCTCGGCGGCCGTCACGACATGGCCGTCGGGAAGTTGGCGAAAGTCGAGCTTGACGCCGGGCTGCAGGCACCACTCGAGCGGCACTTCGTCGATCGCGATCGCGCGCTCGCCCTTGTTCATCGTGGAATGGAAGTGGTAGGGCGCGTCGAGGTGGGTGCCGTTGTGGGTCATGAGCCTGATCCACTCGATCGCCCAGCCCTCGCTTTCGGGCAGCTCCTCTTCCTTGAGGCCGGGGAAGAACTTGACGACGTCGGCCGCGGTCTCGCGGTGGGTGAGATACTCGATGCGCGGACCGTAGCCGGGCGGATCGGAGACCACGTCGTTCTCGAGCGGCATCGAGATGTCGATCAGCCGGCGCGCCATGTCGCTCCCCGCCCCTGCCGCGATGCGGCCTCACCCAGCCCATTCTTGCCCGGCCCGGCGTCAGCGTCAAACCCCGGGTAGTGCCCTAATTTGATTTCGCAAGCGTCTCTTTGCATCTGATTTGGCCGGTGTCGTCGACGACAACCAGAAAATCGACGCAAGTGCGGACGTCGACCTCGCTCTTGATCATGAGATTGTTTTTGTCGGCGCACCAAGCGGTGACCATCGGTCCCAAATATGCAACCTTCGGGCAGGTCGCCGACAGGCCATCGTTTCTTGGGATTTCTCCCAAGTTCACAGCCTGTGCGGCCGCGGCATCAAAACACGCGGTCACAATCACGCCCGCGAGGAGGGGCACAAGCCGGCAAGACGATATTTCCCGCATCCACCCAACTCCTCTCCTAGATCGAAGTTCGGTCTAACAGTTCCTCAATAGACCATATGCACGGCGGCGCGGCCACTCTTGCGCAAACAGTTCCGGTCAAGGAAACGTTCGAGGGCAAGACGGTATGGGAGGGCGTCGTCCACGTCTTCGAGCTCAAGGGCAAGCCCAAGGCCACCCGCGCCTATGCATGGTCCGCACCCATCGAGGGCGGCACCAAGCGCCGATTCTTCGCTGTGCTGCATATCCCAGCAATCGATTCGCCGATTAAGGCCGTGAGGGCGGCAATTGACGAAGAGCATCGACGCTAATGGTCCGGCGGCTTCACAGCGCCTTGATTGTGCTTGCATTTCTGAGCCTCGTCGCGCCAGTAGGCGCCCAAAAGTATTTCAAAACAGGCGGACGAGATCGCGCTAGCTAATCAAGGCATTGCGACAAACCTCGTTTCCCGTAATCTCACGGTAGTCGGCGTTGAGGAGGGTCCCATGAACGAAGCAACACTCACCCAAATCCAGACGCGCCTCCAGCGCGTCGAACGGCAGAATCGTGTTCTTATCGCATTACTTTGCGCTGCGGCTGGAACCGTCTTGCTTGGAGCGACGAGCCCTGAGCCGAAGGTAATCAGCGTTGATGAGATTCGCGCTCACCGTTTCACTCTCCTTGATCCCAATGGCGATGTCGCTGATTGGTGGTACAGCGACTCACCCGGGGGTTACCATGGCCCATGAATGCCTCCGGGCAGTATTGAATAGCCCCCTGGTATAAGAAGACGCGGTCATCATCGGATCAGCCGACCCCCACTGGGGAAGGGACAGATGCTGTGGCGCTCAACGCCACCTCTTGTCCTGCGCGCGCTTGTGGGCGATGAGGGCGGCGAGACGGCGGTCGCGCCATTCCGCGCGCTCGGCGAGCTTGTCCGCGGGAAGGACGCGGCGGCGCTCCGCCTCGATCCGGTCGACGAGGCTTTCCTTCCACACCCGCGGGTCCGCCTGCTGCTCTGCCAGGCGGTGAATGGAAGCGGCATAACGGCGGACATAGTCACGCACGCCCCCCGGCGCATTGAGGTCGATCGTCTCGAACGGGCCCATGAAGGACCAGCGCAGACCAAGGCCTTCCTTGACGGTCTTGTCGATGTCCTCGGTCGAGACATAGCCGTCCTCGACGAGACGAAAGGCTTCGTTGAGGAGCGCCGCCTGCAGGCGGTTGAGGATGAAGCCCTCGATCTCGCGGTCGACGACGATGGGCACTTGGCCCACCTCCTCGAGCAGCTCCTTGGCATGGCGGACGGTTTGGGGATCGCTGAAGCGCGTCGGCACGAGCTCGACCAGCGGCACGAGATGGGGCGGATTGACGGGATGCGCTACCAGGCAGCGCGCGCGGCCGGCGAGCGCCTCGGTGAAGAGCGAGCCGGGGATGTTCGAGGTCGAGCTCGCGAGGATCGCCTGAGGCGCCGCGAGCCTGTCGAGCTCGGCGAAGATCTGGCGCTTCGCCTCGAGCGTCTCGACGGTGCTTTCCTGGACATAGTCGGCTCCTGCCACGGCGTGGGCGAGGCTCTTCGCGAGATCGATCCGCGCAAAAACCGCCGCCGGCATCTCCTCGAGGAGGCCTTCGCCGGCGAGCGCTTCCAAGCCGGCGCGGATGGCCCCGGGTGCCGCGGCCATCGCATTCGGGTCCGGATCGAATATGGCGACCAAGGCGCCGCCGCGCGCGAAGACGATGGCCCACGCCCGACCGATCAAGCCGGCGCCGACAATGCCGATCTTGCTCCCCAACGTCAGACGCACGGCACCCGTCTCCTTTTGCTAATTATACGCCGGAACCTCAGCTTGGCCGCAAACTTGAACGAACGCAGAAAAAGTGCAGAACGCGCTTGATCTTGCGCGCGTTCTCCGTGATCTATGGGCTATCCATCGAGTCGCGGAGACCGACCCCCGAATGTCCCAGCCCCTCCTTCGCATCGGCACGCGCGGCAGCCCGATGGCACTCGTCCAGGCGCGCCAGCTCCGTGACGCGCTTGCGGCCGCCCATCCCGCACTCGACGCCGCCGCGGCGATCGAGATCGTGGTCGTCCGCACGACGGGCGACAAGGTCCAAGACCGCGCGCTCGCCGAATTGGGCGGCAAGGGGCTCTTCATCAAGGAGATCGAGGAGGCGCTCTCGGCGCGCCGCATCGATCTCGCCGTGCATTCGGCCAAGGACGTGCCGACCTTCCTTCAGGGCGGTCTCGAGCTCGCTTGCTTTCTCAAGCGCGACGATCCTCGCGACGCCTTCGTCTCGAGCAAGGCAGACGGCTTCGAGGCGCTCGCCCCCGGTGCGGTCGTCGGCACAGGATCGTTGCGACGCCAAGCCCAGATCCTCTCCCGTTGGCCCGGGCTCAGGATCGTCCCCTTCCGCGGCAACGCGGAGACGAGGCTGCGCAAGCTCAAGGAGGGCCAGGCGGACGCGACCGTGCTCGGCATCGCGGGGCTCGCGCGCATCGGATGCCAGGATGCGGCGCGCAAGGTTCTCTCGCCCGAGGAGATGCTGCCGGCCGTGGCGCAGGGTGCCATCGCGGTCGAGATTCGCGGCGACGACGCGCGCGCGCGCGCCTGGCTCGCGCCCCTCGATCATGCGCCCACGGCCATCGCGATCGCCGCCGAGCGCGCGATGCTCGCCGAGCTCGAGGGCTCGTGCCGCACGCCCATCGCCGGTCTCGCGGAAATGGACGGGGCGGGAATGCTCACCCTTCGCGCGCTTGTCGCCATGCCCGACGGCAGCGCCGTGCATCGCACGACGCAAGCCGGAGCGCGCGCCGATGCCGCGCGCATCGGCCGGGAGGCGGGCCGGGCGCTCAAGGCGAGCGCGGGTGCCGCCTTCTTCGCGGCCCTTGCCTGAAAGGGCGGGGCTGTCGCATCTGAATATTTACGAATGTGATGATGCGACGTCCCGGCGAAAGCCGGGACCCATTTCGGAGCACGCGCAGCGTCTTTCTTTTCTCCGACAATGGCGATCCTGGCCAATGGATACCGGCTTTCGCCGGTAATGACGGAGCCGGTAATTTGCCGAATCGCTAAATGCGATAACCTTGCCTGAAAGGGCGAGGCACGGCCGTCACAGCCGCGTGAGGAGCGCGTGGCCCATGTAGAGGAAAAGCGCGAAGCCCAGGAGGGCGAGGAGTGCTGCGAGCGCGATATCGAGACGCGATCCCGTGCCGGGCTCGAGGCGCTCGCTGTCGATGTCCTTGGCGAGCCTGAGGAAGCGCACCGCGGCGATGACGACCATGCCCGTGCCGAGCATGATGAACGCCAAGCCGGCGATGTTGCCGAAGCTGCGGCCCGGCATCGAGACGAGACGCCCCGCGAGCGACGGCGCCGCGACCTCCAGAAAGAGGTCGAATTTCTCGACGAGAAAGCCGAACGCCATGACGGCAATGGCCGTGCGCACCCAGGCGAGGAAGGTGCGCTCGTTCGCCGCGTGATCGCCGAAGTTCTTGATCATCGTGCCACCGAATTCTCCCGTCAGCACCTATGGCGCGCTTGGCAAGCTCAAGCGAGCCGCGCGCCGTACACGCGAGCGAGGCCTTACCCCGCGACGCGGCAGCCGAACTCGAGCGCGGCCTCGAGAAGATGCTCCCATAGCGAGGCGGCGAAGCCGCGGTAGACGTAAAGATCGACGGTCGGCGCGTCGTCGAGCGCGTGGAGCAGGACGCTGATATGCGCGTAGGTGCTCTGCACGGCCGCACCGCTGCCGAAGGTGCGCGCACGGAAGTCGAGCCCGCAGCCCTTGGCGAGGAGATCGCGCACGCGCGTGCCGCCGATGCGGATCACGCTGCGCGCGTGGGAGAGCCCGCTGATCCCGGCTTCGAGGCCCGCGAGCGCCTCTTGCAGCGCGCCCTCGAGCCCGCGCCCGTCGGGCCCAACGAGCAGAACGCGTCCCGGCCCGGTCCAGAGCGCTGCAAGCTCGCGGGCAACTTCCGAGCGATTGGGCGTGCGCGGCAGCACCAAACCCAACGCCGTCTCGACACGCTCGGCGACGCTCGAATAATCGTCGGGGGCGACGGCGAGCTGCACCATCGCGAGGCCGCGGCGCTCGGTAAGCAGGATGCCAGGCCCGCTCGCGGGCACGGTGCCGAAGTCGCCCGCATGGATGACGGCGGCAAGGGCCGAGCGGCGCGGCGGGAGCTCAGCCATGGAGGCGCTTCCCCTCCGGATCGACGAAGACGGGATCAGAGACGCCGACCGCGACCACCTCGCCCTTGAGCGGGAAGCTCGCATAGAGCGTCTCGCCCTTGCGCGCGAGGCCGCCTGCGATCAGCGCCAAGGCGATCGGATGGCCGAGGGTGGGACTCCATGCCGCCGAGGTCACATGGCCGATGGCACGCCCCGCCCCGCTCGCCTCGACGACGACGTGGGAGCCTGCGCGGATACGCGTCTTGCCGTCGATCGGCGCCAATCCCACCAGCCGCGGGCGCTCGGGGTCCTGAAGTCCCGACCGCGCTAGAAGCGCCTTGCCGATGAAGTCCTTCTTCGTGCTGACGAGGCGGCCGAGGCCGAGATCCTGCGGCGTGGTTTGGCCGTTGAGCTCGCCCCCCGCGACATGGCCCTTCTCGATGCGCAGCGTGCCCATCGCCTCGGTGCCGTAGGCGATGATGTCCTCCGCCCGACCCGCGGACAGCGCCGCTTCCCACACGAAGCGGCCCCAATCCGCCGGTACGTTGATCTCGTAAGCGAGCTCGCCCGAGAAGCTGATGCGGAAGACGCGTGCCGGAATGCCGGCAATGCGGCAGTCGCGCACACCCATGAAGGGGAGTGCCGCGTCGCTCACCTCGATCTCGGCGAGCCGTGCGAGCACCGCGCGGCTCCTCGGCCCAGCGAGCGCCATCGCCGCCCACTCCTCGGTTACCGAAGTCGCCTCTACCTTGAGCTCGGGCCACACGACCTGAAGGTAGTATTCGAGATGGGCGAGCACCTTCGCCGCGTTCGCCGTCGTCGTGGTCATGAAATAGCGGCTCTCGCCCACGCGCGAGGTGGTGCCGTCGTCGAAGGCAATGCCGTCCTCGCGCAGCATGAGCCCATAGCGCGCTTGGCCCACGGCAAGCGTCTTCCAGCCGTTGACATAGACGCGGTCGAGGAACTCGGCGGCATCGCGCCCTGCGATGTCGATCTTGCCGAGGGTGGAGACATCGACGAGGCCGACCGCCTCGCGCACGTGCTTGGCCTCGCGCGAGGCGGCGGCGCGCACGTCCTCCCGTCCGCGCGGGTAGTAGCGCGGCCGCAGCCAGAGGCCGGCCTCGACGAAGACGGCGCCCTCCTCCTCATGCCACTCATGCATCGCCGAGCGCCGGATCGGCTGGAATGCCTTGCCGACCTCGCGACCGGCGAGTGCCGCGAAGGAAACCGGCGTGTAGGGCGGGCGAAAAGTGGTCGTGCCGACCGACGGGATCGGCTGCCCGCGCAGCTGCGCCATGATGACAAGGCCGTTCAGGTTCGCGGTCTTGCCCTGGTCGGTACCCATGCCGAGCGTGGTGTAGCGCTTGAGATGCTCGACCGAGACGTAGCCCTCCCGCGCGGCCAGAGCCACGTCCTCGGCGGTGACATCGTCCTGGATATCGACGAAGCGCTTGCCCTTGCGCCCCGCGGCCGGCGTCGCGGCCCAGAGCGGGCGCAGCCGGACCTCGGCCTCCTTCTCGACGCGAGGCGTGGGCGGGAGGGTGCTGCTGCCGAAGCCGGCCGCGCGCGCCGCCGCAGCCCCCGACTCGAAGCCGTCCGCGAGTGCCGCGCGGAGCGTGTACTGTCCGCGCGCCGCTCCCGCCGAGCGCGCCCTCTGCTTCGAGGCTCCCGCCACGAAGGCGGCGAGCGTCTCGTCGTAGTCGAGCCTGCCGCCGGATTGGGAGTGAAGATGCACGCTCGGGCTCCAGCCGCCCGAGACCGCGACGAGATCGCAAGCAAGCGTGCGGCTTCTCCCGCCGGGCACGCCGTGGGCGTCGAGCGCCATCGCGTCGATGGCGCGCACCCCTTTGCGGCCATGCGCGGCGACCACCCCGTGGCCCGCGAGTATCTCGATCCTCTTCTCGCGCACGAGCGCCTCGAGCGGCCCGGCGGCGCCCGGCCGCGCGTCGACGACGGCGGCGACGCGCACGCCCGCGTCCGCAAGATCGACGGCGCTGCGATAGGCGTCGCTGTTGTTCGTGCACACCACCGCAACCACGCCCGGGCGCACGGCGAACTGGTTGACATAGGCGCGCGCCGCGCTCGCGAGCATGATTCCGGGGCGGTCGTTCCCGGCGAAGACGAGCGGCCGCTCGATCGCCCCGGTGGCCAGCACCACCTCGCGCGCGCGCACGAGCCACAGGCACTGCCGCGGCGTGTAGGGCGGCGGGGCCGCAAGATGGTCGGCAACCCGCTCGCAGAGCGCAACGAGATTGTGGTCGTAATATCCGAAGGCCGTGGTGCGCAGAAGGAGCCTCGCCTCGGCCGTGCCCGCGAGCTCGGCCACGGCTGCTGCCACCCAGTCGAGTGCGGGCTTGCCCTCGATCGTCATGCGCTCGCGCTTGAGCTGGCCGCCGAACGCCGCCGTCTCGTCGGCGAGGATCACGCGCGCGCCCACGCGCGCCGCGGCCAATGCCGCGGCCAGGCCCGCAGGACCGCCGCCCACCACCAGCACGTCGCAATGGGCATGGCGCTTCTCGTAGACGTCGGGATCGGGCTCGCGCGGGGTTGTGCCGAGACCTGCCGCCCTGCGGATGATCTTCTCGTAGAGCTTCCACCCGCCGCGCGGCGCCATGAAGGTCTTGTAGTAGAACCCCGCGGGGAGAAAAGGCGAGAGCAGGCCGTTGACGGCGCCGAGGTCGAAGGCGAGCGAGGGCCAGCGATTCTGGCTCTCGGCCGTAAGCCCGTCGTAGAGCTCGACCATGGTCGCGCGCGTGTTGGGCTCGGCGCGTCCGCGCGCGCCGAGCCGCACGAGGGCGGTGGGCTCCTCGGGCCCCGCCGTCAGCACGCCTCGGGGCCGATGGTACTTGTAGCTCCGCCCGACGACGCGTACCCCGTTCGCAAGGAGCGCCGACGCCAGCGTGTCGCCCGGATGGCCCTCGTAGTGGTTTCCGTCGAAGCTGAAGCCGATCGTGCGTCCGCGGTCGATGAGCCCGCCCTCGCGATTGCGGAAGGGTTGAGTCACCGCGCGCCACTCCCGCTTCCACCGCCGGCAGGTGCCGTCGCCGTGATCGCGTGGGTGAGCGTATCGCGCTCGACGATGATCCAGCGCCGGCAGCTCGCCGTGTGGTGCCAGAGCTCGAGGTGGCGTCCCAGCGGATTGTCGCGCAAATAGACATAGTCGTGCCACGCCTCGAGCGGTGCCTGGGCGGCGGGACGGATGCGCGAGGCCGAAGCATCGCCGCCGTAGGTGAATTCCGTGTGGTCGCGCTCGCCGCACCAGGGACATGTGATCAGCAGCATCGCCGAACCCTCTCAATGGGCATTGGGCACGGGTCCAGCACCCTTCTCGTCGAGCACATGGCCGGTCGAGAAGCGCTCGAGCGAGAACGCCTCATTCAGCGCATGCGGCCGGTCGTGCGCGATCGTATGAGCGAAGACCCAGCCCGACGCCGGGGTCGCCTTGAAGCCGCCGTAGCACCAGCCGCCGTCGAGATAGAGCCCGTCCAGCGGCAGCTTGCCGATGATGGGGCTGCCGTCCATCGTCATGTCCATGACCCCACCCCAATGACGCATCAGGCGAAGCCGGCTCATGATCGGGAAAAGCTGCATGCCCGAGGCGACCACTTCCGCGAGTGCCGGCAGGTTCCCGCGCTGAGCATAGCTATTGTACATGTCGAGGTCGCCGCCCATGACGAGCTCGCCTTTGTCGGACTGGCTCACGTAGAAATGTCCAGCACCATAGGTGACCACCGTATCGAGCATGGGCTTGAGCGGCTCCGAGACCATCGCCTGGAGCACGTGGCTCTCGATCGGCAGGCGCAAGCCGGCCATGGCCGCGACGTGCCCGCTGTGGCCCGCGACCGCGATGCCGATCTTGGGCGCTCGAATGGGGCCGCGCGCGGTCTCGACGCCGCTGACCCGGCCGCCTTCGCGCATGAAGCCGGTCACCGCGCAATTCTGGATGATGTCGACGCCGAGGCCATCGGCCGCGCGCGCATAGCCCCAGGCGACCGCATCGTGCCGGGCGGTACCGCCGCGGCGCTGCAGGAGTCCGCCCGCGACCGGATAGCGCGCGCGCTCGGACACATCGAGGAGCGGCACCATCGCCCCCACTTCCTCGCGATCCAGGAGCTCGGCGTCGATGCCGTGCAGCCTCATCGCATTCCCGCGCCGGGCGAAGGCGTCGAGCTGGGCATCCGAATGGGCGAGGTTGAGCACGCCGCGCTGGCTGAACATGACGTTGAAATTGAGCTCGGCGCTCAAGCCTTCCCAAAGCTTGAGCGAGAACTCGTAAAAACGCGCATTGGCCGGCAGCATGTAGTTGGAGCGCACGATCGTCGTGTTGCGCCCGGTGTTGCCGCCGCCGAGCCAGCCTTTCTCGAGCACGGCCACATTGCGGATGCCGTGCTCCTTGGCAAGGTAGTAGGCGCTCGCGAGGCCATGGCCCCCGCCTCCGATGATGACGACGTCGTAGCTCGCCTTGGGTGCCGGATCGCGCCAGGCGCGCGGCCAGTGCTTGTGGCCGGTCAGCGCGTGGCGCGCAATTTCGAAGATGGAATACCGGGACATCGCTCTCGCCGGAACCTAGCCGCGCCTTCCCTCAGCCTCCCGTGGCCGTCCTGCCATGGGAGGGCGAGGGAATCTTCGCCGGGTCGGCGCGCAAAGGCCATAGAAATTTTGTGGCAGCCGGCCCTTTGCGCGGGCTCGACCATGTCATAGTATCGCCCGCAAAATGGGCGCAATCGATCAGCAGGGAGCGAGACGATGATGAAGATCAGCCGAAGGGCGTTTCTCGGCAGTGCCGCGGTCGCGACGACCGGTGCGGCTGCATTCAGCATCTTGAGGCACCCCGCCGAGGCGGCGGAATTCAGCTACAAATATGCCAACAACGTGCCGCTCACCCACCCGATGAACATCCGCGCCCAGGAGGCGGCCGCCAAGATCAAGGAGGAGTCGGGCGGGCGCCTCGAGATCCAGATCTTCCCCAACAACCAGCTCGGCGGCGACACGGACATGCTCTCCCAGGTGCGCTCGGGGGCGATCGATTTCTTTACCCTCTCCGGCCTCATCCTGGCGACCCTGGTCCCGGTCGCCTCCATCAACGGCATCGGCTTCGCCTTCAAGGACTATTCCCAAGTCTGGCCGGCCATGGACGGCGCGCTCGGCGCCCACGTGCGCGCCGCCATCGCGAAGGCGGGCCTCTATGCCTTCGAGAAGATCTGGGACAACGGCTACCGCGAGATGACCTCGAGCACGCACCCGATCATCACCCCCGAGGACCTCAAGGGCTTCAAGATCCGCGTGCCGGTAAGCCCGCTCTGGACCTCGATGTTCAAGGCCTTCGGCGCCGCCCCCGCGAGCATCAACTTCTCGGAAGTCTACTCGGCCCTTCAGACCAAGGTCGTCGAAGGCCAGGAGAACCCGCTTTCGATCATCTCCATCGCCAAGCTCTATGAGGTGCAGAAATACTGCTCGATCACCAACCACATGTGGGACGGCTTCTGGTTCCTCGCCAACGGCCAGGCCTGGGGGAAGCTCCCCAAGGATCTACAGGGGATCGTCGAGCGCAATTTCAACGCGGCAGCACTCGAGGACCGCGAGGACATCCGCCATCTCAACGAGAGCCTGCAAGGCGATCTGCAAGCGAAGGGCATGGTCTTCAACAAGACCGATGCCGAGCCGTTCCGCGAGGCGCTGCGCAAGGCCGGCTTCTACGCCGAGTGGAAGGAGAAGTACGGCGCCGAAGCCTGGGGCCTGCTCGAGAAGGCGGTCGGCACGCTCGCCTGAACGCCGGCGCGCCGGGCATGGGTGCCGACCCCCCTCCCTTCCCTCCCCCTCAAGGGGGGAGGGAAAATATGTCGCGTGGCAGCAAAAATTTCCCCCTCCCCCCTTGAGGGGGAGGGTTGGGGTGGGGGGGTATGGCCGCGCCGACATTTGAACCTGCTCGACACTGGCGGCGGCTCGATCGGGCGCTTGCGCTCTTGACCGAGCTACCGGCCGCGGCCCTCGTGGTGATCGAGACCATCGTGCTCTTCGCCGGCGTGGTCTCGCGCTACGTCTTCGACCGGCCGCTCACCTGGTCGGACGAGCTTGCCTCGATCCTCTTCCTCTGGCTCGCCATGCTGGGTGCGGTGATCGCGCTGCGCCGGCAGGAGCACATGCGGCTCACCGCGATCGTCGCCTACGCCTCGCCCGCGCGGCGACGCTGGCTCGACACCTTGGCGGCGATGATCGTGGCCCTCTTCGTGATCGAGATCATTCCGCCCGCCGAGGCCTATTTCGAGAGCCAATGGGCCATCACCACGCCGGCGCTCGAGATCCATGACGGCCTGCGCGTGCTCGCGATCGGCGTCGCGGCAGTTCTGATGATGGTCATAGCGCTTTTCCGCCTGCTCGAGAGCGCCACGGCGCGCGGGGCGCTCGGAGCGTTTGCCGTGCTCGCACTCGCCGCCGGCGCGCTTTGGCTCCTCAAGCCGGCCCTCCTCTCGATGGGCAATTTCAATCTCCTGGTCTTCTTCGTGGGCATCGTCGCGATCTCCGTCGCGATCGGCGTGCCGATCGCCTTTGCCTTCGGCGTCTCGACGCTCTCCTATCTCGCACTCGCGACGCACGCCCCGCTCACCATCGTGGTGAACCGGATGGACGAAGGCATGTCGAACCTCGTGCTGCTCTCCGTCCCGCTCTTCGTCTTCCTCGGGCTCCTCATCGAGATGACCGGGCTCGCGCGCGTGCTCGTCGACTTCCTCGCCTCGCTCCTGGGCCACGTGCGCGGCGGCCTCGCCTATGTGCTGCTCGGCGCCATCTACCTCGTCTCGGGCATCTCGGGCTCCAAGGCGGCCGACATGGCGGCGGTGGCGCCGGTGCTCTTTCCCGAGATGAAGCGGCGCGGCGCCGTGCCGGGCGAGCTCGTGGCCCTCCTCTCCTCCTCGGGCGCCATGGCGGAGACCATCCCGCCGAGCCTCGTGCTCATCACCATCGGCTCGGTCACCGGCGTGTCGATCTCGGGCCTCTTCACGGGCGGGCTCATGCCCGCACTCGTGGCCGCACTCGCCCTCATCGTCGTCTGCTTCTTCCGCTCGCGCGGCGAGGATTTGCGTCACGTGCGCCGCGCCACGCCGCGCGAGGTCGGCCGCGCCTTCGTGGTCGCGCTCCCCGCACTCGTGCTGCCCTTCCTCATCCGCGCCTCGGTGGTCGAGGGTGTTGCCACCGCGACCGAGGTCTCGACCGTCGGCGTCGTCTACACCATCATCGTCGGCATCCTCGTCTACCGCCAGTTTCCCTTGCGCCGGCTCTATCCCGTCCTGATCGAGACGGCGTCGCTCTCGGGCGCCATTCTCCTCATCATCGGCACGGCGACGGCGATGGCGTGGGCCCTGACCCAGTCGGGCTTCTCGCGCCAGCTCGTCACCATGATGGCGGCCGTGCCCGGCGGGCACGCGGGCTTCCTCGCCATCTCGATCGTCGCCTTCGTCGTGCTCGGCAGCGTGCTCGAGGGCATCCCCG
>JBKQRV010000004.1:0-28922 GCA_052143835.1 Alphaproteobacteria bacterium
CGAACCTCATCGCTCTCAGCCCTTGCAACAGCTCTGTCCGTCTCATCCTCGCCCCCTGCTTTGGAGCGATTCAAAAACCGGACAGATCGCGTGTCACAAGGACCGGACATATCGTATGTCAGCGACACACCGGGTTCCCCGAGCCTTGCCATCTAGCGCCCGAGCGGCCATGCTAGGCCCGCTCTCGCCCGCTCCGGGCCAAGGGGCAATGCCCATGAAGGTTGGCCTATTCGTCACCTGCCTCGTCGACCTCTTTCGTCCCTCCGTCGGCTTTGCGGCGGTCAAGCTGCTCGAGGAGGCCGGCTGCGAGCTCGAGGTGCCGCGCGCGCAGACCTGCTGCGGCCAGCCCGCCTACAACTCGGGCGACAAGGCCGATGCCAAGGCGATCGCGCGCCAGGTGATCGAGGCCTTCGCGGGCTACGACTTCGTGGTTGCCCCCTCCGGCTCCTGCGCCGGCATGATCAAGCTGCATTATCCGGCACTCCTCGCCGACGAGCCGGGGTGGGCCGAGCGCGCCCACGATCTTGCCCGGCGCACCTACGAGCTCATCTCCTTCCTCGTCGACGTGTGCGGGGTCGACGGCGTCGATGCGCGTCACGAGGGCACGGTCACCTACCACGATTCCTGCTCGGGCCTGCGCGAGCTCGGGGTCAAGGCGCAGCCGCGCAAGCTGCTCGCGAGCGTCGCCGGGCTGGAGCTGCGCGAGCTTCCGGGGGCCGAGGTGTGCTGCGGCTTCGGCGGCACCTTCTGCATCAAGTACCCGGAGATCTCGACCCGCATGGTCGCGGACAAGGTCAAGGACATCCAGGCGACGGGTGCCGGCACGCTGCTCGCGGGCGACCTCGGCTGCCTGCTCAACATGGCCGGAAGGCTCGAGCGCGAGGGTGCGGCGCTCAAGGTGCGCCACGTGGCCGAGGTGCTCGCCGGCATGACCGAGTTGCCGGCGATCGGCGAGCCCAGGCGCTGAGAGGGCGGGTCCGATGCAGCCGACCAGCACCGCCTTCAAGGAGAATGCCCATCTCGCGCTGAATGACGCCACGCTGCAGCGCGCGATCTCGAAGCTCGGCTTCCAGGCCGCGCGCGCGGCGGCGATCGCGCGCCTGCCGGAATTCGACAAGCTGCGCGAGCAGGCGCGCGCGATCAAGGACCACGTGCTGGCGAACCTCGATCTCTACCTCGAGCGCTACGAGGCCGAGGCGCAAAAGCGCGGCGCGCAGGTCCATTGGTGCCGCACGCCCCAGGAGGCCCGCGACGCCGTGCTCGCGATCTGCCGCCGCCTCGGCGCCAAGACGGTGACCAAGGGAAAGACGATGATCGGCGAGGAGATCGCCATCAACGACTATCTCGAGGAGAACGGCATCATTCCCGTCGAGACGGACCTCGGCGAGTACATCATCCAGCTGCGCCACGAGCCGCCGAGCCACATCATCGCGCCTGCCATCCATCTCACCAAGGATCAGGTCTCCGATACCTTCCTCGCGAGCCACCGGCAATACGGCAAGACGCGCCGGCTCGAAGAGGCGGCCGAGATGCTCGCCGAGGCGCGCGAGATTCTGCGCGCGAAATTCATCGCCGCGGACGTCGGCATCACCGGCGCCAACTTCCTCATCGCCGAGACGGGCTCGTCCGTGATCGTCACCAACGAGGGCAACGGCGACCTCACCCAGACGCTGCCCAAGGCGCACATCGTCCTCGCGACACCCGAGAAGCTGGTGCCTACGCTCGAGGATGCGACGACGATCCTGCGCCTGCTCGCGCGCTCGGCGACGGGGCAGGAGATGTCGGTCTACACCACCTTCTCGACCGGCCCGCGCCGTCCCGAGGACCGCGACGGCCCGGGCGAATACCACGTCGTCATCCTCGACAACGGCCGCACGGCGCTCATCGGCAGCGAATTCCAGGACATTCTGCGCTGCATCAAGTGCGGTGCCTGCATCAACCATTGTCCGGTCTACAACGCGATCGGCGGGCATGCCTATGGCTGGGTCTATCCGGGCCCGATGGGCTCGGTGCTCACACCGGCGATCATCGGCGTCGAGGCCGCGGGGCATCTGCCCAACGCCTCCACCTTTTGCGGCCGCTGCGAGAGCGTGTGTCCGATGAAAATCCCGCTGCCCAAGATGCTGCGGCACTGGCGCGAGAAGGAATTCGAGAAGGGGCTCACGCCGCGACGCTTCCGCCTCGGCCTGAAGCTGTGGGCCTGGCTCGCGCGCCGCCCGCCCCTCTACCGGCTCGCCACGCGCTTGGGCATGGGGATGCTCGGGCTCGCGGGCCGCAGCAAGGGCCGCTTCAAGACGCTCCCGCTCGCGCGCGGCTGGACCGAGGGCCGCGATCTCCCATGCCCGGAGGGTCCGACCTTCCAGGCGCTTTGGGCTGTGCAGCAGGGGAGCGACCGGCCGTGAGTGCGGCGCGCGACCAGATCCTCGCGGGCGTGCGCCGCGCGCTTGGCAAGAGTGGTGGCGACGGCGCGCGCAAGGCGCTCGTGGACGCGCGTATCGAGACGCACGCGCGCAATTTGGTGCCCAAGCGCGCCGAGCTCGACCGTGCCGGCCGGCTCAAGCTCTTTCTCGAGATGGCCGAGAAGGCGGCGGCGACGGTCGCGCGCGTTAGGCACTTGGCCGACGTGCCGGCTGCCGTCGCCGACTTCCTCGCGGCGCAGAACCTGCCGGCGCGAATCCGCCTCGCCCCCGATCCGGCGCTCACCCAGCTACCCTGGTCCGCGCGCGCGCTCCTCAAGATCGAGACCGGCACGGCTGAAGGGAGCGACACGGCGAGTCTCACGCCTGCCTTTGCCGGCATCGCCGAGACGGGGACCCTCATGCTCGTCTCCGGGCCGGAAACGCCGACCACGCTCAACTTCCTGCCGGACAACCATCTCGTCCTCCTCTCCGAGGCTCAGCTCGTCGGTCCCTACGAGGATGCTTGGGACCGGTTGCGCGCCGCCTACCGGGGCGAGGCCTGGCCGCGCACGGTCAACTTCATCACCGGCCCGTCGCGCTCGGCCGACATCGAGCAGCAGCTGCAGATGGGTGCGCACGGGCCGCGGCGCCTCCACATCATCCTGGTGGCGGAGGGTAGCGATGGTGAAGCCCAAGCCTGAGACGCCGCACCGCCCCAGGCTCAAACAGGCCGATCTCGAGCTCTGGGCGCACGTCACCCGCGACACGCGGCCGCTGCCGCGGAAGAAGCGGCTTGCCGCGGCGCGAGCCGCCGATGACCTCGGCGAAAGGCCGGAAGAAGTGCGTCGCGCTACGCCGGCGCCGCGGCATTCGGCGCATGGTCCCGCTCTGTCTCGCCTGCCCGAGCTTTCGCTCGATGCGGCTCCCGGCCTCGACGCGCGGAGTGCCGAGCGGCTGCGGCGCGGAGAGATGCCGATCGAGGCGCGGCTCGACCTCCATGGCCATAGCCAGGACGAGGCGCTAGGTGCACTTCTCGCCTTCGTCGAGCGCGCCTGGCGCGAGCGTCGGCGCACGCTTCTCGTCATCACCGGCAAGGGGCGGCGAGCCGAGGGCGAGGGCATCCTGCGCGCTGCCGTGCCGCGTTGGCTCAATGCGGCGCCGCTCAGGAAGCACCTTTTGGCCTTTGCCCGCGCCCAGCCTAAGGACGGGGGTGCCGGCGCCCTCTACCTCCTCCTGCGGCGCCAGCGCTGAGACGCGTGCCGGCATGACGCCCTTCGGCGAGCGGGTGCGGGCCTTGCGGCAAAAGCGCGGCGTCACCTTGCGCGAGATGGCGGCCTCGCTCCAGCTCTCGGCGGCCTATCTCTCCGCCCTCGAGCACGGCCGGCGCGGCCGGCCGACCGACGGGCTCGTGCATCAGGTCTGCGGCTATTTCGGGCTCTTCTGGGACGATGCCGAGGAGCTGCGGCGCCTGGCGCGGCTCTCGCACCCGCGCGTGACGGTCGATACCGCCGGCCTCTCGCCGGCCAAGACCGAGCTTGCCAACCTGCTCGCCGAGCGCATCCGCGCGCTTCCGGAGCCTCAAGTCAAGGAGGCGCTGCGCATCCTGAGGCCGGCCGGCCGGCGCAATCAGAGCTAGCGGAGCGACTTTGGGTCTGTCTGCGGTATTGGTTTGAAGCAATGGACAGGCGCACCCACTCAGCATATGCTAAGGCATATGCCCACGGGAGATGGCCATGAGCCCCGAACGACACGTCAAGCTTTTCAAGAACGGCCGAAACCAGGCGGTGCGGATTCCCCGCGAGTTCGAGCTTCCCGGCGAGGACGCGATCATGCGCAAGGAAGGCGAGCGGCTGATCATCGAGCCCACTCCGCCGAAATCCCTGCTCGCGCTGCTGGCGACCTTGGCACCGCTCGACGAGGACTTTCCGCCGATCTCCGACTCGGCCCCGGATGCCGTCGAATTCTGATGCGCTACTTGCTCGATACCAACGTCGTCTCCGACCTCGTCCGCAACCCGCAGGGCCGCATAGCCGAGCACATTCGCAGGGTCGGCGAAGCGCAGGTCTGCACAAGCATCATTGTCGCGGCGGAATTGCGGTACGGGGCTGCCAAGAGGGGATCGCCGCGACTTACGACTCAGCTTGAAGCGGTGCTTGGCGCGCTCGAGCTGCTGCCCTTCGAGGCGCCCGCCGATGCCGTCTATGGCCTGATCCGCAGCCGGCTCGAACAGGCCGGCAAACCAATCGGCGGCAACGATCTCCTCATTGCCGCTCAGGCCATCGCACTCGGCAACACCGTCGTCACCGACAACGAGGGCGAGTTCGCCCGCATCGACGGTCTTCCTCGCGAGAATTGGCTGCTGCAAAGATGACGAATTTCTGGGGCCGTTCCGACGAGAAAACAGCTTGGACTTATACCTGATCGGGCATAATTTGGATTACGAGCAATGGTCAAAAAGCGAGAATCCGACATCCCGGTGACTGCGGGCAGCGGCAACGTGTTCGCCGACATGGGTTTGGCCGCGCCCGAGGAGGAGCTGACCAAGGCGCAGCTTGCGAGCCACATCCGGCAGGTGATCAAGCGCCAGCATTTGACCCAGGTCGCGGCGGCAGCACTCATGGGCATCGATCAGCCGAAGGTGTCGGCGCTCCTCAACGGACGGCTCACGAACTTCTCCAGCGAGCGCCTGATGCGTCTCTTGACCGCGCTTGGCCAGGATGTGGACATCACGGTCAAGACGAAGCCGCGCAACCGGGCGCATGGCCGCATCCGCGTCGTCGGCGAGGCGCACGTATGAGAGGCCGGCAAACTTTTTTCATGCCAGCCGAGAGCGCCCTGGAGCGCTGCGACATTCGCCCACGCCGCCTGTAGCTCCCCGCAGCTCGCTCTCATTCAAGGGCCCTCGCCGGCCTCCTTTTCCGACGACATTACAGGCCGCAAGAAAGTTCGCTCCTCGGCGAGGATGAAGCGCTGCTCCTGCGCAAAGCCGAAATTGGCGATGCCCTCAGAGTCGGCCTTGAGGCGCGCCCGGTAGGCCTCGTACGCCGCCAGATCGGCAAACGAGATCAGCCCGTAGGCGATGTTGTTCGTGCCTTCGTGCGGCATCCAGTATCCGATCAGATCACCCCCGCATTTCGGAATGATCGTGAGCCAGCGGCGCGCGTACGCCTCGAAAGCCGCCGTTTTGAAGGGATCGAGCTGGTAACGGATGAATACGGTAATCGGCATGTCGGCCTCCATTGCCAGGTCACAATCACTCGCAATCTCGTATGCTCGCCCGGCCTTGTCGCCTGCGATCGCTTCGGAGGAATCCGAAGTGTGGCGTGGTGACCGGCGGCGGCACCTGCGCTAAGCTCAAGGGCATGTCCTCAGCTCCCTCCCTTGCCGAGATCGCGGCACTCGTCGGCAATCCGGCGCGCGCCAACGTGCTCACAGCCCTGCTCGACGGCCGTGCCCTCACGGCGACGGAGCTTGCGTTTGCGGCTCATGTCTCGCCGCAGACGACGAGCGGGCATCTCGCCAATCTGACGGAAGCGCGGCTCTTGGTCCGCGAAAGGCAGGGCCGGCATTCCTATTACCGGCTGGCCTCTCCCCTGATCGGCCGAATGCTCGAAGGGATCATGGCGGTCGCGGCGGACGGCGCTCAGCACCGGCGGCCGCGGTGGAAAGGCGACGAGGCGCTGCGGACGGCGCGGACCTGCTACGACCACCTTGCCGGAAGGCTCGGCGTGGCACTCGCCGACGCCCTCGTTCAGCGCCGCCGGATCGTCCTGGCCGAGGATGGAGGGCAAGTGACGGCGCGAGGTGCCCGCTTCCTCGACGAGTTCGGCATCGATCTTGCGGCGATCGAGCGGCGGCGGCGCGCCTTCTGCCGACCCTGCCTCGACTGGAGCGAGCGGCGCCCGCACCTCGCCGGCTCGCTCGGTGCGGCGCTCGCGACGCGCTGTTTCGAGCTCGGCTGGATCGAGCGCTTGCGGGAGAGCCGCGCTGTTGCCATCTCGCCGGTCGGGCAACGCGGCTTCGCCGAGGCGTTCGGTATCGCGCCGCTCTGACCCAAGCGCAGGAGAAGGCCGAAGTTGCAAGCGGCGGCCGCGAGGACGGCGTAGGCACTCAAGCGATTTCCTTGAGGTACCACTCGATGTAGCGGCGCTCGTTGTATTCCATCGGGGCGAGCGGGCCGGGCTCGAAGAAGCGGGAGCTGACACCGCGCTGTGCTCCCTCGATGATGCGCTTGTCGGCCTCGCTGGTGACCTGCCACAGCCAGACAAGCCGCGCGCGATCGTAGTCGATGCCCTCCCGCGCGTCTCCGCGCACGAGCCAGATCAGCTCCATCTCGCAGCTCTCGAGGCTCTTCGGAGTGAAGCGGTAAACGATGCCGTGGTCCGGATAGGCGAGGAGAAAGCTCGCTCCGCCCACGTGGACCGAGGTGGCGCCGCCGTCGTAATCGGTGAAATCGCCCATCAGCGGGGCCACGGGCTTGCCGTCCGGGCTCCCGGTCGCGACCCCCTCGTAGAGCGCGTAGCGGAAGCAGTCGATCGTCTCAGCACCCCCCTCGGAGGAGCGCCAGAGGTTGCGCGTCGCGACCTCGATCCCGAGTGCGCGGGTGCGCTCGCGCATGCGCGCGTTCAGCTTCTCGATGCGCTCGAGCGGCTGCTCGAGCGCGTGCAGCCTCGAGTACTCCGGATGCGCCGGGCTGCAATGGTAGCATTCGACGTAATTCTCGACGGCGAGCTTCCAGTTCGCTTCGATGGCGTACGTCTCCCGATGTGCCAACTTGGCGGTACTCCAGCCGTAGCGCCCGCAGGACGCGCGCACGGTCTCCTCGACCGGCGCGAAATCGAGCGGGGTCGCCGCGAAGGAGAGGAAGAGCAGCCCTTCGGCCTCGCGCAAGTGGATGCGCTTCAACCCGTGCGCCGCGAGATCGAACCCGGGAGGCATGTGCCTAGCTGCTTTCAGGCTGCCGTCGAGCCCGTAGCTCCAGGCATGGTAGGGGCAGACGAAGAACTCGGCATGCCCGGCCGCCTCGGTTGAGACCACCGAGCCGCGGTGGCGGCAAACGTTCAGCATCGCGTTGAGCTCGCCGTCCTCGCCGCGCGCGATGATCACTCCCTCGCCGGCGATGGCGACGGTCAGATAGTCGCCGGGACAGGGCACGGTCGAGGCGTGCCCGGCGCAGAGCCAATGGCGGTGGAAGATGCGCTGCAAGTCGCGCTCGTAGATCTCGGGGTCGCTGTAGAAGGCGCCGGCGAGGCCGCGTCCCGGCTCCTGCGCGGCGACGAGGGCGGCAATGCGCGACGGAGGCCGTCCTTCCTTCCTCGGCGAAGCTGCGATCATCTCCCTTCCTCGGTTGGCCCGCAGCTTAGCAACGATGGCACGCGTTTCCCAGTCTCGACGGCGCCGTCCCTCACCCTTCCCGTCGCTCACGCGACGTGCCCCTTCGTCGATCCGCGTTGCGGCTCGACCCCGCAAGCGGGAGAGGGTGGCGAGCGCAGCGAGCCGGGTGAGGGATGGCCCCGCCTAGAGGATGAACTTCGAGAGGTCCGCGTTCTTGGCGAGGTCGCCCACGTGCTTCTGCACATAGGCGGCGTCGATGGTAATCTCGAGCCCGGGCTGGTCGGTCGCGGTGAAGCTGATCTCGTCCAAGAGGCGCTCCATCACGGTATGGAGGCGCCGGGCGCCGATGTCCTCGACGCCGCGGTTGACCTCGGCCGCGAGATCGGCGATCGCCGCGATCGCGTCGTTGTCGAAGTCGAGCTTGACCTCCTCGGTCGCGAGCAGCGCCTTGTACTGCTTGATCAGGCTGTTCTCCGGCTCGGTCAGGATGCGGATGAAGTCGTCGCGGTTGAGCGCCTTGAGCTCGACGCGGATGGGCAGGCGGCCCTGGAGCTCGGGCAGGAGGTCCGAGGGCTTCGCCAGATGGAAAGCGCCCGAGGCGATGAAGAGCACGTGATCGCTTTTGACCGCGCCGTGCTTGGTCGCGACCGAGGTGCCCTCGATGAGCGGCAGGAGGTCGCGCTGCACGCCCTCGCGGCTCACGTCGGCGCCGATGCGCTCGGAGCGCACGGTGATCTTGTCGATCTCGTCGAGGAAGACGATGCCGTTCTGCTCGACCGCCTGGATCGCCTCGCGCACCAGCTTCTCCTGGTCGAGGAGCTTGTCGCTCTCCTCGGCGAGCAGCACCTCGTGGGATTCGGCGACGGTCATGCGCCGGGGCCGCGCGTTGCCGCCGAAGGCCTTGCCCAGCACCTCGTTGAGATTGATCATGCCCATCTGGGCGCCGGGCATGCCGGGAATCTCGAACGTCGGCAGCTGGCCGAGGCTTTGGCCCTGTACCTGGACCTCGATCTCCTTGTCGTCGAGCTGGCCCTCGCGCAGCATCTTGCGGAACTTCTGGCGCGTGTCCTGTCCGGCATTCTGACCGACGAGCGCGTCGAGCACGCGCTCCTCCGCGGTGAGCTCGGCGCGCGCCGCCACCTCCTTGCGCTTGCGCTCCCGGGTGAGCGCAATCGAGATCTCGACGAGATCGCGCATGATCGACTCGACGTCGCGGCCGACATAGCCGATCTCGGTGAACTTCGTCGCCTCGACCTTGAGGAAGGGCGCCTGCGCCAGGCGCGCGAGCCGCCGTGCAATCTCGGTCTTGCCGCAGCCGGTCGGGCCGATCATCAGGATGTTCTTGGGCAGCACCTCCTCGCGCAGCTCGTCGGAGAGCTGCTGGCGGCGCCAGCGGTTGCGCAAGGCGACCGCGACCGCGCGCTTCGCCTCCCCTTGGCCGACGATGTAGCGGTCGAGCTCGGAGACGATCTCGCGCGGCGTCAAGCTGGCGCTTTGGGATGCCGGGAGCGGCCGGTTCATAGGGCCTCGATGACGATGTTGGTGTTGGTGTAGATGCAGATGCCCGCGGCGATCTCGATCGCCCGCCTGGCGATCGTCTCGGCGTCCGCGTCCTCCCGGTCGAGAAGCGCGCGCGCGGCGGCGAGCGCGTAAGGGCCGCCCGAGCCGATGCCGATCAAGCCGTCCTCGGGCTCGAGCACGTCGCCGTTGCCCGAGAGGATGAGCGAGGACCTGGCGTCGGCCACCGCCATCATGGCCTCGAGCCGGCGCAAGTAGCGGTCGGTGCGCCAGTCCTTGGCGAGCTCGACGCAGGCGCGGGTGAGCTGGTTCGGGTGCTTCTCGAGCTTGGCCTCGAGGCGCTCGAAAAGCGTGAAGGCGTCCGCCGTGGCGCCCGCGAAGCCGCCGATCACCGAGCCGTCGCCGAGGCGGCGCACCTTGCGCGCATTGGACTTGATCACCGTCTGGCCGAAGCTCACCTGGCCGTCGCCGGCAATGACCACGCGCCCCCCCTTGCGCACGCAAAGGATGGTGGTGCCGTGCCATAGGCTCATCTCGTTTTCGGCCATGGGTCCTCGGTAGAAGCCTGGATGCCGGGATGTTGCGCGAAACGCTCGGGCAGCCGCTCTCATTTGGGGAACGGCGGGGCCGCGGTCAAGGGCCGGCCGCCCCGAGCCCCGGCACTCGGCCCGGACGGGCGGCTATTCGCGCGTGAGCTCCAGCGTGAAGCGGTAGGGCGACTGCTCGGTGCCGGCGATGATCTCGTTGTCGCCAGTCCTGAGCGTCGCAATGTTGACGCCGCCGTCCTTGCCGCCGATGCGGATGCCGTTCACCACCGTACCGAGGCGGCTGCCGCAGTCGCGGACCACGAGGCCGCGGCGGCTTTCCTCGATGACGAAATGCCGGCGCGACAGGTTGAACGGCTTGAAGTCCTCGAACGTCAGGTCGTTGTCCTCGGTCGGCGGCGGCTCCCCCTTGACCGAGTTGCGCCCCACCCGGAAGGGGAGCGAGGTCAGCTCGAGCCCGTCCGTCCGCATCAGCCGCTCGAGGTACTCGCTTCCCGGCAAAAGCCGGAGCTTGACGCCCGGGCCGACGGCTGCCGCCGCTCCTGGGTCTTCCTCGTCCGCCTCATGGGCGGCGTGCAGCGGCGGCGCCTTGAGAGACGCCTCTTCCTCGGCATGGAGGCGGGAGAGCAGCGTCTTCAGCACCGGCCGCGCCAGGTCGGACTGCTGGTTGATGGCGTCGAGGAAGCCCATGCGGCTGATCGCACGCACCACGACCCGGTCGAGCGCCTTGGCCGTGACCGAGCGGCGCTGGTCGAGGACGACGCCCATCTCGCCGAAGATGTCGCCTTCGGCGAGCACGGTGACCTGGCGCGCCTCACCGTCCTCGGTCTTGAGGATCTCGACCCTCCCCGACTTGATGATGTAGGCGAAATCGCTCTTGTCGCCTTCGCGATATATAACGTCCCCGGGCGCGAATTGGCGCTCGGCCATGGGCGTCCTCCGCATGGTGGCCCGTCTGCCTTAACCGATTCGGTCGGGCCCCGTCAAATCTTCCGTGGCGAGGCGCGCTCGTACTGGCGAGGAGTAGCGCTTCCTGCTAAAAGGGCGCCATTCTCCAGAGCGTGCCGAGGAGCAGGCCATGCGCCAGGCGACCGTCGAGCGCAAGACGCGCGAGACCGAGATCACGGCCACCGTCAATCTCGACGGCACGGGCCGCTATGAGGTCGCGACCGGGATCGGCTTTCTCGACCATATGCTCGAGCAGCTCTCCCGCCACAGCCTGATCGACCTCAAGCTCAAGGCCAAGGGCGACCTCCATATCGACAACCACCACACCACCGAGGACAGCGGCATCGTCATCGGCCAGGCGGTTGCCAAGGCGCTCGGCGAGCGCAAGGGCATCGCGCGCTATGGAGCGGCCGTCATCCCCATGGACGAGACCCTCACGCGCGTGGCGCTCGACGTCTCCAACCGGCCCTATCTCATCTGGAAGGTGACCTTCACGCGCCACAAGCTCGGCACGTTCGATACCGAGCTCTTCAAGGAGTGGTTCCAGGCCTTCGCCCAGCACGCGGGGGTCACGCTCCATATCGAGAACCTCTACGGCGAGAACAGCCACCATATCGTCGAATCCTGCTTCAAGGGGCTGGCGCGCGCCTTGCGCGCGGCGATCGAGATCGATCCGCGCCAGAAGAAGGCGGTGCCCTCGACCAAGGGCCGGCTGTAAGCGCGGCTGTGCCGGATCGGAGTTGGCTTTCGATGTACCCCCCTCCCATCGGCCGCTCCTCAACGGGCGGCCGATCCCCCTCACGGGGAAGGGAGAAGGTTAGTGCACGCACTAACTGCCCCCTCCCCCTGGAGGGGGGAGGGTTGGGGTGGGGGTGAGTCGCGCCATGGGCGTCGTCGTCATCGATTACGGCTCCGGCAATCTGCGCTCGGCCGCCAAGGCGGTCGAGCGCGCGGCCAAGGAGATCTCCTCGCGGCTCGAGGTGCGCGTGGTCTCGGACGCGCGCGCCGTGCTGGCGGCCGAGCGCATCGTGCTTCCCGGCCAGGGCGCCTTCGGCGACTGCGCGGCCGGCGTGCGCAAGCTGCCGGGCCTGCGCGAGGCGCTCGAGGAGGCGGTCATCCGCCAAGGCCGGCCCTTCCTCGGCATCTGCGTCGGCATGCAGCTGATGGCGAGCCGCGGGCTCGAGCACGGCACGCACGAGGGCTTCGGGTGGGTGCCGGGCGAGGTGGTGCGTATGGCACCGAGCGATCCCGGCCTCAAGATCCCGCATATGGGCTGGAACGATCTCGTCGTCGAGCGCTCCGACCATCCGGTGCTCGCGGGCCTGCCGAGCGGCACCGACGTCTACTTCGTGCACAGCTATGCCATGCGCTGCAGCGACCCTGGCCACGTGCTCGCGCAGGTGGAGTACGGCGCCCTGCTGCCGGCCGTGATCGGGCGCGACAACATGGTCGGCACCCAGTTCCACCCGGACAAGAGCCAGGCGGCGGGACTGCGCCTCATCGCCAATTTCCTCGCCTGGCGCCCGTGAGCGCCGAGGGCGTGCCGTGATCCTCTTTCCCGCCATCGACCTCAAGGACGGGGCCTGCGTGCGGCTCCTGCGCGGGCGCAGGGAGGAGACGACCCTCTACAACGCCGATCCCGCGGCCCAGGCCAGCACCTTCGCCGCGGCCGGCAGCGAGTGGCTCCACATCGTCGATCTCGACGGCGCCTTCGCCGGCCGGCCGAAGAACGCCGACGCGGTGCGCGCCATCCTCGCTGCCGTCGCCATCCCGCTCCAGCTCGGCGGCGGCATCCGCGACATGCGCACGATCGAGGGCTGGCTCGCGGCCGGGGTCGAGCGCGTCATCCTCGGCACGGCCGCACTCGTCAATCCAACGCTCGTGCGCGAGGCCGCCAAGGCTTTTCCCGGCCGCATCGCCGTCGCACTCGATGCGCGCCAAGGCAAGGTCGCGAGCGAGGGCTGGGTCAAGACCTCGGGGACGAATGCCGCAACATTGGCGCTCGCCTTCGAGGACGCGGGCCTGGCCGCGATCGTCTATACCGACATCGAGCGCGACGGCGCGCTCGAAGGCCTCAACGTCGAGGCGACGGCGGCCCTTGCGCGCCGGCTCTCGACACCGGTGATCGCCTCGGGCGGTGTCGCCTCGCTCGCGGACCTCGAAGCACTCAAGGCCCACGAGAGCGACGGCATCGCCGGTGTCATCGTCGGCAAGGCACTCTATGATGGAAGGCTCGAGCTTGGCGCCGCCCTCCGTCTTCTCGCCGCCTGAGCTCCGGGAGCCGCCATGCTCAAGGTCCGCCTCATCCCCTGCCTCGACGTGAAGGACGGCCGCGTGGTCAAGGGCGTCAATTTCATCGACCTGCGCGATGCCGGCGATCCGGTCGAGCAGGCGCGGCTCTACGACCGCGAGGGGGCGGACGAGCTCTGCTTCCTCGACATCACCGCGAGCCACGAGCGGCGCGACACGCTTTACGACGTGGTCCAGGCGACGGCCGAGCAGTGCTTCATGCCGCTCACCGTGGGCGGCGGTGTGCGCAGCGTCGGGGACATCCGCAAGCTCCTTTTGGCGGGGGCCGACAAGGCCTCGATCAACACCGCCGCCGTCGAGCGGCCCGAGCTCGTGCGCGAGGCGGCGCAAAAGTTCGGCAGCCAATGCATCGTCGTCGCTATCGATGCCAAGCACGCGGGGGCCGACCGCTTCGAGGTCTTCACCCACGGCGGGCGCCGCCCGACCGGGCTCGATGCGCTCGGCTGGGCCCAGCGCATGGTCGAGTATGGTGCCGGCGAGCTCCTGCTCACCTCGATGGATCGCGACGGCACGCGCCAGGGCTTCGACCTCGCCCTCACGCGCGCGGTCGCCGACCGCGTGAGCGTGCCCGTGATCGCCTCGGGCGGGGTCGGGGCGCTCGATCATCTGGTGGAAGGAGTCAAGGAGGGCCATGCCTCGGCGCTTCTGGCCGCCTCGATCTTCCACTTCGGCGAATTTTCCATCCGCGAGGCCAAGACCTATCTCAGGCAGCACGGCATCCCCGTGCGGGAGAGTGCTTCCGCCTGAGCAGCAGCCCCGGCCGTGGCGTGACCCGCGGGGAAAAATCTGTTAGGGAGAAATCGTCCGGGCGGATGGGTCGGAAGGAGCAAGCCATGAGCACGAGCGTCGACGACACCATCCTCCAGCACCTCTTCGCCATCATCGAGAGCCGCAAGGGTGCCGATCCCTCGGTCTCGCGCACCGCCCATCTCTTCCACCGCGGTATTGCGAAGATCGCGCAGAAGGTGGGCGAGGAGGCGGTCGAGGCCGCGATCGCGGCGGTCGAGGGAAAACGCGCGGAGCTCGTGGGCGAGAGTGCCGATCTCCTCTATCACCTTCTCGTGCTGTGGTCGGCGATGGGCTTGAAGCCCGAGGACATCTACGCCGAGCTCGCGCGCCGCGAGGGCACCTCGGGCATCGAGGAGAAAAGCTCGCGCGCGGGCAAGGGCTGAGGCGCCCGAGCGCCGGGAGCCGCAGCCGCCACGGGAGAGGGCGCATGGCCTACGACGACAGCAACGTATTCGCCCGCATCCTGCGCGGCGAGCTCCCCTGCAGGAAGGTCTATGAGGACGAGCACGTGCTCGCCTTCCACGACATCCGGCCGCAGACGCCGGTGCATATCCTGGTCATCCCCAAGGGGCATTACGTCGATCTCGACGACTTCTCGGCAAAGGCCTCCGATGCCGAGATCGCGGCCCTCTTCCGCGCCGTGGGGCGGCTCGCGCGCGAGGCCGGCGTCGCCGAGAGCGGGTACCGCTTCCTCGCCAACAACGGCCGCGATGCTAACCAGGAGGTGCAGCACCTCCATGTCCACATCTTCGGCGGCAAGAACCTCGGCCGCATGATCAAGCCGGCGGACAAGTAAGGCGGCGCGGCGCGCGCGCAAGCTCCTCTCGACATTCAATTCATCGCCATTCCGGAAGCTTAGGCGAGCCCGGGAAAAGCGGAGCTTTTCCCGGCCGCGAGCCTTGCTATCCGGAATGACCGCCGTGACGATGAGTGTCGATTCCTTCTACCGCCCGAGCGCGATCCTGCGGTAGGAGAGCGCCTCGGCGATGTGGAGGCGGCGCACGCGCTCGGCGCCCTCGAGGTCGGCGAGCGTGCGTGCCACGCGCAAGACCCGGTGGTAGCCGCGCGCCGAGAGCTTCATGCGCTCGGCCGCCTGGTTGAGGAGCTTGCGCCCTTCGGGATCGGGGCCGGCCACCTCCTCGAGGAGCTGGCCGTCGGCCTCGGCGTTGCTGCGGATCGGAGTCTCGCCCTTCACGAGGGCGGCATAGCGGCGGCGCTGGCGCTCGCGGCACGCCGCCACGCGTGCCGCCACTTGCGCCGAGCCCTCGGCCGGCGGGGGGAGAGAGAGATCGGCGGGCCGCACGGCCGGCACGTCCACGTGCAGATCGATGCGGTCGAAGAGGGGGCCCGAGATGCGCGACTGGTACTCGAGCGCGCATTTGGGCGCGCGGCCGCAGGCGAGTGCCGCGTCATCCAAATAGCCGCAGCGGCACGGGTTCATCGCCGCTACCAGCTGGAAGCGCGCCGGATAGGTGACGTGATGGTTGGCGCGCGCGATGGTGGCGCGCCCCGTCTCGATCGGCTGGCGCAGCGCCTCGAGCGTTGCGCGCGCGTACTCCGGCAGCTCGTCGAGGAAGAGTACCCCCATGTGCGCGAGCGACACCTCGCCCGGCCGCGCGCGGGTGCCGCCGCCGACGAGTGCGGGCAAGGTTGCCGAGTGGTGCGGGTCGCGGAAGGGGCGCGCGCGCAACAGCTTGCCCTCGCTGAGCTCGCCCGCGATCGAGTGGATCATCGAGACCTCGAGCGCCTCGGCCGGGTCGAGCGGGGGCAGAATACCGGGCAGGCGTGCCGCCAGCATCGACTTGCCCGCCCCGGGCGGGCCGATCATGAGGAGGTTGTGGCCGCCCGCGGCCGCCACCTCGAGGGCGCGCTTGGCCGTCTCCTGGCCCTTGATGTCCTTGAGATCGGGCGTGCTCTCGGGCCCCTCGGCGAGGCGCGGGGTGGGGCGCGGCAGCACTTGCGTGCCCTTGAAGTGATTGATGAGGGCGATGAGATCGATGGGTGCTAACACCTCGAGCTCGCCCGCCCACGCCGCCTCGCCCCCCTGGGCCGCCGGGCAGATGAGCCCGCGCCCCTGGGCGGAGGCGGTGATCGCGGCCGGCAGCACTCCCGCCACGGGGGCGAGCGTGCCGTCGAGGCCGAGCTCGCCCAGGGCCGTGTAGCCCGCCATCTCGTCGCCGGCCAAGACACCCATGGCGACGAGAAGTGCCAACGCGATCGGCAGATCGAAGTGGCTGCCCTCCTTCAGCACGTCGGCGGGGGCGAGGTTGATGGTGATGCGCCGGCTCGGCAAGGCGAGGCCCATGGCGGAGAGGGCGGCGCGCACGCGCTCGCGCGATTCGGCGACCGCCTTGTCCGGCAGCCCCACGAGGGTGAAGGCCGGCAGCCCGGCGCCCATCTGCACCTGGACGTCGATGTCGAGCACATCGACCCCCTGGAAGGCGACCGTGTTGACACGCGCAACCATGGAACAGCGACCCCCGCTCTCAACCGAGACGCGATCTTAGGCCGGCTTCTCGGGCGGCACCAGCCCTCGCGTCGCAATGGACGGCGTTCGGGGAGAGGAGTGCTCGGCTTATGCTCGCATCTCCTGCGGCTGCGGCCTCGAAAAATGCTATGATGACGACGACATGCAGATGCAGTTCCGCGTTCGCTTGGAGCAACGATGACGGAAAAGCTGGATTTTACGGTCGTTCTGGAGCCTCAGCCCGAGGGTGGCTTTTCCGTCTCGGTTCCGGCTCTCCCGGAGGTCGTGACGGAAGGCGACAGCGAGGAGGATGCGCTCATGATGGCCGAGGACGCGATTCGCCTCGTGCTCGAGTACCGCCGCGCGCACGGCCTCCCGATTCCTGCCGACACCTCTCCGACGGTTCGGAAAATCACCGTGGCGGCATGAGCGGCCGGCTACCGGCCGCAACCGCGCGTGAGGTTCTTCGGGCGCTCGGGCGCCCTACTCCTTACATCGGCCTGAGATTGTGGCGCGCCACGAAGCGCGCCTCGATCGCGTCCCAGAGATCGATCTCGAGGGCCTTGCCGTCGAGGCGGTTGATCTCCTGGATGCCGGTCGGCGAGGTGACGTTGATCTCGGTCAGATAGCCGCCGATGACGTCGATGCCGACGAAGACGAGGCCGCGCTCCTTGAGCGTGGGGCCGATCGCGGCGCAGATCTCCTTGTCGCGCTCGCTGAGGGTGGACTTGACCGCCTGCGCGCCGACGTGAAGGTTGGCGCGCGCCTCGCCGGCCTTGGGGATGCGCGCGCAGGCGCCGAGCGGCCGGCCGTCCACCAGCACGATGCGCTTGTCGCCTTGGCGCACCTCGGGGAGATAGCGCTGCACGATGATCGGCTCGCGGTAGAGCCGGGTGAAGAGCTCGAGCAGCGCGTTGAAGTTCTCGTCCCCCGGCTGGACGTGGAAGACATCGGCGCCGCCGGCGCCGAAAAGCGGCTTCAGCACGATGTCGCCGTGCTCGGCGCGGAAGGCCTCGATCGAGGGCTTGTCGCTCGCGATCAAGGTCGGCGGCATCACGTCCTTGAAATGGGTGACGAAGAGCTTCTCCGGCGCGTTGCGCACGTGCATGGGGTCGTTGAGCACGAGGGTCTGCGGGTGGATATGCTCGAGGAGGTGCGTCGCCGTGATGTAGGCCATGTCGAAGGGCGGGTCCTGGCGCATCAGCACGATGTCCATGGTCGAGAGGTCCAGCATGTCGAAGCTGGCGAGCGTGAAATGGTTGCCGCGCAGGCGCCGCACCTCGAGCCGCCGCGCCCGCGCATAGAGCCGGCCGTCGCGCAGTACGAGGTGCTGCGGCAGATAGTGCCAGAGCGCGTGCCCCCGCCGCTGGGCCTCGAGCGCCATGACGAAGGTGCTGTCGGTGTCGATGTTGATGGACTCGATGGGGTCCATCTGGATGGCGACCGCCAGACTCATGGCTCTCGCTCCTAATTGAGCCGCGCGCGCAACTGCTGCAGGAGGGTCGCCGCCTGGTGCTTCGTGCTGTCGTGCGCCGCGCGCTCGAGGAAGGTCTCGAGTGCTGCGATCGCCGCGCGCAGGTTGCCGAGCTTGGCGTTGAAGGCGCCCGCGTCGTACCACAGGCTCGCCTCATTGGGTGCGAAGAGGAGCATGGTCTCGACGACCGCGAGCGCGCGGGCGGTCTCGTCCGCCTGGGCCAGGCGAAGCTTGAGGTTGTTCTGCAGCCGCATGAGGACGTCGCGGTTGCCCACGGGCGCGTAATGGGCCGGCGTCAGCTCCGCACCCTCGCCGTGGCTCGACTTCAGCATCTCGCGCAACTCCGAGACCTCGCGCACGACGCCCTCGTTGAAGGGGTCGACGATGGCGCGGCGGCCCTGATGCTCGAGCCGCACCATGAAATGAGCGGGGAAGTGGATGCCCGCGATGTGCCAGCCTTGCGCGCGCGCCACGTGGATATAGAGGATGCCGAGCGACACCGGCAGGCCGCGGCGGCGGTCGATCACGCGCATCAGGTTGGCGTTCTGCAGATCGTCGTAATGGAGGCTGTCGCCGCGATAGCCGTAACGTCCGTAGATCACGTGGTTGAGCGCTGCGATGCGCGCCTCGAGCGTGTCCCCCTCGCGCGGCAGGCGGCGGCTCTCGTCCCCGGCGTCGCGCACGAGAAGCGAGAGATGATGGCGATAGCGCTCGAGCGACACCTGCGGGCGGTCGAGGGAGGCGAGGCGGAGTGCGGCCTCGGCGAGATCGATCGCATCGTCCGGCAATTCGGCCACGCGCCGCAGATAGTCGCGGGGATCGTCGGACTCGCTGCTGCTTTGGCTCGGCCACGTCTCCATGCGGATGCTATCCCTTCCCCCGCCCGTCGGCTTCGTAGCGTGCCCGATTCTTAGCTTGATTGTCCCGCGCGGTCACGCTCCGATTGAGCGGCTCCTCTTCAGGGCAGCGAGCCGCCCTCGAGCCGCCATGCGTTCCTCAGATGATGCGGCAGGCGCCAGCGCCGCACCAGCATCACATCGAAGCGCACGGCGAGTCCAGCGGCGGCGGGATTGAGCGCCAGGAACGCGGACGCCGCGCGCGCGATGCGCCGGCGCTGACGCAGGGAGATCGATTCCGCCGCGTCCGCGAGGCTCGCGCGCGCCTTGACCTCGACGATCGCAAGCGTGCCTCCGCGTTGCGCGACGATGTCGATCTCGCCGACCGGCGCGCGGAAGTCGGAGGCGAGGATGCGATAGCCCTTGAGGCGCAGCACCAGGCGGCAAAGCGCCTCCGACGCGCGGCCGTGGCGATAGGCTTTGCGCCGCCGCTCGCTCGTCATCCCCGCCGCCCGCGCCCCTTGGCGAGCTCGAGTGCGCGGGCATAGACGCGGCGGCGCGCAAGTCCGCTCGCCGCCGCCACGCGCGCGGCGGCATCGCGCAGGCTGGCCTCGGCGAGGGCCGCCTCGAGCATGCGGTCGAGCATTGCCGCATCGGGGGGCTCTTCCGCCTTGGGCGGTCCCACGACGACGACGAGCTCGCCCTTGGGCGGGCCCGCCTCGCGGTAGTGCCGTGCGAGCTCGGCGAGCGCGCCGCGCCGCACCTCCTCGTAGAGCTTGGTGAGCTCGCGCGCGACCGCGGCCCTGCGCTCGCCCAAAAGCTCGGCCATGTCGGCAAGCGAGCTCGCAAGCCGCGGTGCCGTCTCGAAGAGCACGAGCGTCGCCTTGACCGAGGCCAGCTCGGCGAGCGTCTTGCGCCGCTGGCCGGCCTTGGCCGGGAGAAAGCCCGCGAAGAGGAAGCGCTCGCTCGGGAGTGCGCTAAGCGCCAAGGCCGTGAGCACCGCCGAGGCGCCGGGGACGACGGTGACCGGGAGCCCGAGTGCTATGGCCTCGCGCACGAGCTTGTGGCCGGGATCGGAGACGAGCGGCGTGCCCGCGTCGGAGACGAGGGCGACCGCGGCGCCGCGCGCGAGCGCGGCCAGGAGCTTCGGCCGCGCGCGCTCCGCGTTGTGCTCGTGATAGGGCGAGAGACGCGCCGAGATGCCGTAGGCCGCGAGCAGCTTGCCGGTGACGCGCGTATCCTCGCAGGCGATGAGCGCGGCGCCGCGCAAGATCTCGAGCGCCCTCAGCGTGATGTCGCCGAGATTGCCGATCGGGGTCGCCACCAGATAGAGACCCGGAGCGACGGGCCCGCCTTTCGCGCGCGCGGGCTGCGGTTTACTTCCGCGCGGGCACTCGCTAGGCTCGCTTCCCCCGGTATCCGCTGTGACGGAGTCCATTCGTTGCGCTGCCTTGCGACGCTCAGGAGGTCGATGTTGCGGCGCGCATGCGCTTTGCTCGTGGCGCTCTTCGCCGCAATCGCGCTCGATGCCTGTCTGGGCGCGACCTTAGCCGAGAGCGATCGTCTGCCGCAATGGACACCGACGCTGCATCCGCCAAGCGCCGCACCGCCGGCCGCAGCACCCGCGCCGCCGGCGCTCGTGCCCCCGCCGCCGCCCCTAATGCCGGAGGTGCCCGCGGTCCCCGTGGCACCCGTGACGGTCGAGCCGACAACTCCGACGACCGGCCCGGCAAGCGCACCCCCGGCACCCTTGGCCGCGGGCGAGAGCGTCAAGGTGGCCGTGCTCCTGCCCTTGAGCGGACAGGGGGCGGCACTCGGCAAGTCGCTCTTGAATGCAGCAGAGCTGGCACTCTTCGATGTGAACGACGAGCACCTGGCCTTGCTTCCGCGCGATACGGAGGGCACGCCCGAAGGTGCCGCACAGGCCGCGCGCGACGCCATCGGCCAAGGTGCCCGCCTCATCCTGGGTCCCTTCTTCGCTGCGGAGGTGTCTGCGGTAGCCCCCCTCGCGCGGGCAGCGGGGATCAACGTCGTCGCCTTCTCGACCGACGAGCGGGTCGCCGGCCAGGGCGTCTTCCTCATGGGCTTCCTGCCGCGCACGCAGGTGCTGCGCGTGGTGAGCTACGCCCACGACCAGGGGCTCAACCGCTTTGCCGCGATCGTGCCCGAATCGCCTTACGGGGACGCCATCAGCGCCGCCCTGCGCGACGCGGTCATGCAGTCGGGCGGCGACGTCGACGACATCGAGAGCTACGACCCGGCCGCCGGCGGCGCTGCCGCGGTGGTGCGCCAGCTCGGCCATTACGACAGCCGGCACGCCGCCATCGAGGCGCAACGCAAGGCGCTCGAGAAGAAGAGCGACGAGGTTTCCAAGCAGGCGCTCCGTCGCCTCGACGCCCAGGAGGGAGCGGGCAACCTCGGCTTCGATGCGATCATGCTGCCCGAGGGCGGCGAGCGGCTCTTGGCGCTGGCGCCGCTCCTCCCATACTACGACATCGATCCCGCGCAGGCGCGCCTGCTCGGCACCGGCCTGTGGGACGATCCCCGCCTCGGCAAGGAGCCCTCCCTCATCGGCGGTTGGTACGCCGCCCCCGATCCGGCCACGCGCGCCGATTTCGAGGCGCGCTACGCCAAGCTCTTCGGCGCCGGCAATCCGCCGCGCATCGCCACTCTCGGCTACGACGCGACCGCACTTGCCGCAGCCCTCGAGCGCGCGCCGAACGGTCCCGATTTCAGCGTAGCGGCACTCACCAACCGCGACGGCTTCAACGGGCTCGACGGCATCTTCCGCTTTCGCGCGGACGGCTTGAACGAACGCGGTCTCGCCGTGCTCGAGGTGCAGCGCGACGCGCCCAAGGTGGTGAGCCCCGCCCCGACGAGCTTCGTGAGCCAGTAGCCACGACGCGCGGCGCGCACCCTCACTTTCCCCCTCAAGCACAGGGCTGTCGCATTTGGTGATTCCGCACGTTACCGGCTCCGTCATTACCGGCGAAAGCCGGTATCCATTGTGTAGTATCCCGATTGTTGGAGAAGTTGCGCTTGCCCTGAAATAGGTCCCGGCTTTCGCCGGGACGACGGATTATGGCGTTCGTAAGTATTCGAACGCGATTTCCCTCACCCTCGAGGGGGGACGGTAGGATGGCGGAGAGGCTTGCTCGAATGATGATCGGCGCTATCCAAGTAGCGTCGCCAGCACCGCGTTGAGGCGTTGGCGGCCGGCGGCGGTCGCGCGCAGGCCGCGCGCGTCGAGCACGAGAAAGCCGCCGTCGATGAGCCGCGCGAGCCGCGCGCGCTCGAGGGCCGCCTCCAATGTCATGCCGCAGGTCTTGAGGAAGCGCTCGCGGCTCACCCCTTCCGCAAGGCGCAGGCCCATCATCAGCATCTCCTCGCGGCACTCTTCGGGGCTGAGCGCAAGCTGCTGGCGCGTCGCATGGCCGTGGCGCTCGACACGCTCGAGCCAGGCCTCGGGTGCGCGGTGCTGGCGCGTGGCGCGCTTCACGCCGGCGATGGTCAAGCGGCCATGGGCACCGGGGCCCACGCCGACATAGTCGCCGTAACGCCAATAGGTGAGATTGTGGCGCGACTCCTCGCCCGCCGCCGCGTGGTTCGAGATCTCGTAGGCCGGCAGCCCGGCCGCTTCCAGTATCTCCTGGGTCGCTTCGTAGAGCGCCGCCGCGTTTTCCTCCTCCGGCATCGCGAAATCGCCGCGTGCGTAAGCCTCGGCGAAGACCGTCGCGGGCTCGATGGTGAGCTGATAGAGCGAGAGATGCTTGCTGGCGTGCGCGAGCGCTTGCGCGAGCTCCTTGCGCCAGGACGCGAGCGTCTGGCCGGGCCGCGCATAGATGAGATCGAAGCTCGTGCGCGGAAAATGCAGCACCGCGAGCGCGACGGCGGCCAACGCCTCGGCCGCGGAATGGCGCCGGCCGAGGAAAGCGAGTGCCGCGTCGTCGAGCGCTTGCACGCCGAGCGAGAGCCGGTTCACCCCAGCCGCGGCGTAGCCGGCGAAGCGGCCGGCTTCGACGGAGGTGGGATTGGCCTCGAGCGTGATCTCGAGATCGGCGGTCGTGGGCCACAGCGCTTTCACGCGCGCGATGATCGCGGCGACACTCTCGGGCGCCATGAGCGAGGGCGTGCCGCCGCCGAAGAAGAGACTGGTGACGACGCGCGCACCCGTCTCAGCCGCGTAATGCTCGAGCTCGGCGGTGAGTGCCGCACAAAAGCGCCCTTCCTCGATACGCGCGCGCACGTGGCTGTTGAAGTCGCAATAGGGGCATTTCGAGAGGCAGAAGGGCCAATGGACGTAGACGCCGAACCCCGCCGCCTCGCGGGCGGACGCGGCCGCTTCGCGCGTCTCCGTCCCGCTTTGCGCGACGGCACTCATGGCGCGAAGCAGGCGGCGATCAGCTTGCGGAAGGCATCCGCCCGGTGGCTGATCGCGAGCTTGGCGGCGGGCTCCATCTCGCCATAGGTCACCTGGTAGCCCGTCGGTTGGAAGATGGGATCGTAGCCGAAGCCTTTGTCGCCGCGCGCGGGAAAGACGAGCTCGCCGTCGGCGCGCCCCTCGAAGCTCTCCACATGGCCGTCGGGCCATGCCAGGCTGAGCGCGCACACGAAATAGGCGCGGCGGTCGTCCTTGCCGCGCATCGCCTTCTCCACGCGCGCGATCGCCTTGGCGAAGTCGCGCTTGCGCCCGGCCCAGCGCGCCGAATTGATCCCCGGTGCTCCGTCGAGCGCGGGAATGACGAGGCCGGAATCGTCCGCGAGTGCGGGGAGCTGGCTCGCGCGCGCGGCGGCCACGGCCTTGAGCTCGGCGTTCGCGACGAAGGTGGCACCACTCTCCTTGGGCTCCTTGAGGCCGATGCCGCCGGCCGCACTCGCCTCGACGTCATAGGGCCGCAGCAGCTCGGCGATCTCGCGCACCTTGCCGGGATTGTGGCTGGCGATGACCAGCTTGCCGCCGGAGAACCGTCTCGACATAAAGAGCACCGAATGGTCCTTGCGGTGCAGGAAGCTCAGGCGAGCCCCAGCGCCTCGCGCTGGCGTTGCGCGAGCTCGCCGATGCCCTTCTCGGCAAGGGCCAGGAGTGCGGTGAAGGCCTTGCCCTCGAACGGGTGCTTCTCGGCCGTCGCCTGGATCTCGACGATGCGCCCGCCCGCCGTCAGCACGAAGTTGGCGTCCGCCTCGGCGTTGCTGTCCTCGACATAATCGAGATCGAGGACCGGAGTTCCCTCGAAGATGCCGCAGGAGACGGCCGCCACCTGGTCCCTGATCGGCACCTGGTCGAGGAGCCCGATCTTGATCAAATGCTGGAAGGCGAGGTGGAGGGCCACGTAGCTCCCGGTAATCGCTGCCGTGCGGGTGCCGCCGTCGGCCTGCAGCACGTCGCAGTCGATCCTGATCGAGCGCTCGCCGAAGCCGGCAAGGTCGCTCACCGCGCGCAGGGCCCGGCCGATGAGGCGCTGGATTTCCATGGTGCGCCCACTTTGCCGGCCGCGCGCCGCCTCGCGGTCGGTGCGCGTGCCGGTCGAGCGCGGCAGCATGCCGTATTCGGCGGTCACCCAGCCGGTGCCGCTGTTCCGCAGGTGCGGGGGCACGCGCTCCTCGATGGAGGCGGTGCACAGCACGTGGGTGTCGCCGAAGCGGGCGAGGCAGGAGCCCTCGGCGTATTTGTTGAAGCGCGGCTCGAGGCTGATCGCGCGAAGCTCATCGGGGGAGCGGCCGGAGGGTCGCATGGACGGTTCCTGAAAAGAGGGAAAAGTGCTGTCTAACCTATCGTCGCGCGGCCGGCCCTGTCCACCGGCTCGGCGGGGTGGTGGGACGAGCCCACGTTGACGCTCCCTAGGGGGCTCACTACATTCCAGGCCATTGTTTATCGGGCCTTCGGCCGGCGCCAAGCGGCGCTGGCGCGTAAGGCGCCGCGTCAACGCGGGTGGGCGACAGATGCAGACGACCCTGAGCACCGACATACCCTTGAACGAGCGCGCGCGCGAGATCCTCCGCCGCATCATCGACGGCTATCTCGAGACCGGCGAGCCGGTCGGCTCGCGCACCATCTCGCGCCAGAAGGGCATCGCGCTGTCGCCGGCGACGATCCGCAACGTGATGGCGGACCTCGAGGAATCGGGCCTGCTCTACGCGCCGCACACCTCGGCGGGACGGCTGCCGACCGAGGCCGGCTTGCGGCTCTTCGTGCACGGGCTCCTGGAGATCGGCGGGCTCGGCGAGGAGGAGCGCCGCCGCATCGAGAGCCAATGCAAGGCGGCCGGGCGCAGCCTGGCCCAGGCGCTCGAGGAGGCGACCGAGACGCTCTCGGGCCTCTCCCACTGCGCCGGCCTCGTGGTGGCGCCCAAGGCGGAAAGCCCGCTCAAGCACGTCGAGTTCGTCAACCTCGGCCATGGCCGCGCGCTCGTCGTGCTGGTGAGCGAGGACGGCATGGTCGAGAACCGCATCATCGATCTTCCCGCCGGCTTGCCGCCTTCGGCCCTCGTGCAGGCGGGCAACTATCTCAACGCCAAGCTCGCCGGCCGCACCCTCGAGGAGGCGCGCAAGCTGGTGCTCGGCGAGCTCGAGGCGCGCCGCGCCGAGCTCGACGAGCTCACCCGCAAGGTGGTCGAGGCCGGGCTCGCCGTGCCCGCGGGCGAGGGCCCCTCCGGCGTGCTCATCGTGCGCGGCCAGTCGAACCTGCTCGGCAACGTGCGCGCGGTCGAGGACCTGGAGCGCATCCGCGAGCTCTTCGCCATTCTCGAGACCAAGGAGAGCCTGCTGCGCCTCATCGAGTCCGCCGGCACGGCCGAGGGCGTGCAGATCTTCATCGGCGCCGAGAACAATCTTTTTGCGCACGCGGGCTGCTCGATGATCATCGCGCCCTTCGGCAACAGCCGCGAGAAGATCGTCGGTGCCATCGGCGTGATCGGCCCCACCCGCCTGAACTACGCCCGCATCATCCCCATGGTCGACTATACCGCCAAGGTGATCGGGCGCATGCTCGGATGAGCAACGAACAGAACGTTCAAGGAAAAGAAGCCATGGCGGAATCGGAAGAGTGGCCGCAAGACGAGGAGGGCAAAGCGCCCGCGGCGGCGGCGTCGGCCGAAGTCAGCGCCGAGGAGCCTGGCGCGGAAGCGGAGAAATCGCCGGCCGAGCAGATCGCCCACCTCGAGGCCAAGTGCGCCGAGCTCAAGGACCAGCTCCTGCGCGCCCTTGCCGAGGCGGAGAACACGCGGCGGCGCACCCGCAGGGAGATCGAGGACACGGCCAAATACGCCGTTGCCAATTTCGCCAAGGATCTGCTTGCGGCCCCGGACAATCTGCGCCGGGCGCTCGACGCCATCCCGGCGGAGGGGCGCCAGGGCGACGAGCTCCTCGATCGGCTTGCCGCGGGAGTGGAGCTCGTCGAGCGCGAAATCAACGCCATTTTCGAGCGCCACGGCATCAAGCGGATCAACCCGCTCGGCCGGCCCTTCGACCACAACTTCCACCAGGCCCTCTTCGAGGTGACCACCGCCGAGCAGCCCCCCGGCACCATCGTCCAGGTGCTGGCACCCGGCTATGTCATCCACGACCGCCTCTTGCGCCCCGCCATGGTCGGCGTCGCCAAGGCGCCTCCGGAGGACGCCGCGGCCGGGGGGGCCGAGACGCGCGCCGCTACGACGCCGTGGGGTAAGACCCAAGAGTGATCGCACGCTCTCGGGGCGCACGCGTCGCGGAGCCGGCTGGGAATTGAGAGGGGCGGCGAGCGTCGTTTACCTGCAGGCGGGAGGAGCGAGAAACTCCGGTATTCTCTAGCAAACGCACCTGCGAATAATTCGCAGCTGGTTGCCTAGAGAATGCTGGCGACACGGGATTAGTGATAAAGCCAGAGCCGCGCTATCATGATCCGGTAGAACGGATACGCGCTATGGACCATCTCGCGTTGCTGAAGCAGCTCTCATTCGGCGCCCAAGTGGCCGAAGAGGAGACTAATGAACTAGCGAGCTATTTCGTCGAAACACATCAATGGACGCGAATGGCAAAGGGCGACATTGACATAATTCGGGGCGAAAAGGGGTCGGGGAAAAGCGCCATTTATTCACTTTTGATGACTAAGGCCGACGAATTTTTCGACAAAGGCATTCTGCTAGTGCCAGCAGAAAATCCGCGCGGCGCAACTGTATTTAGAGATTTAGTCGCCGATCCACCAACTTCAGAGGTGGAATTTATAGTCTTATGGAAGCTTTATATAATAACAATTATTGCGCAAAAAATTAGAGAATTTGACATTCGAAACGCTCAAGCACAAAAAGTCTATCTTGCACTCGAAAGTGCCCAACTGCTCGAACGAGAATTTACTCTTGGTAGTGTATTACGTCGCGTACAAGACTACACCAGAAGGATCATGAAAGCCGAAGCGTTAGAGGGCGGAATTACTGTCGATCCTTTGACGGGAATGCCATCCGGTGTCGTAGGTAGAATTGTCCTAAAGGAGCCGACCAGCGATCTAAAGGCGCGTGGCTTGGTATCTGTCGATAGCCTTTTTGCCACTCTAAACGACGCCTTGGCACCGGACAAACTACGAATCTGGATTTTACTCGACAGACTCGACGTCGCCTTCACCGACAATCACCTTCTAGAGGCCAATGCGTTACGAGCGCTGATCCGAGTGTACGGTGATATTCGGCACGCGGATAGGGTTTCTCTAAAAATATTCATACGGGAAGACATTTGGAAGCGGATCACCGAAGGAGGATTTCGTGAGGCAAGCCACGTTATAAAGGTTGAATTTCTTGAATGGACTGCGCCTACACTTCTCAATTTAATTATGAGGCGCGTGCTGAACAACAAGGTGCTTGCCGAGGAATTGAGGGTGGACACTGCTGGCATACTGCAGCATTTTCAGAAACAGGAAGAATTGTTTGATAGATTGTTCCCCAAACAGGTGGAGCAGGGGCCACAAAAGGCGCCAACATTCAAGTGGATGGTTATGAAGTGGACCCCGAATTTGGGACCGGTCGGTTAATTGGAGCGTGAGCCGTTCCGTCGTGGTAGATGGAGCGGATCATGACAAAGCGAACGAGACGGAAGATCGACGCGGGGCTGAAGGCGAGGATCGCCTTGGAGGCGCTGCGGGAGCAGGCGACGGTGAGCGATCTGGCGCAGCGCTACGAGGTCCACCCGAACCAGATTTACGCTTGGAAGAAGCAGCTCTTGGAGCACGCGGCGCGGGCGTTCGACCCTGGCGAGGGGGGCCAGGGCGAGGGGCGGACGCGGCGTGAGATCGAGGAGCTCTACGCCAAGATCGGCGAGCTCACGGTGGAGCGCGATTTTTTAGCGCGGAGGTCCGGAAGATGAGCGCGCCGGACCGCAGAGCGCTCGTTGATCGCGATCACGGCACGCTGTCGCTGCGCCGGCAGTGCGCGCTCTTGGGGGTGGCGCGCTCGGGCGTCTACCGGCCGCCGCGGCCGGCCAACGACGACGATCTCGAGCTGATGCGGTGGCTCGACGAGCTGTTTCTGGCCTGGCCGTTCCTCGGCTCGCGGCGGATGACGGCGATGCTGCGGGCCGAGGGGCATGCCGTCAACCGCAAGCGGGTGCAGCGGCTGATGCGGCGGATGGGCATCGCGGCGCTGGGGCCGAAGCCGCGCACGACGAAGCCGGCGCCGGGGCACAAGGTCTTCCCGTATCTGCTGCGGGGCCTGACGATCGAACGGCCGAACCAGGTGTGGGCGGCGGACATCACCTACATCCCGATCGGGCGCGGGTTCCTCTACCTTGTGGCGATCATGGACTGGGCGAGCCGGGCGGTGCTGGCCTGGCGGCTCTCGAACACGATGGACATCTCGTTCTGCGTCGCGGCGCTCGAGGAGGCGCTGGCGCGCTTCGGGCGGCCGGAGATCTTCAACACGGACCAGGGCAGCCAGTTCACCAGCGCCGCCTTCACCGGCGCGCTCGCCGCAGCCGGCATCCTGATCTCGATGGACGGGCGGGGCCGCTGGATGGACAACGTGTTCATCGAGCGTCTGTGGCGCAGCTTGAAGCACGAGGATATCTATCTGAAGGGCTACGCCGACGGCTACGAGGCGCGGGCCGGCATCGGCGCGTGGATCGCCTTCTACAACGGCCGCCGCCCGCATCAGGCGCTCGGCAACCGCACGCCGATGGCGCTCTGGCGCGAGGGCGTTATCGGCACCCTCGACAACACGGCTGTGGACATGACGCTTCGCTTGGACAACGCTGGCGCGTTGCCCACATGCCCACAGCCGCCACAACAACAAGCATGTGCAGCTTGATCAGTTCAGGAGGTCGGAACGGCCGCGACTCCAATTA
>JBKQRV010000005.1:0-67536 GCA_052143835.1 Alphaproteobacteria bacterium
CCACGGCAGTCACGGCGAGGTCGATGCCGCGCTTGAGGTCCATCGGGTTCATCCCCGCGGTCACCCCCTTGGCACCCTCCTTGATGATCGCCTGGGCGAGCACGGTCGCGGTCGTGGTGCCGTCGCCGGCCTCGTCCGAGGTCTTGCTCGCCACCTCGCGCAGCATCTGCGCGCCCATGTTCTCGAACTTGTCGGCGAGCTCGATCTCCTTGGCGACGGTGACGCCGTCCTTGGAGATACGAGGTGCTCCGAACGACTTGTCGAGCACGACGTTGCGGCCCTTGGGACCGAGCGTCACCTTCACCGCGTTGGCGAGAATCTCGACGCCGCGCAACAGTCGCGCCCGCGCGTCGTCTGAAAATCTGACGTCCTTGGCTGCCATTGGTTCGCTTCCTTACTGAATGATTCCCATGAGATCGGATTCGCGCACGATCAGGAGATCCTCGCCGCCGATCTTGACTTCGCTTCCCGTCCACTTGCCGAACAGCACGCGGTCGCCCGCCTTCACGTCGAGCGGATGGAGCTTGCCGTTCTCGTCGCGCGTGCCGGGACCCACGGCCACCACTTTTCCCTCCATGGGCTTTTCCTTGGCCGTGTCGGGAATGATGATGCCGCCCAGGGTCTTGGTCTCCTGCTCGATCGCCTTGAGCACGACCCGGTCGTGCAAGGGCCTGATCCTCATGAAGCTTTCCTCGATGCTAGGGTTTCGCCCGGAGGGCCGTCTCTTTAGCACTCCCTCCGTGACAGTGCCAGGTTTATAGGGAGCGCGCGAGCGGGAGTCAACCTATGACCGGGCGCTGCGGGGCAAGACCCACGAGCAACGAGCGGCCACCCTCCTCGGAGCGAGACCGCGGCACGACGCCCCTCCCTGCGCTAAGAGCGAGACCTGCCTGGGGAATTTTACCTAGCCGAAATCCGCCGGCGTGAGCCACAATTTGGCGGATGGAAGCCGAGAAACCGGAAGGGCCCTGGTGCGAGAAGCGGTGCTCAAGGCCGCACCGGCCGGACACGCTGAGCCCCGCAGTAGCACTCCTGCTCTTGCTGTTGAGCGCGGGCGCCTGTCCTTCGCTCGCGGCCGCGGCCGGCGAGCCCGCCGCGGAGAATGCCGCCCGCGCCCCTTTGGTGCGGAGCGGCACGGCGTTCTTCGTCGCGCGCGCCGGCTATCTCGTGACGAGCGCCCATGTCGTGGCGGGATGCGCTCGCCTTTCCCTTCGGCAGGAGGGCGCGCCGCCGCGCGAGGTAACGCTCGTCGACACCGATCCCGCCCGCGACATAGCTTTGCTCCACAGCTCGGGTGCCGTGCCCGGTTATGCGAGGCTCAGCGCCCGCGGCGAGACGCCGCCTGGCACCCGCGTCTCGGTCATGGGTTTTGCCCTCAACCCAAGGGACCCCGGCCGGCCCACGCTAAGCGATGGAACGGTGGTCGGCCCAGCCGTTTTGCGCTCGGGACAGCGCCTCTTGGTCATCGAAGCGATGCTACATGAAGGCAGCAGCGGCGGCCCGGTCATCGACCGCGACGGCACGCTCGAGGGGATGATCATCGGCGCAGACCCCTTGCGCGCCGAGCACGGCGTCGCCGTGCCGGCCGACGACATCGGCGAATTCCTGCGCGCCCACGGCATCGCCTATCGCACAGCCGTGGCACCCGAAGCGCAGGCGAAGGGATGGGCCGAGTTGCTGCGCCGCATGTCGGCCCTCGTGCAATGCGTCAAGGAAAGCGGCGGGTAGTTCGCGCAAGCGAAAGCCCCACGCGCCGGTCAATTCGCCCGCATGCCGCGATGGGCGAGGCGCGCCTGGTCCGCGGGCTCGAGCCGCACGCGCAGATGGGCATGCGCCTCGTCGTCCGTGCGACTCAGCACCTCGCCCTGCCGATAAAGCCAGGCCAGCGTCGCTCCGTCCGCAAGCGGCACGTCGATCGCGAGGATGCCGCGGCCTTCGGAGAGCCGTCCGTCGAGTGCTATGAGCAGCTCGGCACAGCCCTCCCCCGTCAACGCCGAGAGGGGGATCGTGGGATGATTGCTGCGCGCGGCGACTTCCCGGAGACGCGCCCGCTCGGCAGGCGCGAGGCGATCGATCTTGTTGAGCACCTCGAGCAGTCCTTCCTCCACCTTCCGGCCAAGCCCGATCTCGCGCAGCACGATGTGCACGTCCTCCTTCTGCGCCTCGCTCTCCGGATGGGAAATGTCGCGGACATGCACGATCACGTCGGCCTCGCGCACCTCCTCGAGCGTGGCGCGGAAGGCGGCGACGAGCTCGACCGGGAGATGGGAGATAAAACCGACCGTGTCCGACAGGATGATTGTACGGCCGGACGGCAGCTCGAGCGAGCGCATGGTCGGATCGAGAGTGGCGAAGAGCAGATTCTCGGCGAACACCGCAGACTTGGTGAGCTGGTTGAAGAGGGTGGACTTTCCGGCATTGGTGTAGCCCACGAACGACACCACAGGATAGGACACCCGCCGGCGCGCCGCGCGATGGAGCTCGCGCCGCTTCACCACGCCCTCGAGCTCGCGCTTGATCTTGATGATGCGCTCGCCGATGAGCCGGCGGTCGATCTCGAGCTGGCGCTCGCCCGGGCCGCCCAGGAAGCCGAAGCCGCCGCGCTGGCGCTCGAGATGGGTCCAGCTGCGCACCAGCCGGCTGCGCTGATAGGAGAGATGCGCGAGCTCGACCTGGAGCCGGCCCTCGCGCGTGCGCGCGCGCTCGCCGAAGATCTCGAGGATGAGCGCGGTGCGGTCGATGACCTTGCACTGCCACGCCCGCTCCAGATTGCGCTGCTGCACCGCGGTGAGGTCCGCATCGACCACGACGACGCCGATCTCGAGCGCCGTCACCAGGCCGCCCAGGCGCTCGACCGTGCCCTTGCCGAAGAGGGTCGCCGGGCGGCGCTCGGCAAGACGCACGACCTCGCCATGGGCAACCGCGAGTGCTATGGCGCGCGCGAGCGCTTCCGCCTCCTCGAGACTCGCCTCGGGAGTCCTGCCATTGGCCTTGAGGGATTTGGGGGCCGGATGAACGACGAGGGCCCGGCCCACGGCGCTCGCCTCCCCGGCCTTGGCCTCGCGACTGCCGCCGCGGCGGTTCAAGGAGCGCAACTCAAGCCTCGGCGACCTCCTTGTCGGCCTCGAACAGCTGTATCGGACCCGTCGGCATCACAGTCGATATCGCATGCTTATAGACAAGCTGCGAATGATGATCGCGGCGCAAAAGCACAGAGAAGTTATCGAACCAGGTCACTATTCCTTGCAACTTCACTCCATTGACCAGAAATATTGTGACCGGCGTCTTGTTCTTTCGAATGTGGTTCAGGAAGACATCCTGCAAGTTCTGAGGCTTTTCGGAGGACATGCTCGATCCCCTCTTGTATTTGGAGTTAGGGCGTTCGCGCGAAGCAACTTTAAAGCAACGCCATAGGGTTAATATGGGCCGTTAGAGGTCGCGGACAAGGGTGCTGAGCGAAAAGCAGTCGGCGACCTGCCATTCCGGGGCGGCCGCCGAGAAATCGTCCCGAGCGAGGCCTTGCCCGGCCACCAGCACCGGCACGCAGCCGGCGTTCAGCGCGCAAACCATGTCGATGGCCGTATCGCCGACGAACCAGACCTCGCGGCCGGGTGCTATCCCGCTCTCTGCCAGCGCAAGGGCCACGGGGGCGGGATCGGGCTTGTCGCGCACGGCATCCCCCGCCCCTACGATGCCGCCGAAAAAGCGCTGCCAGCCGAGATGGGCGGCCTCCTTGCGCAGGAGCGCCCCGGTCTTGTTGCTCACCACGCCGAGGTAGAATCCCTCCGCGGCGAGCTCCGCGAGCATCGCCGCAGCACCGGGCAAGGGCGCCAAATGGGCAAGATGCCGCGTCGTGATGCTCTCGTAGAAGATCCGGCGCGCTTCTTCCCAACGCTCGCCGAAGAGGCCCGGGAAGCTGTCGCGCATCGAAGCGCGCACGCGCAGACGCGTCTCTTCCGGCGTCCACGGCTGCTGTCCCATGGCGAGGAGCGTGGCATTGAGGGCCTCCTCGATGCTGCGCCAGTTGTCGACCAGCGTGCTGTCCCAATCGAAGAGGAGTGCTTTCGGCCGCTCTGGCCTCGCCCGCCGCGCGCCCCCGCGAACGCCGCTCACCCCCTCGCCCCCTTGCCCTCCGCGTAGGCGAGATAGAGCTTGCGCAGCTTGCGCGAGAACGCGCCCGCCTTGCCGTTGCCGATCACGCTGCCGTCGATCTCGGTCACGGGCAGCACCTCGGACGTGGTGCTGGTGATGAAGGCCTCGCGCGCCGCTTTGGCCTGCGGCACGCTGAAGGGCCGCTCCTCGAGCGCCAGGCCGTTCTCCTTGGCGAGCCTGATGGCCGATTGCCGGGTGATGCCGTTGAGGATCGCATGGCTCGCCGAGCGCGTGACGAGCTTGCCCTCGGCGGTGACGATCCAGGCATTGGTCGAGCTGCCTTCCGTCACCTTGCCCGCGGAATCGACGAACCATGCCTCGTAGGCGCCCGCCTCGCGTGCGCGCTGCTTGGCCAGCACGTTGGGCAGCAGGCTGATCGACTTGATATCGCAGCGGCCCCAGCGATTGTCGGGAAGCGTGATCACGCGCACGCCCTCCTCGATGGTCCTGGCCGGCCGAGCGCGCATCCGCTTGGCCGTCATCACGACCGAGGTCTCGCTCTTCGCCGGAAAGGCATGGTCGCGCGGCGCTACCCCCCGCGTCATCTGGATGTAGACGCTGCCGTCTCTGATGCGGTTCTTGCGCAACACCTCGCGCATCACGCAACCGAGCGTCTTGGACGCCATGGCGCTCTTGATCCTGAGCTCGCTCAAGGAACGCTCGAGGCGCCGCAGGTGCTGCTCCTCGTCGACGAGCCGCCCGCCTTGCACGGCGATCACCTCATAGACGCCGTCGGCGAACTGGTAGCCCCGGTCCTCGATGTGCACGGCGGCATCTCTGTGCGGCACGTAGCGTCCGTTGACGTAAGCGATACGCGACATCAGATGTCAGATGACAGATGTCAGAGGAGAGATACCGGGAGCCAGCGCGCGTCCTATCTGGCATCTGGCATCTGGCATCTGAAATCTGGCCTTAGGCGTCATAGGCCGCGCTCTTGTCGCTGGTGTGCACGCCGAGCGTCTTGAGCTTGCGGTGGAGGGCCGAGCGCTCCATGCCGATGAATGCCGCCGTGCGCGAGATATTGCCGCCGAAACGCGTCACTTGCGCGAGCAGATATTGCCGCTCGAAGAGCTCGCGCGCGTCCCGCAAGGGCAGCGCCATGATCTCGCCGGCCCTGTCCCACTTGAGCACCGGCGGCGCGATGGCGCCGATTTCGGGCGGCAGCATGTCGGCGTGGATCGGATCGCGGGGCTCGCCGGGCGCCATGATGAGCAGCCACTCGATGACGTTCCTCAGCTGCCGTACGCTGCCGGGCCAATCGTAGGACTGCAGCGCCGCCATGGCGTCCTCGCCGATCTGCCGCTCGGGCAGGCCCGAGGCGCTCGCGTAGCGCCCCATGAAGGCGCGCGCGAGCAGCGGGATGTCCTCCCGCCGTTCCCGCAAGGCAGGCACCCGGAGCGGGACCACGTTGAGACGGTAATAGAGGTCCTCGCGGAAGCGGCCGGCCGTGATCTCCTCGCGCAGGTCCCGATTGGTGGACGCGATCACGCGCACGTCGACCCGCACGCGCGTCTTGCCGCCGACGCGCTCGAAGGTCTGCTCCTGAAGCGCGCGCACGATCTTGCCCTGGGTCTCGTAAGGCATGTCGGCGACCTCGTCGAGCAGGAGCGTGCCGTTATGCGCCTGCTCGAGCGTGCCGACCTTGGTCATGCCGCCGTCCTTGCCCGCGGCTTCCAGACCGAAGAGCTCGACTTCGAGGTTTTCGGGCCGCATGGTGGCGCAGTTGAGCACGACGAAAGGCCCCTCGGCCCGGCGCGAGCTCGCGTGGATAAGGCGCGCCACCACTTCCTTGCCCGCGCCCGCCGGCCCGCTGATGAGCACCCGGCTGCCCGTCGGAGCCACCTTCTCGATCGACTGGCGCAGCTGGTTCGCCGCGGGAGAGCGACCGATGAGCTCGACCTCGCCGCCGGCGCGCACGCGCAGCTCCTCGTTCTCGCGCTTCAAGCGCGCCGCCTCGATCGAACGCTCCACCATGAGCAGGAGCCGGTCCGTCTTGAAGGGCTTCTCGATGAAATCGTATGCCCCCCGCTTGATGGCGCTGACCGCCGTCTCGATCGTGCCGTGCCCTGAGATCATGAGGATGGGGACGCTTGGATGGTTCTCGCGCACGACGTCGAGCATGGCGAGGCCGTCGAGCTCGCTGTTTTGCAGCCAGATGTCGAGGATAACGAGGCTCGGCCGGCGCGCCTTTATGGCGGCAAGCGCCTCGCTGCTGTTGACGGCCTCGCGCGTCTCGTAACCCTCGTCCTTGAGAATGTCGGCCATGAGAAGGCGAATGTCCGCCTCGTCATCGACGATCAGGATGTCATGAGCCATGGGCGGACGCCGGTACCACGGTTGACGACATGCTGGTTCCTTTCCCGTTCTCTTCCTCGTCCTCGGATTGGGCCGCGTCGGGAAGCTTGAAGCGCAGTATCGCGCGCGCTCCCCCGCCCTGGCGATCTTCGAGGAGCAGGTCGCCGCGGTGATCCTCCATGATCTTGCGCACGATCGCCAGCCCGAGCCCGGTGCCTTTCTCGCGCGTCGTCACGTACGGCTCGATCAGCCGCTCCCGATTCTCCGCCGGGAATCCCTTGCCGTTGTCCTCAACTTGTATCTCGATCTGCCCGTCGCCGGCTTCGAGCCTGAGAGAAATGCATCCTTGCCGCGGCGGTCCTTCCTCTGCACTTGTCCGCGCCGCTTGAATCGACTCCGCGGCGTTCTTGAGAAGATTGGTGATGGCTTGCCCGATTTGGCGGGCATCGCAGCGGAAGCGCAGCGCCTCGGCCGGCAGCACGGCGTCGTAGACGATGTCGGGATTGCCCTGGCGCTGGAGGAAGATGGCCTGCCGACACAGCTCGACGAGGTTTTCCTCCTTCATGATCGGCGCGGGCATTCGCGCGAACGCCGAGAATTCGTCGACCATGCGTCCGATATCGCCCACCTGGCGCACGATCGTCTCGGTACAAGCGAGAAAAGTCTCCGGATCGCTCATGATCTCCTTGAGATATTTGCGTTTGAGCCGCTCGGCCGACAGCTGGATCGGGGTCAGCGGGTTCTTGATCTCGTGCGCGATGCGCCGCGCCACGTCGCCCCAGGCGGCCGTGCGTTGCGCGGCAAGCAACTCGGAGATGTCGTCGAAGGTGACGACGAAGCCTTTGGTCTCGCGATTGACGCGCTCGGCCGCGATCCGCACGAGCAACGTGCGGGTACGGCCGCCGCGGGCGATCTTGAGTTCGGCCTCCACGAGATGCCGAGGGCGTCGGCGCGCCTCGCGCAAGAGCGGCTGCACCTCGGGTATCGCCTCGTCGAGCAACCGGCCGATGAGCTGCTCGGGGCTCGTCGAGAGCAGCTCGCACGCCGAGCGGTTCGGAAGATTGACCCTGCCGCGCTGATCGAGGCCGATGACGCCCGCCGAGACGCCGGAGAGCACTGCCTCGGTGAAACGGCGCCGCGCGTCGAGTTGGCGGTTCGCCTCGATGAGCTCACCGCGCTGTTCCTCGAGCTGCCCGGTCATGCGGTTGAAGGCGCGGCTCAATGAGCCGATCTCGTCGCCCTTGGCACCCGCCTCCGGCACGCGCGCCGTGAGGTCGCCCGCGCGCACGCGTTCCGCCGCGGCGATGAGCGCCGAGATCGGCCGCACGAGCTGCGTCGCGAAGTAAAGACCGAGCCATACGGCGGCAAGCAGCAGCAGGAGCGCCACGACGCCGAAAATGAGCGCGAAGGTGATCTCGATGTCCGAGCGCGCAAGCTCGAGCTGACGGTAGTCGGTCAAGGCCGCCTGCGCGCGTTCCACGTGCTGCAGCACTGCCGGCTCGACGAAGCGGCCGACGAAGAGATAGAGGCGCGGCATGACCTCGCCCGACGGCGGCTCCATGCGCAGGAGCGCGCGGACCCGATCATCGGCTTCGCTGCGCAGCAGCGCCACGTCGCCGCGTTGCGCTTTTTCGATCGCCTGGTTGGGAATGCCCTCGCGCTCCATCGCGAAGCTGAGCCTGGCCCGCGCGAGCACGTGAAAGCTGTCGTCGAAGACAACCGCCTCGGTGAGCGAGAGCTGATCGACGGCGCTATTGAGAATTTGCTGGAACTCCGCGACCTTGCCCGGGTCCCCGCTCACGAGCAGCGGCACCTCGGATTGCAAGTGCTGGCTCAGCGCCACGGCGTCGGCCTTGATGGTGCGCACGTTCTCGTCGAGATACGCGTTCGCGACCGCGACCGATTCCTGAATCGCGGTGCGCACCTTGTCGCTGAACCAGGATTGCAGGCCGAAATTGAAGAACAGGCTCGAGAACACGGCGACGACGATTGTGGGGGTCACCGTGACCAGGCTGAAGAGGACCACGAGGCGGACATGGAGGCGCGAGCCCGCGGAGCCGCGGCGGCGCTCCATCCACACCATGGTGATGCGGTGCGCCACCACGACGACGAGGAGCAAGAGCAGGATCAGGTCGCTGTAGAGGAAGACAAGGATGAGATTGGGCGAGACTTCGACGGGCAGCGCCTTGGTGAGTGCCGCGTAGGTGGCGACCCCCGAAATGGCAGCGCCGACCGCAAGGGCGATCGCAAGCAGGCGCCCGAGCCCGCTTCGCGCGAACCAGCCGGTCCATTTCCCCCTCAGCGTGGAGGGGCCATGATCGATCTCGTTGGCCGTCATGCGGCGCGTCACCTCGTGCCCGGCGTCCTTGATCCGCGGCCCGACGCTATCTCGCACTTCCTTAGCGCTGAGCAAGGAGACGGTCCCGCGCTCTGCGGGCCTCCCCTCTTCGGTCGGGGTAGCGCTATTTTACGCCGCGGGATGGTCGATGTCATGCAAGTAAACCCCAAACCATGCCAGTAAGCCCCGAAAGGCCCAAAAATACCAAGGCTTTGCCGCCTGGGTCGCAGCATACGCCAAGAGGGGCCTGGGGGTGCTGGCCGCCCGGGCCGACACCGTCTTCATTCACAACGGTGGGCGCCGGCCTTGTTCGCCTACCAGGCGTCATTGGCATTGTGAGCGGCGGCGCACTCCGGTGCCGGCTCTTGAGACGGCGCTCGCCGGTTCCTCCGGCTACGGCGTCGAGGCATGGCCGAGGGTGGTGAGCCGGGCGAGCGAATCTTTCGCGTCCGCACGTCCATACGCCGCAGCCTTGCCGTACCACGCCGCCGCCTGCGCCTCGTCCTTGGCGACACCCACCCCATGCTCATAGAGCCACCCGAGGTTGAACTCGGCGCCGGCGTCGCCATGATCCGCCGCCTTCCGATACCACTTTATGGCTTGCGCATAATCCTGCTTTACGCCCAGCCCTTGGTCATAAAGCCAGCCGATATTGTTCTCCGCTCCCCCACTCCCATGGTCGGCCGCCTTGCGGAGCCAGATCATGGCTTGCGCGTAATCTTGCTCGACCCCTTCGCCATCCAAATAAAGCGTGCCGACATTGGCCTCGGCGATCGCGTTTCCCTGCTCCGCCGCCTTGCGGTACCAAGCCATCGCCTGGCCGTAATCCTGCTGCACACCCTGGCCATTGCGATAGAGCCAAGCCAGATTGACCTCCGCGCCGACGTCCCCCCGGGCCGCTGCCTTGCCGTACCACTCCAAAGCCTGCGCGTAATCCTGCTCGACACCCTGGCCGTGCTCGTAAAGCCAGCCGAGATTGTTCTCTGCGTGGGCGTCGCCAAGGGCTGCCGCCTTGCCGTACCACTCGAGGGCCGTGGCATAATCCTTTTTCTGTTGCGCTTCCCACCCGCGCTCGTTCTCGTCGGCGCCCGGCGACTTCGTGTCGAGCCAGGCCGCGACCGCAACCGCGGCGACAAAAACGATCGCCGAGAAGAGGCTCCATCTCTTCTTCATGACCGTCACCTGACATCCGGGCCGCGTGACGTAACCACCCGGGGACAGGCCGCTCGCCCCGGGGTAGGACAGGTCCGTTGCTGCGGCTCTCCCGCCGATACTATAGCAGACCACGACCAGGCCGGACCGCATCAGCCCCCGATTTTGAGCCGCCGGCGCCGGCTGACCGGTACAATTGCGATGGACGACGCGCGCAAGGGAGAGCGAGATGCCGATTACATCGAAATACGTCTTTATCGCGAGCATGGACGTAGCGCCCGAGAAAGAGGCGCTCTTCAACGAGATCTACGACCGCGAGCACGTGCCAAACCTGCTGAAGGTGCCGGGCGTGCGCTCGGTCACACGGCTCTGTACCGAGCCCGCCAGCTTCAACATCGGCGGGGAGACGAAGCCGCTCACGGGTGCGGGTGCGCCCAGGTACCTGGCGATCTACGAGATCGACAGTCCGGGCGTCCTCACCAGCGCAGCCTGGGCCGAGGCGTCGGAAGTGGGCCGCTGGCCCACCGAGGTGCGGCCCTACACGAGCAACCGGCATCACATCGTGCGGAAGGTGGTGTAGGGGGAGCGCGAGTGGATATCGGTCACGCCAACCTTCACTTTACGCCGCGCAAAACCTGAATGTCCAACTCGCGGATTTTCTTGCGCAGCGTATTGCGGTTGAGCCCGAGCAGCCGTGCCGCCTTGATCTGATTGCCGCGCGTGGCGGCCAGGCTCAAGGAGAGCAGCGGCCGCTCGATCTCGCGCAAGACGCGGTCGTACACCCCGGCCGCCGGCAGCCCGTCCTTGTGTGCCGCGAAATAGTCCTTGAGGTGCCGCTCGACGGAGGCGGCCAGACTGTCGTCGACGGCCGTCTTCGCACCCCCCGCGGGCGGGCTCAAGTCCGCGAGCTCGGCCTCGATCACGTCGACCCCGATAACCTCCTGGGCGTAAAGTGCCGCCAGTCGCTGAATGAGATTCTCGAGCTCGCGCACGTTCCCCGGCCAGCGATGCTGCTTCAGGCGCTCCATTGCCGCCTGGTCGATCGTCTTCGCGGGCAGGCCCTGTTGCGCCGCCCGAGCTAGGAAGTGGCGGGCGAGTGCGGGGATGTCCTCGCTGCGCTCGCGCAGCGGCGGCAATCGCATCGGCACGACGTTCAGACGATAGAAGAGGTCCTCGCGGAAGAGGCCCTGGCGGATGTACTGGCGGAGGTCGCGGTGGGTGGCGGCGATGATGCGCACGTCGGCGCGGATCGGGGTGCGTCCGCCGACGGTCGTGTATTCGCCCTCCTGGAGCACGCGCAGAAGGCGCGTCTGGGCCTCGAGCGGCATGTCGCCGATCTCGTCCAGGAAGAGCGTGCCGCGATCGGCCTGCTCGAAGCGCCCCGCGTAGCGCGCATTGGCGCCGGTAAAGGCCCCCTTCTCGTGACCGAAGAGCTCGCTCTCGATCAACTCGCGCGGGATTGCCGCCATGTTGATGGCGACGAACGGTCCGGCGCGGCGCTTGCCGTAATCGTGAAGCGCGCGCGCGACGAGCTCCTTGCCGGTGCCCGACTCGCCCGTGATCGTGACGGTGAGGTCCGTGCCCATGAGGCGCGCGAGCACGCGGTAGATCTCCTGCATCGCGGGCGAGCGGCCGATGAGCGGCAACTGCTCCTCGGCGTCCGCCGGCAGCTGGCTCTCCTCGTTCGCCGGCCGGCTGGTGAGCGCGCGCTCGACCATGCCGACGAGCTCGCGCAGGTCGAAGGGTTTGGGCAGATACTCGAAGGCGCCGCGCTCGGTCGCCCGCACGGCGGTCATGAGATTGTTTTGCGCGCTCATGACGATGATGCGCAGATCGGGGCGGATCTTCTTGATCCGCGGGATGAGGTCGAGGCCGTTCTCATCCGGCATCAGCACGTCGGTGATCACGAGGTCGCCCTCGCCGTCGGAGACCCAGCGCCACAGCGTGGCCGCGTTCCCCGTCGTGCGCACGGAATATCCCGCGCGGCCGAGCGCCTGGTTGAGCACGGTGCGGATGGCGCGATCGTCGTCGGCCACGAGAATGGTCGCAGCGCTCATAACGGCTCTCCGCGGTCCGCATCGCTCGCCGCCTTTGCCAAACGATAGATCGGCAGCATGACCTTGAACACGGTGCGGCGGGGCTCGCTGTCGAACTCGATGATGCCGCCGTGATCACCGACGATCTTGGCGGCCAGCGCCAAGCCCAGGCCGCTGCCGTCCTTCTTCGTCGTGACGAAGGGATCGAAGAGGTGGGATTTGAGATCGTCGGGGATACCGTCGCCGTTGTCCTGCACGCTGACGAGGAGGGGGAGGTGCAAGCGGTTCTCGCTGGCCGCGACGGCGAGGCGGACGCCGTGCTGATAGGACGTCGCGAGCACGATTTCGCCGCCCTTCTCGGGCGCGGCCTCGGCGGCGTTCTTGACCAGGTTGAGGAAGAGCTGCACCAAGAGGTCGCGGCTCCCCGCCACCGGCGGCAGCGAGGGATCGTAGTTCTCGATGAAGCGCACCTGCTTGGCGAAGCCGTTCTGCGCCACCTTGCGCACGTGCTCCAGGACCGCGTGGATGTTCACCGGGCCCTTCTCGATCGGCCGTCCGTCGGAGAACACTTCCATGCGGTCGACGAGCGCGCAGATACGGTCGGTCTCGTCGCAGATGAGGCGCGTGAGCTCGCGGTCCTCGGCAGGTGCCGACTGCTCGAGAAGCTGGGCCGCGCCGCGAATGCCCGAAAGCGGATTCTTGACCTCGTGGGCGAGCAGCGCGGCCATGGCGGTGACCGAGCGCGCCGCATTGCGGTGCGTGAGCTGGTGGTCGATCTTGCGCGCGATCGACTGCTCGTGCAGCGAGACGATCACCGAGTCGGGCTCATCGGGCAGCTGCGCCACCTGGGCGGTCACGAAATGCTCGCCGATGCGCGGCGTCGAGAGCGTCACCCCGTATTCGGAGACGCTCGAGAGTCCGCCCCGCACCTGCCCGATGAGGCCGAAGAGGGGGCTGTCCTCGGGCAGGAGGTCGCGGAGCGCGCGTCCCGCGAGCCAGAGCGCGCTGGTGTCGAAGAAATTCTCCGCCGCCATGTTGGCGAAGCGGATCTGGCCGCTTGACCCGATCACGAGCACGGCATCGGGGATCGCGTTGAGGACGGTAGCCGCATCAACCTCAGACGCCGGCTTGGCCTCTTTGCGCAAGGAACGCGCTACCGGGCCGGCGCTGAGCAATCTGGCGGACTTGCGAAATTCGCTCAAAACGAAGCTCCCAGTTATGCCTAATTTATCATCAAAGAGGCGTGATGGCGAATTATTAGGCATCATGCCGGGAAGCACGCGTCTTCGCAAGTGCGAAATGGAAGAGGCGATGTTGCCGAAGGAAGGGGATACGCATAGCTTTGACGACCCGACATACTCCCTCTGAGGACCTTACGAATCATGGCAAGACCCGGACAAGCGAAGGCCCGCGGCAGCAAGCACCGCGGTGTCGCTGCCCAAGCGCGCCTCGATCGGCCTTTCGTGGGCATCCCTTCTTTTCTGCGCTCGGCGATCGCGCTCGATCTCGACGAGCTTGACGCCGCCATTGCCGTCATGGGCGTGCCCTTCGACGAGGGATCGCCCTTTCTCGCCGGCTCGCGTATGGGCCCGCGGGCGCTCCGCGAGCACTCGTTGCGCTTCGTGGGCGGCGGCAAGAAGGGCTTCTACAATCCCGAGACGGAGAAGCAGTACCTCGAACATGAGATGGCCAACGGCCTGATCGTGGATGCGGGCGACGCCGACATCCTGCCGACGAACGTCGAGAAGACCTTCGAGAACGTCACCCGGATGACGCGCAAGCTGCTCGGCCGCGGCGCCTTGCCCGTGGTGCTCGGCGGCGACCACTCGATCACTTATCCCGTGGTGAGGGCCTTCGAGACTCCGCTCCACGTCGTGCATTTCGACGCCCACTCCGACTATGCGCCCTTCATCCATGACCTCCGTTTCACGAACCAGCACGCCTTTCGCCACATCAGCCCGATGGAGCACGTGCTGAGTCTCACCCAGGTCGGCATCCGCAGCCTGCGCGAGACCAAGGACATGGTCGGTGACTCGATCCGCGACGGCAACCGCGTGGTGACCATGCCGGAGTTTCGCCGCTTGACGCCCGCCGGCTTGGCGCGGCTCGTGCCCAAGGGTGCCGCGTGCTACGTGAGCATCGACGTCGACGTGCTGGACCTCTCGCTCGTGCCCGGCTGCGTCTCGGCCGAGCCCAACGGCATGAGCTATGCCGAGCTCCGCGACGCGCTCAAGGCGCTCGCCGAGCGCACTCAAGTGATCGGCTTCGATTTCGTCGAGGTCAATCCCCAGCTCGACGTAGGCACCGGCGTCACCTCATACCTGGGTGCGCACACGGTGATCGAGTTTCTCGGCCATATTTGCGACCAGCCTGGCTGGGCCGCGCGCCGCGGGCGCGTGCGCAAGCGCGGGCGCAAATGAGGCCCTCGAGCGGAGGCGGGGCGGATGGCTCATGAGCATCATTACCGGACCGCGGTCGAATGGACGGGCAATCGCGGTTCGGGCACCAAGGATTATCGCGGCTACGGCCGCGACCATGTGGTGACGGCTGCGGGCAAGCCGCCGATCGCCGGCTCTTCCGATCCGGCATTTCGTGGCGACAAGGCGCGCTGGAACCCAGAGGAGCTGCTGGTGGCGTCCCTCGCGCAATGTCACATGCTCTGGTATCTGCACCTGGCGTGCGCGGCCGGCATCATCGTGACCGCCTATCGCGACGAAGCCGAGGGAGTCATGCTCGAGACGGACGACGGCGGCGGACGCTTCGCGCGCGTCGTGCTCAGGCCGCGCATAGCACTTGCCCCCGGCTCCGATGCCGAGCAGGCGAAACGCCTGCACCACGCCGCCCATGAGAAATGCTTCATCGCCAACTCGGTGAATTTCCCGGTCGCGTGCGAGCCGCAGATCGAGGTGGGGGTGAGGATGCTTGACGGCGGGCGGCCGTTCAGGCGAGGAGCACGTCGGTGACGAACTTGACGCCGGGATAGGCGAGCGTGAGGAGAAGATAGGCGAGCAGCACGAAGCGCGCCGCGCGCCGGCCGCCGATCCCGCTTTTCGCTTGCGCCACGAGGAGCGCTCCGATCACCGCGAAAGCGAGGAGCGAGAAGAGCGTCTTGTGGTCGAAGGCAAGCACGGCGCCGGAGACGAAATATTGGGTCGCCATCCCGGTCAAGAGCCCGAGCCCCAGCACGACCTCGGAGGCGGCGAGCAGCGTCAGCTGAAGCCGCTCGCAGGAGGCGATGGCGGGGAGGAGCTGGTTGAGCGCGCCGCGCCGCTTGCCCTTGAGCGCGCGCTCCTGCACCAGGACGGCAAAGCCGGCGACGGCCGCGATGGTGAGCAGGCCGTAGGTCGCGACCGAGACCAGGATATGGAGATCGAGCCACATCGCGGGTGCCGCGATGAGCGGACGCTCCGGCGCCTGCTGCCAGATGGTCGCCAAGGCGCCGAGCACGATGAGATAGGGCAGCAAGAGCGGCGTGAGCCGCCAGGCGTCCCGTACGAACGCCGCAACCAGCATGAAGAGCGCCAGGCTCGCGGCGATGGTGACCCAAAGGGCGCCGGAGAGGCTCGTATGCCACTGCGGCGTCAAGGCGATCACCGCGCGCGCGAGCGGTCCGGCCAGCGCCACCCCGATCAGGAGCCACCAGAGGCCGTCGCGGCGCGCCGTGCTCCTGAGCGTCACGAGGACGGCCGGGACGAGCGCCGCGAGTGCCGCGAGGCTGAGCAACATGGGCATCGCCATGGGCCCCTATATAGCATCGATCGCACGAGTTAGGAGCCTGTCTCGCGCGGGCTTGGCAAGCGGCAATGCGCCGCGATAGGGTGGCCGGCTCTCAGGGGACGGCGGAGGACGGACGACGCGCATGAGCGAATGCATCGCACTCGTGGTGGCGGCAGGACGCGGCGCGCGCTTCGGCGGCACGGTGCCGAAGCAATATCGCCGGCTCGGCGGCCGCCCGCTCATCCGTCACTCGCTCGAGGCCTTTCGCCGCCACCCGGGCGTCCTTGGGGTGCGCGCGGTGATCCACCCTGACGACCGTCTTCTTTACGACGAGGCGGTAGAGGGGCTCGAGCTGCTTGAGCCCTGCCATGGCGGCAACGAGCGCCAGGATTCGGTCCGCCTCGGGCTCGAGAGCCTGAGCGCCCTCGCCCCCGAGCGCGTGCTCATCCACGACGCGGCCCGCCCCTTCATCGACCAGGCCACCATCGGGCGCGTCATCGCGGCCCTCGACGACGCGCCGGCGGCGATCGCTGCCGTTCCCGTCAGCGACACGCTCAAACGCGGGAGCGACGGCCGCGTTCTCGGCACGCTCGAGCGCAGCGGCCTGTGGCGCGCCCAGACGCCCCAAGGCTTCCGCTTCGCGGCGATCCTCGACGCCCACCGCGCGGCCGCCGGCGAGGCCTTGACCGACGATGCGGCGGTGGCTGAGCGCGCCGGGCTTGCGGTCAAGCTCGTGCCGGCCAGCGAGGAGAACTTCAAGGTGACGACGGAGGAGGACTTCCGGCGCGCCGAGCGCCTTTTGGCAAGCGCGAGCGAGCAGCGCGTCGCCACGGGCTTCGACGTGCACCGCTTCGGGCCCGGCGACAAAGTCATGCTGTGCGGGCTCGCGATCCCCCACAGCCAAGGCCTGGTTGGTCATTCGGATGCCGATGTTGGGCTGCACGCGCTGACCGATGCGCTCCTCGGCACCATCAGCGCCGGCGACATCGGCAGCCACTTCCCGCCCTCCGATCCGCAGTGGAAGGGGGCGCCGTCCGCGCGCTTCCTGAGCCACGCCGCGGCGCTCCTCGCCGCGCGCGGCGCCGCGATCGTCAATGTAGACGTGACCATCATCTGCGAGCGGCCCAAGGTCGGCCCCCACCGCGCGGCCATGGCCGCGCGCCTCGCCGAGATTCTCGGCATCGCGGTCGAGCGCGTGAGCGTCAAAGCCACCACCACGGATCGGCTCGGCTTCACCGGCCGCGGCGAAGGCATCTCGGCCCAGGCGATCGCGACCGTCCGCCTGCCGCTGGAGCCGTGAGCCGTGTCGGTGTTCCGCCTCGCTCGCCCTGCCCTTTCCTTCCGCCACCCGGCAACGCTTCTCGGCACCTGGTTCGGCGCGGGCCTTCTGCCCGTGGCACCCGGTACCTGGGGCTCGCTCGCCGCCCTCCCCTTCGCCTGGCTCATGCTCGCCTTCGGCAGCCCGCGGCTTCTTTTCGTGGCGGCGCTCCTCGCCTTCCTCCTCGGCTGGTGGGCGACGGCCCATTACATGCGCCATACGGATGCCAAGGACCCACAGGAAATCGTCATCGACGAGGTCTCGGCGCAATGGCTGACGCTCGTCTTCGCGGACCCGACAGTGTGGTGGCACTGGCTGCTCGGCGTCGCGCTCTTCCGCCTGTTCGACATCGCCAAGCCCTGGCCCGCGAATCACATCGACCGCCAGCGCTCGGCCCTCGCCGTGATGGCCGACGACGCCGTTGCGGCCCTTTATGCCCTCGTCACTTTCGCCGTCGTCGTCCCTCTCTTCCCCATGATCGCCGCCGTGTGGAAAGCGCTCCATGGCTCCTGAGCATGCCGTCGCGGCGGCGAGCTCGCTCTTGGCGGCGTGCCGCGCGCGCGCCCTCCGCCTGGTGACGGCCGAGTCCTGCACCGGCGGTCTCGTCGCCGCGACCTTGACCGAGATTGCCGGCAGCTCGGACGTCGTCGAAGGCGGCTTCGTCACCTATTCCAACGCGATGAAGGAGGAGATGCTCGGCGTGCCGCACGCGCTCCTGGAGGCGCATGGTGCGGTAAGCGAGCCCGTCGCCCGCGCCATGGCGGAGGGGGCCCTCCTGCGCGCCGCGCGAGCCGATTTGAGCGTGGCCATCACGGGTGTGGCCGGGCCGAGCGGGGGAAGTGCCGAGAAGCCCGTCGGCCTCGTGTTCATAGCCTCCGGGAGGCGCGGCGGGCCCACGCTTTCCGAGCGCCACGTCTTCGCGGGCGACCGGCGCGCCATCCGTGAGGCGGCGCTCGCCCGCGCGCTCGAGCTGCTCCTGCAACGAGCCGCGGGGACTTGAGGATAGGGCGTCGGCCCCGCGCTCGCGATCTCACGACGCCTTGTCGGGCGGCCTCAGCACGCCCCGCCGCAGCATCGGCAGGAAAGCGTCGGCCGGCACGGGCTCGTGGAAAATGAACCCCTGGAGCGCGTCGCACTGAAGCGCCTGCAAATAAGTGAGTTGCCGATGCGTCTCCACACCTACGGCGACGGTGTCCTTGCTCATCGCGTGCGACATCGAGATCATGGCCTGGACCAATGCGCCATGGGCCTGGTCGGCGGTCATGCGCGAAATGAACAGCCGGGCGATCTTGATCGTATCGAAGGGCAGGAGTGCCAGCTGACTCAGCACCGAATGCTCGACCCCGAAGTCGTCGATGGCGAACTGCAGCCCCGCCTCGGCCAGCTCCCTCATCACGCGGCTGGCGATCGCGACATTGCGGGCGATGGTACTCTCCGTCAACTCGAGCTTGAGGCTGCCGGGCGCCAAGCCGGTCTCGCCCAAGATCGCGAGAACGGTGCGCGCGAATCCCTCCTGCAGGAGCTGCCAGCCCGAGAGGTTCACCGAGACGCGAAGATCCGCGATTCCGGCGTCATGCCATAGGCGCGTCTGGGCGCAGGCTTGCCTGAGCACGAAATCGCCGAGCGGGGCGATCAGACCGGTCTCCTCGGCGATCGAGATGAATTCTCCCGGCAGCACGAGGCCCCGCGCGGGATGCTTCCAGCGCACGAGCGCCTCCGCCCCGACGATGCGCAAGCTCCGCGTATCGACTTGCGGCTGATAGAAGAGCGCGAACTCCTGCCGCTCGATGGCAGCCCGCAGCTCCGCCTCGAGGCTCTGTCGCAGCACCGCGCTTTCCGTCATGCGGATATCGTAGAAGCGGTACTGTTGGCCGGGATTGGCCTTGGCCTCGTTCAAGGCGGTGTCCGCTCACCGTCCTCTGGGCCGATGCTCACCCCCAGCGCCAGCTTGAGCGGGACCTCGTTGCCGTCGAACTCGAGCTTGCCCTCGAGGGCTTGAACGATCTTGCTGGCGGGATTTCTCGCATCCTCTCCTCGCGTCAGCCCGGTCAAAAGGACGAAGAAGCGGTCGCCTCCGACATACGCGGCCGTGTCTTCCACGCGCAGCATATTGCGCAGGCGCCGGCCCGCTTCCCTGATGGCGCCGTCCGCCACCGTCATTCCCCGGCTGTCCCTCAAATCCTTGAGCGAGACCAGCTCCAGGCATATGACCGCGACGGCACCCTTGGCGCGCTTGGCGAGCGGGAGCGCCTGCGCCAAACGGTCCTCGAACAGGGTTTGATTCGGCAGTCCCGTCAGCTGGTCGTAATAGGCAAGGCGATCGCGGTGCGCTTCGGCGTCCTTGAGCTCCGTGATGTCGAGCGCGATGCCGTCCCACTGGACGTCGCCATTGTCGAGCTTGCGCGGCCGCGACAGGGTTCTCAACCAGCGCGTCTGGCCGTCCGGGGTGAAGAGCCGCAACTCGACCACCATGGGCGACAGTTCCTTGGCCGACTGCGCGAGGGCTTCCCTGAACCGTCCGCGGTCCTCGGGATGGATGGAGCGAATGAAATGCGCGCCGTCGCGAATCATCTCCGCCGGATCGACGCCGTAGAGATCCCACATGCGGGGGCTGACGTAGGTGTATGTGAAGCTCCCATCGGCCCTCAGGACGCGCCGGAAAATCGCGCCGGGAACGTTTTCCGCGATGCTGAGAAGCTGCTCCTCCTTCTCGCGCCGTGCCTGCTCTGCGCGTTTGAGCGCGGTCACGTCGATGCGAACGCCGGCCGTACCGCCGTTGCTCATGCGACGCTCGGAAATCACGAGGAACGTCCCATTGCTCAGCGGTTGCTCGACGAAGCCCTTGGGATCGCGGTGGCGTGCCAGGCGCTGTGCGATCCATTCCTCCTCGCGGCCCGGCGCATCGGCATAGATGCCCTTTGCGACACCCGCGCGGAGGATGTCCTCGAAGCGGGCGCCGGGCACGAAGAGCTCGGCGATCCCCGGGTGCAGCCGCTTGTGCGCCTCGTTGCACATCACGAAGCGGTCATCGCGGTCATAGATCACGAAGCCGTCCGAGACGCTCTCGATGGCGTCGCGCAGCAGCGCCTCCGCCTCCTCGGCGCGGCTGAGAGCGGCCACGTAGGCAGTCTCGTTCGTCGTCGTGCCGCGATAGCCGCAAAAGACGCCGCCGCGATCGAAGATCGGCGCGCCGCTGATCGAGAAATGCACGCGGCTGCCGATTGGGGTCACGTAGGAATAGCGGAAGCGGCGAAAAGGCCGCCGCGCGTCGAGCTCGGCCTTGTGCCGCCGCCACATCTCGTCCTTCTCGAGATCGGCACCTGCGAGCTGCCAGCGCGTCTTGCCGAAGATGATCTCGCGGCGGATGCCGGCGGCCTCATGCCCCTCGCCCGCCAGGTAAGTGAAGCGGTGCTCGGCGTCGGTCTCCCACAGCCAGTCGGCGGCGGCGGCGGTAAAGTCCCGGAAGCGCTGCTCGCTCTCCGCGAGCGCAGCATTGCGCTCGGCCAGCAGGCGCTCGAGCGCGTCGCTCTCTGGGCGCTTGCGAATGAACATGACTCGCGGCAGGGTGACATAGCCCGGGCGTTTATTCCATCCGCACGGATCAGCAGAGAACGAAAAAATCGTGCAATTTTGTGATCGTTTCCGCGAGCGTGCGCGAATCGCGACGCGCGCGAGAAAGCTAAATATTATTGAAAATGCCTGCCATCGCGAGCGCGCGGATAGAAGCTCCATGATCCACGGTCTGCGGCCGTCACCTCACCCAAAAGGACTTCGGAAATGCGGGCGAGGCCGGTGCTGCAGGTGAGCCGGAGCCAACCACCGTCAATGCTTCGCTGCTCCCCCGCCATAGAGCGTCCGCGCGCGCTCCTCGAAGGCACGGACCATCCGCCGTACCGCCTCGTTGAAGAGGAGCGCCATCGCCCTTTGCAAGATGCGCGAGTGAAATTCGAAGTCGACGTAGAAATCGATGACGCAGGTGCCGTCCGGCTGGCGCTCGAAGATCCAGTGATTGTTGAGATACTTGAACGGCCCCTCGTGATAGGTGACATCGATGCGATCGGGCTGCTTCAGCACCACGCGCGAGGTGAAGCGCTCGCGGATCATCTTCCAGCCGATCACGAGGTCGGCGACGATCACCTCGCCCTCGCGCTTGCGGATGCGCGCGGCACGGCACCAGGGCAGGAACTCCGGGTAGCGCTCGATGTCGGCGACCAGGACGAAGAGCTGGTCCTGCCGATAGGGCAGATGGCGCCGCTCGGCATGGGTCGGCATCGCCCGCCCGCCCGCGCCTAGCGAGAGGCGAGCAAGCGATCGCGCGCCTGGCGCAAGCGGATGAAGTCGTCGCCCGCGTGATAGGAGGAGCGCGTGAGCGGCGAGCTCGCCACCATGAGGAAGCCCTTGCCGAAAGCCATCGCCTTCAAGGCCGCGAACTCCTCGGGAGCGACGAAGCGGGCGATCGGCGCGTGCTTGGGGGTCGGCTGCAGATATTGGCCGATGGTGAGAAAATCCACCTCGGCGCTGCGCAGATCGTCCATCACCTGATGGACCTCCTCCTTGCTCTCGCCCAAGCCCACCATGAGGCCCGACTTGGTGAAGATGGCGGGGTCGAGCTCCTTGACGTGCTGCAGGAGGCGCAAGGAGGCGAAGTAGCGCGCCCCCGGCCGGATCGTGGGATAGAGCCGCGGCACGGTCTCGAGATTGTGGTTGTAGACGTCGGGCTTGGCCGCGACCACGATCTCGGCGGCGCCCGACTTCCTCAAGAAATCGGGGGTCAGGACCTCGATGGTGGTGCCGGATGCTGCCTCGCGGATGGCATGGATCGTTGCGGCGAAATGCCCGGCCCCGCCGTCGGGCAGGTCGTCGCGGTCGACCGAGGTGACCACGATGTGCGAGAGGCCGAGTGCGGCGACCGCCTCGCCGACATGGGCGGGCTCGTGCGGGTCGAGCCGGTCCGGCAGCCCGGTCGCGACGTTGCAGAAGGCGCACGCGCGCGTGCACACGCTGCCGAGGATCATCACGGTAGCGTGGCGCTTGGCCCAGCATTCGCCGATGTTGGGGCAGGCCGCCTCCTCGCACACCGTGTTGAGACGGTGCTCGCGCATGAGCTTGCGCGTCTCGTGGTACTCGCGGGAGACCGGCGCCTTGACGCGGATCCACGCCGGCTTGCGCGGAATGGGATGGTCGGGCCGGTTGACCTTCTCGGGGTGGCGCGGGCGGGGAGTCTCGACCGTCATGAGCTATGCGCCTCTGAGCGTCACGCGGCCGAAGATCTTGCGCGCGCGCAGGTCCGCCTCGACGTCTTCCACCAGCTTGTCGCAGGCGGCCTGGTTATAGCCGGGCCGGGCCGCATCGAGCACCAGGCTGGTCTCGACCACGGTGACGACGTCCCAGCTTCCGTCCGCATTGGGCTGGAGGGCGGTGAAAATGCGCTTGACGGAGGCGTTGCCCCTGAGGCCCGCCTCCTCCATTGCCACGCTCGGAACGATGATTTTCACGCTCTCACCCGCATCGCCGGACCGACCGTCTAGAAGTGGATCGCGCGGCCGTACGCGTCAAGCACCGCCTCATGCATCATTTCGCTCAAGGTCGGGTGCGGGAAGACGGCGCGAATGAGCTCGACCTCGGTCGATTCGAGCGTCTTGGCGATGCCGTAGCCCTGGATGAGCTCGGTCACCTCGGCGCCGATCATGTGCGCGCCCAGAAGCTCGCCCGTCTTGGCGTCGAACACAGTCTTGACCATGCCGTCCGGCTCGCCGAGTGCGATCGCCTTGCCGTTCCCCACGAAGGGGAAATGGCCGACCTTGACTTGATGGCCCTTGGCCTTGGCCGCCGTTTCGGTCAATCCCACGCTTGCCACTTGCGGCATGCAGTAGGTGCAGCCCGGCACGGTCGCGACATCGAGCGGATGCACGTCATTCAGGCCGGCGATCTTCTCGACGCAAATAACGCCCTCGTGGCTCGCCTTGTGCGCGAGCCAAGGCGGTCCCACCAGATCGCCGATCGCGTAGACCCCAGGCTCTCCGGTCTCGAGCCACTCGTTCACCACCACGTGCGTCTTCTCGACCTTCACCTTGGTGCCCTCGAGCCCGATGTTCTCCACATTGCCCGCGATGCCGATGGCGAGGATGACGCGCTCGAAGGTGGCTTCGCGCGTCTTGCCGCCCGCCTCGATCGTGGCGCTGACGCTTTCGGCTCCCTTCTTGAGCGTCTTCACGGAAGCGCTCGTGTGGATCTTCATCCCTTGCTTCTCGAAAGCCTTCTGCGCAAAGGCGGAGATCTCCTCGTCCTCCACGGGCAGGATGCGCGGCAGCACCTCGACCACCGTGACCTCGGCACCGAAGGTGCGATAGAAGCTCGCGAACTCGATGCCGATGGCGCCCGAGCCGATGACCAGGAGCGATTTCGGCAGCGCCGGCGGCACCATCGCCTCCTTGTAGGTCCATACCAGCTTGCCGTCGGGCTCGAGGCCGGGCAGAGCGCGCGCGCGCGCGCCCGTCGCGAGCACGATATGCTTGGCCGCAAGCTCGGCCACGCCCTTGCCGTCCTTGGTTACCGCTAGCTTGCCCGCACCCGCGAGCTTGCCGTGGCCGTCGAAGACGCGGACCTTGTTCTTGTTAAGCAGAAACTTGACCCCGTTCGAGAGGCGGGCCGCCACCTTGCGCGAGCGCTCGACGACCTTCTTGGTGTCGTAGGCGACGTTCTCTGCGCTCAAGCCGAACTCGTCGGCGTGCTTCATGAGGTGATAGACCTCGGCCGAGCGCAAAAGGGCCTTGGTCGGGATGCAGCCCCAATTGAGGCAGATGCCGCCCAAATGCTCGCGCTCGACCACGGCCGCCTTCATGCCGAGCTGGGCCGCGCGGATGGCGGCGACATAGCCCCCCGGCCCGCCGCCCACGATGATGATGTCGAAGGAAGTGGAAGGATCGGCCATGAGTCGTCCTCAGAGCAGCATCGTCAGCGGGTCTTCGATGAGCTTCTTATAGGCGGCGAGGAACTCGGCGGCGATGACGCCGTCCACCACCCGGTGGTCGACGGAGAGCGTCGAGGTCATCACCGTGGCGATGGCAAGCGCACCCTCCTTCACGACGGCGCGCTGCTCGCCGGCCCCTACCGCGAGGATCACGCCTTGCGGCGGATTGAGCACGGCGGCGAACTCGCGGATGCCGTACATGCCCAGGTTCGAGATCGAGAAGGTGCCGCCCTGAAACTCCTCCGGCTTGAGCTTGCCCTCTCGCGCGCGCGCGGCGAGCTCCTTCATCTCGTTCGAGATCTCGGCCAGGCCCTTTTGGTCGGCGCCCCGGATCACGGGCGTGATCAGGCCGTTCGGAATCGCGACGGCGACCGAGATATCGGCGCGGGCGTAGAGCCGCACCGCCTCCTCCGTCCAGGACGCATTCGCCGCCGGCACCTTGCGCAACGCCAACGCCGCCGCCCGGATCACGAAGTCGTTGACCGAGAGCTTGTAGCCGCCCTTTCCTTCCGGCGCCCTGGCATTGAGCGCCTGGCGCGCCTTGAGAAGCGCGTCGATTTCGCAATCGATCGAGATATAGAAATGCGGCTGCTGCTGCTTCGCCTCGGTGAGCCGGCGCGCGATGATCTTGCGTATCGTGCTGTGCGGCACCTCGCGGTAGGGTGCTGCGCCCGGGAGCTCGACCGTGGGTGCCGGCCGCGCCGCCGCTGGGGGTGCCGCTGCCGCGGCGCGTGGCGGTGCCGGAGCGCCCTTGGCGAGGCTCGCCTCGATGTCGGCGCGCACGATGCGCCCATGCGGGCCGCTCCCACGCAAGTTTGCGAGATCGAGACCGGCCTGCTGCGCCATGCGGCGCGCGAGCGGGCTGGCAACGACCCGGTCCTGGCCATTGCCGCGCTCGGCCGCCGGCGGCGCCGCCGGTGCCGGTGCTGCCGCGGCACTTGGCGCCGGCTTGGCCGCCGGCGCTGCCGCAGCCGGAGCCGCCGCTTGCGGCGCGCTGGGGGCAGGCTTAGGCGGCGCTGTCGCTGCCGCCGCGAGCGCCTTGGCGTCCTCGCCCTCGGCGAGCAGAAGTGCGATCGGCGTGTTGACCTTGACCCCGTCCGTGCCCTCGGCGACGAGCAGCTTGCCGATGGTGCCCTCATCCACCGCCTCGACCTCCATGGTCGCCTTGTCCGTCTCGATCTCGGCCAGCGCGTCGCCGGCGCGCACCTCCTCGCCCTCCTTCTTGAGCCACTTCGCGAGCTTGCCCTCCGTCATGGTGGGCGAGAGGGCTGGCATCAGGATTTGCGTCGGCATGAGCTTTCCCTCGGATGGACAGCGGGCGCGCGTGCGCTCAGCTGCGGTAGCACACTTGCTTCGCGGCCTCGACGATGACGGCGGCATGCGGGAGCGCCAGCTGCTCGAGGTTCGCGGCATAGGGCATGGGGACGTCGACGCCCGCGACGCGCGCCACCGGCGCGTCGAGCCAGTCGAACGCCTCCTCCATGATCACCGCGGCGAGCTCGGCGCCGATGCCGGCGAAGGGCCAGCCCTCCTCGACCGAGACAAGGCGGTTCGTCTTTTTGATGGACGCGACGATGGCGCCCACGTCGAGCGGTCGGATCGTGCGCAGGTTGATCACCTCTGCGCTGATCCCCTCCTTGGCCAGAAGCTCCGCCGCCTCGAGCGCGCGATGGACCATGAGGGAGAAGGCGGCGATGGTGACGTCGTTGCCGGCGCGCTCGACCTTCGCCTTGCCGATGGGCACCACCCAATCAGAGTGCTCGGGGACCTCGAAGCTGTAGCCGTAAAGAATCTCGTTTTCGAGCACGATGACCGGATTCGGGTCGCGGATCGCCGCCTTGAGCAGGCCCTTGGCGTCCGCCGCCGAGTAGGGTGCCACCACCTTGAGGCCCGGCACATGGGCGAACCAGCTCGCGTAGCATTGCGAGTGCTGCGCCGCCACGCGCGCGGCAGCACCATTAGGGCCGCGGAAGACGATCGGGCAACTCATCTGGCCGCCCGACATGTAGCGCGTCTTGGCCGCCGAATTGACGATCTGGTCGATCGCCTGCATGGCGAAGTTGAAGGTCATGAACTCGACGATCGGCCGCAAGCCGTTGAAGGCCGCACCCACGCCGAGGCCGGTGAAACCCTGCTCGGTGATGGGCGTGTCGATCACGCGGCGCTCGCCGAACTCCTCGAGCAGGCCCTGGCTCACCTTGTAGGCGCCTTGGTACTGCGCCACCTCCTCCCCCATGAGGAAAACGCTCGCATCGCGGCGCATCTCCTCGGCCATCGCGTCGCGCAACGCCTCGCGCACCGTCTGCGTCTTGGTGGGGCCGGCGTATTCCGGCTCGGCGGCGGGGGCGGCCGGGCGCGGTGCCGTGCTCGCCGCGGCTGCCGCAGGGGGCGCCTTGGCCGCGGGTCGAGCGGGTGCTGGTGCCGCAGCGGCGGGCGCAGGCGAAGGAGGTGCCGCGGCCGCCCGTTCCGCGCCCGCGAGCGCGGACGCGCTTTCGCCATCGCCCAAGAGAAGGGCAATGGGCGTATTGACCGCGACGCCCTCGCTGCCCGCGGCCACGAGGATCCTGCCGAGCTTGCCCTCGTCGACCGCCTCGATCTCCATCGTCGCCTTGTCGGTCTCGATCTCGGCGAGGACGTCGCCCGCCTTCACCTCATCGCCTTCCTGCTTGAGCCATTTCGCGAGCTTGCCCTCGGTCATGGTCGGCGAGAGCGCCGGCATCAACACCTCGATCGGCATGTCGGTCCTCCCTCCGTCCGCTCAAGCCGGCGCCAGCACGTCGGTATAGAGCTCGCCGGGATCGGGCTCCGGGCTCTGCTGGGCGAAGTCCGCGGCAGCCTGGATGATGTCCTTGACCTCCCGATCGATCTTCTTGAGGCCCTCCTCGTCGGTCACCCCTTCCGCCTCGAGGCGCTGGCGCAGGCGATCGATCGGATCGCGCTCCTGGCGCATGCGCTGCACCTCCTCCTTGGAGCGGTACTTCGCGGGATCGGACATGGAGTGCCCGCGGTAGCGGTAGGTGATCATCTCGAGGATGTAGGGACCCTTGCCGGCGCGGGCCTGCTCGACCGCCTTCTCACCCGCGGCCTTGACCGCGACGACGTCCATGCCGTCGACCACCTCGCCCGGGATGCCGTAGGGCGCGCCGCGGTGGTAGAAATCGGTGCGGGCGGAGGCGCGCTCGATCGAGGTGCCCATGCCGTATTTGTTGTTCTCGATCACAAAGACGACCGGCAACTTCCAAAGACCCGCCATATTGAAGGCCTCGCCGACCTGGCCTTGATTGACCGCACCGTCGCCGAGATAGGTGAACGAGACCTTGGGCTCGTTGCGGTATTTGAAGGCGAAGGCGAGCCCGGCACCGATGGGCACTTGGGCGCCGACGATGCCGTGTCCGCCGAAGAAGTTGGCCTCCCGGCTGAACATGTGCATCGAGCCGCCCTTGCCTTTGGAATAGCCCGTGCGCCGGCCGGTCAGCTCCGCCATCACCCCTTTCGGGTCCATCCCGCACGCCAGCATGTGGCCGTGATCGCGGTAGCTCGTTATCACCGCATCGCCCGGCCGGCTCGCAGCCTGCAAGCCCACCACCACGGCTTCCTGCCCGATATAGAGGTGGCAGAAGCCGCCGATGAGACCCATGCCGTACATCTGACCCGCCTTCTCCTCGAAGCGGCGGATCAACAGCATCTCGCGGTAGAGGGTGATGAGCTCCTCGGCCGCAGCGCTCTTCGCCCGCGGCTTGGCGCGCGTGGTCTTGGCGTTCGCCATCACGTCATCCTTCGGCTGATCCTCGGAAAAACGAGTTGCGACCGGCTCTGCGGCCGCCTCCCTAGCTCCTTTGACTAGTAGCCCGGAGAGATGACGTTTTCAAGGAACCGGGTGCCGAAAAATGCTTCTATTGCAATGCACAATGCCGTTTTAACTGCATTTCGGTTAACAAGCGGTGATACCAGCCCGGAAGGTGGCATGCGAGGCAACCCTCGACGAGCGCATGCCTGTCCCGCCGCAAGGCGGCTTTGCTACGAGAAGGCGATGCTGTGATTTGGACGACGCAGCCTAAGGCTTGGCGTCCGGCTTGGGCAGCATGATGACGAGCTCGTCGGGCCGGCCGAAATTGAGCAGCACGCGCGCACGCTCCTCGAGCATGTCAGGATCGAGGCTTTCGGGTCGCAGGTGTGCGACCCGCTCCTCGAGGCCGGCGCGCTGGCTGTTGAGTGCCGCGAGCGTCGCGTCCGCGAGCTCGATCTTCTGGCGCAGTCCCCACCAGGCATTGAGCCCGCGATCTCCCTCGACGGCGTGATAGGCGAAGTAGGCGGTAAGGCACGCCAACACGAGCTGGGCCGAGATGCCGGGAAGCCGCTTGGTGATCTCGCGCGTGAGGCTCATGACAAGAAGCGAATCACAGGAGATTCACGCCGGTCAATAGGCAAATCAAGAGTCTGCCCGATTTTCGCGCGTGAGCCGCCGATTTCCGTCGATCTTCGCCGCTGCGGCGGCAAGTCCGCGGCGAAAGACTCCGGCGGAGCGAGCCAGCGCCGCCGAACCGCGCCCGAGTCGCGATCGCGACGGTGCGCCGCGTCTCAACGCCGCACGCTTCTGCCGGCGTAGCGGGCCGCCGGGCCCAACTCCTCCTCGATGCGGATGAGCTGGTTGTATTTGGCGAGACGTTCGGAGCGCGTGAGCGATCCCGTCTTGATCTGGCCGCAGTTGGTGGCGACCGCCAAGTCGGCGATGGTGGTGTCCTCGGTTTCGCCCGAGCGGTGCGAGATGACCACCCGGTAGCCCGCGTGCTGGGCGATTTCGACGGTTTCGAGCGTCTCGGAAAGGGTGCCGATCTGGTTCAGCTTGACGAGGATGGCGTTGGCCAGGCCCTTCTCGATGCCCGCGCGCAGGCGCGCCGGGTTGGTCACGAAGATATCGTCCCCGACGATTTGAATCTTCTTGCCGAGTGCGGCGGTGAGCTCGGCCCAGCCGGCAAAATCGCCTTCGGCCATGCCGTCCTCGAGCGAGATGATCGGATAGCGGCGCACGAGCGCCTCGTAGTACTTGACCATGCCGGCGGCATCGAGCTTCTTGCCCTCGCCTTCCAGCACGTATTTGCCCTTGCGGTGAAACTCGTTCGCCGCCGCATCGAGGGCCAAGGCGATCTCCTCGCCCGGGCGATAGCCGGCCGCCTCGATCGCCTTCACGATGAAGCCGAGCGCCTCATCGGCACTCTTGAGGTTGGGCGCCATGCCGCCCTCGTCGCCGACATTGGTATTGTGGCCCGCCTCCTTGAGCCGCTTCTTGAGCGCCTGGAAGACCTCGGAGCCCATGCGCACGGCGTCGGCCACGCTCGCGGCCGAGAGCGGCATGATCATGAACTCCTGGATGTCGATCGCGTTGTCCGCGTGCGCGCCGCCGTTGACGATGTTCATTTGCGGCACGGGAAGGGTGCGCGCCGAGACCCCGCCGATGTAGCGGTAGAGCGGCAAGCCGCGCTCCTCGGCGGCGGCGCGCGCGGCGGCGAGGCTCACGCCCAGGATGGCGTTGGCGCCGAGCCGGCTCTTGTTGGGCGTGCCGTCGAGCTTGATCATGAGGTGGTCGAGATGCTCCTGCTCCTCGGCCTCGAGGCCGGAGAGCGCGTCGAAGATCTCGCCCTCGACCGCGACGATCGCCTGGAGCACGCCCTTGCCGCCGTAGCGCGCCTTGTCGCCGTCGCGCAGCTCGACCGCCTCGTGCTTACCGGTGGAGGCCCCGGACGGCACCGCGGCGCGGCCGATCGTGCCCGTCTCGAGCTCCACATCGACCTCGACGGTCGGATTGCCGCGGCTGTCGAGAATTTCGCGGGCACGGATGTCGGTGATGGCGGTCATGACACGCTCCCCGAATGGGATGAGGTGCTGCTAAGAGGATTGGCGCGAGAGAGATAGCGACCGCGGCCCGCAGACGCAAGCGGGACGGCAGGCGGCGCTCCGCTTGCGCGTCAAATCTCGATCGGCTTCGCCTTGGCGATGCGGTCGAGCTCGAGCAGGGTTTCGAGCAGCGCCGGCAGGTCCTTGAGCTTGATCATGTTGGGGCCGTCGGAGGGGGCGTGATCGGGGTCCTGATGCGTCTCCATGAAGAGGGCGGCTATGCCGACCGCCACGGCGGCCCGCGCCAGCACGGGCACGTGCTGCCGCTCGCCCCCGCTCTTGCTCCCCTGCCCGCCCGGCTGCTGCACCGAGTGGGTGGCGTCGAAAACCACGGGATAGCCCGTCTTCGCCATGATCGGCAGCGCGCGCATGTCGGAGACGAGCGTGTTGTAGCCGAAGGACACGCCGCGCTCGGTCACGAGCACCTCGTGATTGCCCTCGTGGGTGATCTTGGCGATGACGTTCGCCATGTCCCAAGGGGCGAGGAACTGCCCCTTCTTGACGTTGATGGCGCGTCCCGTGCGCGCGGCGGCGACCAGGAGATCGGTCTGCCGGCAGAGGTAGGCAGGAATCTGCAGCACGTCCGCCGCCTGGGCCACGATCGCGCATTGGGGCGGCTCGTGCACGTCGGTCAAGACCGGGATGCCGCGGCTCTCGCGCACCTCGGCGAGGATGGGCAGGCTCTCGGACAGTCCGAGGCCGCGCGGGCTCGTGAGCGAAGTGCGGTTCGCCTTGTCGAAAGAGGTCTTGTAGATGAGGCCGATGCCGAGCTTCGCCGCGATCTCCTTGAGGGCGAGCGACATCTCGAGCGCGTGCGCGCGCGACTCGAGCGCGCACGGCCCGGCAATGAGGGTGAGCGGCCGGTCGTTGCCGATGTTGAGTTCGCCGATGCGCACGTGGCGCGGGGTTGTCATCTGAGGCTCGCTCGTTCGTACCGTGCTATCCCTCACCCTCCCATCGCTCTGCGATGGGTCCCTCCCTCTCCCGTAAACGGGAGAGGGGATTTGTGCGCGACTTCCCCTCGCCCGCATGCGGGAGAGGGAGGGGCCCATGACCGCAAGGTCATGGGAGGGTGAGGGAGCTTGCAGCTCCTAGACTTATACGAAGCCCGGCCGCGCAACCAGCGTAAAGCGCGTCTACACCAGCCGGCTCTGGTCCACCGCCGCCTTGATGAAGGAGGTGAAGAGCGGGTGCGGCTCGAGCGGTTTCGACTTGAGCTCGGGGTGGAACTGCACGCCGATGAACCAGCGGTGGTCGGGGATCTCGACGATCTCCGGCAGCTCGCCGTCGGGTGACATGCCGGAGAAGCGCAGGCCCGCGCCCTCGAGCTGGCCCTTGTAGTTGATGTTCACCTCGTAGCGGTGACGGTGGCGCTCGCTGATCTGGTCGAGGCCGTAGGCCTCGTGCACACGGCTCCCCTTCGCGAGCACGCAATCGTAGGCGCCGAGCCGCATGGTGCCGCCGAGATTGTCGCCGATGGCGCGGTGCTCGAGCACGTTGCCGCGCATCCATTCGGTCAACAGGCCGACGACCGGATGCTTGGCCGGGCCGAACTCGGTCGAGCCGGCGCCCTCGAGCCCGGCCACGTGCCGCGCCACCTCGATGACGGCCATCTGCATGCCGAAGCAAATGCCGAAGTAGGGCACCTGGCGCTCGCGCGCGAAACGGGCTGCCTGGATTTTGCCCTCCGAGCCGCGCTCTCCGAAGCCGCCCGGCACCAGGATGCCATGCACGCCCTCGAGGTGGTGGATGGTGTCGTCCCGCTCGAAGATCTCGGAATCGATCCAGTTCATGTTGACGCGCACGTGATTGGCGACGCCGCCATGCGCAAGCGCCTCAGAGAGCGACTTGTAGGCGTCGAGCAGGTGCGTGTATTTGCCGACCACCGCGATCGTCACCTCGCCTTCGGGCTTGCGGATGCGCTCGACGATGCTTTGCCAGCGCGCGAGATCGGGCTCGCCCTCCTGCCGGATGCCGAAATGCTTGACGACCTGGGTGTCGAATCCCTCGGCGTGGTAGCGCAGCGGCACCTCGTAGATGGTGGGGACGTCGAGGGCCTGGATGACGCTCTCCTCGCGCACGTTGCAGAAGAGGGCGATCTTGCGCCGCTCGCTCGTTGGAATCGGCCGCTCGCTGCGGCAGAGGATGACGTCGGGCTTGATGCCCACGCTCTGCAGCTCCTTGACCGAGTGTTGCGTCGGCTTGGTCTTGAGCTCGTGCGAGCTCGCGATGTAGGGCACCAGCGTCAGGTGCACGAACATGCTTCGCTCGGGCCCGAGCTCGTTGCCGAGCTGGCGGATCGCCTCGAGGAAGGGCAGCCCCTCGATGTCGCCCACCGTGCCGCCGATCTCGCACAGCACGAAGTCCGCACCCCCGGCGTCCGCCAGGATGAAGTCCTTGATCGCGTCCGTGATGTGGGGGATGACCTGGACCGTGGCGCCGAGATAGTCGCCGCGGCGCTCGCGCGCGATGACGTCCGAATAGATGCGCCCCGTCGTGATGTTGTCGCTGCGCCGCGAGGCGACGCCGGTGAAGCGCTCGTAATGGCCGAGGTCGAGGTCGGTCTCCGCCCCGTCATCGGTGACGTAGACCTCGCCGTGCTGATACGGGCTCATCGTCCCCGGATCGACGTTGATGTAGGGATCGAGCTTGCGCAGGCGCACGGTGAAGCCACGGGCCTGGAGGAGCGCTCCGAGTGCCGCCGACGCTATGCCCTTGCCGAGAGAGGAGACCACGCCGCCGGTAATGAAGATGTACCGCTGCATGGGCCATCATTATAGCATCCCCGAGCGGCAAGCCAACGTGAAAGAAGCGGTGGCATGGCCGGCTCGCGAAAAATCCTGCTTGACAGCGCTGCTATTGGCCGATCGGCGGCGCCGGCGTCTTGGGGGCCGCGGGGGCCGAAGGTGCCGCTGGGGTGGCGGGGGCCGACGCCGGCGCGGGAGCCGCCGGAGCCTGCTCGATCGGTGCGGCATGCCTAGACGGTTGGTCGAGAATCGAGCGCTGCTCGGGCGTGCGGCCCGCGAGCCAGGCGAGCCCCAGGCTCGTCAACATGAAGCAGAGGGCGAGCACGGCGGTCGCGCGCGTCAGGAGGTTGGCGGCACCGCGCCCGGTCATGAAGCCGCTCATGCCCCCGCCGCCGCCAATGCCGAGCGCTCCGCCCTCGCTCCGTTGCAGCAGCACGACGGCGATGAGCGCTACCGCCAAGATGACATGGATGACGACGAGGACTGCCTGCATTGTCGCGACTCGCGAGGATTTGCCGCCCAAAGGGCCGGTGGCCGAGTGGCTATGTAGTGCCTTCCGGCGCTTTGCGCTAGGGAATTGATTGGGCAATCGCCCAGAACGCTGCGGCATCCAGGCTGGCCCCGCCGACCAGGGCGCCGTCCACATCGGGCGCGCGCAGAATCTCGCGCGCGTTTTGCGCCTTGACCGAGCCGCCGTAGAGGATGCGCATCTCTTCGCCATCCGCCGTGCGGCCGGCAAGTGCTCGGCGGATGAGGCCGTGCATCGCCGCGATGTCGGAGCCGGTCGGCGTTCGCCCGCTGCCGATCGCCCACACGGGCTCGTAGGCCACGACCGTGTTGGCCGCGCTTACCGATTCAGGCAGCGATTGGGCGAGCTGCCGGCCGACCACGGCAGCGGCCGCGCCGGAAAGGCGCGCCGCCTCGCGCTCGCCCACGCAAACGATGGCGATGAGGCCGGCACGGTGCGCGGCGGCCGCCTTGGCGCGCACGATTGCGCTGCCCTCGCCGTGGTCGGCGCGCCGCTCGGAATGGCCGACGATGACGTAGCGGCAACCCGCCTCCTTCAGCATCTCGGCGCTGAGGTCGCCGGTATGCGCCCCGCTCGGCTCGGCGTGGCAGTCCTGGCCGCCGACCGCAATTGAGCTCCCTGCCAAGATCCGCGCCACGCGCGCGATCAAGGTCGCGGGCGGCGCCACCACGAGATCAGCGCGCGGTCTTGGCCCTTGCCGCAGCCGTGCCAAGAGCTCGCGCGCCAGCGCCAGCCCATCGAGCCCGGCACCGCCCGGCCCGAGCCCGTTCATCTTCCAGTTTCCCGCAATCAATGCGCGACGTGCCATGAAAGAGTGCCGCAGCCAGGAATGGGATGCCTCGCCCCCGGGACCGTGGGTGGCGCCTCTCTAGCATGCCCCATAAGCGCCGCGCCAGGGCGAGGGCGTCGCGGCGAGCCGGTTTACACCGCCGCTCACCGCATAATAGTCTCGCTCATCGCAAGCGGGGGGAGAAGCCGTCATGACAGCCGAGAGCGTTCCGGTACGTTGGCCCAACGGCGCCCAATGTGCGGTTTGCCTGACCTTCGATTTCGACGCCGAGTCGCTCTGGCTCGGCAAGGAGCCGGAGAACGCGGAGCTGCTGGCGACCCTCTCGCTCGGAGGCTACGGCGCCAAGGTCGGCATCGTCAAAATCCTCGAGCTGCTCAAGGCGGAGGGTCTCAAGGCGACCTTTTTCACGCCCGGCTGGACGGTCGACAACCACACCGGCCGCGTCGAGACGATCCTCCGCGACGGCCACGAGCTCGCGCATCACGGCTACCTGCATTATCGCCCCGACCCCGCCCGGCCCGAGCAGATCATCGAGGAGCTCGAGCGCGGGCTCGATGCCATGAAGCGCCACTTCGGCCTGCGCCCGAAAGGTTATCGGCCGCCCAGCAGCGAATCATGCCATTTCCTGCTGGAAGCGCTCGTCGAGCGCGGCTTCGTGTACAACAGCTGCTTCAAGGACGACGTCCACCCCTATCGCCATCGGCTGCGCGACGGGCGCGCCGGCCCCATCGAGCTGCCGGAGCATCCCTCGCTCGACGACTGGAACTTCGGCGCCACGCATTTGCGTGCGCCGCGGCCGCTCTTCACCCGCGAGCACGTGCTGTCGATCTGGCAGGACGAGTTTCGAGCGATCTACGAGATGGGTGGGGTCTTCGTCCTGGTCATGCATCCGCAAGTGACCGGCCGGCCGATGCGCTTGGGCATTCTGCGGGATTTCCTGGCCTTCACGCGGCGCTTTCCCAAGCTTTGGTACGCCACGGGCAGCGAGGTGGCGGGCGCCTTCGCGCTCCAGGAGAAGGAGCGGAAAAGCCAGGCCGCGGAATGAGACGGCCGGTACCTCGGCGGAGCCGCCTCCGGCCCGCGGAGAGCAGCTTCCGCCGAGTACGGTCTCATCGCCCTCAGGACGACACCATTTCCAGATACTGGTTGAGCGCCGTCGCGCTATTGGCCGCGTACCACTCGGGATCGGCCAAGACCTGCTTGGCGTAATTGTCCGGCGAGCCGGGGTCGAGCGGCTTGAGCTCGGCCGGAACGAGGGCCGCCGCCGCCGGATTGACCGGCCCGTTGCCGATCATCTTGAAAAGCTCGACTTGCTCCGCGGGGTCCTGCGTGGAGGCGATGAACCTCATGGCGTCGCTGCCGCCTTTGCTGCCCTTCGGCACCAGCCAGGCCCCGATCCAGACGCTCGCCTGGTTGAAGGTGAAGTCGATGCGTCCCTTGCTCTCGTCCTTGAGCACCGTGCAGCGCGTGTTCCACATATTGCCCATGACCACTTCGCCGTCGCGGAAGGCCTGTTGGCTCTCGGCACCGTTGGCCCAGAAGATGACTTGCTCCTTGATCGAGCGGATCTTGTCGAGCGCACGCTTGACGTCGAGGGGATAGAGCTTCTTGGGATCGACGCCGTCGCCGATGAGCGCCGCCTCGAGCTGCCCGTCGATGTACTTGCGCAGCATGCGCTTGCCGGGAAAATCCTTGAGATTGAAGAAATCCTTCCAGCCCGTCGGCACCCGACCGCCCCATGCCTTGCTGTCGTAGACCAGCGGATAGGAATAGATGTAGCTGCCGACCGCCCATTTGCCGGCGTGCTCCGGGCGCACCTTTCCTTTGTCGACGATGCCGTAGTCGATCTCGTCGAGCAGGTTCTGCCGCCCGAGCTCGACGGCCGCCGCAAGGTTGCGGTCGACCACGTCCCAGCCGACCTTGCCGCTCTCGACCATGGCCTTGATCTTCCCGGACGTCGGTCCGGTGCCGTCGATCACGACCTTGATCGCGGGGTTCTTGGCCATGAACGGCTCGACCCAGGCCTTGTTGAAGGCCGCGATGGCGTCGCCGCCGAAATTGCACAGCACCAGCTCCTTGCCCTCTGCCGAAGCCGGCGTGATCTTGAACAGCGCTGGCGAAAGCCCGAGCGCCGCGCAAGCCGCGAGAAATCCACGTCGGCTGACGGGCCTGCCGGCAAGCCACTCCCGCAAGAGCTCGATGCTGTCGCGCGCGAATCCCGAATCCTGTTCCATCGTTCTCCCCTTTCGCGATTGCTCCCCAGCCGAATTGTCTTTGCGCTCGGATTGTCCTTGCGCGCTTTTGGCGCGGCACTGGGCCGACCTTGTCACGGTGCTCTGGCGTATAGCAGAATTTTCGCTAGACTGAAATCGCCGGCCCGCCGCGCGACACGGGCGCGGCAGCTGTGACGGGGGAGGGCTTGGGCAGGAATTTCGGCAGCGCCGCCTATTGGCCCCTCATCCTCGTGCCCCTGGCCCTGCTCGTGGTCTTTTATCTCTACCCCCTGAGCCAAGTGCTGTGGATCAGCGTCTCGGAGCCGAGGCTCGGGCTCGGGAACTACGCGCTGCTTTTCACCAACGGCGCCGTACAGCACATCCTGTGGATCACCGCGCGGGTCTGCCTGATCACCACCGCGATCACCATGGTCCTCGGCTACGTCGTTGCCTACGCGATCCTCCACGTGTCGCGCACGCACGAGGCCTGGATGCTCTTCTTCGTGCTGCTGTCCTTCTGGATCTCGGTCCTGGTGCGGGCGTTTGCCTGGGTCGCCATCCTGCATCCCGGCGGGTTGCTCAACTCGATGCTGCTCGCGGCGGGGATCATCGACCGGCCGCTTCCGCTCGTGCGCAACGAGTTCGGCGTCATCGTCGGCATGACCCATTACATGATTCCCTACGCCGTGCTGCCGCTTTACGTGAACATGAAGGGCATCGACAAGCGTCTCGTGCCGGCGGCGCGCGGGCTCGGGGCGTCGGCACTGCAGGCCTTCGCGAGAGTCCATCTGCCCTTGAGCCTGCCCGGTATCGTCGGTGCCGGCATCCTTGTCTTCATCTTCTCGCTCGGCTTCTTCGTGACGCCTGCGATCCTGGGCGGCGGCCGCGTCGTGATGATCGCCGAGTACATAGCGCTGCAAGTCGTCGAGACGCTGCAATGGGGCCTGGGCACGATGCTCGCCACGAGCCTGCTCATCACGGTCTTCCTCATGCTGGCGCTGATGAGCCGCTTCGTCAGCCCGCGCAAGCTGTTCGGTGCGGCATGAGCGGGCGGCGCATCAGCCTCGAGCTTGCGCTTGTGATCTGCCTCGCCTGGATCGTGCTGCTCTTCCTCGTGCTCCCGATGATCGTGGTCTTTCCCATCTCGCTCACGCCCGAGCGCTATTTGTCGCTGCCGCACGGGACGATCTCGCTGCGGCATTATCAAGCGCTCCTCAACGATCCGAGCTGGATCAACAGCATCCTCCATAGCATCATCGTCGCGAGCTCGGCCTCCGCCTTGGCCATCCTCTTCGGAACGCTCGCCGCGATCGGCTGCTGGCGCGTTGCCAGCCGCTGGTCGGAGCTGCTGCGCTTCATCATGCTCGCCCCCATGATCGTGCCCGCGATCGTGCACGCGCTCGGCTTCTACCGCGTCTGGGCGAGCTGGGGACTGCTCGATACCTTCCCCGGACTGATCATCGCCCACGGCGTCAAGGGCCTGCCTTACGTGCTGATCACGGTGTCGGCGTCGCTCGCCAACTTCGATCTCCGCCTCGAGCAGGCGGCGCGCAACCTGGGGGCCTCGATCGCGCAGGCCATCCGCTACGTGATCGTCCCGAGCATTCTCCCCGGCATGCTGGCGGGCGGCTTCTTCGCCTTCATCCTCTCGTGGGACGAGATCGTGGTGACCCTCTTCCTCACCAGTCGCCACGTCTACACCTTGCCGCGCCGCATTTGGGACGGCATCCAGGACAACATCGACCCGGCGGTCGGCGCGGTCGCCACCATCCTCGTTCTTCTGACCTTTGCCGGGCTCATGGGGCACTTTGTGCTGCGCCGCCGCCGGGCGGCCCGGCTTGCGGCAGCCGCGGATAGGCAATCCGAGCACCTCGGCACGCTCTAAGTGCCGTGCTTGCGCGCCGGAGGGGCGCCCGGCCCTCGCCGCGCGCGGCCAATTCCCGAGTTGCCGCTGCCATTCCGCACTTCTATGATGCCGCCCCTCGACCCTCGCGCGAGGCCCGGGGACGAGGCCAAGGATGCGTTTTTGCTCAATCTCTTAGCGGAGAAGCCTTCAAGCGATGCCGGAGAAGACGAAGCTCACGCTCAAGACCATCGTGGCGCGCATCATCGTGAGCGTGATGTTCGGCATGCTGATCATCAGCTTCGCCATTTGGGGCATCGGCCCCATTTTCAACCGCGGCATCCGCGCGCAATACGTCGCCGAAGTGGGCTCTCAGCGCATCATGCCGCAGGAGTTCCAGGATCAGTACCGCCGCGAGCTGCGCCGGCTGCAGACGATGCTGCAGACCGAGGTGACCGCCGAGCGCGCCCGCGAGCTCGGCCTGCCCCAGCGGGTGTTGCGGGAGATGATCAGCCGCGTCCTCTTCGACCTCGCGGCGCGCGAAGCCGGGGTCGCGGTGAACGACGCGGTGGTGCGCCAGGCGATCTTCGACAACGTCTCCTTCCACAATGCCGAGGGCAAGTTCGACCGCGGCGTCTTCCAGACGCTCCTCAACAACGCCGGCTATAGCGAGGAGCGCTTCGTGGCGCTGACGCGGCAGGACATCGTGCGCAACCAGGTGACCGAGGCGATCACGGCAGGCGGCGCCGTGCCCCAAGTGCTGCTCGACGACCTCTACCGCTACCGCAATGAGCGGCGCACGGCCGAGACCGTGCTCGTGAGCGCCGCCGCGATGACGGACATCCCCACCCCGAGCGATGCGGACCTCGAGGCCTATCACAAGGACCATGCCGAAGTCTTCACGGCGCCCGAGTATCGCGCGGTCACGGCGGTGATGATGACGCCCGCCGACCTCGCTCCTCGGATGTCGGTCTCGGAGGACAAGCTGAAGGACGAATACGAGGCGCGCTTGGCCGATTTCAAGATTCCCGAAGAGCGCACGCTGCGCCAGATCATTCTCAAGGACGAGGCCGCCGCGAAGGATGCCGCCGCGCGCATCGCCAAGGGCGAAAGCTTCGACAAGGTCGCAGACGAGCTCACCGGCAAGCCGCCGCTCGATCTCGGTACGGTCAAGCAGGCCGACGTGCCGATGCCCGAGCTCGCCGCGGCCGCCTTCCAGGCCCCTGAGGGTGGCGTCACCGAGCCGGTCCAGACCCCGCTCGGTTGGCACATCGCTGAGGTCGTCAAGATCATCCCCGGCCACACGGAGAGCTTCGAGGAAGCCAAGGGCAAGCTTACCCACGAGCTGCAGCTGCGCGAGGCGAGCGATGCCATTTACGATCTCGGCAACAAGCTCCAGGACGCGCTCGGCGGCGGGGCGAGCCTCGAGGAGGCGGGCAAAAAGCTCGATCTCAAGGTCGTCAAGATCGCGGCCGTCGACGGCAAGGGCCTCTCGCCCGAGGGCAAACCCGTGGCGGGATTGCCGCAAGGCCCCAAGTTCCTCTCGACCGCCTTCTCGACCGAGCCCGGCCGAGACAGCGATCTCAGGGAAGACGACCAGGGCGGCTTTTTCCTTCTCCACGTCGACAACGTGGTGCCGAGCCAACTGCGGCCGCTTGCGGACGTGCGCGACAAGGTGCTCGCCGGCTGGCAGGCCGACGCGCGCCGCAAGGCGGCGGCCAAGGCGGCGCAGGCCATGGTCGAGAAAGCTGAGAGCGGTGCCGACCTCGCAGCGCTCGCCAAGGAGAGCGGCGCGAGCGTCACGACCACGGCGCCCTTCACCCGCACCGGCCAGGGTGCCAGCCCGGCGCTGCCGCCCGAGCTCGTCGCCTCCCTTTTCGTCGCCAAAATAGGCGACGTGGTGAGCTCGCCCTCGCCTCAGGGTGCCGTCGTCGCCAAGCTCGCAAGCGTCGTCCCGGCCGATGCTAAGGCGGATGCGGCAGGAATCCACCAGCTCGAGGATCAGCTGCACGGCACGATCGATGCCGACCTGCTCAACGCCTTTACCGAGGCGTTGCGCGAGCGCTACGGCGTTGAGATCGACGAGCGCGTGGTCTCGAGCCTCGTCGGCTCATGAGCATAGCGCCCGCCTTCGACGCCTTCGCCGAGACCTACCGGCGCGGTGCCGCCCAGGTCGTGTGGACGACGCTCACCGCCGATCTCGACACGCCCGTCAGCGCCATGCTCAAGCTCGCCGACGGTCGCGCCGACGCGTTCCTCTTCGAATCCGTCGAGCGCGGCGTGCGCAACCGCTACTCCTTCGTCGGCCTCAAGCCCGATCTCATCTGGCGCTGTCGCGGCGCTGAGGCCGAGATCAACCGGCGCGCGCGCATCGACCGCAACGAATTCGAGCCCTGTGCCGGCCACCCGCTCGATTCCCTCCGCGCCCTCGTGCGCGAATGCCAGTTCGCGCTGCCGCCCGACCTACCGCCCATGGCGGCCGGCCTCTTCGGCTACATGGGCTACGACATGGTGCGGCAGATGGAGCGGCTGCCGGACAAGAACCCGGACGTGCTCGGCATCCCCGATGCCATCTTCCTCCGTCCGACCGCGGTCGCCGTCTTCGACAGCCTGGACGACACCGTCACCCTCATCACGCCCGCATGGCCGGCAGCGGGCGTGTCGGCGGAGCGCGCTTACGACCTCGCGGGGGAGCGCTTGGCCGATCTCGTCGCCGAGTTCGAGCGCAGCGTGACCTATCGGCGCGAGACCGGCCAGGGCCCGGCCGCGCACGGCGAGCCCCGCTCGAACATGACGCGCGAGGAATTCCAGGCCCTCGTCGAGCGCGCCAAGGAATACATCCGCGCGGGCGACGTGTTCCAGGTGGTGCCCTCGCAGCGCTTCGCCGTACCCTTTCGCCTGCCGCCCTTCGCCCTCTATCGCGCGCTGCGCCGCCTCAACCCCTCGCCTTTCCTTTTCTTCCTCGACTTCGGCGGCTTCGCCGTGGTGGGCTCGAGCCCGGAGATCCTGGTGCGCCTGCGCGACGGCATCGTCACCATCCGCCCCATCGCGGGCACGCGCCCGCGCGGGCGAGACGCGGCCGAGGACAAGGCGCTCGGCGAGGATCTTCTCGCCGATCCCAAGGAGCTCGCCGAGCACCTCATGCTGCTCGATCTGGCGCGCAACGACGTGGGGCGCGTGGCCGAGATCGGCACGGTCAAGGTCACCGAGAAGATGGCGATCGAGCACTACTCGCACGTCATGCACATCGTCTCGAACGTCGAGGACAGGCTGAAGCCCGAGCACGACGCGATCGACACCCTCGTCGCCGGCTTCCCCGCGGGCACCGTGTCGGGTGCGCCCAAGATCCGCGCCATGGAGATCATCGACGAGCTCGAATCGGAGCGCCGCGGCATCTACGCGGGTGCGATCGGCTATTTCGCGGCGAACGGGGCCATGGATACCTGCATCGCGCTCAGGACCGCCCTCTTGAAGGGCGGCACCATGTACGTTCAGGCAGGTGGCGGCATCGTCGCCGACAGCGATCCCGCGACCGAGTACCAGGAGACGGTCAACAAGGCCCGCGCCCTCGTCCGCGCCGCCGAGGAGGCGGTCCGCTTCGCGAGCGGTGGGTGAAGGGCGGTAGCGGCCTCAGGGCCGCCGGCTTCTTGTCCGGCTTTCGCGGTGCCCGGCGTGTGGGCGGTCGGCCTCGGCGCGGTCGATGCCGTGCTGCGAACATGGGTGGTTTGGTGGGCGTGGCCGGCTTAGGGGGCGGGGTGGGCACATGGAGATCAAGAAAAGCACCCGCCATTCAAAGATCACGGGGGATTTCGCTGAAAGGCTCGTGCTCTATTGGCTCTCGAAGTACGGTTTCGAGTGCGCCTATGTTGATCATGTCGGCTTGGACATCATCGCCATGAATCCGCACACGGGCGAGCGGATGGGAATCTCCGTGAAATCCAGGTCGCGAAATATTGGCAAAGAAGGCACGTTCATTAGTATCCCCAAGGACAATCTTGAGAAGCTTGACGACGCCTGTCTCGCGTTCGGTTGCCAGCCTTACTTTGCGGTGGTCGTGGATGCAGCGGAAAGGCTCATGACCTTCATCGTTAGCAAGTCGCATCTGTTAGAGATTTCGCCTCCCGGCGTCAGAGTCATTTCATGGAAGATGAGCAAGGCGTGGCTGCAAAAATATAGGGACGATCCTGAGATTAAGCGGTTTGAATTCACATCTAACCCCGGACGCTGGTGGACTTAGGGCTTTCGCCGCCGTCGACCTTTGGCACGTTTCGCCGAGCTCCTCTTGAGATTAGTAGGAATTCTTACTACTATATACCAATGGAGGTGCCACATGGCGAACGTCGAGAAAATTAGCATCGCTCTCCCGCCCGACATGGCGGGGATGGTGCGCGAAGCCGTCGATTCGGGTGAATATGCGACGACGAGCGAAGTAATCCGCGAAGCGCTGCGCGACTGGAAACTCAAGCGCCGGATCGCCGTGCTTGAGTTGGACGAGCTGCGGCAGCTGGTTCGCGAAGGCATGGAAAGCGGCGCGCCGGTGCCAGCCAAGCGCGTGTTCGACCGTCTGAAAGGCAAATACACTGCCATGGCACGGAAGCGTGAATGAGAGTTGGCTTCTCGCCCAAGGCAGAAAGCGACCTGGAAGAGATCGGCGATTATATCGCGCGGGACAATCCGCTGCGGGCGCTGACGTTCCTCGGTGAATTGCGCGCGACCTGTCTTGGAATAGCCAGGAACCCCGAAGCCCACCCGATACAACGTGACCTTGATCCGACGATCCGGCGCGCGGTGTACCGCCGGTATCTGATTTTCTATTCGGTTCATCCGGGCGAGATTCGCATCGAGCGCATCTTGCATGGCGCGCGGGATATAGCCGGGAGAGAATTCAACGCCTGAACATGCCCGATAGTGGGACGAACTTGTGAAGCGCATAAGAGATTGATTTTGCCGTCAGGACGGCCGGCCTTTGCCCGCCTTCTCGGCAAGCCTCTCGACGCTCCAATCCTTGATCTCTGTGGCGACCGCTCTGACCTCCCGCCAACCGCGCTCAAGCTCATCACGCCCCGGGACGCGGGGCATCCCGCCGCCAGGGGTGGGATAGCGGAACGCAGTGGCATAACTGGAGAAGCGGTCGAAGGCCATGAGGTCGGCGCGCCAGAGATGCTCTTCCGGCAAGAGCGCGGCAAGTGCTCCGAGCTGGTGGTGGCCGGCGGCAAAGACGATCGCCTCGACCGTCAACACGGCCTTGAGAAGCTTCTCGGCGGCCTGCTCGAGATAGAAGGCGCATTGCCGCGGATATTGCCGCATGAGCTGCTTGCAAGCGGCGAGGTCCTCCTCCGCGAGGGCAAGAAAACTCGCGACTCTCTGCTCGTTCATGCCGCCCGGGCGTCTGCCCGGCGCAGCTGCCTGTCGCGGTAGATGAGTCGGCCCTCACTCACGGCGCGATGGACGAGGCTGCCGACCTCCTTGCGCTCGGCCAAGTAGGCCGACCATGAGCACGGGACGATGTCGTGGCCGACGCCGCAGCCGCTCACCGGCTCGGCGACGGCGGGATGGCCATAGGCGGAGTCGGGGAGTCCGTCCGGCAGCACGACGAGAAGATCGAAGTCGCTGTCCAGGCGGCCCTTTCCGCGCGCGCGGCTGCCGAACAGCCAAATCATGCGCGGGCGGAGCGCGCTCACCAGCCGGTCACGCAAAAAGGCGAGTGCCGCCGCTTCGCTGCGGAATGGCCCTACCGGCTGCGCCGCCCGGTCGCTCAACAGCCGCCGCAGCTCGTCCGCCCCCCCTTCTCGCAGCATTTTCGCGACCGTCCGCAAGACATCGCGATGCTCGGATGCCGCGCGGACGGATTGTACAGGCAAGGTCATCTCATGGCTCCGTAGTACGCTCTTTTCAATATGTATTACGAACCTGCCGAATCCGCAAGGGTCGGCCGGGAGAGGGCACCCTCATCCGCGCGTTTGCGAGAGCTTTGCCTGCTCCGGCTCGACTGCGATCAGCGCGCGCATCACCGCGCTGAGCGGCACGAGTGCGAGCCCATGGGCGTTTGCCTCGCCCGTCCAGCGCTCGAGCACATCGAGTGTGGCGTCGCGGGGATGGCCGATCGCGATCACGTAGCCGTCCCGGCGCGCGATGCGCTCGACCTCGGCGAGGCGGGCCGCGATCGCCTCGCGGCTGTCGACGTTGTCGAGAAAGACGTCGCGCTCGAGCGTGGGCAAGCCGAGCTCACGCGCGAGCTTCGCAGCCACGCTCGCCGGCGTCGTACGTGAATCGAGGAAAAGGAGGCCGCGCGCCTTGAGGGCCTCGAGCACGACTCGCATGCCCTGGGCGTCTTGCGTGAACTTGCTGCCCATGTGGTTGTTGATGCCGACGTAATCGGCGAAGCGCGAGAGATCCCAGTCGAGCCGGCGCTCGATCTCCTCGCCGCTGTCCTTGACGCGCAGCACGTTGGGGCCGGCATCGACGCTTGCGTTCTCGGGCTCCATGGGCACATGGACGATGATCTCGTGGCCCAAGGCTTTCGCCTCCTGCACCTGCTTCGCCACCTCTTGAGCATAAGGCAGGAAAGACATCGTCACCCGCGGCGGCAGATGCATCGCCCGCTCCGTGCGTTTGCGGTCGACCCCCGCGTCGTCGATGACGAGCGCCACCATGGGCCGGCCGCGAATGTCGGGCATGGCGAGCGCATGCTGCAGCCATGCCGGCTGTGGGCCCTCGCTCGGCTTGATTGTCAAATGCGCAAGCGCAGCCAAGAGCGTGGGCTTGCGCTCGCTGGCCACGTGCGGCGGCCCCGCGCCGGGTGATACCGGGACGGCGCGGCGCGGGCCAGGCTCCTCGACCGCTTCCTCATAAACGACGTTCGGATCCTTCTGCGCGGTGATGAGGCGGGGGCCGCTCGCTGGCCGCGGCACCGCGGGCGCTGCGCCCACGGCTGGCCGAGGCTCGGGCGCCGCCGGCAACAGCTCGAGCGATCCGGCAAGGCGGCCCTCGGTGATGCGAGGCGCGCTTTTCGGCGGGCCGGAAGGCGGCACGATAACGGGGGGTTTCTCGGCAATGAGCGGAGGCCGCGGCAGGTTCGGCGCGTGCCTCGCGGGCTGCCGCGTTCCGAGCACGATGCCGAGGACGGTCCCGATTGCGAGTGCCGCGATGAGGATGACGAGCAGCCGCAGCAGCAGGCGATTTCGCGAAGCGCGCGTCCAGGCGACAAGGGGGGCCAGTGCGCGGCGATCCTGCGCGCGCGGACGTCGCTTGCCTGTCCCAACATGCTGGTGTTTCTGCCGGCTCACACCGCGAAATATAGAGCGACGGGCGTTGAAAAGCACGCGCCCCAGAGTCGGCAAGGGAGTCAGTGCGTGGCACCTGCGAGGCCCTCGAGGATCGGGCACTCTGGCCGAGCATCGCCGTGGCAGGCATCGACGAGGCGACTGAGCGTGCGGCGGATCGCCTGCAGTTGGGCGATCTTGTCGTCGAGCGCGGCGATGTGGCGAACCGCGAGACCCTTCACTTCCGAGCTCGCGCGCGAGCGGTCCTGCCAGAGTGCCAGCAAGGCGGAAACCTCCTCCACGCTGAAGCCGAGACGGCGCGCGCGTTGGATGAAGCCGAGGCGCGCCACGTCCGCGCGATCATAGACACGGTAGCCGCCCGAGCTGCGTCTGGCGCGCGGGATCAGCCCGACGCTCTCGTAGAAACGAATGGTCTTGGACGAGACGCCCGTCTCCTTGGCCACCGCTCCGATGTTCATCCAGCACTCCCCTGAAAGCTCAGCCATCCCGGCTAACCTTCCTGTCGACTATAATCTTCACGTGATATGTCTCGTCAGCCTCGGGAAAGGTCAAGGACAGGGCGCGTGCGTGCGCCCGGCCGGCTGCGAGCTTGCCCGGCCTCGCCTTCCGCAAGCCGAGGTGACCTGTTATAACCCTTGGGCGCGGCCACCGCGTTGCACGTGAAACGCTCCAGAACGCCTTGAAATGCCATGTATTTGCTCATCGATAATTACGACAGCTTCACCTACAACCTGGTGCATCGCCTGGGCGAGCTCGGAGCCCAGGTCACGGTGGTGCGCAACGACGCGATCACCGTCCAGGATGCGCTCGCGAGCGGCGCCGAAGGCATCATTCTCTCCCCCGGCCCCTGCGACCCGGACCGCGCCGGCATTTGCCTGCCCCTCGTCAAGGCCGCCGCCGGGCGGCTGCCGCTCTTGGGCGTCTGCCTCGGCCATCAGGCGCTCGGCCAGGCCATGGGCGGCCGCGTCGAGCGCGGCCCAGCACCCATGCACGGTAAGGTGAGCTGGATCCACCATCACGGCACGGGCCTCTTTCGCGGCCTGGCCAATCCCTTCCCCGCCACGCGCTACCACTCGCTCATCGTGGCGAAAGAGGGCCTGCCCGCCTGCCTCCAGATCACCGCCGAGACCGACGATGGCCTCATCATGGCCATACGCCACCGGGATTTCGCCCTCTACGGGGTGCAGTTCCATCCTGAAAGCATCGAGACGGCCGAAGGGCACAAGCTCTTGGCCAATTTCCTGGCACTTGCCAAGGCGGGCGCGCTCGCGGCATGAGCGGCGATACCACCGATCTCAAGCAGCTCATCGCTCACGTCGCGTCAGGACGCACCCTCGACCGCCGTCAGGCCGAGCTCGCCTTCGATATCATCATGTCGGGCAACGCCACCCTCTCGCAGATGGGCGGATTCCTCATGGCGCTGCGCGTGCGCGGGGAAACGGTCGAGGAAGTGACGGGGGCCGCCAGCATCATGCGCGCCAAGGCCCATCCGGTGAAGGCCCCGCAAGGGGCGATCGACGTGGTCGGCACCGGCGGCGACGGCTCCGGCACCTTCAACGTCTCGACCGCGAGTGCCATCGTGGTCGCCGGCTGCGGCGTGCCGGTCGCCAAGCACGGCAATCGCGCGCTCTCCTCCAAGTCCGGGGCCGCGGACGTGCTCGCCGCCCTCGGCGTCAATCTCGATGCGGGCTACGAGGTGGTCGAGCGCGCCATCCGCGAGGTCGGCATCGGCTTCATGCTGGCGCCGCGCTATCACAGCGCCATGCGCAACGTGGGTCCGACGCGGGTGGAGCTCGGCACCCGCACGATCTTCAACCTCCTTGGCCCGCTCTCGAACCCTGCAGGGGTCAAGCGCTATCTTGTCGGCACCTTCGCGCGCGAGTGGGCCGAGCCCATGGCGCGCGTGCTCGGCAACCTCGGCGCCGAGCAAGCCTGGGTCGTGCACGGTCTCGATGGCATCGACGAGCTGACGCTGACCGGGCCGAGCCATGTGAGCGAGCTCAAGGGCGGCAAGGTGCGGAGCTTCACCGTTTCGCCGGCTGACGCCGGGCTCGAGACCGCACCCCCCGAGGCGCTCAAGGGTGGCGATGCCGAGCACAATGCGCGGGCAATGACGGCCTTGCTGGCCGGCGTCCCCGGCGCGTACCGGGATTTCGTGCTGCTCAACGCCGCGGCCGCCTTGCTCATCGCGGGCAAGGCCGACACTTTGCCCGAGGGCGTCACCCTGGCCGCCAAGGCGATTGACGAGGGCCGCGCCAGGCGCGTGCTCGAGCGGCTTGTGGCCATCACCAACGACAAGCTCTAAGTAATCGCCATGGCGGACGTGCTTGAGCGAATCTGTGCCGACAAGCGCCGCGAGATCGCGCGGCGCAAGGGTTTGCGCCCATTGGCCGAAGTCGAGGCGGCGGCGCGCGCGGCCCCGGCCCCGCGCGGCTTCGCCCGGTGCTTGAGCGCAGCACTCGCCGCCGGCGGCTACGGCCTCATTGCCGAGATCAAGCGCGCCTCGCCCAGCAAGGGGCTTATCCGGGCCGATTTCTCGCCCGCCGCACTTGCCCGCGCCTACGCCCGCGGCGGTGCCACCTGTCTCTCGGTCCTGACCGACGAGCCCTATTTCCAAGGCCGCGACTCGGATCTGGCGGCCGCGCGCGCGGCCGTCGAGCTCCCGGTGCTGCGCAAGGATTTCATGCTCGATCCTTACCAGATCGCCGAGGCGCGGGCGCTTGGCGCCGATTGCGTCCTTCTTATTCTCGCCGCCCTCGACGACGACGGTGCTATGAGCCTGGCCGAGGCGGCGCGCGACTGGGGCATGGACGTCCTGGTCGAGGTGCACGATTCCGACGAGCTTGCCCGCGCGCTTTTGTTGCCGTGTCAATTGATCGGAATTAATAATCGTAATCTCAAGACCTTGGCCGTTGATGTTGCAACTACCGAAGCGCTTGCACCGCGCGTTCCCAAGGACCGACTCGCGGTCTCCGAGAGCGGGCTCAAGGGCCCGGCCGATCTCGCGCGCATGGCCCGGGCCGGGGTGCGCTGCTTTCTCGTCGGCGAGTCCCTGATGGCGCAAGCGGACGTTGAGGCGGCGACGCGGGCGCTCCTGGCAGCCCCGGGTGACGTGGCCGCCGCACGGGCGAGGGCCTGAGCCATGGCGACGCTCACTCATTTCGATGACAAGGGCCAAGCCGTGATGGTCGACGTCTCGGACAAGCCCGAGAGCGAGCGAGTCGCCATCGCCGCAGGTGCTGTCCTGATGCGGCCGGCGACGCTCGCGCGCATCATGGAGGGCGGGGTCAAGAAGGGCGACGTGCTCGCCACAGCCCGGTTGGCCGGCATCATGGCAGCCAAGCGCACGCCCGACCTCATCCCGCTGTGCCACCCCCTTCCGCTCACCGCGGTCGAAGTGGCGCTTAGCTGCGACCCCGCCCGACATGCCGTCGATATCGTCGCAACCTGCAAGTCGAAGGGACGCACGGGGGTCGAGATGGAAGCCTTGACCGCGGTCGCCGTGGCGGCCCTCACGATCTACGACATGTGCAAAGCCATCGATCGGGCCATGTCCCTGAGCGAGATCAGGCTGCTCGAGAAAAGCGGCGGCAAGTCAGGCCACTACAAGGCGAAATAATGATCTCGGTCGAAGAAGCGCTCGGCCGCATCCTGAAGGCCTTCTCGCCCCTTGCCGCCGAGCGGGTAAGCCTGGCTTCCGCCCTTGGCCGGGTGCTCGCCGAGGATGTGACGGCGCGTCTCACCCAGCCGCGCACGGCCGTGTCGGCGATGGACGGCTATGCCGTGCGCGCCGCCGATGCCGCGCAAGTGCCGGTGACTCTCCGCGTGGTCGGCTCGGCCCCGGCCGGAGGCGCTTATGGCGGGACGCTACGTTCCGGCGAGGCCGTGCGCATCTTCACGGGTGCTGCGCTTCCCGCGGGTGCCGACGCCGTCATCATCCAAGAGGATACGACCGCCGAGGGCGACCGGGTCACCATTCGCGAGGTGGGGCGCGTCGGCCGCCACATCCGCCCCGCCGGCCTCGACTTCAAGGCGGGCGAAGTGGGCATCAGCGCCGGCCGCAGGCTCGGGCCGCGCGACATCGGCCTGGCAGCCGCCATGAACGTGCCCTGGCTCAGCGTGCGCCGCCGCCCCCGCGTCGCCGTGCTCGCGACCGGCGACGAGGTCGTCATGCCGGGCGATCCGCTCGGCCCCAACCAGATCGTGAGCTCGAATGCTTTGGCGCTTGCCGCGGCGGCCGCGGCCTGGGGCGGGGAGCCAATCAACCTCGGCATCGCCGCCGACACCAAGGAATCGCTGCAAGAGCTCGCCGCCGGTGCCGCCGGTGCCGATCTCCTGATCACCACCGGCGGCGCCTCTGTCGGCGAGCACGACCTCGTGCAAAGCGCCCTTGCCGAGCGCGGCCTTGCAGTCGATTTCTGGCAGATCGCGATGCGGCCGGGTAAGCCCCTCATTTTCGGCCGGCTCGGCACCACTCCCCTCCTCGGCCTCCCCGGCAACCCGGTCTCCTCGCTCGTCTGCGCCATCATCTTCTTGAGGCCAGCGATGGCGCGCATGCTCGGCCTCAGCACCTCCGAGGAGGGCTTTGCGAACGCCCGGCTCGGCTGCGACCTTGCGGCCAACGATCGCCGTCAGGACTACCTGCGCTCGCGCCTCGCACGCGGCCCGGACGGCGAGATGGTGGCAACGCCCTTCGAGGTGCAGGACAGCTCCAATCTTTCCCGCTTGGCCCATGCCGACTGCCTGGTCGTGCGCCCGCCTTTGGCCCCCGCGGCCAAGGCAGGCGACGGGGTGACGATCATTCCCTTGGATGGACTCGCGCCCCTCATCTGAGTCCGCGCAAAGCCACTTTGAAGCGAAAAAGGGGCAAAAAGGCTCTTGACCTCTTTCGGGAACTAAACTAGAACATGCGGTGACGTTTTGCTTTTGTTCTAGATTTAGTAGCTCTCCAGCCCGGGGGACGTAGATGCTGACGAAGAAACAACGCGAGCTCCTGATGTACATCGAGCGGCGGCTGCGCGAGAGCGGCATTTCGCCCTCCTTCGACGAGATGAAGGAGGCGCTCGACCTGCGCTCGAAATCCGGCATCCATCGCCTCATTACCGGGCTCGAGGAGCGCGGCTTCATTCGCCGTTTGCCGCATCGCGCGCGCGCGCTCGAGGTGCTTCGCCTGCCCGAGACCGCGGCCGTGGCCGGGCGCAGCAACGGCGCCGCCGCAAGCGCCAATGACTTCTCGCCCAAGGTGATCGCCGGCAGCTTCCGCAACCGCGGTCTCGGCGGTGCCGCGAGTCATGGAGACGAGCCCGCGATCGAGCTGCCGCTTTATGGCAAGATCGCCGCGGGCACGCCCATCGAAGCGCTGCGCGACCATTCGAGCACGATCAGCATGCCGGCCAGCATACTCGGCCGCGGCGAATACTATGCGCTGCAGGTCGAGGGCGATTCGATGGTCGACGCCGGCATCCTCGATGAGGACGTGGTCGTCATCAAGCGCGGCGAGGTGGCCGACAGCGGCGAGATCGTGGTCGCCCTCATCGACGACAACGAGGTGACGCTGAAGCGCTTACGGCGCAAGGGAGACTCGATCGCGCTCGAGCCCGCCAACAAGAAATACGAGACGCGCATCTTCGGTCCCGACCGCGTGCGCATTCAAGGCAAGCTCGTCAGCCTGTTCCGGCGCTATTAGGGCGCCTTGTTGTTCATCACACGCGCTTGAGACGCGACCGTTCCACGTGCCGAATCCCTCGCGCGTGATCACGGTAGAGCGCGCGTGCGCCCCCTGCGCGTGGGCGCGTTGAGACCTACTCCTCGTCTTCCTCGGCCGGCGGTTCTTCCGGCGTCTGCGGCTCGGGCGGCACTCCCGTCCGAGTTCTCTTGGAAACCGGCTGGGACTTCGCGGCCGGCCGTACCGACGCCACGCTCTCGGGCCGCTCCGGCACCCAGGGACGCGCCCCACGCCAGTCGCGTACGCTCTCGCTCGTGACCGCCGCGGGAGAAAGCCAGATCGCGTGCCCGCCGTCGCGCCACAGGTCCAAGCGATCAATGATCATGCGCGGGGCCGGACAGGCCGATTTGATGGGCGCCACGCTCACCAGCACGCTGGCGTGAAGGCAGTCCTCTAGGAGCGCCTCGCGCTCGCGCACCAGCGCCACGAGCTGGCCGTTGGCCCGATAGAGGCAGCCGAGCGCGTCGCAGACGAGGCGGCCGTCGGCGCTTGCGCCCTCCTCCGGCCAGGGGTCGCGCGTGGTTTGCCCGGCGCGCTTGACGATCGTCTCCACGTCGAAGTCGTCGCCGCGCACGGGCGAGATCATCATGCGCCCGTCCGCCGCGCGCACCGCGAAGAGACGCGCATCCTCCGAGACGATCACGTCGGGATGACGCTCAAGCGCCACGCTCGCGAGCCCCAGCGCGACCGCGGCCAGGCCGAGCGCGCGCCAGGGCCGCTGCCACAAGCAGAGCCAGAGCATGCCGAGGCTGACCGCGATCAGGCCCCACAGCGGCATCGCGGGCAGAATGGCGACCGAGCCCGGCCAGCTCACCACCGTCTTGGCCGACCAGATCACCACGTGCAGGCCCCAGCCCATGGGCGGCAACGCCACTCCCTCGAGCCCAAAGGGCATCAGCACGAAGGCGACGATCGCCCACGGCATCACCCAAAGCGCCGTCACCGGCACGGCGATGAGGTTGGTGACGAAGCCGAAGGCGGCCAGGCGATCGAAGTGATAGATCGAGTAAGGGATGGTCGCCATGCTGGTGATCAGGCTGGTAAAGGCGACGCCCGTCAGATAGAGCAGCGGAACGCGCCACCATCCCTCGCCCGCGACCCAGCGCAGCACAGGCTGGCGCAAGCTCTCGTACGCGGCGAGCAAGGCGAGCACGGCCGAGAAGGAGAGCTGGAAGCTCGGGCCGGTGAGACTCTCGGGCTCGATGGCGAGGATGGCGACCGCGGCCCAGCACAGCATGCGCATCGAGATCGAGGTGCGGTCGAGCAGCACGCCAAGCAGCACCACGCCGGTCATGATGAAGGCACGCTGTGTCGGCACCGTGGCACCCGTGATGAGCAGATAGAACGCGGCCCCGGCGAGGGCCGCCAAGGCCGCCCACTTCTTGATCGGATAACGCAGCGCGAGGCGCGGGATGAGCGCCAAGAGCGCGCGCACGCCGAAGAAAAGCGCGCCCGTCACCATGCCGAGGTGAAGGCCGGCGATGGCAAGGAGATGGGCCAAGCCCGAATTCCGCATGGCCTCGATCACGTCGGGCGGAATTGCGCCGCGCTCGCCGGTCATGAGGGCGGCGGCGATACCGCCTTCCGCGCCCGGCAGCTCGGCCGTCACGCGCTGGGCGATACGGTCGCGTAGTGCCGCGAGCGAGAGCGCAAAGCCGCTCGAGCGCTTCGGCTCGACGAAGATGCGGCCATAGGCGTAGCCCACGGCGCCGAGCCGGAGGTAATAAGCATGCCGTTGAAAATCGAAGGCGCCGGGTGCGATCGGCGCCGGCGGCGGAAGCAGCACCGCGCGCACGCGCAGCCCATCGCCGGGACTGAGCTCCGTCGCCTCATCCCTCAGGCGCACGCGGACGCGCGCCGGCGTGCGCTCGGGTGCTAAGCGCTCCACCTGCGGCCGGTCGAGAGTGACCCGTCGGCCGCGGGCGAGCTGCTCGACCTCGACGACGCGGCCGCTCAGCGCTACGGGCCCGAGCCGCTTCTCCAGCCGTGGCGCGCTCACCTGGTCCGTGCGCCAGCCCGCGATGGCGAAGCCGAGTGCGATCGTGGCGAGTGCCAACAAGAGCGAGAGCGGATAAGGACGCCTGCGGCAGAGCCAGGCTGCGGCCAAGAGTGCGAACGCCGCCGCGGGCGCCGGCCAATGGCTCGGCTCGAAGGGCAAGGCAAAATAAAGGGCAATGCCCGCGCCGAAGAAGGCCGGCAGCCAGAACGGCCAGCGCTCGCGCTCCGCGTCGAGCTCGCGTCTGGCGACTTGCGCCGCGCGCCAAACAACCCCTCCGTGCATCTCGGGGCGCACGGCTTCCGCAGGCTCGCTGAGATCCGCGCCGCTCACGGCTCAACCGCCCCTCAGAGGCTCCCCAGAGGGGACATGCTACAGGACAGCGCCCCTCCTGACGAGAGGTGCCACGTCTCGATGTCCCTTAGCACGTCTTCACGTTCTTGTCGCACGCCTGGAGCTTGAAGCGCTCGGCCCCGGCTGTCCGGCTCGCATCAAAGGCGCGCTGATCCGCGCAATGCGCCCGAACGAAAACGACCGTTTGGCCCTCGACGACATGCTCCTCGAGGTCCGAGAGAAACAGGACTTCGCAATTCTGCTCCTTGAGGAGCTGCTCACGAAGATCGCTCTGCCAATCCGCTCTCGTCGGAGTGACGAGCGAAAGTGCCATGAAGCCGGCAAGAACGAGAACCGCGCCCGTGTTGATCGGGCAGCGAAACGCGGAAGGCCGGTCGCATAGGCTCCGAAGGCACATCGGTGGGCGAGCCTTATCTCCGATAGCGGCGTGGCGGGCCTGGTCAGATCCGGCGCCGAATTACCCTGCATCTCACTCCGCTTTGCAGGGATCGCGCATTGATCTCGATCAGTACGTTGCACTTCCCATACCTCGGGACTAGAGCGGATTTCGCTCAGGTGGAAGCGGCCCCTCCCGTCATTGCCGGGCTTGACCCGGCAATCCATGGACCCCCGGGACGAGCCCGGGGGCGACGAGAAAAATTGGCGATTCCATCAAGGCGGAACTGGCTCTAGTGCTATGATCCAGGTCTCGTCTGATAGTGCGCCGGCTGCGGAGGGCGCTTTCGCGTTTGCGGACATGGCAGTCAAACCAGAATACACCCGAGAACGCGTAAACATCGCGGGGAAGGCCCTCGTTCAAGGCTTTTTCGGTGTCCCACCGATAAGTCTTGATCAAACGGACTGGGAAAGGCACTGGGACGAGTGGGCCGAAAACATAGCAGTAATCAACAATTGGCGTTCGGCTCATGGCTACCCTTTGAATACGTTCCAGACCACCCTACGAAATTCCGCGCGCCGCTTCGATGCCGACGCGCTAATCGCTCAGCGTACAAAGCGACTCATTTCTATCGCAGCTAAGCTAAATCGTGAGCCAAGAATGAAGCTCTCGCAAATGCAAGACATTGGTGGCTGTCGCGCGGTGGTCAAGTCGGTCGCCGAAGTGCGCAGTCTCGTATCGTATTATGAAAAGGAAATTCGGCTCCAGCATACCTTAGCGACGAAAGACGATTACATAGACGAGCCCAAAAGCAGCGGCTACAGAGGCGTTCACTTGGTTTATCGATTCCATTCGGATAGGCCAGCCGCTGTTGCTTATAACGGTCTCAAAATCGAGATGCAAATTCGCTCGAAGTATCAGCACGCTTGGGCCACAGCCGTCGAGACCGTAGGGACATTTGTGCAGCAAGCGTTAAAATCTAGCCAAGGCGAGGAAGACTGGCTTCGGTTCTTTGAATTGATGGGAAGCGTGATCGCGTTGCGCGAAAGACTGCCCCTTGTTCCGAACACCCCTACCAAAAGAAAGGAATTGATTGCCACATTAGCTGAATACACAGCAAGATTGGGCGTTGTGAATCATTTGACAGGTTATCGCAATGCGCTGCGTCATATCACGGAACGAGCTAATCCATCCGATAGATATTTCCTCTTGGAACTGGAAGCGTCTAAAAACCGGCTGGTCGTTACCGGCTTTCCGTTGCACGAATTGCCCGAGGCCCAAAGGAAGTACGCTTTGGCAGAACAAATGGTGCGTTCGCATCCTGGTGCAGATGCCGTGCTTGTGTCCGTGGACTCACTGACAGCTTTGGAGCGCGCATACCCAAATTATTTCGCAGACACGCGCGTCTTTATACAGTTGTTAAATCAAGCACTGAGTGGCAGTTCCCACGGAATATCCGTACAACCGCTCAAGCTTGATTCCGACGATTCGCTCGCTTTGGTGCGCCGACAACCTTCTTGAAAGCGCGCTCGGCGCCTTCTTCGGTCTCGTCCGCCCCGATTTCGCAGGCAGTTTCGAGGAACCGTTTGTATTCCTCGGGGTCGCTAGAAGCCTTGGGTTTGGGCGCGGGTTTCCGTGGCATAAGTTGCATGATAGCACGCGAAATGGTTGATAGCCAAGAAGGCAAGCCAAACCTGATAGGTACGAAGTAGCTGAAATTGCTTGATTTTCCGTCAAAATCTGCTAGTCTTCAAAAGATTGGGGCGGTCCCAAACCAAGGGATACCGCCCCGCACCCGAGCCTCTGCAGAGGCCCTACCCCGCCCTGTGCACAACTGCGTCAGCGGGGGTCTCGACAGAATCGCCAGGCGAGAGTCTGGCGATTCTTATTTCTACCAAATTCCATTCCCCCTTACTTGTACCAGTCCACGAGCCCGAACAAATCATTCGGAAGCCTAGCAAAGGTCTGCGTGTTCTTGCTGAGTGACACTTGAAGACCGCGCTTCTGGTTCTCCACATCCTTGCTAGGGAACATAAATCCGCCTCTCGACAAGCCGTCATGGATCTCCTCAGCGGACGCCGGTCCAAGACCAGCGAGTTTTCGCATCTCAAGGAATTTCCGCACAGCCCCCGCCAGAGTAGATTGGTAGAATTGATCGGGCGAGATCGGCATCTTGCCAACAGCGGCCGTAAGCTTTGAAAGCACCGTAACTAGGGGGAATTCTCGAGGAGCAGCGACAGGCTCATCGTCCGCGAACATTGGTTCCCTGCCCGCGAGCACGCAGGCCTGGTTGACGAATGATCGCAGCTTATCCCTCTCGGCCAGCATGGGAGCAAGCTGCGAGTCTAGCTCTGAAAGTTTCGCGAGCGCCTTCTCGATGATGTCGGGCTCACCAGTCATGCAATATCCATATCAGAAGTGGGTCGGTGAGCGCAAGCACGTTCGTGCGGTGTTTTGACGACATTATCTCTCTTTTATGTAACTAATTGATTTTACGATAATTATTTTGTATGATGTTCCCAACGGCCTGAGCCGAAGATGCCATGTTATTTGTTCAACGTGGGCACTTGCATCGCGACTCGGTGTTTTTCAAGGCATTGCTACGCACGGAAGGGACTAGCGACCAGGTTTTAACCCGGTCGACAGTGCTTGGCCCCGGTCCGACTTTCCCCTTGCGGATGAAAACGAAAGCTGCCGGTCGTCGGGCGCGCTTCGCCACGCCCTGCCGCGCTTAGGATGTGAGCGCTTTGGCTTCGGAGTCTTCCTCGGCTCTATCAGCCGTTCGATTGGTTAAGCGCTTGCCCGCGCCTTGCAGGTCCGTTATCCAGCCTCGTCGCTCTCCAGGGAAAAGCAGGCTTGCTGCAGGATTTCGACCTGAACGGCCATTCCCTGCTCGATCCCGGATGCGCCCTCCTCGCCGGTATTGGGCTGCGTTGCCTCGAGGAGTGTTCCATCCGGAAGAGCCACTTTGTAGGTAAGCGACGAGCCCAAGTAGAAGACAGAGTCGACTACACCGCCGCATCGGCCAATGCCCTCAACAGCCGGGCCACGCCGCAGGCGGACGCGTTCGGGACGGATCAGCAAAGTGATGCTCTCGCCTGTGCGAGCTTTCTCGACAGAAATTTCCAACGTCAATGTGCCGGCCTGCACCTGCGCAAGTCCGTTCGCGATGGCGGTGACCTTGCCGTGCAGCAGATTGGAGCGTCCCATGAACTCCGCGACGAAGCGGCTACGCGGCTGCTCGTAGATATCTCTTGGCCAGCCGATCTGTTCCAGCCTGCCCCGGTTCATGATGGCGATGCGATCGGACAGCAGCATTGCCTCGGCTTGGTCATGGGTCACGAAAAGGGTGGTCAACTTCAGTTTTTTCTGCAGCGTCTTGAGCTCCTGCTGAAGATGCTCGCGAAGCTGCGGATCGAGCGCGCCGAAAGGCTCGTCGAGCAGAAGCAGCTGCGGTCGGATCACCAGGGCCCGGGCAAGCGCAACCCTCTGCTGCTGCCCGCCGGACAGCTGACGCGGATAGCTCTCGGCGAGCCCGGCAAGGCGAACCAGATCCAGCGCATCGCCAACGCGGCGGCGGCGCTCCTCCCCGGCAACGCCTCGCATTCTCAAGCCGAAAGCGACATTGTCCGCTACGCTCATATGGGGAAAGAGGGCGAAGCTCTGAAACACGAGACCAATCTCTCGCCGGTGTGGCGGAAGGCTCTCGATGTGCTTTCCATTCATCGCGATCCGCCCCTCGGACGGCCGAAGAAAGCCGGCTATGAGACGCAAGGTCGTCGTCTTGCCGCAACCGCTCGGACCCAGGAGGGTTACAAATTCGCCTTTCGCAATCGCCAAGCTTATGCCGTCGACCGCAAGAACGGGACCGAACCGCTTTGCGACCCCCTCCAGAGAAACGGCGGTCATCGCAACACCCGGCCGCCGCTCGCGACTTGGCCTCGGAACACGAGCACCGTGGTCAAGAGCGCCGTGATCATGATGGTGAGGCCGGATACCGACGCTATCGACGGGTCGAGCTGGTAGGAGAGCGAGTTGAAGATCTGGATCGGCAAGGTCAGGTGATACGTGGCGAGAAAGTAGGTGATGATGAACTCGTCGAAAGACGTAATGAAGGCGAAGATGCCGCCACCGACAAGACCCGGACGGATCATCGGCAATGTCACGTGCCAGACAGCTCGCCATGGTGACGCACCGAGGCTGCGGGCTGCCTCCTCGGCCGAACGATCGAAGCTCGCAAGACTCGCCCCCACGGTGATCACGGCATAGGGTATCGTGATCGTCAGATGAGCGAGCGCGAAGCCGAGGAACCGGTCGGTCAGATCGAGCCAAAGAAAGACGCGGAGCAGGCCCAAGCCCAGCACCACGCCGGGAAGGATCATGGGCGAGATTAGAACGGTGTAGATCGCACGGCGCCCCCTGAGCGGGCCTCGGTCGAGCGCCAGAGCCGCAGCGGTTCCAAACCCGAGCGAGAGCGGCGTCACGGTCACGGCGATCGCCAGGCTCAAGAGAATCGCCTGCTGCCACTCGTAGTCGCTGAAGATGTGCCGATACCAGCGCATGCCGTAACTCGCCGGCGGAAACGCCAAATAGGATTCGGCCGTGAACGATTGCATAAGCAGGACGACCAGCGGCGCAACGAGAAAGATCAGCGCCAGCGCCGTCAGGAACGACACCAGCCGCCCGCGGCGATACTCGGCACGCTCCATCATGACGGGACGCGCCCTCGCCGGCCGAGCGCATTAAGGGCGGATGCCGCCGCGCCTATGACGAAGAGCAGCACGACGGCAAGTGCCGACGCGTTCGCCCAATTGAACTGGTTGTGCACCAGGTCCGTGATTACCATCGGCACCGTCACGACGAAGTTTCCGCCCATGATCACCGGCGTGAGATAAATGCCCATGGCAAGTATGAATACGATGGTCGAGCCAGCGATGATCCCGGGCAGGCTAAGCGGCAACGTGACTTGGAGGAAGGCGCGCCAAGCCGGGGCGCCGAGACTCATGGCGCTCTCCTCGATGCTCGGCTCTATCGCGTTTAGCGAAGCGAAGATCGGCAGGACCATGAATGAAAGGTAGACATGGACGACGGCGACCACCACGCCAAGATCGTTATACATGAGCCGGAGAGGTGCTGTGACGAGCCCCAGATCGAGCAGCGCCCGGTTGAGCAGACCCGTGCGCCCAAGGATCAGTAGCCAAGCGACATTCCGCACGATCACGCTGGTGAGGAGCGGCGACACGATCAAGACCAGCAGCACGAGTCTCGCGCGGGGCCCCGCGCGGCGCATGGCGATGGCGACCGGATAGCCCACGATCAGGCACGCAATGGTGATCACGACCGCAAGCCGGACCGAATGCGCAAAGACCCCGAGCGTCACGCCATCCTGGAAGATCGCCCGATAATTGTCCAGCGAGAGGCCAAGCGTCGTGACGCCTGCGCGATAGGATGCGAAGCTGAAGACGATCACGATCGCGAGCGGTATCAGGAAGGTGACGACGTACAGCGTCGCGCTCGGCAGCAGCAGCCACAGCACCGACCGCGACCCTTCGCCACGATCGATCGCGTCGTCACGTCGTTCAGCTTTGCTTCCAGGCATCCCAGCGCTGCCGCCACTCGGCGAGATGGTCGACGATCGCGGCGAAGTCCTCGGTCACCGCCTGTTTCAGAACCTCCGGGCTCGACACGACAACCCTTTTCGCGAGCTCGGGCGGGTACTTCACCAGCTTATTTGGCGAAGCGTAGTAGAGTTTTTCGGCGAGCTCACGCTGCGGCGCCTCGTTGCAGATGAAATTGATCCATTCTTTGGCGAGGCCTGGATTGCGCGCGCCCTTCGGGATGCAATAGGGGTCGTAACGCACGAAGAAGCCCTCCTTCGGTACCACGAAGTCGAGGGGGACGCCCTGATCCTTGAGCGTGAAGACGCGGCCGTTCCACAGCGGCGTCATCCAGACTTCCCCGGTGCGCAGAAGCTGCTCCGCTTGGGCGCCGGTCGTCCACAGCGTGAGGAGGTTCGGCTTGAGATCGCCAAGGTGCTTGAAGGTCGCGTCATCAACGGGCGTTGGCTTGCCGGTAAAGGTCAGATTGACCATCTGCAAGGCCTGCTCGAACAGCGCCTCGTTCAGGGCAACCTTGCTCTTATAAGCCGGATTCCACAGATCACGCCAGCTCGTCGGCGGCGTCTTGATCTTCTCCGTGTTGTAAGCGAGCCCATAGCACCAAATGATCAGGCCCGGTCCGTTGTCCGTGATGAACTGCGGATAGAGATTCGCATATTCCGACATTTCACCGCGGTCGATCGTCTGCAGCATGTTGTTGCGCGTCGCGAACACGTGGTCGGTCAGTTGCATCGGGATGACGTCGGCGTCGGGCCTGCCCGCGTCTATTTCAGCCTTGATCTTGGCCATGGGCGGAGAGCTGCCCGTCATGGTGATGGTATCGATGGTGACGCCATTCTTCTTGGCGAATGGCGCGATCCAGAGGTCCTTGACGGCCTGGCCGAGTACGCCGTCGAAATTGTAGACGACAAGTCGCTTGTCCTCGGCGGCGCCTGCACGTTTGATGAAAGGCAGCGCCAAGGCAGCCGTTGCGGCGCTCGCTGATACGAGGACCCTGCGGCGAGTGACACCTGCTCGATCCATGTCTTCCTCCCTTGTTTCGTTTTTGCTTTCCGCTCGTCGTATCATCTAACGCTCCCCCAGCCGCCGCCACCCGGCGTTTCAACCACGACAACCTCCTGGTCGTTAAGCGTCAGTGTCACCTTTCCCGGCTGTGGATGACGGGTTCCGCTCTTGTCGAGCACGTAGTTTCTACCTGGAAGTCCGTCGCTACCACCCCCCAGCCCATACGGCGCCAAACGCCTGCGATCAGATTGGAGCGAGACCCGCGCCTCATGTCCAAGTATTCGTATGGCCCGGACAATGCCATGGCCGCCGCGATGGCGCCCGGCGCCGCCGGAGCCTTCACGGAGCTCGTAGCGCTCAATCCTGAGCGGGTATGTGACCTCGAGCGCCTCGATCGGTGTGTTCATCGTATTCGTCATGTTGCACTGGATACCGTCTTGACCGGGCCCCATGGGGCGGCCGCCTTGCCCGCCGCCGATCGTCTCGACATAGGTATACGGACGACCGTTGCGCGGATCTCGCCCGCCGATGCCGATGAGGTTCATCGTCCCTTGGCTCGCGGCCGGCACCCGCTCGGGCGCAAGAGAAGCGAATGCCCGGAGCACCACGTCGACGACGCGTTGGGTCGTCTCGGTATTGCCCGCACAGACCGCCGCAGGCGGCCGAGCGTTCAGCACGCTGCCCTCGGGAATACGGATATCGAGAGCCCGGAAGGTGCCCGCATTCACCGGGATGCTCGGATCAGTGAGAATCTTGACCGCAAAGAAAACCGCGGAGTGGGTCATCGGCGCGACGGCGTTGATGTTGCCGGCGCACTGCGGTGCCGAGCCGGCAAAGTCGAGCACCATGCCGTCTCGGTCGAGCGTGACGGCAACCTTGATCGGCACGGGCTCCTCCGAGGTGCCGTCGTCATCGAGCGCATCTTCGGCGCGATAGGTACCCCTGGGAAGGTCGGCGAGCCGCTTGCGCATGCGGCGCTCGGCATAGTCAAGAATCTCGGCAAATCCCCGAGTGAGCGACGCCGCTCCGTAGACCTGCGCGAGTTCCTTGAGGCGACGCTCGCCCACGCGCAAGGCGGCGACCTGGGCGTTGAGGTCCCCGCGTCGCTCCTCGGCCGTCCGAACATTTGCGAGGATGAGCCGCAACACGTCTTCGACGAGCACGCCTCGGCGGTAAAGCTTGATCGCGGGAATAACAAGGCCTTCCTGATACACCTCGCGGGAATTCCCCGGCATCGAGCCAGGTTCCATGCCGCCCACATCGGCGTGATGAGCGCGGGTGGCCACATAGCCTATCAAGCGTTCCCCGAGATGGACGGGTGCGATCAGCGTCACGTCGGGAAGGTGCGCGCCGCCAATGAAGGGATCGTTGACAATGATGATGTCCGCCGGCTCAAGGACATCGACGGTTTTCATCGTGACTCCGATGGCACTCAGCATCGAGCCGAGATGCACAGGCACATGTTCGGCCTGGGCCACGAGGCGAGCATCGGCGTCGAACACGGCGCAGGACGCGTCCATCCGTTCCTTGATGTTGGGCGAGAACGCGGTGAGCCGCAACACCGCGCCCATCTCGTCGGCAGTGGCTTCGAGCGCATTGCGCAATACCTCGAGCGTGACAGCATCGATCTCGTCGTTGTGCACGGGAGGCGCTGCACGAGCCGAGGTCTCATTCATGGCCGACCTCGACGATAATGCTGCCAACCGAATCAATGCGCGCTCGATCGCCCGGATACAGCACCGTTGTGGCCGAGATCTCCTCGATCACCGTGGGCCCGGCGAGCTCATTGCCCGCCAAAAGCGCCTCGCGTCGCCAGACCGGGCACGCGAACCAGCTGCCAGCTTCCGTCGCCGCCCCTTCAAAGAAGATGCGGCGCTCGCCAACGCGCGCCGCATCGGGCGGCGAGGCGCAGCCGGATTGGGGGCGCGGCAAGTGCGGCGCGGTAATGAGACCGACCGCCACCACACGGAAATTGACCACTTCGATCGGCGCCCGCTCATCCGCATGGCCGAAGCGACGGCGATGCTCCGCGTGGAAGGCCGCGGGCATGCGCGCCCAAGACCCTCCATCAGGCGACGGGAGCGGCACGGCCAGCTCGTAGCTCTGGCCAACGTAGCGCATCTCTACCGAGACCTCGACCCGCTGCCGTTGAGGTGGGATATCGTCGGCCGCGAGCAGGTTCCGCGCACGAGCTTGCATGTGCGACAGGATGCCTTTGAGCCGCGCCGCATCGAAATCCTCGTGCCGCCCCAGGTGCGTCTCGATCAGATCGTGCCGCAGGTCCGAGACCAACATACCCAGCGCACAGAGAATTCCAGGCGTAGGCGGAACCAGCAGACGCGGGATGCCAAGGCTCCGCGCCAGAGGAGAGCCGTGCATCGGTCCGGCGCCGCCGAAGGGTACAAGGGTAAGCTCACGCGGATCATGGCCGCGCTCGACCGAGACCACCCGGATCCCCCTGCTCATATTCGCGTGAGCTACCTTGAGGACCCCGGCCGCTGCGGAGATCACGTCGAGGCCGAGAGAATCCGCGACGCATTTGGCGACCGCCTGCCGCGCCGCCTCGACGTCGAGCGTGAGATCGCCGCCGAGCCGGGTTTCCGGTCCCAACCTGCCCAGCACCAGATTGGCATCGGTCACGGTCGGCTGCCTTCCACCGCGCCGGTAGCACGCCGGGCCGGGCACCGCCTCGGCACTCATCGGGCCGACGCGCAGCGCACCACCCTCGTCGATCCAGGCGATGGAGCCGCCGCCCGCGCCGATCGCATTTATGTCGATGACAGGCACGCGCACCGGAATGCCCGCAAGGCTCGCCTGACTCGTCACCTCCGGCTTGCCGCGCAGCACCAAGCTGATGTCGGTGCTGGTGCCGCCCATATCCATGGTGATGATGTCGCGGGCTCCGCAGAGTGCGGCTACATACGCACTAGCGACGACCCCGCCCGCGGGTCCGGAAAGCACCGTATGGACGGGCTTTTCCCGCGCCGACTCGAGGCTCATCAACCCGCCCGAGCCCTCCATCACCATGATCGGTCGGCCTTTCGGCAGGGCCAAGCCCTCGGGCGCCGAAAGCAACTCGGTAAGCGATCCGAGGTACCGCTCCATGATCGGCACCAGATACGCGTTGAGGACGGCTGTGCTCGCCCGCTCGTATTCGCGGTATTCGGCGAGGATATCGGTCGAGGCGCAGATCACCAATCCCGGCAAGGCGCGTGCGAGAATCTCCTTCGCCCGGCGCTCATGGCTTGGATTGCCATAAGCATGCAAGAAACATATGGCGGCGGCGCGCGCGCCGCTTGCGCCTATTGCCGCAGCGATCCTGCCGAGCTCCGACTCGTCGAGCGGCGCGACCTCGCGGCCATCGGCATCGATGCGACCGCCAACCGCATAGCAATCTTCGCGAGAGACGAGCGGCGCGACCCGCGTTTTCGCGATGTCGTACAGGCTCGGCCGGTTCTGCCGACCGATCAGCAGAATGTCGCGAAAGCCCGCATTCGTGACAAAGGCGATGCGACCTCCCGTGCGCTGGATTACCGCATTCGTCGCGGTCGTCATGCCGTGGCCGACATACGCCACGTCCTCTCCGCTGCGGGACTGGAGTGCGAGGGCGCGCTTGAGACCCTCGACGGTGCCATGCGCGCGATTGTCGGGCGTGGTCAACACCTTCGCGACGGTCAACCGGCCGCTCGCCCCATCATAGGCAATATTATCCGTGAAGGTGCCGCCGACGTCGGAGGCAACCCGCACTTCAGGAGCAATCACATCCGCTTCCACGTTCCCGCAACCCGTCTCGAAACCAGAGGCATATCGGCCCGGATAAGTTGACAAGCTCCGTTATCTCGCCGCCGCCGTCGTCGCGTTTGCGATTCCATTTTTATACTTATTGTATATAATAGCGTCAAGCGAATCCCCACGCCGTGCACCCTTCGCGAAGGACGATCGTGATGGCAAGGACAAGGCGAAGCGCGCGCATCAAGGACGTTGAGCAATCGGCGCGGCCCACCGCAGCTGCCTTTGCTCGCCGCTTCGAAAGGGAGGCTGCCCTTCCCCGACCCGAAAAACCTGGAAAAGGACGGCCGCGAGGAACGGGGGCGCAGCGGGTCTACGAACGCCTACGCGAGAAGATTCTCAAGCTCGAGCTGCTCCCGGGCACGGATCTCAACGAGGCTGCCCTCGAACAGGAGTTCGAGGTCTCTCGCACACCCGTCCGCGAGGCGCTCATCAAGTTGGCCTCCGAAGGCCTCATCTCGATTCTGCCGAACCGCGGCGCACAGGTCGCCTCGATCGATATCGGCGATATCCCGCAGATCTTTGAGGCCTTGAGCCTCTGTCAGAGGGCGACCATGCGATGGTGCTCGCTCCGCCGACGCGACGAGGATCTCCACGGCATGCGGGAGATCAGCGAGGAATTCAGGCAGGCGGCCGGGCGGAACGATTTCGACCATATGAGCGACGCCAACAAACGGCTGCATATCGCAATCGCCCGCGCCTGCGGCAACAAGTTCATCGCCCAGACCTATGAAGCTCTTCTCGGCGCGACATTCCGGCTGGCGCGCACGGCATTCGCGGCAGGTCCGCTCGATCCGGGCGACCACAGGCGTTACTATTCGGAGGTCATCCGCGACCATCAAGAGATGCTGGCGGCAATCGCGCGGCAAGATCCGGAAGCCGCGGACCGGCTTGGACGGCAGCACGCCGAGCTGTTTCGCAGTCGGATTGCAAAATTCCTGGAGGCAAACCCGAGATTCGAGCTCGCGCTCAGGGAAACTCCGAAAAATCCTCGACGGGCCAATGCGACCGTGATTCATAGGACCGAGCGGATATGAGCGGGAGAGGTTCGCTCGGTGAACAGGGAACGAGCATTGATCTCGATCAGTGCGCTCGCGCGACAGCCCGGCCGGTCCGGCAAGCGATGAGCGTAGAGCGCGCCGCACCGACCGCCTCTTGCAGACTCCCCGCGCGGGATATGCTACAGCACGGCTCCTGTTCCGACGCGTGAGGACTTGCTCATCCGATGTCCGTCGTCGTGCGCTTCGCCCCTTCCCCCACCGGCTTTCTTCATATCGGCGGGGCCCGTACCGCGCTCTTCAACTGGCTCTATGCGCGCCACTCGCGCGGGCTCTTCCGTTTGCGCATCGAGGACACGGATCGCGCCCGCTCGACCGAGGCGGCCACGCGCGCTATCCTCGAGGGGCTGAGCTGGCTCGGCCTCGACTGGGACGGCGAGGTCGTCCACCAGTTTGCGCGCGCGCCCCGTCACGCCGAGGTGGCGCGCGAGCTCCTCGCGCGCGGCCGCGCCTATCCTTGCTATTGCACGCCCGCCGAGCTCGCCGAGAGGCGCGAGAAGGCGCGCGCCGAGGGCCGGGCCTTGGGCTACGACCGTCGCTGCCGCGAGCGCGATCCGCGCACGGCACCGGCCGATGTTCCCCCGGTGATCCGGCTCAAGGCCCCGGAGAGCGGAGAAACGGTCATCGAGGATCTGGTCCAGGGCGCCGTACGGGTCGGCAACGAGCAGCTCGACGACATGGTGCTGCTGCGCGCCGACGGCACCCCCGTCTACATGCTCTCGGTCGTTGTCGACGATCACGACATGGGCATCAGCCATATCATCCGCGGCGACGATCATCTCACCAACGCCTTTCGCCAGACCCAGCTTTACCGCGCGATGGATTGGCAGACGCCGCAATTCGCGCACATTCCGCTCATCCACGGGCCCGACGGCGCCAAGCTCTCGAAGCGCCACGGCGCCCTCGGGATCGAGGCCTACCGCGAGATGGGCTACCTCCCCGAGGCGCTTGACAACTATCTCCTCCGCCTCGGCTGGGCGCACGGCGACGACGAGATCATCTCGCGGGCACAGGCGATCGAATGGTTCGACATCAAGGAGGTCGGGCGCTCGCCGGCCCGCTTCGACTTCGCCAAGCTCGACAGCCTCAACGCCCACTACCTGCGCCAGTGCGATAACCGCCACCTCGTCGAGCTGCTGCGCCCCTTCCTCGAGAAGCTGCTCGGCCGGGCGCCCGATGCGGACGGCGAGGTGCTTCTCGCGCGCGGCATGGACGGGCTCAAGCAGCGCGCCAAGACGCTCAAGGAGCTGGCCGCCTCGGCCGCGCTTTACGTGCGCCCGCGCCCGATCGCGATCGAGGCGAAGGCCGCAGCACTGCTCGACCGCGATGCCCGGCTGCGGCTCGCGCGCCTCGGAGAGCGCCTCGCGCGAGCACCCGCCTGGTCGCAAGCGGCACTCGAGAGCGAGGTGCGCGCGCTCGCAGAGGCGGAAGGCGTCAAGCTCGGCCAGCTCGCCCAGCCCTTGCGCGCGGCGCTGACCGGCTCGACCGTCTCGCCGGGCATCTTCGAGGTTATGGAAGTGCTCGGGCGTGCCGAAGTTTTAGGCAGAATCAAGGACATCGCCTGATGCGACAAAATGCGCGACCTAATTGCTAATTCTGCCCGATCGGCTTATTTTGCAGTGCACGATAAGCTGCACGCGCGGCGCGCGACCGCACCGCCATAGAGCAAAAGAGGTCGCCCATGAACAACCTCAAAACCGCCACTCCTCCGGCCGAGACCGTCACCTTGGCGGACCCGAGGAGCAATCGCTCGCTTTCCCTCCCCGTGATGAACGGAACGGTCGGCCCCAAAGTCATCGACGTCCGCAAGCTCTACGGCGAGACGGACATGTTCACCTACGATCCGGGCTTCACCTCGACGGCGAGCTGCGAGTCGAAGATCACCTACATCGACGGCGACCAGGGCGTGCTCCTCTATCGCGGCTATCCCATCGAGGAGCTGGCCGAGCACAGCGATTTCATGGAAGTTGCCTACCTCCTGCTCAAGGGCGAGCTGCCGAACGCCGAGGAAAAGGCGCGCTTCGTTTCCGACATCACGCACCATACGATGGTGCACGAGCAGATCATCAGCTTCTTAAGCGGCTTCCGGCGCGACGCGCATCCGATGGCCGTGATGTGCGGCGTGGTGGGGGCGCTCTCGGCCTTCTACCACGATTCGACCGACATCAACGACCCGCGTCACCGGGTGGTGGCGTCCTACCGGCTGATCGCCAAGATGCCGACCATCGCGGCGATGGCCTACAAGTACTCGATGGGCCAGCCCTTCGTATATCCGCGCAACGAGCTCAGCTACGCCGAGAATTTCCTGCACATGACCTTCGCCGTGCCGGCCGAGGAATA
>JBKQRV010000006.1:0-2789 GCA_052143835.1 Alphaproteobacteria bacterium
TCGTCGTAGCAGATCGGGCTGGGCAAAGCTGGCCACGAAACCCGCCGTGTGCGTGTTCGAGGTTCGTCGCCCGGGTGGTCTCGATCAGACCGTCTGCGGAGAACCACGATCGTCAGATATCGAGCAGGGAGGTTGCTGCCAAAATTCAGGCGCACGTAATCGTGGCTGTGGTCTAAATGTTGGGATATCCCCTTCTGGCACTTCGCTGTGTTCGCTGCGCCGCAAAATCTAGGACGCTATCGGTAGAGTCGAGGATAGGCGCGGTAGCTTGGGGCCTATGGCCAACACTCCGTTTCCCATCCTCGCTCATCAAACCGAACGTGCCGATCTCCGGCATTCGGCTTTCCGACTGGTTTCACCGTGAGGCACACGGCGAGTGAGCTAACCGCAAGCGGCTTGGGCACGGTGCGTCACTCTCCTTCGCCCCGCGATACAGCAGTCTCGGACGGCGCCTGTCTTTGATGGTGTTGTAAGGCTCATCGCCAATCACCACGACCTCCCCGTCTTCGAATGCGCACCACAAGTCAGGGTCCTTTCCTCCACCGGCATTGCCCGGCTTCAACAGTCGTATGACCCTGTCCGACTCCCGCCAGAGCCGCCGCCTGTCGCGACGTCGAGGCCGCTACCCTCGCCCATGACGGGTCTCCCCTGATTACCCGAACCACCTTTCCGACGTGCCGTGCCCACTACCCCGGCGGATCGGGCGGGTGCGCGTGTCGATTGCTTCCCCGCTCATGCAGCCTTCCCCAAATGGCCGGAGGGTCGGCATCCGCATTGTCACTTTCGAGATGCTATGGGGCGGGCGGCAAGGGTGTAGCACCATCGGCGCTCGAATTAACCGATGGAGCTCCCCATGCCACAGCCAAACGACTTGAGCCGATCTCTCATTCCTCTCTGCCAGGATAGCACGCTCATTGCCGTCATCGAGATGAGCCAGTCGAGCTGGCTCGTCGCCGGGATTGTTCCGGGTATGGAACGCCACCCGCTGAAGAAGCTCGTTGCGGACGAGCAGGCGTTGCTGCAGCTGCTGCAACGGTGGCGCGACGAGGCGGTCAAGGCCGGCCGCAATATCACGCGCATGGCGGTCGCCTTCGAGGCCGGACGTGACGGCTTCTGGTTGGCGCGCTGGCTGCGTGCTCGAGGCGTTGAAGCCCACGTCATTCATCCGACGAGCGTTGCAGTCCCGCGAGAGCATCGCCGAGCGAAGACTGATCGGCTTGATACCGAACTGTTGAAACGCGCCTTTCTGGGCTGGCTACGAGGTGAACCGGAGCATTGCAGCATGGCGGCGACCCCCAGCCTTCAAGAGGAAGACGCCAAACGCCCGACCCGCGAGCGCGAAAACTTGGTGGGCGAACGCACGCGCATCATCAATCGGATGAAAGCATGCCTGGTTCGCTTCGGTATCCGCAACTTCAAGCCGACACTGCGCAAGGCGCCCCAACGTCTGAATGAGCTTTGCACGCCGGAAGGCGAGCTGTTGCCGCCGAATACCTTGGCCGAACTGCGACGCGACATGGCGCGCTTGCGCTTCATCGTTGACCAGATCAACGAGATTGAGGCGGCCCGTTTGCAGCGGCTCGAACAGGCGCCTGTCGAAGGGCCGACTGCGATGGTTCGACTAGTGGCCCGCGTTATCGGCGTCGGCATTGAGACCGCGGACATGCTGGTGCATGAGATCCTCTCGAGGAATTTGCGCGACCGACGGGCTGTGGCGCGCTATGCGGGTCTCACCGGAGCGCCAGACGAGAGCGGCAGCAAGCGGCGAGAGAAAGGACTCGCGAAGGCGGGCAACGCCCGAGTACGCCGCGGCATGATCCAGTTAGCTTGGCGCTTTTTGCTCCACCAGAAAGACAGCGCTTTGACCCAGTGGTATCGGGCGCGAACCACGAGCGACGGCAGAAAGCGCAAAACAATGATCGTAGCGCTGGCGCGCAAATTGCTAATTGCTCTTTGGCGCCTGGTGACCACTGGCGAGGTTCCGACTGGCGTTGTATTGCGGGCGGCGTGAGATAAGCACTTAGACAGGACAAGCTTTCGGAGCCTGACGAAAAGGACATCGTCGGTATCCGATGACGATCCGAGGTGGCGGTCACCCGAAGCAGGCCATGGTGCTGACACACCGGTTTCGAGAATGGGCCCGCCGCCCCGGAGTTTTGCCGCCGATGCGCATGACTGCATCATGGTCAGGTCTCCATTGACCTACCGAATACAAGGTTGTGGCGCGCTGATCCGCGCCAGATGGCAAGCTCCCCCTCGGACCGCCTCGTTGATCAATTAAGGAAAGGAAGACAGGACCGAAAAATTGCCGTTGACAGAAAACGCCTCATACAAAGGCTTGCCCGGCGTTCACTTGCGTTACGGCCTGCACACTCGCGCTGTCACCAATTCGTGTCAGCCACTTCGTTACCTCCATGACTGCTCCGATTGCTTCCGGCTGCAGCGGTTGCCGGGGGGGACTTGCACCCACTGGAAAAGCGCCGCCTTTACACGGCGCACAGAAAGAGCGGACATGGCCGGCGCCTGCTCAAAATGACGTTCATGACCCAGACCGGACCTCCAATGTATCTCGCGCGGGAAAACTCTCATTGCGAATTTCCCGAAACAACAAACCGTGCGGAGACGCGAGTGCGTCATATTGCCGACGTACAGGAAAAGGTATAGGTTTTCTGGCGAGTTGCCATTTGGACGTGCCGACTGTCCTTTTTCTCTAACGTCAATGAAGATTCCAAATGCCCGTAGTCCGAAGGCTACGGAAGGGCGCTCGGTCGGTTCATCGCCGAAGACGG
>JBKQRV010000007.1:0-3400 GCA_052143835.1 Alphaproteobacteria bacterium
TCCCATTGCTGCGCAATGGGTCCCTCCCTCTCCCGCTTGCGGGAGAGGGGCTTATCGTGATCGCAGGTACCACAATCCGGGTCGGCCACTGAGCCTAGAAAACAGCGAACGGGAGGAATGAACATGAGCGCACGACATCTTCGCATGCTGGGACTTGCCGTCGCGGCAGCGGCAGCGGCCGTGCTCGCGGCACCCGCAACGGCCAAGGCCGCGGACGAGGTCAAGTTCTCGCTCGACTGGGTGTTGAACGGCACCCATGCCGGCTACTTCACCGCCCTCGCCAAGGGCTACTACCGCGACGCCGGCCTCGACGTGACCATCTCGCGCGGCTTCGGCTCGGGCGACACGGTGAAGCGCGTCGGCTCGGGTGCCGCCACCTTCGGCGTCGCCGACACCGGCACCGTCATCGCCTCGATCGCGAACGAGGACATTCCCGTGCGCATCGTCGCGATGATCTATCAGAAGGCGACGCTCGGCCTCATCTACCTCGAGGCGTCGGGCATCAAGAAGCCCCAGGACATAGAGGGCCGCACGATCGGCCGCTCGGCCTCGGGCGCCTCGGTCACCATGTTCCCCGGCTTCCTCAAGGCGAACAACATCGAGCGCAGCAAGATCCACGAGGTGGTGGTGGACGGCGCCACCTATCTGCCGCTCCTGCTCTCGCGCAAGGTCGACGCGGTGCTCGAGCAGAGCGTCCAGCTCGGCCACTTCAAGAAGGCGGCGGCGGCGCAGGGACAGACCGCGCTCGCCATGCGCTACTCGGACTACGGCCTCGCGGCCTACGGCAACGCCATCATCGCCAATCCGGCCACACTCAAGGACAAGCCCGACATGGTGCGCCGCTTCGTGGCCGCGACGCTCAAGGGGGTCGCCTACGCGCTGGCCCATCCCGACGAGGCCGTCGCAGAGATACGCAAGTCGAACCCCGAGGTCGAGGCCGAGGGCGCCATGGGCGAGCTCGTCGACATGAAGGACGTGAGCATCACGCCCGAGGTGGAGAAGGAGGGCCTCGGCATCGTCGACGCGAAGCACATGACCGAGACGCGCGACATCGTCACCAGCGCGCTCTCGCTCAAGCGCAGCGTGCCGGTCGACCAAATCTTCACGACGGCGTTCCTGCCCAAGCCGCCCGTGATGCCGGCCAAGTGACGGGGCCTGCGGGCGCGGGTGGGTAGGGTGAGCCCGTCTCCCTCCCTGGGCATGCGCGCGCCGGCGGGAGCGGGGCTGCTCGCGGCGCGCGGGCTCGCCAAGCGCTACGCCACCCGCGCAGGGGCGGACGTGCTCGCACTCTCCGGTGTGGACATCGACGTGGCGCCCGACGAGTTCGTCACCCTCGTCGGTCCCAGCGGCTGCGGCAAGAGCACGCTCCTCAAGCTCTTCGGCGGCCTCATCCAGCCGAGCGAGGGCACGCTCGCCTTCGACGGCCGCCCCCTCGAGCGGCCCTCGCGCAGCATCGGCATGGTCTTCCAGCGGCCGGTGCTGCTGCCCTGGCGCTCGGTGCTCGACAACATCCTCTTCCCCGTCGAGATGCTGGGCTGGCGCGTGGGCGACTACCTCGAGGAGGCCAAGCGCCTCATCGCCCTCGTCGGGCTCGCGGGCTTCGAGCGCGCACGGCCCGACGAGCTCTCGGGTGGGATGCAGCAGCGCGTCTCGATCTGCCGCGCCCTCGTCTACGACCCCAAGATCCTGCTCATGGACGAGCCCTTCGCGGCACTCGACGCCATGACGCGGGAGGAGTTCGGCGTCGAGCTCCTCGACATCTGGACCAGGCGGCGCAAGACGATCGTCTTCGTCACCCACAGCATCCCCGAGGCCGTGCTGCTCGCCGACCGCGTCCTCGTCATGACGCCGCGCCCGGGGAGGATCGTGCGCGAGATCGCCGTGCGTCTGCCGCGGCCGCGCTCGCTCGCGATGGAGTTCACGCCCGAATTCAAGGAGCACGTGGAGACGATCCGCGCCCTCATCCACGGCGGGCTCGGGGGGCGGCCGTGAGCCTGCTTGCGCGCATGCGGGCGGGGCTTCGCGAGTACGCGGGGGCGGCACTCATCCTCGTGGGCCTTCTCGTCGCCTGGCAGCTCGTCTGCGATCTCGCGGGCGTGCCGGTCTGGCTGCTCCCCTCGCCCTTCCGCATCATCGCCGAGACCTGGAAGCTGCGCGCGGTGCTGCCGGAGCACGTCCTCGCCACTCTCTGGGCCGTGCTCGGCGGCTTTTTCCTGGCACTCGCGAGTGGGGTGCCCCTGGCAGTCGCGGTCGTCTACTCCCGGCTCCTCCGCCGCGTGCTCTACCCACCACTCCTCATGCTGCAGTCGGTACCCAAGGTGGCGATAGCGCCGCTTCTCCTCATCTGGGTCGGCTACGGCCTGAGCTCGCGCATGATCGTGGCCGCGACGGTTGCCTTCTTTCCCATCTTGATCAACACGGCGACGGGCCTCGAGGCGGCGGATGCCGAGCTCCTCGACCTCACGCGCTCCTTCGACGCGGGCCGGCTCAAGGTGTTCTGGAAAGTGCGCCTGCCCTGGGCGCTGCCTTACCTCTTCAGCAGCCTCAAGGTGGCGATCACGCTCGCCGTGATCGGCGCGGTGGTCGCCGAGTTCGTCGGCGCCGACAAGGGCCTCGGCTACCTCATCCTCACCAGCGCCGGCAACATGCAGACCGCCCTCATGTTCGGAGCACTCGTGCTGCTCTCGCTCCTCGGCATGCTCTGCTTCTACGCCGTGGTCTGGATCGAGAAGCTGCTCTGCCCCTGGTATCTCCCGGCGGGCGAGCAGAAGGCGGCGCGCTGAGGGGAGGTGCGAGCGAATTTCCCTCGCCCCCTTTAGGGGGAGAGGGAAGGGGCCCATCGCGAAAGCGATGGGAAGGGTGAGGGGGTGGATGCTTAGCCGAGCAATGAAATTTTCCCTCTCGCTCAAACGAGGCGGGTCAAGGGATCGCCCTTGCTTCGATGACCCACAGCATTGGATAATGGTCGCCTGAAGACGGTGGAGGGTGTGTGCTGTGGCCTTTACGCGCATCACTTTAGACGCCAAGCAAATGGGCGGAGTGCGCTGCATTCGCGGCCTCCGCATTCCGGTCGCGACGGTCGTCGGCATGGTCGCCGACGGCATGCCCGAGGCGGAAATTCTCGCGGCGTATCCAGATCTCGAGCGAGAGGACATCCGCGAGGCCCTGCGATATGCCGCCGCTGCCGTGCGCGAGCGGGAGCTGGCGCGCTGAGGGGAGGCGGGCTCCACGTTCCGTTGACAACGCTGGATGGAGCATTTTGCGGGTAAGTGGACACAAGGTTCCCCCTCACCCTTCCCTCTCCCCCTGAAGGGGGAGAGGGATGCGAAGGGTTGGCGAGGCGAAGCCGAGCCTTACCCGCTTGAAGCCTGCCAAGTGTCCACTGGACACTTGGCTCGAA
>JBKQRV010000008.1:0-26558 GCA_052143835.1 Alphaproteobacteria bacterium
ATGGGCGAGATCGAGGCCTTTTGCGACGTCGGCCGCTTTTTCGATCGCCCGATGAAGATCTATTCCTCGGGCATGAGCACGCGCCTCGCCTTCGCGACCTTCCTCTTCCTCGATCCCGACATTCTCGTCGTCGACGAGGCGCTCGCGGTCGGCGACATGTTCTTCCAGCGCAAATGCCTTGCGGCGATGGCGGAGATACTGAAGCGCGGCACCACGATTCTGCTGGTCTCGCACGATATGGCGGCGATCGAGAATGTGTGCTCGCGCGTGATCCTTCTCGAAAGCGGCGAGATCGCCTACATGGGTGCGCCGAAGGACGCGGTATCGCGCTATTTCGCCCGCAGCGGTCCGCCGGGAGGCGTTGCGCCCCCGTTAGGCGGGGCGGCATCCGATATAGGCGCATCGGCCGACGTGGCGAGCGCGCTGCGCCGCCATTCGATCCTCGCCACGCGGACGCGTCTCGGACCGCAAGGATTGCATATCATCGCGGCACGCGTGCTCGACCAGCTCGGCCATCACTCCTTTCGGATACGCGCCGGGGACCGCTTTGCCATCCAGCTGCTGGTCTCGGCCGACGCGCCGGTGCCCGAGCCCGAGATCGAGCTCGAGTTTCGCGATCGCTTCGACCGCCTCGTCTGCGGGCTCTCGCTTGGGGGCCTCGGCCGCGCGATGCCGCCACTTTCGGCCGGCGAGGGCCGCGTCGTCAGTTTTCTCTTGAACGCAGCACTCGAGCCCGGCGAGTATAGCTTCACGCTCGCCGCCTATGACCGCGCGGGCGCGCACGAGCGCGACGGGTGGCGCTGCCACGACAGCCACGCGGGGCTCGGACCGCTCCACATCGCGTGGGACCGCGAGCTTCTGCCGTTCTACGGCATCGCAGCACTCGATTGCGCCGCCGAGCTCGACGCCACTCCTAAGGCGGAGTAGCACCGAGCGCCGATCTCGGCCGCCAGGCGGCAGCAGTCTTGCAGCAGGCCGCTCGTTGCAACGCGATAGATCACATGCTATCAACGGCAGCTGCGCGCGGACGGCAAGCAGGACGCGGAGCGCGCTTGATTGCAGGCGCAATTCAGCGAAAACGGCGGGGAATGCGCGAGATCAACCTCCTGGAATCGGCGCCCAAAGCGGTGCGCGACATCGACGCGCGCAAGGCGAACAAGGAGGAAAGCCGGCGCCTGGCGCTCAAGTTCGGATTCGAGTATTTCGACGGCACGCGCGCGCAAGGCTACGGCGGCTACAGATATGACGGACGCTGGGTCCCGGTCGCCAAGCGACTCGTGGATCTCTACCGCCTCAAGCCCGGCAGCCGCGTGCTCGACATCGGCTGCGCCAAGGGCTTCCTCATCAAGGATTTGCTGGACGTGCTCCCCGGCATCGAGGCGTGGGGTATCGACATCTCCGAGTACGCCATCCGCAACGCTCACCCCGGCGTTGCCGGCCGCCTCGTTCGGGCCAGCTGCGAGCGCCTGCCGTTCGCGGACAACAGCTTCGATCTGGCGCTTGCCATCAACACGGTTCATAACCTCGAGCCCGAGCGTTGCCTCGAGGCCGTGCGCGAGCTGCAGCGCGTGTCGCCGCGCGCCGGGTTCATCCAGGTCGATGCCTACCGCACGCCCGTGGAGCGCGAGCTGTTCGAGGACTGGATGCTGACGGCGAAGACCTACCTCAGGCCAGACGAGTGGCGCGAGCTGCTCGGGCGCGCGGGCTACACGGGGGATTACTACTGGACGATCCTCGAGTTCGAGCCTGGCTGGACCCTCACCAAGCGCGCGCGGGGGTGAGAGAAGCCATGCCGCGATTGCGTATTGCGTCTTCATGCAGTATAGAAACCCGACTGGCCGGTGGCCTCTCAACCATTGGTAGATCACGATGAAACGCGGTCTTTTCCTCGGCTTTCTGCTCCCGCTCGTCGTCGCGATTGGGACGGGCGTCCTTGCGCCGCAGTCCCGCGCTGAAGACCCGCCGATCGTGCAGATCCTCGAGCACGCCCAGCATGCCGACAAGGCGGCCGTGCAGGCCCGGGCGCTCGGCTGGACGGCGGTCGTGCTGGGCGGCGTCAATCTGGTCATCATCGGCTTCGTAGTGCTGCGCCTTGCCGGTTTCGGCACGAGCCTGCTCGGCGCCGCCGAATGGCCGGTTCGAAGGATCCGCCGCCGCCAGATCGCCCTCGGCAAGAGCATCGGCGAGCTCAACGTCCATTTCCAGGACATCGAGGCCGATCGCAAGCAGCTCCTTGAGCTGATGCAGTCGATCAGCGATCAGCTGCAGGCCACGGAGGAGGACATCGAAGCGACGATGGCGCTCAGGGAGCACGCCGCCTCGGGATCGGACTGAAAGCCGCCCGGCTCGCCCCACGCCGGCTGAAGCGCGCCATTCACCATGTCAGGATTTTCACCAGCTCGGAGCCGAGCAGGAACAGATTGACGCCGACGACCGCCAAGCCGAAGGCGCCGACGGGCGCAAACACGAAGACCGCGAGGAGCGTCCATTTGAGCCGATCGCTCCTTGCGCGATTGGCAGGCTCCCCCACTCCATCCTTCATCTCGGAACCCCGCCTCCAGCCAAGCCGAGCGCGAACCCGCGACTGAATTTAAGACGGCGCGCCGGCGGTCGGCGCGAGCTTGCCGCGCTGTCATCCGCCCGCATCCCGCCCTTCCTTGGCCTCTTGCGCGATGCGCAGCTGATCGCCGGCCGTCTTCAGCATGTCGTTCACGCGCGGGCGGTCGGCATTGATATCCTCGAAGTGGGCGTTGAGCTCCCCGATGCTCCGCCTCAGCGCAGCTTGGCGCCGGCGAATCGCAAGGATCGGCCATTCGGATTGCCCAAGCAGGCTCCAGCCCTGCCGCGCGAGACCGCGCACCATGAAGGCAAGGGCAATCAGATTGACGGCACCGAGTGCCAGCGCGACCCAGCCGAGCAGCCGAGCCCACCAGGCGTTCTCGTAGGCGTCCGCCATTTGTTCCAGGACCTGCTGGCTCGTATCATCGGCCGCGGCCGACCGCAATACGACGATAACGAGCGCGAGCGCCATGAGCGGAACGAGACGGGTCGGAAGGCTAGGCTTCATGAGCGGGCCCCCGCGATCGCGCGGCCTCTGGGTTGTCATCGTGGTTCGCCTCGCTATTCATATACGCATATACCGCCCAAGCGCAGCTACTTTTGCAGTGCCCTCCGCGCGCTCGTCACAGGAGGCCGAAGAGCCTCGCGCGCAATGTCGCGGCCAGCGTCGGCGCATCCGTTATCGCGCCACCGGCGATGGCCTGTTCCAGTTTTCTTGCGGAGAACAGGGATATCCGCGCAATGCTCTCATGGAGATCCGGCTCGCCGATGCGATTTATCCTGGCGAAATACAGGCGCATGACCTCGTTGCAAATGCCGGAATAAGGATGGAGCTCGCCAAGGTCGATCAACTCGGCGGCCTCGGCGCCGATTTCCTCCGCAAGCTCGCGACGGGCGTCGTCCTCGTAGGGATGCGGTCCCGATGCCACGCCGCGCGGCGCCTCATAGTGAAAGCTCCGGGTGCCGTGCCGGAATCGGTAGATGAGTGCCACCCGGTCGCCGAGAACCGGCAGGACCACCACGTTGGGCGGAGCCACGATCCTGTTGTAGAGGCCGACTTGCCCATCGGGGAACCTGACCGCGTCGCGCATCACAAGAAGATACGGGTCCTCGAGAAGCACCCCCACCCGCAGGTCGCTCGCCGAGAGTCCGTGCTGGAGCCTGGCTTTCCTCGCGGCTTGCTGCGCCCGGCGAATATCTTTCCCCGCAGTGAGGATTTCGAATATGCGTCCGGGAGGATTCGAGAACAGCTCGCCGCGTTCCGCGCTGAGCGAGCGGTATGCCGCCAGAGAGCGGTCGGCACCGGACTTGGGCCTGTGAGCGCCCGGGCGCGGTCCGCGGCCGGTGGCGCTACTCCCGCTCACAGCAAGCCCCTGAGACGCGCCCGCGCGAAGAGCGCCACGGACGTCGAATCGGTGACGACATCGCTATCGATCAGCCGCTCCATCTCGGCGACCGTTACCGTACGGACTTCGGCGATGCCTTCGGCCTTGTTGGCCGAACCGAAGGCGCTGATCTCCGCGAAGAAAAGCCGCAGGTGCGTCCTCATCAGGTTGTTCTGGGGAAAGATGAGCCCGAGCGGGCGGAGCGAAATGATTTCCGCGTCCAGCTCCTCGCGGAGCTCCTCTCGTGCCATCCTCTCTGCCGACCGGCCGCGCTCCCCGCTGCCGCGCGGGAACTCGAGGGCCCAGTCGCGCAAGCCGTGGCGAAAATGGCGCAGGAGGACGAGCCGGCCCTGCCAGCGCGGCAGAATCGCGACGCTCTCCGGACCGTCCTTGTGGATGATCCGGTGGTGCGTGCCGAGCCTGCCGTCCGGAAAGCGCACGACGTCGCGCAAGCAATAGATCCACGCGTCCTCGTAGTAGACCCCGGCGCGGGCCCAATCGCGGGGCAGGCCGCTGGCGGCGAGGCGCCCGGCGATCTCGGCCTCGGCAGCCCGCAGCTCCTCATCGCCGGTGAGGATGACGAGGCCCGCTGGGTCCGGATTGCTGAAATAATCGGGCAACTCCGCGGCCAGGCGGCGGTAGCCTGCCGAAACTTCCGGGCAAGGATCGTCAGGATCGGCCATCGGCATCCCTCGAGCTGTTGGCGGAAGCGGCGCCACGCCGCAAATAGGCCTCGGTCGCGGCAAGCCCTTCAGGCGAGCCGATCTCGTAGAAGCGCTGTTGGACCTCGAAGCCGGCGAGGCGTCCTGCTGCCACCAGTGCCGCATAGACATCGGCGAGATCGAAGGGCTCTCCCTGCGGGTAGCGCTCCAGCACCTCGGCCTTGAGAATACCGAGGCCGTAGTCGATGTGGCGCATGTCGGGGCGCTTCTCTGTCTTGCTGTAGAAGAGGATGCGCCCCGCCTCGAACACGATGTTGCTCGCGTCCCAGCGTCCCTCGTTGCGGTAGACGGTCATGAGCCCGTCGAGGCCGCTCGCGGCGAAGGCTTCGACCACCGGCGCGAAGGCGACATCGAGATAGCTGTCGCCGTAAAGGACCAGGAAGTAAGAACCCAGGAGCTTGAGCGCCGTGCGCAAGGCGCCGCCGGTTCCGAGCAGGCGCGCGCCGTCCGAGGAGTAGCGGACGGCGAGGCCAAAACGGCCGCCGCCGCCGACAAAGGCTTGGACTTGCTCGCTGAGATGGCCGAGGCAGAGCACGACGTCGCGGACGCCCTCGCGTCGCAGCAGGCGCAGTTGGTGGGCGATGAAGGGCTCGCCGGCGACCTCGATCATCGCCTTGGGGACGCTCTCGCTGAGCGGCCGCATCCGGCTGGCGAGACCGCCCGCGAGAATGGCGACGGTGGGTAGCGCGCGCTTCACGTCAACCCTCTTGCCCTCGAAAGAACCGCAGCGGCGCGCGGAAGGGCTCGCGCCATTCCCGTTACTGCACCACGATCTTGGTGCCCTCGAAATCGAAGCGGAAGCGCACTTCGCGCAGGCCCGCATGCAGCATCGCATGGCGCAGCCGCGCCTTCTCCTCGGTGTAGAACATGAGAAAGCCGCCGCCGCCGGCGCCGATCAGCTTGCCGCCAACGGCACCATTGGCCAGCGCAAGCTCGTACCACTTGTCGATATCCGGATTCGACATGCCGCCCGAGCGGCGCTTCTTGTACTCCCAGTGCTCGTGCATGAGGCGCCCGAAATGGCCGAGCTCTCCCGCCTCCAGCGCCTCCTTGCTGCGCAGGCCGAGCTCCTTGACGTAATGCAGGTTCTCGATCATCGCCTTGTCGAACTCCTTCGTCCGGCGGTCCTGATCCTCAAGGATCGATCCGGCGCTGCGCGAATAGCCGGTGAAGAAGAGCAGCAGATTGTCCTCGAGGTTGAAGCGCGTCTCGTCGGAGATCTTGAGCGGCTGGGCATCGACCCGGCCGGAAGGATCGATGCGGAGGCAGGCGATGCCGCCATAGGCGGCGATGTACTGGTCCTGCTTGCCGACCGGCTCGCCCAGCACGTCGATCTCGATATGGCAGGCCTGCTCCGCGAGCTCCTGCGCCGGCACGAAGCTCTTCCCGTAGGCATGCAGTGCCTTGAGGAGCGCGGTGGTGAAGCTGCCCGAGGAGCCGAGGCCGGTGCCTGCCGGGATGTCGGCCATGCTGGTGAGCTCCAGGTGCGCCTCCCCTCTCCTGCCGTGCACGAGCTTGATCGCCTCGCGGACGATCGGGTGCTCGATGCTCTCTACATCGGCGACGCGCTCCAGCTTCGAATACTTGATGAGGTACTCCGCCTGGAAGGTCTCGTGCAGCGTGATGTAAACGTACTTGTCGATGGCCGCCGCGATGAGGAAGCCGCCGTGTTCGCGATAGTATGACGGCAGATCGGTGCCCCCACCGCCCAGCGTCACGCGCAGCGGGCTTCGCGTGATGATCATCGCCCCACCCCTTCATAGAGCTTGCCAATGATCTCGAGATTGGCCTTGGCGTCGCGGATGCTGCCGAGCGGCTCACGGCCCCCCGCTATGGCGTTCACGAGCTCGGCGAATTCCGCCTCCCACGAGCGGTCGGGCGGCGGGAATTCCCAGCTCGTGGTCTCGGGCGGCCCCATTTGCGGCAGCATCCGGTAAAACGCGAGTCGCTCGGTGCCGTAACTACCCCCCAGGCCTTCGACGTGGAGCTTGCCGTGCCTCCCGTAGATTTCGAACGAGAACAGGTTCTTCCACTCGGTCCAGCTCGCGTGCAGCCAGGCGACCTGTCCGGCGGCGGTGCGCAGCGCCACGAAGCAATTGTCGTCGACCGGCATATCCCAGAAATAGGTCGCCAGCATGCCCTGGACCTCGGCGAAGTCGCCGAGAAACCAGCGCGCGAGATCGATGAGGTGCGAGCCCTGATCGATCAGCTCGCCGCCACCCGAGATGTCCGGCTTGGCGCGCCATTCCTTCTCGTAGCCGATGCGGCCGCCGTGGCCGTAGCGGCCGCGCACGAAGAAAAGCGGCCCGAGCGCGCCGGCGTCGACGATCTCCCTCGCCTTGAGGAAGGCCGGATGAAAGCGATGGTTGAAGCCGACTTTGACCACCACCTTGTTGCGCTCGGCGGCCGCAATGACGGGCGCCAACTCCGCCGCACGGCGCCCGGCGGGCTTCTCCACCAGCACGTGACAGCCGGCGTCCGCCGCCGCGAGCGAAATCTCGGCCAGGTGCTCGTGCGTCGTCGCCACCACCACGATATCGGGTCGGCCGTCGAGCACCGCGCGCCAATCCGCAACCGCCCGGCCGTCGCTCTTCGCGGATTTCAGAAGCGCTTCTGCGCGCGCGATCTCGATGTCGGCGGCATAAGTGACGCGGTGGCCGCTTGCCAGCGCCGCTTGCGCGCGCTTCTGCCCGATCAGCCCGCAGCCGATGATGCCGATGCGCAAGTTGCCGCCTTGCCCGCCCATCAACGCGCCCCCACCGCGTGCCCGCTCATGACGCGGGTGACCCTGGTGGGACCGTCGTTGACGGCCGCCAGCACCGCGAGCGTGCCGAGTGCGTAGCGCTTCCAGGAAAAGAGTTTCACCTGCTCGAAGCCGCGCGCGATGAGGTTTTGGCGGAGCGCGGCGTCGGCCACGATGCGGTGCATGGCCTCGGCCCAGCGCTCGACGTCGAGCGGGGGAAGGCAGAGCCCGGCGCCCCCTGCGATTTCGGGCAGGCTCGTCGCATCGGCGCAGATCACCGGCGTGCCGCAGGCCATCGCCTCGACCACGGGCATGCCGAAACCTTCGAAGCGGGACGGGAACACCAGCGCCGCCGCACCATGGTAGAGCCGCGGCATGTCCTCGCGCCGCACATAGCCCGGGAAGCGCACCTGCTCCCGCAACCCGAGTTCCGCCACCAGGCGGACGAGCTCCGCGTGCGCCTCGCGCTCCCCGCCCGTGCAGGCGAGCACCATGCGCACACCGTAGCGCTCGCGCAGGCGCGCCAGCGCCCGGATCACCGTCACGTGGTTCTTGTGCGGCCACGTGTGCGCGGGAAAGAAGAAGTAGGAACCCGCCCTGAGCCCGTAGCGATGCTCGAGGAATATTGCGGTCCGCGCCTCTGAGCCCGGTGCCGCCGGCCGGAAATCCGCACTGGCGGCGAGGTGGGTCACGGAAATGCGCCCGGCCTCGATGCCGAGGCGCTCGATCAGCGTCTGGCGGGTGTGGTCGGACATGGCGCAGATATGTTCGGCCCGCTCCATCGTCTGGTCGAACAAGCGGCTGCGCTCGGCCAACGCCTCGGGAGAAAAGAACTCCGGGCAGAACTCGTGCTGGATGTCGGGGACCGACACGACGTGGCGCAGCCCCCACAGATCGGGATGGATGTAGCCGGGAAAGGAGTAGGCGAGATCGGCGTCGAGACGGTGCAGATCGCCGAGCGCCCAGCGCTCGGGCCATTGCGCGGAGCTGCCGCCAAGCGCAGCACCCAGGCGCCGGCCGAGCGCGCGCCCCACGCGCCGCAGATCGGCGGCAGGCGAGCTGCGATAGACGATGCGGTAATTCGGACGTCCACGCAGATCGAAGTCACCGGTGCATTCCGGCGGCAGAATGAGGGTGTAGCGATTGACGCTGTCGATCTCGAGCAGACATTCGACGAACGCCCGCGCCTGCTGCTCGATGCCGCCCGCACTCCCCGGCGACATCCAGCGCATGTCGATGCAGATGCGCATCGGGCCGCGCGGCGCTGCGGACACCTTTGCGGTCACCGCCGCAATCGCGGCGCGGTAGCGCTTGCCCACCTCAGCCGGCGCGTGCTGGCGCACGCTCGCAAGTCCCCCGGCTACGAGGGCTGCTTGCCGCTCCGGCTGCTCCACGAGCTCGGCCACCTTGGCGGCAAAATCGGCAGCGGTGTCGGCGATCAAGAGATCGCGTCCATGAGCGACGGCGAGCCCCTCCGCACCCATGGTGGTCGATACCACGGGGCGCGCGCTGGCCCAGGCTTCGAGAATCTTGTTGCGGGCACCGCTGCCGATGCGGAGCGGCACCGTCACGACGCTGGCACCCCGGAAGTAGGGACGCATGTCGGCGACCTCCCCCGTCACGCTGATGCCGTCGCGGCCGTCAAGGGCGGTGATTTCGGGTGGGGGCAGCATGCCGGCGATGACGAGACGCGCCTCGGGGTGGGCTTCGCGGACGCGGGGGAAGATCGCGCGCGCGAGCCACAGCGCCCCATCGACGTTGGGCGGGTGGTTCATCACCCCGGGGAAGAGCAGGACCGGAGCATTGGGCTTGGCGTCCGACGGCGGACTCGGTCGGTAATACTCGAGATCGACCGGCAAGGGAACGACGGCGGGAGCTGCTATTCCGAACCAGCGCTCGACCAGCGTCGCATCGACGTCGCTCAGGCAGATGACGCCGGCGAAGCGGCGGAGGAAGCGTCCCTCGTAAGCGCGGTATTTGACGGCCGTGACCCAAGCGCGGAGCTTCCACGCCAACCGGTCTGCGACCGCGGCGTGCCGGCGCCAAACCATGGTCCGGATGTCGTGCAATGCGATCACCGCCGGCGTATGGGTGGGCAGCCAATCGAGCCACTCGGCGAAGCACGATTGAATGATGACGAACGCGTCCCAGCGGCGTTCCGTGAGTGCGCGACGCAGCGGCCCCGCGAGGTTGGCGAGCGTGCGACGGGCGTTGTAGACCTCGGACGGGCGCGGCAGGAAGAGCGAGGCGAAGCCATAGCTGCCGCGCAAGAGCGCGCGCAGTCGCGGATGCGTCCGGGCACGCGGCACGAAATTCCCCCCCGCGGCCAGCGCAGCCGCACCGGCACCGTCGGTCGGCTCGGCGATATACATGCTGATGCCGCGCGATTCGAGCCGGCGCACATCGGCCCAGTCGGCCGGCTTGGCGAGCTGGGTCACCAAGCCGACGTCGAAATCCTCGCTCAAGCCGATCGTATTGCAGACCTCGTGCGCCTTCACGCCATAGCGCGGCAGGTCCGGGTTGATTACCAGGACAGACGGCCTGTGCTGCGACCCGCCGCGCATGGTCATCGGCGCTCGGCCCGAGTGGGTGCCACGCTTGCAGCACGGCGCTGCCCGAATGCCAGCCGCCCGATCGCCGTGAGTGCCGTTCGCCCGGTCGGCACCCACTCGTGGGCGCAGGCCTGTTGCCAGGCAAGCCGGGCCATCTCCGCCGCATACCAGGCCCGCGCCGCGCGCCGCAGGCCGCCGGGGAGGTTCGAGCTCGCCATGAGGTGCCCGGCGAGTTCGAGGTATTCGTCGAGCAGGGCCCGGTTGCCCCGGCTATCGTCGTTGATGGTGAGCGATGCGCCATGGAGGCGGTACTGGTAGACGACGGGGGCGAGCGGGATCGTCTTCATGCCGAGCACCAGCGAGCGGATGAGGAACTCGCGGTCGGCGGCCAGCCGATAGTGCGTATCGTATTCGCCGGCCCGCGCGTACCAGCTGCGGCGGAAGAAGCGCGCATTGGTGATCGGAACGCCCCGCGTGAGCGCTCGCCAGTCGAGCCGCTTGATGCGCACGTCCTCGATGCTGCGCGCGACCTCCCAGCTTCCGGCAGATGAGCGGCGGACCACGACGGCACCGCCGCAGGCGGCATCGGCATCCGGGTTTTCGGCGAGTGCCGCCGCGACCGCCGTGAACGCCCCCGGCAGATAGATATCATCGCTATTGAGATGGCCGACGATCTCGCCTTTCGCGAGCCGCAGACCTTTGTTGATCGCGTCGTAGAGACCGCGGTCGGGCTCGCTCTGCCAGCGGATGCCCGCGGTACCCCTGAGCAACTCGACCGTTCCGTCCGTCGAGCCGCCGTCGATCACGATATGCTCGACCTCGGATAGGCCCTGTGCCTGCACCGAGGCGAGGGCCTCGCCGATCATGGCGGCGCGATTGAGGACCGGAGTGATGATCGAGATAAGGGGGCGCGCCGTCATGGCAGAAGCCTCCGCGACTCCCGTCAGGGCTTCGTTGCCGCGCCCGGCAGGGGCGTCAAGCCGACGAAGCGCCAGGCCAGCGGGCGGAAGTCGCGATTGCGGCGGAACCAGTGGGGAACGTACCAGCGGTCGGCGATGACCTCGACCACGACCGGAGCGCTGCCGCCCTGCGGCAGCGGAAGATCGACGGCGAACGGCCCGTCGGCCGTGATCAGGAGCTCGCGGGTGATCCCGCCGTCGAGGCGTATCGTGAGCTTGAGCGGCCCCGGGAACCAGGCGAGGTCCGCTTCTCCCGAGAGGCGCAATGCCGGCGTGCCGGCGGGCGGCTCCGCCACGAGGACAAGTCGTGGGCCGGCCCAGCCGTCCTTCCAGGCGGCGGTGTTGGCCATATAGGCAAGCGTCTGCGGCGAGGGTGCTCTGGCAATGTCCTCAGCCCGGCCGATCTGGACGCCGGCCGCCGCGGCCGCGCGGGCGAGGCGGCGCGCGATGAGGGCCTTGGCATAGCCTGAAGCCCGCACCCGGAACGGCGGGTAGACCGCCACGTAGAATGCGATCCCCGGCACGAGGGCGGCGCCGGCGATGCCGTATAGGGCGGTGCCGAGCCAGTTTCCCGCTTCCCGCTCCGCCGCGGCGCGGCGCAAGAGCGCCCGGCCGCGCCCGACCCGGTCGAGGCGGTAACGCCAGAGCGAGAGGGTAAGGCGCCAGCGCAGGGGGGACCACCATGGTCCCCAATAGCGCCGGCTCACCGCGATCGAGCGCTCGAGCCGCGTGCGTTCGTCGTTTAGCGCAGTCTTGGAGGCCGGGTGGAGGCGGTAGTTGGCATAGACACGGTCCACAGGATAGAAGGCGAAATACCGGCTCATGCGGCAAAACAAATCGTAGTCGAGCACCAAATTCTCGCTCGGATCGAGGGGACCGGTGCGCTGCCACGCCTCGCGCGTCCAAAAGATCGCCGGCTGCGGGAGCCAGTGGCCGAGCCAGATCGCCAGCATCCGCTCGTGGCCGACAAAGGCCGACGGGTGCTCGATGCCGAGAAAGCGGTCATCCTTGTCAATGAAACGGCAGCGTCCCATCACCACATGCCGGCCCGCACCCGGGTCGATCTCGCGCGCGACGCTCTTGAGCGTGCCCGGCTCGAGCGTGTCGTCGGCATTGAGGAAGGCCAGGATGTCGCCGGTAGCGCGCGCGAAGCCCTTGTTGACGGCATCGGCCTGACCGCGGTCGGTCTCGCGAACGACGATGAGATGGCCGAAGCTTGCGAGGATCGCCGGGGTCTCGTCGGTGGAGAGCCCGTCGACGACGATGTGCTCGAGATTCGGGTAGCCCTGGTCGAGCACGCTCTTGATGGTGCGCTCGATAAAGGCGCCCTGATTGAGGGACGGCGTGACGATGGAAATGCGCGGCCAGCCGACAGCGCCGCCGCTCGTGCCGGGCAGCTTGACCGCGGCCGAACCAGACAGGCTCGCACCATGCGCTGTGGTCACTACCGCCATGTCGAAGGTCGCAATTCCGGCCAAAGCGCGCCGGCCCCCTCAGCTTTCAACGCCGGCCCGGCGCCGGACGGGCGCCGGCCGCCGCTTCGGTCCCCTTGGGCCTCAGCCATCGGCTTGCCGATCCCGCTTCACTCGCCGGCTGCCGCCCGTACGTTGCTCGGCACCGAGTACTCGGCTCGACGACGCTCCATTTCCGCATCGAGCAGGCGGTCGACGAGCGCCGGCATCATGGTCTCGGCGCGCCAGCCGAGCAGGCGTTCGGCCTTTGCCGGATTGCCGACGCTCACGCGGATGTCGGACGGCCGCTTGAGCTCGGGATCGATCTCGACATACTTGCGCCAGTCGAGGCCGAAATAGCCGAATGCCTGGCTCACGAAGTCCTCGAGCGTGCTGAGCTTGCCGGTCGCGATCACGAAATCCTCAGGCCGGTCGAGCTCGAGCATGCGCGCCATGGCCTCGACATACTCGGGCGCCCACCCCCAATCGCGGGCAATGTCGAGCTCGCCTAGGCTGAGGCGGCCGGCCGCACCTTCGGCGATGTCGGCGGCTCCCCGCACGATCTTCTGCGTCACGTAACGGGTCGGACGCAGCGGCGACTCGTGATTGAAGAGGATGCCCGAGCAGGCAAAGAGGTTGTAGGCCTCGCGGTAGTTGGCGACCGCCCAGAAGGCCGCCGCCTTGCCGACGCCGTAGGGACTGCGCGGCCGGAAGGGGGTTTCCTCGTCTGCCGGATTCCGATCGGTATTGCCGAAGCACTCGCTCGAGGAGGCGTTGTAGAAGCGCGCCGAGAGATTGAGCGTGCGCATCGCCTCCAAGATATTGAGCGTGCCGCCGATGGTGCTGTCGAGTGTCTCGACCGGCTGATCGAAGGAAAGGCCGACCGAGGACTGGCTCGCGAGATTGAAGATGCGGCTTGGCCGCACCTTGCTGATGACCTGCAGCACGCTGCGGAAGTCGCTCGGCACCGCGGAGTGGAGATGCACCCGCTCGCCGACACCCAGGCGGAGGAGGTTGGCGAAGCTCGCCATCTCCCGATCCCGCGAGGTCCCGTGCACGACAAAGCCGCGCTCGAGCAAGAGACGCGCGAGATAGGCGCCGTCCTGGCCGGAGATACCGAGAATGAGCGCGACTTCGGAGGCCATCGTCAGCGTGCCTCGTGGATGCGGGCGACGCGGCGCGCCGGTGCCACCACGCTCCCGCCCGCCTCTGCGCTCTTCTCCTCGGCAAGCGCGCGGATGTCGCACTCGACCATCTCCCGCACGAGCTCGGCAAAGCTCACGCTGTGCCGCCAGCCGAGCTTGGCGCGCGCCTTGGAAGGATCGCCGATCAGGTGGTCCACCTCGGTCGGGCGGAAATAGACCGGGTCGACGCGGACGAGCGTGGCGCCGCTTCGCGCGTCGATGCCGCGCTCGTCGACCCCCTTGCCGCGCCACTCGATGGTGCGCCCGACATGGCTGAAGGCCAGCTCCACGAACTCGCGCACCGAGTGCGTCTCGCCCGTTGCCAGCACGTAATCGTCGGGCTCCGGCTGTTGCAGAATGCGCCACATGCCGTCCACATAGTCGCGGGCGTGGCCCCAATCGCGCTTGGCGTCAAGATTGCCGAGATAAAGCACCGCTTGCAGCCTCCCGTCGATCGCGGCCACGGCGCGGGTGATCTTGCGGGTGACGAAGGTCTCGCCCCGCGTCGGCCCCTCGTGGTTGAAGAGGATGCCGTTGGAGGCGTGCATGCCGTAAGCCTCGCGGTAGTTGACCGTGATCCAATAGGCGTACAGCTTGGCCGCGCCATAAGGGCTGCGCGGATGGAAGGCGGTCGTCTCCCGCTGCGGCACCTCCTTGGCATTACCGTAGAGCTCCGACGTCGAGGCCTGGTAGAACCGGACCGTCCTCTCCATGCCCAGAATGCGGATCGCCTCCAAGAGGCGCAACGTACCGAGGCCGTCCGCATTGGCGGTGTATTCGGGCGTCTCGAAGCTGACCTGGACATGGCTCTGAGCGGCGAGATTGTAAATCTCGGTCGGTTTCGTCTCCTGGACCAGGCGAATGAGATTGGTCGAATCGGTGAGGTCGCCGTAATGCAGGAAGAAGGAGACGCCCTTCTCGTGCCGATCGCGGTAGAGGTGCTCGACGCGCCCGGTGTTGAAGGACGATGCCCGCCGCTTGATGCCGTGGACGACGTAGCCCTTGCTGAGCAAGAGGGCCGCCAGATAGGCGCCGTCTTGGCCGGTCACACCCGTGATCAACGCGACTTTCCGCACCTCGACGCTTCCTTGTCTATCCGATGGTGGTGGTGCCAGGGGCGCCGCCGAGGCGACCTCCCATCGGCGCCCCACAGCACCCCCGCAGGCGGCAATTCTCGCGGCGCAGCAAGGCCATAGATAGCCTTAAAAGGCCCGGGGATGGAAGCCCGAAATGGCCGCGCCGCCCGAGGGAGGCACGGCCCCAAGGGGGTTCACGCCGCACTCGTCGCCTTGATGGGGGGCACGAGCCGATAGCCGGCGGCGTGGGCGTCGCGATGGAACATCTGGACCGTCTCCAGCGAATACTGGGACAGGTCCTTGCCGACGAGCGACAATTTCGCGAGCACGTCCTTTGTCGCCGTGATGATGTGGCAGCCGACCTCCTCCGCCTGGAATATGTTCAAGAGCTCGCGCGGGCTCGCCCACAGTAATTCCGCCTTGGGGCGATTGCCGAGAATGCCTACGCACTCGCGCATGATCGGCATGGGATCGACGCCGCTGTCGGCGATCCGCCCGGCAAAGACCGAGACGATGCTCGGCGTCTTCAAGGCAAGGGCCGCCGCCACCTCGCGTACCTGCGCCGCCGTCAGGATCGCGGTCACGTTGAGCGGAATGCCTTCGGCCGAGAGCTTGCGGATGAGCGGCGCGCTGCTGATGCCCTTCGTGTTGGTGACGGGGATCTTCACATAGGTGTTGCCGCCCCAAGTGTGAATCTCGCGCGCCTCCCGCTCCATGGTGTCGAAGTCGTCCGAAAAGACCTCGAAGGAAATCGAGCGCCCGCCTACCGCGGCGATCGCCTCCCTGGCGAAGGCGGAATAATCCGTGACTCCGGCCTTGCGCATGAGCGTCGGATTGGTGGTGAAGCCCTTAATCAAGGGATTCGACGCCACGGCTTCCTTCATCGACTGAAGTTCGGCGCCGTCAAGAAATAGCCTTATGCGAAGCGATTGGACCTTCGGCATGTTCCTCTTCCCTTGGATTTCCGGCAGCTTCCGCCGCCAAGAGCCTTGTATCGCAAATCATTACCCGTCACAAGCAACTAACCGGCTGCGCAGAAGCGCGCGATGATCGCCGCGGCCTCCCCGAGGTCGCCGGCACGGAAGTCGGGGCTCGAGCGGGACGCCCGCTCCCCCGCGTGCGGATTGGCGACGAGGATCGTGCGCACGCCCGCGGCACGGCCACACGCGATATCGATGTCCTGATCGCCCACCATCCACGAGCGGCTCAAGTCGATCTCGTGTCGCGCCGCCGCGACGAGGAGAAAATAGGGACTCGGCTTGCGCTCGACCGAGCTCCCCGAGAAATGAGGCACTACCCCCTCTGGATGGCCGAAAGCGTAAAAGCAGTCCTCGAGACGCACGTCCTCGGCGGCGAGGAGGCCGATCAGCCGCCGATGCGCCCCCCACAGCGATTGAAGCGTCGTGTTGCCTTTCGCAAAGGCGCCCTGGTTCGATACGAGGAAGAGGGCGTAGCCGCCGTCCGCGAGGCTGCGCAGGGCTGCCCCCACCCCCGGCCGCAACACGAGGTCCTCGGGAACGAGCGGCGCCTCCCAACGTCCGGTGCGCTTGTAATATACCTCCTCGGTGAGCACCCCGTCGCGATCGAGAAAGACGGCCCGCATCATCGCGTCATCCACCCCTGCCTGATGCCCGCGCTCGCCGGAGCCGCAGCGCCGGTGCAAGCAGGCCGGATGTTCCGGCGAGCCTGTCTCGTCCCGATTTCACGCCACATGGTGCTAAACTCCGCCGGCGGGGGCCTAAAGCTCCCAGCGCCCCGTCTCGGCCGGCAGCGTGATCCCGCGCCAGATGCCCTTCACGTCCGCGACCAGGCCATCCGTCCGCAGAAGGCGCGCGAAGTCGCTCGGCTTGAGCGCGCGGTACTCATCGTGGGCGACGGCTCCCACCACGCAGTCATAACCGGCAACGCCCGCAAGGTTCGTCAGGAGATCGATGCCGTAAAGCCCGTTGGCCTCGTCGGGATCGGCGAAAGGATCATGGACCTCTACGCGGTGGCCGCGCGCGCGCAAGCCGCGGACGAGGTCGACCACCTTGCTGTTGCGCAGATCGGGAATGTTTTCCTTGAAAGTGAGGCCGAGCACCAGGATGCGCGCCCCGTCAGCCCCGCCGCGCCGCGCGCCGAGCGCCTTGGCGATTTCGTTCGCGACATAGGTGCCCATGCGGTCGTTGATGCGCCGGCCCGCCAGGATGATCTCCGGATCATGACCGAGGCTGTGCGCGAGGTGCGCGAGAAAGAAGGGATCGACGCCGATGCAATGCCCGCCGACCAGGCCCGGCAGGAAGGGGAGGAAGTTCCACTTGGTCGACGAGGTCGCCAGCACGTCATGGATCGAGAGGCCCATCTTGTTGAAGATCATCGCCGCTTCGTTGATGAACGCGATATTGATGTCGCGCTGGGCGTTCTCGATCACTTTGGCCGCCTCGGCGGTCCTGATGCTCTTGGCGGCATGGATCTGACCGCCGTTGATGGCGCCATAGATCGCCGCCAGCCGCTCGGTGACCTCCGGCGTCTCGCCCGCGACCACCTTGACGATGCGATCGACGGTGTGCAGACGATCGCCCGGGTTGATGCGCTCGGGCGAATAGCCCACGTGAAAGTCGACCCCGCCTTGAAGCCCGGAGGCCGCGGCGATCTCGGGGCGGCAGATCCCCTCGGTGACGCCGGGATAGACGGTGCTCTCCAGCACCACGATGGCGCCCTTCGCGATCACGCTGCCGATCATGCGGCAGGCCGCGCGCACGGCGGTGAGGTCCGGCCGCTTGTCCTCGGTGACCGGCGTCGGCACGGTGGCGATGAAGAGCTGACAGCCGCGGATCGCCTCGAGCTCGCTCACGATCGCGAGCCGGCTCGCGCGCAGGACCGCCTCGCTCACCTCGCCCGTGCGGTCGTGGCCGCGTAGGAGCTCCTTGGTGCGCGCCTTGTCCATGTCGAAGCCGACCACCTCGAAGTGCCGGGCAAGAGCGATGGCCAGCGGCAGACCGACATAACCGAGGCCGACGACGGCGATGCGCGGAGAGCTCGTCATGCTGTGCTGCGCGGAGGGGATGAATGTCGCTCCCGGTCGAGCGCGGCCGAGGGCCCGCGCGAGATGGCCGGGCCCAAAGCCGGTCCGGAGACAGGCTCGTAACCTTCGCGTCCGCGCTTGTCAATCGAAGAGGGCGCGGGCAAGCCTCGGCGCGCGCCGCCCTCGGCGGCAGGCGGCACCTCCGGTCGCGGCCGAAAGGGCTCACCCAGGCCGCTCCCCGGCCTCCTACCGGGTAGGCCGCGAGCGAAAGCTGGTGTATAAGGGGCCCGCGCGGAACCGGTGAGAGCAGGACCCATGGACGGGAAAATCCAGCCAGTCATCCTTTCGGGCGGGTCCGGGACCCGTCTTTGGCCGCTCTCGCGCAAGGCATACCCCAAGCATCTCTTGCCGCTCGTCTCGCAACACAGCCTGCTGCAAGAGACGGTCCTGCGCGTCGGCAAAGGGGCGCGTTTCGAGCCTCCGGTCGTGATCTGCAATGAAGAGTATCGCTTCGCCATCGCTGAGCAGCTGCGGGAGATCGGCGTTGCGCCGCATGCGATCGTGCTCGAGCCCCTTGGCCGCAACACTGCCCCCGCGGTGACGGTCGCGGCTCTCATGGCGGCCGAGCGCTCGCCCTCCACCCTCGTGCTCGTGCTTCCGTCGGACCACGTCGTTCTGGACGAGGCGGGCTTCCTTGCCGCGGTCGAGAAGGCCGCCCGCGCGGCCCGCGACGGCGCCATCGTTACCTTCGGGATCACGCCGAAAGAACCCGAGACGGGCTACGGCTACATTCGGGCGGGTGCCGCGCTCAACAGGGCGCCCGGCTGCTTCAAGATCGCCCGCTTCGTCGAGAAGCCGGACCGCGCCACCGCCGAGAAATTCCTGGCGCAAGGCGGCTATTACTGGAACAGCGGCATGTTCCTCTTCCGGGTGGACAGCTATCTCGCCGAGCTCGAGCGGCTCGCCCGGCCCATTCTCACAGGCTGCCGCGCAGCCCTCGCGGCGAGTTCCCACGATCTCGATTTTCTCCGCCTCGGCGGCGATGCCTTCCGCGAGGTCCCGTCGACCTCGATCGACTACGCGGTCATGGAGCGAACCGAAGCCGCCGTGGTGGTCCCGGCCGATATCGGCTGGAGCGACGTCGGCTCTTGGTCCTCGTTGTGGTCGATCGGCGACCGCAGCGATGCGGGCAACGTGCTGATCGGCGACGTGGTCACGCTCGACGTGCGCGACAGCTACATCCGCGGGGACGGCCACCTCGTGGCCGCGATCGGCATCGAGGGACTGGTCGTGATCGCGACGGAGGACGCCCTGCTGCTGGCGCCTAGGGAGCGCGCCCAGGACGTGAGGCAGCTTGTCGAAAGACTGGAGCGCGAGGGCCGCCCCGAGGCGATCCAGCACCGCAAGGTGGATCGCCCCTGGGGCAGCTACCAGAGCATCGACGCCGGTCCTTCCCACCAGGTGAAGCGCATCACGGTGAAGCCTGGCGCCAAGCTCTCGCTGCAGAAGCACGCCAAGCGCGCCGAGCATTGGACCGTGGTGCGCGGCACGGCACGCGTCACCATCGACGACAAGGTATTCACGCTTCACGAAAACGAATCGACGTACGTCCCCGTGGGCTCGGTGCATCGGCTGGAGAATCCGGGGCACATCCCCCTCGATCTCATCGAGGTCCAGACGGGCAAGTATTTCGGCGAGGACGACATCATCCGCATCCACGACGATTACGGTCGGTAAGACCCGCGGAGGGGACGCGCGGCGCTCAGGCGCGCGCTCACAACCCGTGATAATCGCGGTACCATTCGACGAAACGCAGCACGCCCTCGTCGTACTTCGATCGGCTCCAGCGCCATGTCGTGGCCGCGAACATCAAGCCCGCCTTCTCGCTCCAAATGCCGATCACCGGGGGCGCGCCGTCTGCCGGAGCGTTTCCCTAACCTACGCGGACATCGAGACGGCGGCTATCTCGCTTGCCCCACGGCCGTCGCGCCGGCTGGGGGGGCACGCTTTCGCGTTCGGCAGTTCTATCTCGTCGAGCGGCACACCGCCTATGCGCTCTTCACCGTTAACGGCGACATCGACGAAGCGACCAAAGCCTTCGTGGCGCCGCTCGTCGAGCGCACGGCCTTCGTGCTTTCCTTCAACGAGGTCTGATTCGCGCTCGGTGTCCGCTTCGTGCTCTCGGTCGCGATCCTGCCACTCATGCACGCAGCAGCACCCGCCGTCCCTCTTTCTCAGCGAGGAAGGGCGGTAAGCGCACCGACAGCGCCGAAGATGCGCTCTGCCGCCTCGTCCCAGGTCGGATGCGCGAAGCGGGCGCGGATAAGCGCCTCGTAAGCGGCGCGCGCGGCGGGCTCCTCGATCCAGCGCCTTATCGCGGCGTACCAGACCGCCGGATCGCGCGGTTCGAGGCAAGGGGAGAAAGGGCCGGCGATCTCCGGAATGGCGCCGCCGGTCGACGCGATCACGGCCTTGCCGTAGGAATAAGCCTCGATGATGGGGAGGCCAAAGCCCTCGTAAAGCGAGGGATAGAGGCAGAATGCCGCTCCCCGATAGAGGTCCGCGAGGGCCGCATCGCTGAGGCCCAAAAGATGGATGAGCGTGCCATTGAACGACGCGGAATCCGCGATCTGCTCGAGAACGTCATCCACCATCCATCCCAGGCGCCCGACGAAGACGAGCTTGAAGCGATGGCGCTGCGGAACGCCCTCGGCAAGGAGCCGCCGCCAGATGTCGATCAACATGCCGTGGCCTTTGCGCGGCTCGATCGTGCTGACGAGCATGGCGAAGCGCCCCGGCTCGAGGCCGGCCGGCAGCGATGTCGCGGCCCGCGCGCGGGCGCGGGGCGGATCGTATCCCAGTCGAAGGACCTCGATGCGGCCCGGGCGAATTCCGCGCTCCTCGCAATAGCGGCGCACATCGGACTCGATACAGCGTGAATTGACGATGACCCCGTCCGCTAGCTGAAACATCTTGTCCCAGTACTTGCCTACCATCTCGACAGCGAAGGGCTGGAAGAACTCGGGCGAGGTCATGGGAAGGATGTCATAGCAGAGGACCACGTAGCGAAACCCGTAACGCCGCTTGAGCTCACCGACCATATCGATGTCCTTGTGGTACCAGTCCATGCCTCCTGACACCATTGTGTCCCCTGGGCCGAGGGACAGCGCCCCATCGACGGCAACATCGAAGGGAATGACGGCATGCGGACCGCCATGGGGGTCCGCGAAAAGATGCAGGTATCGCTTCAGATAACGGTTTGCCAATAGCAGCTGCTGCAACGCCTCCATCGCTCGCGCCGCGGTACTCGACTTTGCCGCAAGACGACGGCGTTCGAGCGCCGCTACCGCCGGGTAGAAGGAGGGCAGCAGCTTCTGCAGCCGGCTATGCTGCCAGCGATTGTCGACATGGGTGAAGTCCGTCGTGCCCTTCCAGCCGATCACGATCTTCGCCCATTCACGCTTGAGCGCACGAAACGATCGCGTTTGCGGATCGCAGAACGACAAGACGATTTCGGGCTGCCGTCTCAGCGCGTAGCTGGCGAGCGCATGCTCGGCGCGGACGATGCCGACGGCGGGACCGACCCAGCGCGCGAGGCTCGTCACGTCGAAGACGAGCTGGCCGCGAGGGGGGAGCGCTTGCGCCAATTGGCCCTATCGCTCCGCCCTGTGGAGCTTGCGCGCCAAGGGGTTCAAGCCGGAGTGCCGCCCTGCCTTTCGCATGGTGACGGCGTGAAGGGCAACGCCGAGTGCCCGGATGTCGTCCGAGGCGCCGTACGCCGCCGGCACCACGGGCTCGGGCACGTCGATATCGACGGTGACGCGGGTCGACAAGAGCTCGCGCGGTATCCTCAAGGTCACGTTACTCGGCAGCCGCGATTTTTTGAGACGTACTTCCTTGCACACGTGCCCTGCAATGGAGAAATGCACTCTCTGCCGCTGCCACCGTCGAGTCGTGTAGGTCCCCAATTCGATGAGCAGCTCGAGATCATGCTCCGGCGCAGCCGCCAACGCGAACGACAGGCGCGCGCGCGTGCCGTCGCTCCACCTGCCCCACGGCTCGGGACCCGACCAGCCCCACACCAGGCACTCCTCGGGGAAGGACGCATCGTTACAGGCTATGCGGACATCGAGCGGCCAGAGTTGCCGTGGCTTGATAGTGAGCGAATGGAGGCAAATTGCCACCTCCCGATCATCCGCGGCCACACCCAGGCGCCGCGGCGCTATCGCCCGGGAATTGACCAGACGGACGTCGAGGGTGCGCTCGTCCGGCGCCAGTTCGGCGGTCACGGGGACGCGCTGGCGCAACGCCTCGGTGAGTTCCAAGGACGCCACGGAGCGCCCGTTGATCACCACCTCGGTCAGCTGAGCCGGGTGGGCGGCAGTGACGAGCGGGGTCAGTTCGAAGACGAGCGAAAGCGCGTCGTGGCCGTTGGGGACCACGGGAAGGGTGATATGGGAATCCTTGCCGACCGTCCAGATGCCCTGCGCCTCGCTTGTCGACCAGCCGTCGCCGAGATAATTCCAGATGCGCGCCTTATCGCGGAAATCCAACGTCACCTTACCCGCAATCCTCCACCTTTCGCCGGAGGCACCGACCGCCGGCGTGCGCGGAGCGCGTGCGACATCCTGAAGAAGCGCGCGATAGCGCGCGAGCATCACCGTCTCGCTGAACAGGCGCTCGGCACGCTCTCTTGCGGCACCGCCCAATTGAGCGCTCATGTACCGGTCCTCGGTCAGGCGCGCGAACGATCGGGCCAGCACGCCGACATGGGTGCGCTCGTCGTCTGCCGGCGCCGGCAGCAGAAGACCGGCGCCGTCGGCGAGCTGCTCGGGAATACCGCCGACCGCACTCGCCAGCACGGGCAGGCCCTTCGCCATCGCCTCGATGATCGAAAGGGGCATGCCCTCCATGTCCGACGCCAGGACATAGGCATCGGCGGCATCAAGGAGTTGCGGCACGTCGTCGCGTTGGCCGAGGATGCGCACCCGCTCGCCGAGTTGCCAACGCTCGATCTCGCCGGCAAGCTCTGCGAGATGCGCCGCATCGCCCGAGCCGGCGAACGCCAGCCTCAGGCCGCGCGCCCGGCCTTCGGCGGCGAGCATCCCGAGCGCTGCAATGCTGCGCCCTTGGCCCTTTTCCGGCTCGACGCGCGCCGCGGTCAGGCACAGGATATCGTCCTCGTCGGCACCGACCTCCCGGCGTCGCTCCCGGCGGATTGCAGGATCCACCGGACGGAAATAGACGGGCGGACGGCCGTTGTAGATCACCACGCGCGGCGTCGCGATGTCGCGGAAGGCGTCCTCGAAGAGCTGCCGGGTCGCTTGCGAGACGAAGACGATCGCCGCGGCGCGCTCGAGCCCGCGCCGGTAGTGCTCGGCCACGGATGCGTACCGCGCGGCGAAATCTCCGCCGAGGTTGTTGATGACGCTCACATAGGGGATGCCTGCCTCGGCCGCCGCTTGCTTGGCCGCGAGCGAGGATGCGATCATCGCGGCGTCGCAGAAGAGGACGACGTTCGGCTGAAGACGCGCGAGCAGCAGCGCCGGCTCGCGGTAATTAAAGGTGGCGCGCCAGAGGTTTGCCTCATCCACGTTCAGCTCGACGAGCGCAACGCCCTCGGACGCGAGTTGACGACTCATAGCCTCCGAGTCGTCGCCGAGCTTGCGCGCGAGGAACACCTGATAGCGATCGCGCATGCCGACGGCGATGCGGCGCGCCACCTCCGCGGTGCCGCCCACGCCGGGATCGTCGGTAACGACCAAAAGCCGGGGGCGGCTCTGGGCTGGAGCGGAATTGGCGCTCGTGGTCATCGCCCGGAATTGCCCTTGAGTTTGCGGGCCGCCTTGAGGCGTTCGCGGAAGGCCGGGTCGAACGCCTCGGGATTGAGGGCGCGGATGCGTCCGACGAGCTCCTCATGTATGTCGAGCGCCTCATCGCTCATCGAGCGGCCATGCCGTCGATGGTTCAGCAAGGGCTCGGGCAGGCACCAGCCGGCGACTCCCAAAGAGCCGAGCCGCACCCAGAACTCCCAGTCCTCGTAGCCGTCGCGCATGAGCGGGGAATAGCCTCCGGCGGCGGCCCAGAGGTCCCGGCGAAATACGGCGGCGACGCTGACGTGATTCTCCTTGACGATGCGGTCGAGATCGAAGGGTGCTGTCTGCCAGACCATGTCCTCGCCGCCGAAGAAGCGCACCCAGGAATAGGCGAAGCCCACATCGGGCCGCCGCTCCATGACGGCAACCGCCTTCTCAAGATAGCTCGGCTCGATAGTGTCGTCGGCATCGAGACAGCATATGTATTTTCCCCGAGCCCGAGCGATGCCGCTGTTGCGGGCGCTCGGCAATCCGGCATTGGCTTGGTTGATGACGTGCACGCGAGGATCGTTCAGGCGATCGAGCGCTTCGATGGTGCACGGATCGCTCGAGCCGTCGTTGACGACGATGACCTCGAGCGCGCCGATCGTCTGGTCGAGCGCGCTCGCCGCGGCTTCCTCGACGAAGCGGCCGTAGTTGTAACAGGGGATAACCACCGTCACCACGGGCGAGCGGGCGGCGGGCGGGCTCTCCGTCAAGCGCGCGACTAGCGCCGTTCGCTCTGCCGTCTCGCCGCGGCCGATCCAGACCGTACCGGCGAAGCTCGGCCCGGCATGCGGCGGGAGAGCCGCGGAGGGAAGGTCCGGGGTGGCCCGCGCCAGAGCTGGGTCAAGGGACGCCGCCGCTCGGCGGGGCGGGCAAAAATTGGCGCGCGCGGCCGCGCGCAAGGCAGGCAAATCGCCGCGCCGGATCAGGCGCAAGGCGCTCCGCATCTTGCGCAACACATTCCGCAGGTGCGTGACCGCCACCGCTGCCAACGGCGGGGCCAGCCGCCGGGTGGAGTCGCTAAGAGCCGTCATCGCGTCACGCCATCACGCGAGGAACCCGATCGGCGCCCAAGATACCACGAGGGCGACGACAATCGCAGCTCGGGGAAGCCCTGGGCCCTCCCACCCGCGCGGTCCTGGCACCGTTCAGTATGTCGCGCGGCCGCTCCAGATGTCGAAGGTGGCCCCGTCGAGAAGGAGTAATCCTTGGACGCGAGCCAGGCGACGAGTGCCGCGCCTTGTTGGCCGCCCGCCATGCGATGATCATCGCCATGACGGTGGTCTTGCCCGAACCTGTCGCCATCTTCATGGCCATGCGGAAGAGCTCGGGGTTCGCCTCGGCATTACACGGGCTTTCGCCCTCAAGTTACCCTTTCTAGACACATTTGGTCCGGAACTCGGACGCGCGTCTGAAACATCTCGGCGCGGACATTGAGGGGCTTTAACCATAGCAGGAAATGCCCGTCACGAATAGAGGCAGCTAGCGGCCGTTACCCTCAAGCGCCCGGTAGAGAGAAGATATCCACTTGGCGTTTTCGGCCTCTTCGTGGAACCTGGAGTTTTCCCGAAACAGCGTGGGAGGATCGCCGCTCGAGCGCTCTGTCGCCGGTCGCCCGAAGAAAGAGAAACAGTCGAGCAGATAAGATCGACCCCAGTTCACGGTTTCTTGCGCAAGGCAACGCAGCCCGGTCCGAGCACAAATCTCGGCGAAGCGCGGTGCTGTCATGTCGGGGGAGCGCCCATGCGTTTCCGAAACCATCAATCTTCCACCGGAAACATAAGCCCCGAGATTCGAGTGATGGATGAACCCCAAGCCGCCGACCGCGAGCTTGCGCGCCAGTTCTTGCAAATAGGAAGTAATGACGCTCGCATCGACGTGGACCAAGGAATCGAAGCTGAAGACGAAATCGATGCTGTCGTCGGGAATCATCGGTAGCGACATGCCGTCGTTGAGATGGAAGCTCGCGTGCGTGCGCGCGCCAAAGCGATGTCGGCAATGGGCAACACTGCTCTCGACGATATCAACGGCGTAAAGACGCTCGCAATGCTTCAAGAGGAATTCCGTCCACCGGCCATGGCCAGGCGCTATCTCCAGCATCGTAGCCGCGGGAAGCGCGCCGCGAATGCGCGGGTAGACGGTGGTAACCCATTGCTGCTCGACCGTCCCCCACGGGCTGGACCACTCATCGCCCTCGCACGACCAATCGTAGCACGCCCAGTTAGTCCTGTTTTCCTCGAGCGTAGCCATGTCTCGAAGTCGCCTATTCGCCGCCTCTCCCGTCGCGAGCGGGTGAGGGCAATATAGACGAGCCCAAGGTTGCGTCAACTACGGGATGCTGAGATCTCTCTTCGATCAGAAGGATAATCAGGCGACCCGGCGCTTTTCCTCTCAGCGAACGTCGCCGTGAAGGCGCTCCTCGAGGATCTCAAACGCGCGACCGGCATGCTCTCCGACTCGTCGAGACCGGTCCATTCGCTCACGTCGAGCGACGAATTCTTCCAAGCGATCGAGGTCAAGGCCCTTGGCGCCGAGCGCAGCTCCGCCCGCTATCGCAACCGCCGGCCGGATGACGATGTGATCCGCACGCGGCCGCGGGAGCGGGCGGCGATCCGTCGAGGGTTCGCCTACCGTCGCTTCCACATCCTGCTCGACCGGGAATCCCCGCGATCCAGGCTGCTACCTCAAGATTGCTTGTCATTTGTTCTCTCCCAGCGCCCATGTAGCCATGACGCGTTTCTCTGCGCTGGCGGTTCGCGCGCAATCCCGAAGCCAGGCGGCATACGCCACGTTAAGATCGTCGGTCGAGTTCATGAGCGCCACTCAGGGTGCGTTTCGTGCTAAGATGGCCCTATCCAGCGAGTAGCTTTGGACCGCACTACTTGCGATAGAGCGTGAATTTGGAGATTTGGTGTTTATTGAAACAATTTTGACGCCTAAGTGTCCGGTCGGAAAGTTCTTGAGTCTGGGGAATCGGTTGTGATTCATTGTGGGGCACCCGAGTCGCATCAAGGGGGTGCTCCATGTGGACGGCTGAGAATCGCGGCGCCTACGATCGCTCC
>JBKQRV010000009.1:0-90783 GCA_052143835.1 Alphaproteobacteria bacterium
TGACGACGAGGTGCCGCTTTAAGTTGGCGAGGATGAAGGTCTCGCTCCGCGTCCCGTGCCTTTGGGGATCGGCCTGGCAGGTGGGCGCCTGAAGGATGGTGAAGTCGGGCGTGAAGTGCTCGCGCTCCTCGGCCGCGGGGCGGATGAGGATGTTGTGGGCGAAAAGACTGGTCCAGGCTCCCTCGGTGATGACGCGCACCTTCAGGCGGTAGGCGGGATCGGCTCCCGCGTAGCAATCCTGCACGAAGACGTCGCGGCCCTCGAGATGGCCGAGCACGTGCTCGAGGAGAACGTCGAAGCGCTCCTCGCTGATGGGACGGTTGACGCTGCCCCACCAGATGTCGTGCTTGCTCGTCTCCTCCTCGACGATGAACTTGTCGTTGGGGGAGCGGCCGGTGTGGTGGCCGGTCTCGACCACGAAGGCGCCGCCCTGGCCCACCAGCCCCTCGCCCCGGCGCATCGCCTCTTCGTAAAGTGCGGGCGTCGAAAGGTTCCAGAAGGCAGTACGAATCCTGCGCAGGCCGTGATGGCTCAGCCCATGGCGAGCGATGACCGGACCCACCTGCTGCACGCTGCCCTCCCCGCCGCGTTCTACCCTCGGACGCCCCTCGCGCGCCGCCGTCGCCACGGGCGCCGCAGGCCGCGAACATACAAGCCGCTACCGCCCCGCGCAACCCGCACGAGCCACCGTAAGAGGCGCGGGACTAGGTCCTGTCCCGGGCCTCGCGGCTGAGCCGCACGAGGGCAGCCCGCGCCTGGGCGGCGTCATGGACCGGCTCGGCGAAGGCGAGGCGGGCGGCCCGCCCGCCCGCGCGCAGGTCGATGCCCTCGGGGTCGATGCCGGTCATCAGCCAGCCCTCGCCGTCGAGCCCCAGGAGGTGCCGGGCCATACGCGCCAAAGCCTCCTTATGGTCCTGGTTCATGTGGGCGAGGATGTCCCCCTCGGTGGCAGCAAGCGCTGCCGCGGCCGCGCTCTCGTAAAGCACCTCGCCCCCTTGCAGCCAATGGATGCGGCCGAAGCCGGCCACCAGATGGGCCTCCGCGACGGCCACGCGATAGAGGCGGAAGTCCTTGAATCCGGCGTAGGATTCTGCACTCGGGTGGTGCTGCAGATAGCGCGCCAGCTGAGCCTCGTCGCGCGTCTCTGAAGCCCGGCCGAGCAAGGTCACGCGCGGCCCGGTGAGCGGCTCGGCGAGCCCGGCCGTGCCGTCGAAGAGGAGCGAGACGCGCGCGTCCCGGGCGATGTTCTTGCTGTGGTCGGCGAGGTCCGAGAGCAGGAGGAGGGGTACGGCGTCGGGGGTGGTGGCCACCAGCACGAGGGAGGCGTAAGGCCAGCCCTCCACCCCCTCGCGCTGGAGGTTGGTGGCAAGGGTCGCCCGCTCGGAGGCGCGGACGAGGGCTCTCGCCTGCATCCCCGGCGGCGGCGGCTGAGCGCTGTCAGGTGCCATGGCGGCCACCTTCCCCTTCTTCGCCCCTGCCGTCAATGCGCTGGACATGGGGTGCCGCCGACCCAATATTTGAGCACGATAAGGGCAAAAGGGGCGGTAATTAGCGGTGCGCGAAAATCCCGACACCTCCCGGTCGCGCGAGAGGGGAGCGATGCCGCTCAAGCGGACCATCGCGCTCGTCGACGACGACCGCAATATTCTCGCTTCCGTCTCGATGGCGCTCGAGGCGGAAGGCTTCGCCGTGCGCGCGTACAGCGACGGCGACGAGGCCTTGCGCGGCATCGCGGCGCATCCCGTCGACCTCGCCATTCTCGACATCAAGATGCCCCGCATGGACGGCATGGAGTTGCTCGCGCGCCTGCGCAAGACCACGGCGATGCCGATCATCTTCCTGACCTCGAAGGACGACGAGGTGGACGAGGTGCTGGGCCTTCGCATGGGGGCCGACGACTACATCACCAAGCCCTTTTCCCAGCGCCTCCTGATCGAGCGGATCCGCACGCTCCTTCGCCGCAGCGAGCTCGCGCAAGGCTCGGCCGAGGGCGGCAACGGCGAGGGCACCGTCGTGCGCGGCGATCTCGTGCTCGATCCCGGCCGGCACCTGTGCAGCTGGAAGGGCCATGCCGTCAGTCTCACCGTCACCGAGTTCCTCATTCTCAAGGCGCTGGCGCAGCGGCCCGGCCTGGTGAAGAGCCGCGACCAGCTGATGGATGCTGCCTACGGCGAGCACATCTACGTCGACGACCGCACGATCGACAGCCACATCAAGCGCGTGCGCAAGAAGCTCAAGGCCGCCGACGACAGCTTCAACCAGATCGAGACGCTCTATGGCATTGGCTACCGCTATAAGGAGAGCTGACGGCAGCTCAGCCCCACACGCCATGGCGGTCGACACAAGGTCCGAGGAGCAAGCAACTACGCTCGCGGAAAGCGAGGCGGAACGGCGCGTCGCGCAGGGGCGGAGCCGCCGCACAGCACCGGCGCTCGTGCGCCTGTGGCGCCGGCGCACGCGGCGGCTCGGGCTCCTCTCTCCGCTCACGCGACGCATCCTCTTGCTCAATGTCGCGGCCCTCATCATTCTCGTGATCGGGCTCGCCTATCTCGGGGCCTATCAACGCAGCCTGATCAGCTCCGAACTCGAGTCCCTCACCACCCAGGCCCGCATCTTCGCGGCGGCACTCGGCGAGAGCGCGGTCGTGGGCAACGGCGAAGACACCCTCGAGCTCATGCCCGAGCAGAGCCGTATCCTGTTGCGCCGCCTCATCGAGCCGACCAAGGCGCGCGCGCGGCTCTTCCTGCCCTCGGGCCAGCTCATCGGCGACAGCCGCTACCTCACGCTTCAGGGCGGACCCGTCCAGGTCGAGGAGTTGCCTCCCCCGGCCGCCGAGACCCCCCTCGGCCGATTTCTCGAGCGCACCTATCACTGGCTGCTGCACTCCGTTCCGGGCTTCGGCGCGCTGCCCCCTTACCGCGAGCTCGCGGTCGAGCACTCGGGCGATTATGAGGAGGTGAGCGAGGCGCTCACGGGCGTTGACGCACACGCGGTCTATGACAACGGCGAGCGCGGCATGCTGCTCGCGGTCGCGGTGCCCGTGCAACGTTACAAGCGCGTGGTCGGCGCTCTCATGGTCTCGCAAGGCAGCGCCGAGATCGATGCCGCCATGCGCGCGGTGCGCCTCGACATCCTCAAGGCCTTTGCCATAGCGCTTCTCCTGACGACCTTGTTCTCCGTCTACCTCGGCAGTACCATCGTGCGCCCGATCCGGCGCCTGGCGCAGGCGGCCGAGCGCATCGGCCCCGGCGAGGGAGACGCGGGCGAGCTTCCCGATCTGGCCGCGCGCGGCGACGAGATCGGCGACCTCTCGCAGGCGCTCAGGCGCATGACCGAGCTTCTCTCCCAGCGCATGGACGCGACCGCGCGCTTCGCCGCCGATGTGGCGCACGAGATCAAGAACCCGCTCTCCTCGCTGCGCAGCGCCGTCGAGACCGCGGCGCGCGTGAAGGAGCCCGAGCAGCAGCGCCGGCTCATGGCCATCATCGTCGAGGACGTGCGGCGGCTCGACCGCCTGATCTCCGACATCGCGGACGCCTCGCGCCTCGATGCGGAGCTTTCCCACGCCAGGGCGGAGCCGGTCGACCTCGGCGGGCTGCTCGCCACCCTCGTCGAGGTCTACTACGCCGCACCCGCGCCGGGCGGCGCGCGCGTGCGCTTAGCACCCCTTGCGGGTGAGCGCCTTGCCGTGCTTGGCGTCGAGGGCAGGCTGGCGCAGGTGTTCCGCAATCTGATCGAGAATGCCCTCTCGTTCAGTCCGCCGGGCGGCGTCGTCGGCTTAGCGCTGCGCGCCACGGGCGAAATGGTCGAGGTCACTGTCGAGGACGAAGGGCCGGGCTTGCCGGAGGGCAAGCTCGAGGCCATTTTCGAGCGCTTCTATTCGGAACGGCCGCCGGGAGAGACCTTCGGCACGCATTCCGGCCTCGGGCTCTCGATCTCAAAGCAGATCGTCGAGGCCCACGGCGGCACCATCCGCGCCGAGAACCGGCACGACCGCTCAGGCCGCGTCAACGGCGCCCGCTTCATCGTGACGCTGCCGCGCGAGCGCGGGCGAGGCTCGCCACCACGGCATTGACAGCGCGCGCGGGCGACGCCACCCTCCCGGCCCGGGCCGGGTGCCGATTCCCCGGCTCGTGAGCCGCCTTTGGGAGTCTCGCGAGCCGGGAAATCGGCACAAAATCAAAGTGTTGGCCCTCTTCGCAGGCCTCGCGGAGGGCTTCGCGAAACGCTGCAGGCAGCGAAGAGAGCGGCCGACCGCCGGCCGCTGTCCAGACCGCGCGCGGGAATGGGAGTTCATGATCCAAATCCACGGCTCCTGCGTCGAGATTGATGGACGAGGGGTGCTGCTGCGCGGCCCTTCCGGGCGGGGCAAGTCCGACTTGGCGTTGCGGCTCATCGACGGGGGCGCACGACTGGTGGCGGACGACCGGGTGGACCTCAACGAGCAGGCGGGCGTCCTCACCGCATCGGCGCCCGAGCCCATCGCCGGGCGCCTCGAGGTCCGCGGCGTCGGCATCGTTACGGTCCCGGCCGTCGCCGCCGCCCCGCTCGAGCTCGTCGTCGAGCTCGTCGGGTTGGAAGATATCGAGCGTCTCCCCGAGCCCCGCTTCTCGAACCTTCTCGGCATCGACATCCCGCTCATTCGGCTGGTCGCGACCGAGGTCTCGGCAGCCGCCAAGGTGCGCTTGGCCGTGCGCAGCCTGGGCCGGCGCGCATTGGCCGCTCCATGAGCAAAGCGGCACCTCCGCTCGAGGCGCGACATTCCCGCCGTGCCCAAGGCACCGCACTCGGGCGGCGGGACGAGACGAGGGTCGTGCTGGTGACCGGGCTCTCGGGTGCCGGACGCTCGACGGCGCTCAAGGCGCTCGAGGATCTGGGCTACGAGGCGGTCGACAACCTGCCGCTTTCGCTGCTTGCCAGCCTGGTGCGTCCGGGCGACCGCCCGGCCCGCCCGCTTGCCATCGGCGTCGACATCCGGACGCGCGACTTCGCCGTCGACCCGCTTCTGCGCGAGGTCGACAGGCTCACGGCCCTGAGCGGCGTCGCGGCGAGCGTTGTCTTCGTCGACTGCGACGACGAGGTGCTGCAGCGCCGCTTCACCGAGACGCGCCGGCGCCATCCGCTCGCCGACGACCGCCCGGTTTCCGACGGCATCAGGCGCGAGCGCGAAATGGTCGCGCGCTTGAGGGAGCGCGCGGACGTGGTGTTGGACACCACCGTCATGAAGCTCGGCGATCTCAAGCGGGCACTCAGCGGCTATTTCGCGCTCGAGCGCGGCGCCGGGCTCGCCGTCACGGTCGTCTCCTTCGCCTATCGCAGCGGCTTGCCGCGGGAGGCGGACCTCGTCATCGATACGCGCTTCCTCGACAATCCCCATTACGTGCCCGAGCTCAAGCCGCTCACCGGCTTGGAGCCGCGCGTCGCAGACTACGTGGCAGGCGACCCGGCCTTCGCCTCCTTCCTCGCCGGCCTCGAGGCATGGCTCGCGCCGCTCTTGCCGCGCTATGAGCGCGAGGGCAAGAGCTATCTCACAATCGCGGTCGGCTGCACCGGCGGCCGGCATCGCTCGGTCGTGGTCGCCGAGCGGCTCGCCGCGTGGCTCGCCGGGCTCGGCCGGCGTGCCACGCTCATCCATCGTGACATCGACCGGCCGCAGGACGCCTAATGATGAGCGTTGGCATGGCGGGAGCGGCAAGGGCGAATGCCGCATCCGCATCGCGGCGCGGGGCGAAGCTGGGGGGCAAACAGAAGGATACCAAATGATCGGCTTGGTGCTTGTGACCCATGGCAATCTTGCGCAGGAGTTCATCTCCGCGCTCGAGCACGTGGTCGGCCCGCAAAAACGCATCGCAGCGGTGTGCATCGGGGCCGACGACGACATGGAGAAAAGACGCGAGGACATCCTGCGCGCCGTCGCCCAGGTCGAGGACGGGAGCGGGGTCGTGCTGCTCACCGACATGTTCGGCGGAACCCCCTCGAACCTGGCGATCTCGATCATGGACAATGCCAAGGTCGAGGTCATCGCCGGGGTGAACCTCCCCATGCTCATCAAGCTCGCGAGCGTGCGCACGACCGAGAAGCTGCCTCAAGCGGTTGCGGCCGCGCAGGAGGCCGGCCGCAAGTACATCAACGTCGCCTCGGCCCTCCTCGCCGAGGAGAAGGACAAGCGATGAACGAAAGGAGCGCCGGTCATGACGCGGCCGCCAAGACGGAGGCGAGCGAGAGCCGCACGCTCCTGATCAAGAATCAACGCGGGCTCCACGCGCGCGCGGCGGCGCGCTTCGTCAAGTGCGCCGAAGGCTTCGATGCGGAAATCACCGTCGTGAAGAAGGACATGGCGGTGTCCGGCCTCAGCATCATGGGGCTCATGATGCTGGCGGCGGGCCCGGGAACGGCGATCGAGGTGAGGGCGGTGGGATCCGAGGCGCGGGCGGCACTCGACGCACTCGAGGCCCTCGTGGAGGGAAGGTTCGGCGAGGAATGACGGCCAAGAGCGGCAAAGCGGCGGGGCGCAAGGGCGAGGGACGCGGGCGGGCGGCCGCTCTGCCGCCGCCGCTTGCGGCCGAGCGGGTATTCCAGGGCCTTGGCGTCTCTCCGGGCGTCGCGATCGGTCCGGCCCATGTGCGCGAGGCGGGTGCGCTCGAGGTGCCCGAGTATCACCTCAAGGAGGGCGGCATCGAGGCCGAGCGCCAGCGCCTCAAGGAGGCGACGGAGCGCTCCCGCAAGCAGCTCCACAAGCTCAAGGTGAAGGCGGCGGCCTTGAGCGGTGCGGCCGGCGAGGAGCTCGGCATCCTGCTCGACGCGCACCTGCGCATGCTGACGGGCTCGCGTCTCTTGCGCGGTGCCGAGCGGCGGATCAGCGCGGAGCGCATCAACGCCGAGGCCGCGGTGCAGGCGGAAACCCTGGAGATCACCAAGGGCTTCGCCCAGATGGGCGACGATTACCTGGCGAGTCGCGCCGACGACGTCCGCGAGGTGGGGACGCGGCTCGTGCGCAACCTGCTTCTGCGGCCGTATCACGCCTTCTCCTCCCTGCCCCACGGCAGCGTAGTGATCGCGGAGGAGCTGACGCCGGCCGACACGGCACTCCTCGATCCCGACCACATCGGCGGCTTCGCGACCGTGCTCGGCGGGGCCGAAGGCCACACGGCGATCATGGCGCGCTCGCTCGGGCTTCCCGCCGTGCTCGGGGTGGGCGGCCTCTTGAGCGGCACGGCACAGGGAACGGAGGTGATCATCGACGGCACGCGCGGGCGCGTCGTCGTCAATCCCTCGCCGATCACGCTTGCCGAGTACGAGGAGCGGCGGCGCGCCTTCCAGCGCGAGGAGCGCCACTTGGCACGGCTCGCCAAGGTGGCGGCGGTGACGCGCGACGGGGTCGAGATCACGCTCCAGGCGAACGTCGAGCTGCCGCGCGAGCTCGAGCACGCGCGCGCGGTGGGGGCCGAGGGCATCGGGCTCCTGCGCACCGAGTTCCTCTTCATGAATCGCGACGACCTGCCCGGCGAGGAGGAGCAATACCTGGCGCTCCGCACCTTCGTCGAGGGCATGGCGGGACGCCCCGTCACCATCCGCACCCTCGACGTCGGCGGCGACAAGCTCGCCTATTCGCTTGGCGGCCACATCGGCCCCGCGGTCAATCCCGCCCTCGGCCTGCGCGCGATCCGCCTCTCGCTCAAGCGCCAGGAACTGCTCGAGGCCCAGCTCTCGGCCATGCTGCGCGCGAGCGCGCATGGCGAGGTGCGCATCCTGCTCCCCATGATCGCGTCGGTGGGCGAGGTGAGGCAGGTCAGGGAGCTCTTGAAGAAGCTCTACACGCGGCTCAGGCGCCAAAGTGTCAAGATGGCCGCCGAGCTGCCCAAGCTCGGGGTCATGATCGAGGTGCCGGGGGCAGCTCTTGCCGCCGACGCGCTCGCCATGGAATCAGACTTCTTCTCGATCGGCACCAACGACCTCACCATGTACACCCTCGCCATCGACCGCAGCGACGAGCAGGTGGCTTATCTCTATAATCCGCTCCACCCCGCCGTGCTGCGCCTCATCCAGTTCGCCACGGGGGCGGCCTTGCGCGCGCGCATCCCCTTGTGCCTCTGCGGCGAGATGGCGGGCGATCCGCGCTATACCCCGCTCTTGCTCGGGCTTGGCATCCGCGAGCTCTCGATGCCGACCGCGGCCTTGCCGCGCATCAAGCAGCGCATCCGCACCCTCGACCAGCGCGAGGCAACGCGGCGCGCCGAGCTCATCATGACGCAGTGGGATTCGGGGCGCATCGCGACCCTGCTCGACGATTTCGCAGCACTCGCGTGAGAGGCACGCGCGGGCGTACAGGCGCGCGCGAAATTGCCCGCCTTGAAGCGTTTGGCCGGGCGGACCCATTGAGCAGGGGCTGAAGCATATGCTCACGAGATTCTGGACATGGCTCCGTGATCGCCGGATGCAGTTGGGACTGGCATTCAGGGTGACGGTCGCCGCCGTCCTGTCCCTTGCCCTCGCGCAATTCTTGAGCCTTCCCTTGCCGCTATGGGCGGTATTGACGGCCATCATCGTGACACAGGTGAGTGTCGGTCAGTCGCTCAAGGTAACCATCGATTATCTTGCCGGCACGCTTGGAGGGGCCGTTTATGGCGCCGTGGTCGCCGTGCTGGTTCCACCTGTGAATGAAAGCGCCCTGCTTCTGGTGCTCGCCATCGCGGTGGCCCCGCTTGCGCTCATCGCGGCGATAAACCCCAGCCTTAGAGTTGCGCCCATCACCGCCGTGATCGTGATTTTGCTCCCCGCAATTACGCATGCGAGCCCGGTCGTTTCAGCAGTTGATCGGGTGCTCGAGGTTGCGCTCGGCGGCATCGTCGGTTTCGTGGTCTCGTTTCTCATCCTGCCCTCCAACGCCCACCGCTTGGCAATCGCGGCGGCGGCCCGGACGCTCGATCAGATGGCAGGCGCTTTTGGCGAGCTGCTTGCGGGCTTGAGCCAGGGTCTGGACATGGCCTCGCTCCACCGTATCCAGGATCACATCGGTCAAGCCCTGGCAGAATTGAACACAATCGGCGCCGAGGCCGAACGCGAGCGCGCCGCGCGTCTCGCGGCGGAGCCTGCCACCGGACCGCTGTTGCGCACGCTCTTGAGGTTGCGCCACGACCTCGTGATGATTGGGCGCGTAACCCTCGTGCCGCTACCCGAGGCCTTCCTCAAGCGACTTCGATCGCCACTGGCGCAAGTTGAAGCGGCGGCAGCCGATTACTTGCGCGCGAGCGGTGCGGCACTTCTGGCGCGTCGGGAGCCGCCCTCGCTCGAGAACGTGGAATCGGCACTGAATGCCTACGCTGCCGAGACCGCCGCACTCCGCGGCGAAGGTTTCACGCGAACTTTGCCCGCCGATGCGGCCGAACGCTTCTTCGCTCTCGGATTTGCGCTTGAGCAGATGCACCAGAATTTCAGGGATCTTGGAGAGCGCGTGAACGAATGGGCCGAGACGCCCAAGAGGAGAGGGCCTAGGGCCAAGGCGGGAGTTGCGGATTAATCGGTTACGGGGACCTTCGACTTGGCGGGCGTCATGATCCGCGGCCGGCAAACCGGCTTGTCCCTCAAGGCGAATTGGTCCACCATTCGTGCGGAGCCCTCGTCATTCGAGGAGCGTCGGATTGTGGCGCTGGATAAGCGGCATGTCCTCTGCAGACGGGTTGCTGGACGGACGGTGCGGGCATGACCGTTGAAAATGCCTTGCCGGAAGCTGGAGCCGGCTCTCGCATCGAGATTGTTCCGAGCGGCCCTGCGTTCGGCGCGGAAATGCGTGGCGTCGACTTGAGGCGGATCGGAGATCGAGACTTCGCCACCCTCCATCGCACCTGGCTTGATCGCTCCGTCGTGCTTTTCCGCCGGCAACAGCTCGATGACCGGGACCTCATCGCCTTCAGCCGACGCTTCGGCGCTCTCGATTGGGCGCCGGTCCAGGAGACCGGGCGCCGCTACGTGGAGGGTCACCCCGAAATATACGTCGTGTCGAATGTCGTCGAGAATGGGGTGGCGATCGGCAGCCTCGGCGCAAGCGAGGCCGTATGGCATACGGATATGTCCTATCTGGAGCAGCCGCCGAAGGCCAGCATGCTCTATTCGCTCGAGGTGCCGGCCTTGGGCGGGAACACCACCTTCTGCGACATGTACAGGATATACGAGGCGCTCCCGAAGCACCTCGCGCACGACATCTCAAAACTCAAGATCAAGCACGACGGGACATACAACAGCGGCGGCTACCTCCGCCAAGGCGTCGTCCCGAGCGATGATCCGCGGACGTCGCCCGGTGCGGTGCACCCCTTGGTCTGCACCCATCCGGAGACCGGGCGTCGGATGCTCTATCTCGGGCGCCGCCGCAATGCCTACATTATGGGCTTCGATCTGCCGAGCTCCGAAGCCTTGCTGGACGAGCTCTGGAGGTATGTCGAGCGCGCGGCGTTTGCTTGGGAGCATGTCTGGCAGGTCGGCGATCTGGTGCTGTGGGACAATCGCTCTACCATGCATCGCCGCGCCGCGTTTGACCCTGCCAGCCGGCGTGTCATGCATCGCACCCAAATCAAGGGTGAGACGCAACCGGCTGCTTGATCCGTCGCCCTCAGCGAGAATAGCCATCCGAGATGACCGAGCCCACGCTTCTCCTGACCGACAGCCCCGACGACGAGGCGCGCCGGATCATCGATGACGGACTCGCCGATTACAATGCGGAGTGCGCGGGCTATCGCGATTGGCGGCCGCTCGCGGTCCTGGCGCGCGATCCGACGGACGGGCATGTCTTGGGCGGCATGCTGGGTCGAACCTCGCTCGGGCTCATGTTCATCGATCTCGTATACCTGCCCGAAGAGCTGCGCGGCCGCGAGCTCGGCGGCCGCATGCTTCGCATGGCGGAGGAGGAAGCGGCACGGAGAGGCTGCCGCGGGGCGGTTCTCTTAACGATCAGCTTCCAGGCCCCAGGTTTCTATGAGCGCCACGGCTGGCGGGAATTCGGCCGCATCCCCTGCGACCCACCGGGCACGTCGCGAATCTTCATGACGAAGGAAATCTCGCCGGCCGGGAGCTAGCGCCCCGCCGCACGACGGGAATCCGAGCCTTGTGCGCGCATGTCCGGATGCTATAGTCTCGCCGGGTCGAGAGCACGTCGAAGGCTACGATAACCCGAGAAACATGGAGGTGGACAATGCAGGCCAAGGGACGCTGGCATGTCGCGGGAAAACTCGCCCTCTTGATTGGCGGGCTTGTTATCGTCGCGTCACAGTTCACGGGAGCGCAGGTGAAAGCGGCGGAGCCGATCATGGTAGGTTGGGTCGGTCCCCTGTCGCCGCCGGGCGGGTACGCCGAGGGCGCGCTCATGAAGGATGCGACCGAGCTCGCCATCGAGGAGATCAACGCCAAGGGGGGCGTGCTCGGGCGGCCGATCAAGTGCTTCTATGAGGACACGCGCGGCATGCCCGAGGAGGGCACGGCGGCGGCCCAGCGGCTGATCTCCCAGGACCACGTCGTCGGCATCACGGGCGAGTTCCACAGCTCGGTCTTCCTCGCGGAGATGGCAGTCGCCCACACCGCAGGCGTGCCCATCATCGCGGTCGACGTCTGGGCCCTCAAGATCACCGCCACGGGTTACCCCGAGGTGTTCCGGGTGGCGCCCAACCAGGCGCTCATCGCAGCGAAGTACGGGGATTGGCTTGCCGCCGCGGGTTTCAAGAACGTGGCCATCATCATGGAGAAGACGGATGGCGGCCAGAGCGCCCGGGACGTCTTGCTGCCCATTCTCGACAAGAACAAAGTGCACTATGACCTCGTCGGCGCCGATCCGAACTCCACGGAGTTCACCGCCCAGATCGAGCGCTTCAAGAGCAACACGCCGCCCTACGATTTCTTCATGACGATCTACAGCGAGGCCGGCGCCTATCCGATGGTCAGCCAATCCTACAGCCTGGGATTTGCGCCGACCGCCAAGGTGGGAATCGCGAATACGGGCGGACCGGCCGTCGATCCGACCTTCTGGAAAAACGTCGGCGAAGCTGGCAAGTACCTCGTCACGGAAATCGTGGGATTGCCGAAGAACGCCTGGAACGACAAGACCAAGGCCTTCGTGGCGGCGTTTCAGAAGAAGTACAAGGAGTCGCCCTCGCCGCAGGCGATCGAGAACTATGACGCGATGTGGATCCTGGCCAATGCGATCGAGAGCGCCAAGTCGACCGACGGCAAGGCGCTCATCGCGGCGCTCGAGAAGACCCATTGGCTCGGCGGCCGCGGGATGTATACGTTCTCGACGAGCCACACGCCGGATTGGGCGTACCACCAGTTCATGGAGGCGCCGGTCGCCCTCGTCCAATACGACAAGGTGAACCAGACGCCAGAGGACGCGCCGATCATCTGGCCGCGCAACGTCGCGGACGTGAAGTACCTGTACAACAGACCGCCCAAGTAAGCCTCGGCGCGGAGCCGTCATGACAACCTCGCGGGGGAGGTCCTTGGCTGAGACGCCGGACCTCCCCCGCTTTGCATTCGGGACCGCGTTCTCCGGATGATGAGCTGGGACTATCTCTTCATCCAGGCGGCGAATGGCGTCGTCATCGGGGTGATCTATGCGCTGATCGCAGTCGGCGTGACGCTCATTTTTTCCATCCTGAAGATCGTCAACTTCGCCCACGGCGACCTTTACATGCTGGGCGGATACTGTGCGTACTACGTCATCACGCTCCTGGGCGTTCCGCCGCTCCCGGCAATGTTCGTATCGATGATGGCGCTCTTCGTCCTCGCGGTCATCCTCGAGCGCACGATGTTGACGCCGCTTTATAGCGATGCGACCGAGCGCAAGGACGAATACGGCCTCATCGTGACCTTCGGTCTGGCGTTCTTCCTGAGAAACATGGCGATCATCGTGTTCGGACCGTTCCCGCTCAAGCCGCCATCCTTCGTTCCGGGGGTCGTGCGGATCGGCAATTTGCTGGTGACGAACGATCGCATATTCGCGGGCGTCGTCGGGATCATTCTGATCTTGGCTCTCTTGTACTTCATGCACCGGACGATCTGGGGACAGGCGCTCGACGCCGTCAGCCAGTCGCGCGAGTCCGCCGCGATCGTGGGCATCAATGCCCAGCGCTTCAACTCGTTCGCGTTCGGGATGGGTGCGGCACTCGCCGCCGCCGCCGGCTCGCTCATAGCGCCGATCTACTCGTTGGCACCCGACATGGGAGTGCTGCCCAACATTCAGGCCTACGTCATCGTGATCCTCGGCGGCATGGGCTCGGTCGTCGGCAGCATCCTCGCCGCCGTCACCCTCGGCGAGTCGGAGACCCTGTTCACGGCATTCTTCCCGGATGCGACCCGGGCGCTCGCCTATACCAATGCCTTCGGGGTGTTGGTGCTGATGGTCGTCCTCATCTTCCGGCCGACCGGGTTGTTCGGCCGGCGCCACCTGCGGATGGATTAGGCCGCGTGCGGGGCCTCCATGTCTATATCCTGGTCGCGGCCGCGGCGGCGGTGCTCGCCTCTGCGGACCAGATGAATCCTTACTGGATGCACGTCGCCATCATCGCGATGTTCTACGGCATCCTGGCCGCGAGCTGGTCGCTCCTTGCCGGCTACGCCGGCCTCTTCTCGCTCGGCCACATGGCGTTCGCGTCGATCGGCGGCTATACCTCGGCCCTCCTGGTCGAGTGGTACGGCATTCCCATTCCGCTTGGCATGGCCGCGGGGATTGCCATGTGCTGCTTGCTCGGCGGGCTCGTCGGATGGGTGTGCCTGCGCATGAGCGGGCCGTACCTTGCGATCTTCACGCTGGGATTCGCCGAGATCGTCCGGATCACGTTCTCGACCGAGGACGAGGTGACCGCCGGCATGGCCGGGCTGCACACCGAGCCGCTGTTCCACACGACTTCCCGCCTGCCCTATTTCTACACCGCCTTCGTGCTCCTCGCGGCCTCCCTCGCGATCATGGGTTTGATCGTCCGCTCGCGCTGGGGACTGTTCCTGCGCGCCATCCGCGAGGACGAGCAGGCGGCGGCGGCGTCCGGGGTCGCGGTCGCGCGCTTCCGCACCCTGGTGTTCGCGATTGCAAGCGGGTTCGCGGGCCTCGCCGGAGTCTTCTACGCGCATTACATCCCCATCCTGACGCCGAGCCTCGGCAGTCTCGACCTCATGGCCGTGCTCGTCGTGATGACCGTGATCGGCGGCATGGAGCGGTTGCCGACCGCGGTCGGGGGGGCGTTCGCGGTCGAGTTCCTCCTCGAGCTCTTGCGCGATTACGGTCTGTGGCGGCTCCCCATCTTCGGGGTCATCCTGCTTCTTACCATGCGTTTTGCCCGCAACGGTCTTCTGACCCCGATCTGGCTCCGCTTCGTACGGCTGGGCGAACCCCGCAGCGCGGCGCCGCCGGTCGTCCGCGATGCCGGAGAGGAGGACTCGCGGGCATGAGCGGGGGCGTCGAACTCGTGCGGGCGGCAGGCCTCAGCAAGCACTTCGGCGGCATTTTCGCCAACGATGCGGTGGAGTTTACCGTCGAGGAGGGCGACCTCATCGGGCTGATCGGCCCGAACGGCTCCGGCAAGACAACGCTCATCAACATGCTGACCGGCCATCTCATGCCGGACGGCGGAGAGGTGATCCTGCGCGGCCGGCGGGTCAACGGCCGGCCCGCGCACTTCTATGCAGCAATGGGGGTGGCGCGGACGTTCCAGCTGACGCAGCTCTTCGGCCGCATGACGGTGCTCGAGAACATGCTCGTGCCCGGGCTGACGCGCCCGCACTCCCATTGGCACGCCGTCGAGAAGCGCGCGCGCGACTACCTCGAGTTCCTGAACCTCGCGCAAGTGGCGAGTCTTAACGCGAAGAACCTCTCGGGCGGTCAGCAGAGGCTGCTCGAGCTCGGGCGCTGCCTGATGCTGGACCCCGCCGTGCTGTTCCTCGACGAGCCGTTCGCGGGCGTCCATCCGCAGCTCCGCGACGAGCTCCTCAAGCGCATCCAGGAGCTCCACCAATCGGGCCGCACCTTCGTCGTCGTCGACCACGACATGGAATCGATCCTGCGCATCTCGCGGCGACTCGTGGTCATGGCCCGGGGACGCAAGATCGCCGACGGGCCGCCCGACGAAGTCCGCACGGATCAGGCCGTGCTCGCGGCCTATGCGGGGCTCTGAGATGGCGACCGAGCCGATGGAAGGCGCAGCGTGCCTCGCCGCCCGGGACCTCGTCGCGGGCTACCTGCCCGGCATCGACATCCTGCGGGGCGTCTCGGTCGAGGCCATGCGCGGGCAGGTCCGCTGCGTGCTCGGGCCCAACGGAACCGGCAAGTCGACGCTGCTCAAGGTGTTGTTCGGGTTCCTGCCGGCGCGGGCAGGCGAGATCCGCCTCGACGGCCGGCCGCTGCGCGCGGTCGCGCCGCACGAGATGGGGCGGCTCGGGGTCGCCTACCTGCCGCAGCGCCCGAGCATCTTTCCCCATCTCAATGTCGGGGTGAACCTGCGGTTGGGCGCCTGGAACTACCGCTCGGAACGGAGCCGCGTCGAGGAGCTGGTGCGCCGCGCCTACGAGCGGTTCCCCATCCTGGGGGAAAAGCGGCGCCAGGCCGCGGGCACCTTGAGCGGCGGACAGCAACGCCAGCTCGAGATCGCGCGCAGCCTGATGCACGACCCGGCGCTCTTCCTCATCGACGAGCCCACGGCCGGCATCGAGCCGCGCGTCGCCTCGCTCATCTACGACCTGATCAAGGACCTCGCGGCACTGGGCAAGGCGGTCCTCCTCGTCGACCAGAACATCAAGCGCGCGCTCGAGATCGCCGACTACGTCTACGTGATGCGCACCGGCACCGTCCTCTCCGAGGGCTCGCGCGAGGCATTCGGCGGCGACACCGAGGCGCTCGTCGCCCGCTGGCTTTACGCCAGCGGCAGCGCTTAGGGCACGTCCCCTTGATTTGGAAACACCATCGTCACCCCCGCGAAAGCGGGGGTCCATGGATTCCCGCTTTCGCGGGAATGACGCTGACGGGATACTGATTCCATACCGATGAAATAGGCTCTAACGATCGGCCGCGCGGGGAGACGGCGGCCAACTGAAAGCTCAAGCGCCGGGTAGTTCCGCCTGGGTATCATCGAGCGCCCGTCCAAACCGGCGCACCAACTCGCCAATTTCGTCCTCCGTGATGATGAGCGGCGGCGAGAACGCAACGCGATTCCGGATGAAGCGAAGTATGAGGCCGTGCTTCTTGGCGTTGCGCTCGAAAATCGTCGGAACCTTGAGCGCAGCCTCGTGCGGCGCGCGCGTCTTCTTGTCGGCCACGATGTCGATGCCGGCGATGAGTCCGACTCCACGCACATCCCCGACCAGAGGATGATCGGAGAAGCGGCTCAACGCCTTCTGCATCACTGGGCCAACCCGCCTTATATGCCCGACGAGATCCATCTCGTCGTAGATGCGCAGCGTCTCCCTCGCGACGGCGGTCGTCACCGGATGTCCCGAATAAGTCATGCCGTGCGCGAAAGTGCCGATCTTCCGGCTCTCCTCGAGCATCGCCTGATAGATCCTCTCGTTGAGCAAAAGTGCGGAGATCGGCTGCATCCCGGCCGAGAGCGCCTTGGCGCAGGTGATCATGTCGGGCTTCAGACGGAAGGTCTCGGATCCCCACATGTTGCCGGTCCGCCCAAAGCCGCAGATCACCTCGTCGGCGATGAAGAGAATCTCGTATTCCCTCAGCACTGCCTGGACCTTGGCGAAGTAGCCTTCCGGCGGGAGCACCGCTCCGCCCGCACCCTGGATCGGCTCGGCAATGAACGCAGCCACCGTCTCGGGGCCTTCTCTCAGGATCAGCGCTTCGAGGGCATCCGCCATGCGCGTGGCGAACTCGGCCTCGCTTTCCCCTTCCTCGTGGTACCTGTAGTAGTGGGGGAACTCGGTGTGGAGAAACGACGCGAGCGGCAGGTTGAAGTCGGCGTGCATCTCGGGCTTGCCGGAAGCGCTGATCGCCGCGCAGGTGCTGCCGTGATAACCCATCTTGCGGCCGATGATCTTGGTCTTTCTCGGCTTGCCGATCGCCGCATGGTAATACCAGGCGAGCTTGATGGCGGTGTCGTTCGCCTCGGAGCCGGAACACTGGAAGAGCACCTTGGACATCGGCACCGGTGCTATCTGAATGAGCTTCTCCGCGAGGTCGATGCCGGCCTCGTGCGAAACGTGGCGAAAGGTGTGGGAAAAACCCAGCGTGCGCATCTGCTCGTAGGCGACCTTGGCGAGGCGCTCGTTGGCGAAGCCGAGCGAGGCGCACCACAGCCCCGCGGCACCTTCGAGATATTCCCGGCCCTGGTCGTCATAGACGTAGATGCCCTTGCCGCGCGTGATGATGATCGGGCCCTCTTGCTCATGGACCGCGAGGTTCGTCTGCGGGTGGAGGAAATGCGCGATGTCCCGCGCATGCATCGAATTCGGAGCCAAATGGCTCATCGGAGGCTCTCCCCTTGAGGTCTCGGCGAATGGCGCGTCACTGGATTTCAGGCGTCGTTTCGAGCCCGGCGATAGGCCGCATGAGGCAGCGGCCGGCTTTGCGAACCCGGCTTAGCTATTGTGGCTGGTTGGGCCGGCTGCAACAACTCCCTTGAGCAAAGCCGGTGATTTACCGTAGTTTGGACAGATTCTTGACTGGCCACAAGCGGAGCAGGTGGGGATGGGGCGTCTGGGACCGACCGAGCGGCGACGATTCCAGCTATTTCTGATCAGGCCGTCGCATTACGACGACGACGGCTACGTCATCCAATGGCTGCGTTCGGGCATTCCCGCCAACTCGCTCGCCGCGCTTTATGGTTTGGCGCTCGACTGCCAGGCGCGCGGCGTGCTCGGCGACGACGTCGAACTCGTCATCACGGCGTACAACGAGGCCAACACGCGTATCCGGACAGAGCGGATCGTGCGCGCGATCCGCGAGAGCGGCGGTCTCGGCCTGGTCGGGTTCGTCGGCGTGCAGTCGAACCAATTCCCGCGCGCTGTGGATCTCGCCCGGAAGTTGCGCGCGGCGGGCATCCAGGTGTGCATCGGCGGCTTCCACGTCTCCGGCTGCCTTGCCATGCTGCCCGAAATGCCCGCCGACCTGAAGGAGGCGCTCGACCTCGGCATCTCGTTCTTCGCAGGCGAGGCGGAGGGCCGGTTCGACGGCGTGCTGCGCGACGCGCTCGCCGGCCGGCTGAAGCCGATCTACAACTACATGGATGATCTGCCGGGACTCGAGGACGCGGTGCTCCCGATCCTGCCGGCGGTGCGCGTCGGGCGTACCATAGGGCTGACCTCGAGCTTCGATGCCGGGCGCGGCTGTCCCTTCCAATGCTCGTTCTGCACCATCATCAACGTGCAAGGCCGCAAGTCGCGCTATCGCTCGGCCGACGACGTCGAGGCGATCATCCGCAGCAATCTCGCCCAGGGGATCGACCACTTCTTCATCACCGACGACAATTTCGCGCGCAACCGGAACTGGGAGGCGATCTTCGACCGGCTGATCGAGATGCGCGAGGGTGAGGGAATCTTTCTTCGTTTCGTCATCCAGGTCGACACGCTCTGCCACAAGCTGCCCAACTTCATCGATAAGGCCGCCCGCGCCGGCGTCACCCGCGTCTTCATGGGGCTCGAGAACATCAATCCGGACAGCCTGCTCGCCGCCAAGAAGCGGCAGAACCATATCGCCGAGTACCGCAAGATGATGCTCGAGTGGAAGCGGGTCGGCTGTTACATCTATGCCGGCTACATCCTGGGCTTCCCCACCGACACGCCCGAGTCGATCGTCCGCGACATCAAGATCGTCCAGCGCGAGCTGCCGCTCGATCTCTTGGAGTTCTTCTACCTCACGCCGCTCCCGGGCTCGGAGGACCACAAGGGGCTGTGGCTCAAGGGGGCGCCGCTCGATCCCGACATGAACAAGTACGACCTCGAGCACGTGTGCACCACCCATCCCGTGATGTCGAAGGAGGAATGGGAGCGCGCCTATCGTCTCGCCTGGGAGACCTACTACACGCCCGAGCACATGGAGACGGTGATGCGGCGCGCCGTCGCCAAGGACATGAGCCCGGGCAAGATCTTGTTCCTCCTCATGTGGTTCTCCTGCTGCCTCAGCGTCGAGGGCGTCCATCCCCTGGAAGGCGGGGTGGTGCGCATCAAGGTGCGCAAGGACCGCCGCCCCGGCCTCCCGGTCGAGAGCGTGCTCGCGTTCTACCCGAAATACTGGGCCGGCCTCTTCGTCAAATACGTCAAGATCGCGCGCAGGGTCTGGCGCCTCACGCGCGTGCGCGCCGCCATCAAGCGCGACCCCAAGGCGCGCGAGTACATGGACACCGCCCTCAGCCCCGCAAGCGACGACGAGCTCGATCGCTTGGAGATCTACAAGGTCACGGACTCGGCGCGGGCCGCGACCGAGAAGGCCAAGCGCGAGGCCGCGGCGCGCACGGCAGTGCTGGCACGGGTGTAGCGCTGGCACAGCCGGGGGCGGCGTGACGGCGCGGATCGCCTGCCGGAGTTGAATATAACGACATAAACATCTCTTTATATTTCCCTTGCCCGCGGCGGGGGGCGCTGCTATAGACGCGCGGTCGCGGCCGGGTCCCTGCCCCGCGCCGGTGAAATCCCCTGCCCACCGCCTGAGGAGCCCGCCATGACCGCCCAAGCCGCCGTCGCCAAGCCAGACTATAGGGTCGCCGACATGTCGCTCGCCGGCTGGGGGCGGCGCGAGATCGCGATCGCGGAGACCGAGATGCCGGGGCTCATGGCGGTGCGCGCCGAATACGGCAAGACGCAGCCGCTCAAGGGGGCGCGCATCGCGGGCTCGCTCCACATGACGATCCAGACGGCCGTCCTCATCGAGACCTTGCAGGCGCTCGGCGCCGAGGTGCGCTGGGCGTCGTGCAACATCTTCTCGACCCAGGACCACGCGGCGGCGGCGATCGCCGAGGCCGGCACCCCCGTCTTCGCCTACAAGGGCGAGAGCCTCGAGGAATATTGGGAGTTCACCCACCGCATCTTCGAATGGGCCGCGGGCGGCGGCCCCAACATGATCCTCGATGACGGCGGCGACGCCACACTCCTCGTCCATCTCGGCACGCGCGCCGAGGAGGATGCCGCGGTAATCGCCAAGCCGGCCAACGAGGAGGAGGAGGCGCTCTACGGCGCGATCAGGCGGCATCTCAAGGCGAAGCCCGGTTGGTACTCTCTACTGGGCCGCTCGATCCGCGGCGTCACCGAGGAGACCACGACCGGCGTGCGCCGCCTCTATCAGATGGCCGAGGAGGGCCGGCTGCTGTTCCCCGCGATCAACGTCAATGATTCCGTGACCAAGTCGAAGTTCGACAACCTCTACGGCTGCCGCGAGTCGCTCGTCGACGGCATCCGCCGTGCGACCGACGTGATGATGGCGGGCAAGGTGGCGATGGTGTGCGGCTTCGGCGACGTGGGCAAGGGCTCGGCCGCCTCCCTCCGCCATGCCGGCGCGCGCGTGATCGTCTCCGAGATCGACCCCATCTGCGCGCTCCAGGCGGCGATGGAGGGCTACGAGGTCGTCACCATGGAGGAGGCCGCCCCGCACGCTGACATCTTCGTGACCGCGACGGGGAACGTCGACGTCATCACCGTCGAGCACATGCGCAAGATGAGGGACCGCGCGATCGTCTGCAACATCGGGCACTTCGATTCCGAGATCCAGGTCGCCGGCCTGAGGAACTTCAAGTGGCACAACGTCAAGCCGCAGGTCGACGAAATCGAGTTCCCCGACGGCAAGCGCATCCTCCTCCTGGCCGAGGGCCGCCTGGTCAATCTCGGCTGCGCCACCGGCCATCCGAGCTTCGTGATGAGCGCCTCCTTCACCAACCAGGTGCTGGCGCAGATCGAGCTGTGGTCGAACCAGGGAAAGTACGGGAAGAAGGTCTATACGCTGCCCAAGACGCTCGACGAGAAGGTGGCGGCCCTTCACCTCGCCAAGGTCGGCGCCAAGCTCACCAAGCTCACGCCCGCCCAGACGAGCTACCTCGGCATCGGCGCCAGCGGCCCCTTCAAGTCGGACCATTACCGCTATTAATCTGGGCGCCGCCCTCCCTCACCCCGCTCGCTTCGCTCGCCTCGTCGATCCGCTTTGCGGATCGACCCCGCAAGCCGGAGTGGGCGCGCCGGTTTGAGGCAGATTTTCCTCTCCCCCTTCAGGGCGAGAGGGTAGGGTGAGGGGGTGCCACATGGCGGTGGGGATCGGGAGGGATGACGAAAGCCGCGTCGCGGTCGCCGGAGGCTGCGCAAGAAGGAACGAGCTCGCGCGAACTCTACCTCGCCCAACTGGCGGCGACCGAGCGGCTCGCGAGCGAGATCGCGCGCCTGACGCGCAGGGGCGACGTGCTGGCGCTCGCCGGACCGCTCGGGGTCGGCAAGACCGCCTTTGCGCGCGCCTTCATTCGCGCCCTTGGCGGCGAGGAGGAGGTGCCGAGCCCGACCTTCACCCTCGTCCAGCTCTATGAGCTCGGCGCCCTCACGCTTTACCACTTCGACCTTTACCGCCTCGAGCGGCCCGAGGAGGCCTATGAGCTCGGCATCGAGGAGGCCTTCGCGGAGGGGGTGACGCTGATCGAGTGGCCGGAGCGGCTCGGCCCGCTCTTGCCGCCCGAGCGCCTCGACGTGGCGCTCGCCTTCGCCGAAGCGAGCGATGCACGGCGCGTGCGCCTGACCGGCCATGGCCGCTGGGCCAAGCGGCTCGCGGAGCTCAAGGCGTGAGCGGGCGCGAAGCCCTCATCGAGAATTTTCTCGCGCACCACGGCTGGGCGGGGGCTGCGCGGCGGCCCCTCGCCGGCGATGCCTCCTTCCGGCGCTACGAGCGGCTCAGCAACTTGGGCGGCTCAAGCGTCGTGCTCATGGACGCCCCGCCTCCGCACGAGGATGTGCGGCCCTATCTCGCGTTGGCGCGCCATCTCGTCTCGATCGGCCTCTCCGCCCCGCGCGTCTATGCCGCCGACGAGACGGCGGGCCTGCTCCTCATCGAGGATCTGGGCGACGCCAACATGGCCGCCCTCGTGGGCCGCGGGGACGATGTCGAGGCGCTTTATGTGCTCGCGCTCGACACGCTCATCGCTCTTCACCGCCATCCGCGCGCAAGTGCCGTAGCCGTGCCCGCCTACGACGATGCGCGCATGCTGGGCGAGGCGATGATCCTTTTGGACTGGTACGTCCCCGCGCTCACCGGCGGTCCCGTGGCCGAAAGCGCGCGCGACGACTATCGTGCTATGTGGCAGGCAGTGCTGCCACGCGCCCGCGGCGTGCCCTCGAGCCTGGTCTTGCGCGATTTTTTCCCCGACAACCTGATGCTGCTGCGGGAGCGCGAGGGTATCACCGCCTGCGGTCTCCTCGATTTCCAGGACGCGGTGATCGGGCCCGTCACCTACGATCTCGTCTCGCTACTCGAGGACGCGCGGCGCGACGTGCCGGCCGAGCTGCAGGCGACACTCATCGAGCACTACCTCGCGGCCTTCCCGGCACTCGAGCGCCAAGCCTTCGCGGCCTCCTACGCGATCATGGGCGCGCAGCGCAACCTGCGCATCCTCGGCGTCTTCACCCGCCTTTGCGTGCGCGACGGCAAGCCCTGGTATCTCGACCATATCCCGCGCATTTGGCGGCTCATCGAGCACGACACGGCGCACCCGGCGCTTGAGCCAGTGAGAGAGTGGCTCGCGCGCGAGCTGCCGCGCGAGATGCGCCGCGCGCCGGCGCGCGAGGCCTCGAGGTGACCGCGCCCGCCCGCGCGATCGTGCTCGCCGCGGGCCTCGGCCTGCGCATGCGGCCGCTCACCGAGCGCATCCCGAAGCCGCTCGTCCCCATCGCGGGCCGCACGCTCCTCGATCGGGCGCTCGACCGCCTCGCGGCCGCGGGCGTCGAGACGGTCGTGGTCAACACCCATCATCTCGCGGAGCTGATCGAGCACCATCTCGCCTCGCGCCACCGCCCCCACGTCATCCTCTCGCACGAGCCCGAGCTGCTCGAGACCGGCGGCGGCATCGCGAAGGCGCTGCCGCTCCTGGCCCCCGGACCCTTCTACGCGATCAACAGCGACGCGCTCTGGCTCGACGGCAAGCGCGACACGCTCCTCCGTCTCGCGCAAGCCTGGGACGAGAGCCGCATGGACGGCCTCCTCCTCTTGGCGCCGCGCGAGGGCGTTGCCGGCTACGACGGGCCCGGCGACTTCAACCTCGCGGCCGACGGCCGCTTGCGCCGCCGCCAAGCGGATGGAGAGGCGCCCTATCTCTACATCGGCATCCAGCTTCTCTCGGCCGGGCTTTTCGACGGCGTCGAGATCGAGAAGTTCTCGCTCAACCGGCTGTGGGACGAAGCCCTCGCGGCGGGACGCCTTTTTGGCCTCGTGCACGAGGGGCGCGCTTTCGACGTGGGCACGCTCGCGGGTATTGCCCTTGCCGAGGCGGCACTCGCAAGCGCGCGTCGCGACGAGGGACCGCCGGTCGGCAGCACCTCCGGAGCCGAGCGATGAGCGCGCGCGCGCCACACGTCTACACCATCCCGCCGGGGGTACCCTTCCTCGAGGCGCTGGCCGCCGAGCTCTTGCGGGAGTGCGGCGACGATGCGCTCGCACTCAGCCGCATGAGCATCCTGCTGCCGACGCGGCGCGCGGCGCGCAACTTGCGCGAGGCCTTCCTGCGCCGTGCGCGCGGCAAGGCCCTGCTCCTGCCGCGAATGACGCCGATCGGCGACATCGACGAGGACGCCCTCGCCTTCGCCGCGGAAGAGACGGGACTCGCCGCGAGTGCCCTCGAGATTCCCCCCGCGATCCCCGAGCTGCGCCGCCGTCTGCTGCTTGCCGAGCTCATCCTCAAGCTCAAGGGCCACACGCTCGCGCAGGCGGTGCAGCTCGCCGGCGAGCTCGGCCGGCTCATCGATCAGGTGGCGACCGAGCGCATCGGCTTCGAGCGTCTTGCGAGCCTGGTGCCCGAGCGCTACGCCGCGCACTGGCAGATCACGCTCGAGTTCCTCAAGATCGTCACCGAGCATTGGCCAAAAGTGCTCGCGGAGGAAGGGGCCCTCGATCCGGCGGAACGGCGCAATCGCCTGCTCGAGGCCCAGGCGGCGCTTTGGCGCGCGCGGCCGCCCGAGGGTGACGTGATCGCCGCCGGCTCGACCGGCAGCATTCCCGCGACCGCCGATCTCTTGGCGCTGGTGGCGACGCTCCCCAAGGGCCGCCTCGTGCTGCCGGGCCTCGACCGGCATACCGAGAGCGATGCCTGGGAGAGGCTCGAGCCGAGCCATCCGCAATTTGGGCTGAAGCGTCTCATCGAGCGCGTCGGCATCGCCCGGCATCAGGTCGCGGACTGGCCCTCGCAGGGGCTCGAGACTTCGCCGCCCGCGCGCGCGGCCCTCATTGCCGCGGCCATGCTCCCCGCCGCCTCAACCGACGCCTGGCGCGGGCTCGCCAAGCCGCCGCCGGAGGCGCTCAGCGGCCTCAAGCGCATCGACTGTCCCACGCCGCGCGAGGAGGCCGGCGTCATCGCCCTTCTCATGCGCGAGGCGCTCGAGACGCCCGCGCGCACCGCGGCCCTGGTGACCCCCGACCGCGCGCTCGCGCGCCGGGTCGCGGCCGAGCTTGAGCGCTGGGGCATCGAGGTCGACGATTCCGCGGGCACGCCGCTCGCGGCGACGCCGCCCGGGACCTTCCTCCGCCTTCTCGCCGAGGCCGCGGCCGAAGGCCTGGCGCCTCTCCCGCTCGTGGCCCTCCTCAAGCACCCGCTCGCCGCAGGCGGGGAGGAGCCGCCCGCCTTTCGCCACCTCGGCCGCCTCCTCGAGATGGCGATCCTGCGCGGGCCGCGGCCGGCACCGGGCATCCGAGGCCTGCGCGCAGCACTCAAGGCGCTCGGCGACGAGGGATTGCGAAAAACCCTTGCCAAGCTCATCGATCGCCTGGAGGCGGCCCTCGGCCCGCTCGTCAAGCTCCTCGCCCGGCGTGCGCTCGCCGCGCCCCGCGCGGTGCAAGCGCATATCGCGGCTGCGGAAGCGCTCGCGGCGACGGCGCAGCTCGCGGGGGCGGAGCGCTTGTGGGCGGGCGAGGCCGGCGAGGAGGCCGCGGGCTTCGTAAACGAGCTCGAGCGTGCGGCACTCCGCATCCGTAGGCTCGAGGGCGGCGCCTATCCGGCCTTCTTCGCGAGCCTGCTCGGCGAGCGCCAAGTGCGGCCGCGTTACGGCCGCCACCCGCGCCTCTTCATGTGGGGTCCGCTCGAGGCGCGGCTCCAGCATGCCGATCTCGTCGTGCTCGGCGGCTTGAACGAGGGCACCTGGCCGGCCGCCCCGCCTGTCGATCCCTGGATGTCGCGGCCGATGCGCGCCGCCTTCGGACTGCCCGAGGCGGAGCGGCGCATCGGGCTCTCGGCGCACGACTTCGCCCAGGCCTCTTCCGCGCGCGAGGTGGTGCTCACCCGCTCGCTCAAGGTGGACGGCACGCCGACCGTGCCGGCGCGCTGGCTCCTGCGCCTCGAGGCGTTGCTGCACGCCGCGGGGACGACGCTCGAGACGGAGGCACCTGCGCGCTGGCTCGCCTGGCACAAGGCGCTCGACGAGGTGCCGGGGCCGCCCGTGCCGGCGCCGCCGCCGGCGCCGCGGCCCCCGCTCGCCGCACGGCCGCGCCGCCTCTCCGTCACCGAGATCGAGACCTGGATGCGCGATCCCTATGCGATCTACGCGCGCCACGTCCTCAACCTCAAGGCGCTCGATCCGCTCGATGCGGACCCGGGTGCTGCCGAGCGCGGCAGCTTCATCCACGCCGCCCTCGACCGCTTCGTGCGCAATTTCCGAGACGCCTTGCCGGACGACGCGGTCGAGGAGCTGCTCAGGATCGGCGCCCACAGCTTCGGCGCAGCACTCGAGCGGCCCGGCGTGCGCGCCTTCTGGTGGCCGCGCTTCGAGCGTATCGCGGCTTGGTTCGTGGCAACGGAGCGTGAGCGGCGCACGCATCTCTCGGCGAGCCACACGGAGGTCAAGGGCCTCTTGACGCTCACGACCGAGGGCGGGCCGTTCCTCCTCAAGGGCAAGGCCGACCGCATCGATCGCCTGAGCGAGGGCGGCCTCGCCATCATCGACTACAAGACCGGAAGGCTGCCGAGTGCCGCCGAGATCGCCCAAGGGCTCGCGCCGCAGCTTCCGCTTGAGGCCGTTATGGCGATGGAAGGCGCCTTCAGCGAGGTGCCCGCGTCTGCGGTCAAATCGCTCGCCTTCTGGCGGCTTTCCGGCGGCGAGCCGCCCGGCGAGGAGAGGCCGCTCAAGGAGGATGCACAGGCGCTCGCCGAGACGGCCCGCGCGCGTCTCCTCGCCTTGATCCAGCGCTTCGACGATGCGGCGACGCCCTATGAGGCGCGGCCGCGGCCCGAGGCAGTGCCCGCCTTTAGCGACTACGAGCACCTCGAGCGCGTCAAGGAATGGTCGGCCACGGGGGAGAACGGTAGCGAGGGCGGGGAATGAGCATCGCTGCCATCAGCCGGCGCGATCCGCGCATCGATCAGCGCCTCGCCGCCGATCCCGCCGCCTTCGTCTGGGTCGCCGCCTCTGCGGGCACCGGCAAGACGACCGTGCTCACCAACCGGGTGCTGAGCCTGCTCCTCGCCGGAACGCCGCCCCAGCGCATCCTCTGCCTCACCTTCACCAAGGCGGCGGCGGCCGAGATGGCGAACCGCATCGCGCGCGAGCTCGGCGAATGGGCGACGATATCCGATCCTTTGCTGGCTGCGCGGTTGAGCGAGCTCGGCGACGCCACACCCGCGGGCGACATGCTGGAGCGCGCGCGGCGGCTCTTCGCCCAAGTGGTGGATGCCCCCGAGGGGCTCAGGATTGCGACGATCCATGCCTTCTGCCAGTCGCTCCTGCGCCGTTTCCCGCTCGAAGCGGGCCTCGTCCCCCATTTCGAGGTGCTGGATGAGCGCAGCGCCGCCGAGCTCATGGAGCGCGCGCGCGACGAGGTCCTCGTCCAGGCGCAGCCCGAGGCCGATGCGGCACTTGCGGCGGCGCTCGCCGAGGTGACGAGCCACGTCTCCGAGGAGGATTTCCGCGCGCTCATGGCCGAGCTCGCCAACGAGCGCGGCCGTGTCGGGCGCGCGCTCGCCAAGGTGGGCTCACTCGAGGAGGCCACAAAGGCACTTTACCGCCGGCTTGGCCTGGCAGCGGGCGAGAGCCCGGAAGAGGTGCGGGAAAAGGCGTCGGCGGATGAGAGCTTGGCGCTTTCCGTGCTTAAGGAGGCAGCGGCTGCCCTTGCCCAAGGCTCTGCCGCGGACCGCGAGCGCGGGGCTGCGATCACGAGCTGGCTTGCCTCTTCGCCTGCGGAGCGGGTCCGGCACTTCGCCGCTTATCTGTCTCAATTTCTCACCAAGGACGGCGCGGCGCGCAGCACGCTTGCGACCAAGGCAGTGCGCGAGGCGAGCCCGGGAGCCGAGCCGGCGCTGCGCGCGGAGGCGACGCGGCTCGCGGCCGTGGTCGAGCGGCTCAAGGCGGCGATCACGGCGAAGGCCAGTGCCGCTCTGCTTCGCCTGGGTGCGGCGGTGCTCGCGGCCTATGAGGACCACAAAACGCATCAGGGCCTTCTCGATTACGATGATCTCATTCTGAGCACGCAGCAGCTCCTCGCCAGGCGCGGCGCCGCGTGGGTCCTTTACAAGCTCGACCAGGGCCTCGACCACATCCTCATCGATGAGGCGCAGGATACCAACCCCGATCAGTGGCGGGTCATAGCCGCGCTCGCCGAGGAGTTCTTCGCGGGCGAAGGGGCGCGGGAGGTTGTTCGCACGGTCTTCGCAGTCGGCGATGCCAAGCAATCGATCTTCAGCTTCCAGCGCGCCGATCCCGCCGCCTTCGAGGCGATGCGTCGGCACTTCGCGGACAAGGTCGCAGCGACGGAGCGCGAGTGGCGGAGTATCGCGCTCGAGGTGTCGTTCCGCTCCACGCCTGCCGTCCTCCGCGCGGTCGATGCCGTCTTCAGCCGTCCCGAGGCGGCCGACGGCGTGGTGAGCGCGGGCGAAGAGGTGCGCCATTTCGCCAACCGCGAGGGCCGCGCCGGCCTCGTCGAGCTGTGGCCGGCTGTCGTGCCGCGCGAGCGCGCGGAACGTCCGATCTGGTCGTTGCCGGTCGGGCGCGAGCGCGCGGATTCGCCGCCGGCGCGGCTCGCCGCCCTCATCGCCGCGCGCATCCGACGCTGGACCCGTGAGGAAGAGCTCCTGCCGTCGAAGGGTCGCCCGATCCGCGCGGGCGACGTCATGGTGCTGGTGCGAAGGCGTACCGTCTTCGTCGAGGAGCTCGTGCGCGCGCTCAAGGCGGCCCAGGTGCCGGTCGCAGGTGTGGACCGCATGGTGCTGACCGACCAGATCGGGGTGATGGACTTGCTCGCCCTTGCGCGCTTCCTTCTCCTGCCCGAGGACGATCTCACGCTCGCCTGCGTGCTCAAGAGCCCGCTAATCGGCTTGAGCGAGGAGCAGCTCTTCGAGCTCGCCTACGCGCGCGGAGACGCGAGCTTGTGGCACGAGCTCGCGCGCCGCGCCGACGAGGATGCGGCCTTCGCCGCGGCACACGCCTATCTCGCGGATCTTCTGCGACGCGTCGACTTCACTCCGCCCTACGAGCTGTTCGCCGAGGTGCTCGGCAGCAAGGGCAGGCCCGAGGAGAGGAGCGGGCTCAAGCGCATGCTCGCGCGACTCGGCCCCGAGGCGCAAGAGCCGCTCGAGGAGTTCCTCGCCTTGGCCTTGGCCTACGAGCGCGCCCACGTGCCTTCCCTCGAGGGCTTCCTCCATTGGGTCCGCTCGGGGGAGGCGGAGATCAAACGCGATCCCGAGGCGAGCGCGCGCGACGAAGTGCGCATCATGACCGTGCACGGGGCGAAGGGACTCGAGGCGCCGATCGTCATTCTGCCCGACACCCTGCAAGTTCCGAGGAAGAGCCCGCGTCTTCTCTGGCTCGACGGCGGCGAAGCAGGCTTTCTTTGGCCGCCCCGACGCGAGCACGAGGAGGCATTTGCCGCGCGCCTACGCGAGGAGGCCAAGCGCAAGCGCGACGAGGAATACCGCCGCCTCCTCTATGTCGCCATGACGCGCGCCCAGGACCGGCTCTATGTCTGCGGCTGGCGCGGCCGCAGCGAGACGGGCGAGCGCAATTGGTACGGGCTCGTTCGCGCCGGCCTCGAGACGATCGCCGAGCCCTTCGACTTCGACTGCACGGGCGAGATCGCGGAGGGCTGGAGCGGGGAGGGATTGCGCTTGCGCTCGCCCCAGGAGGTCGGGCCCGAGGAGGAGAAGCGCCGTGGCGGCTACCCGTCCTTGGTTGAGCCGCTGCCCGCATGGGCGCGATCGCTTCCGGCCCGCGAGCCGGTACCGGCGCGGCCCCTCGCGCCCTCGCGGCCCGAGGAGGAGGAGCCCGCCACCCGCTCTCCGCTTGGAGACGAGGAGGGCGTGCGCTTTCGCCGCGGCCTTCTCGTCCACCGCCTGCTCGAAGCGCTGCCGGAAATACCGCCCGACGCGCGTGCGCTTGCCTGCCGGCGCTATCTCGCACGGCCCGCCCACGGGCTCGGCGCCGCGGAGCAGGAGGCGATCGTGCGCGAGACGCTCGCCGTGCTCGCGGATCTCGCCTTCGCACCCCTCTTCGCCGCCGGCTCGCGCGCGGAGGTGCCGCTCGTGGGCGAGGTCAACGGCCGCGTCATCGCCGGCCAGATCGACCGTCTCCTGGTGCGCGAGAGCGAGATCCTGATCGTCGACTACAAGACCAACCGCTTGCCTCCCGCGAGCGCCCAAGAGGTCGCCCCGCTCTATCTCAAGCTGATGGCGGCCTACCGCGCGCTTCTCGCCCGCATCTATCCCGGCCGGCCTTTGCGCGCGGCTCTTCTCTTCACCGAGGGCCCGCGACTCATGCCATTACCGAATGAGCTCCTTGACGCCCACGCGCCTTGACGCCCGCGCCGGCCAACCCATAGATTGGGCTCACGGCCAGGCTTGCACGAGAATCGGCGCTCTCCGCCTAACTTATTGAGAGGATGGGTAAAATGGCCACGACCAAGGTATCCGACGCCTCTTTCGAGAGCGACGTCCTCAAGGCCTCCGGGCCGGTGCTCGTGGACTTCTGGGCCGAGTGGTGCGGCCCCTGCAAGCAGATCGCCCCCCATCTCGAGGCGCTCGCCAAGGAGCTCAACGGCAAGATCACCGTGGCCAAGCTCAACATCGACGAGAACCCGACCACGCCGCAGAAATACGGCGTGCGCGGCATTCCGACCCTCATGCTCTTCAAGGCCGGCCAGGTCGCCGCCATGAAGGTGGGCAGCCTGCCCAAGAGCAAGCTCTACGAGTGGGTGCAGTCGGTGCTGTAACGCACGTCCTTTCACCTCCCCCACACGATCGCGCCGAGCCCCGTTAGAGCAAGTCCTGATTGCATAGGCGCAGTGTGTGCTTCGAGACGCGGTGCTTCGCACCGCTCCTCAGCATGAGGCAGGTTCATGATTGCACAAGGAACCTCCTCAGCCTGAGGAGCGCCCGAAGGGCGCGTCTCGAAGGCCGCACCGATTCTATCCAGCCGGAACTTGCTCTGGCTCAGCCGTTCTCGGCCAGCACCTTGCCGGCGAGATAGAGCGAGCCGCAGATGAGGAGGCGGCTCGGCCGGGCGAGCTCGGCCACGAGCTCTTTGACGGCGGCGAGGGGGCTCTCGGCCGGCTCGGCTCGGTGCCCGGCGGCGCGCGCGTGGGCTGCCGCCGCCTCGGCCGAGAGGCTGTTGGCTTCACCCGGGATGGCGACGGCGCGCAGGGCCGCCACGTGGGGTGCGAGCGGGGCGAGGAAACGCTCTGCGTCCTTGCTCTTGAGCATGCCGTAGACGACGCCGAGCGGCTTGTCGCGCCAGGCTTCCGCCTGGCGCGCGAGGGCGGCCCCTGCCGAGGCGTTGTGCCCGCCGTCGAGCCAAAGCTCCCAGCCCTCACGCGGCAGCGCCGCGACGAGGGGCCCTTGCGTCAAGCGCTGCAACCGTGCCGGCCATTCCACCTGCGCCACGCCCGCCCGCACGTGCTCGGGCGCGAGGCGAAATTCCGTGAGCCGCTCGGCGGCGGCGACGGCAAGTGCGGCGTTCTCGAGCTGATGCTCGCCGAGGAGCCCGGGCCGCGGCAATTCGAGGCGCCAACGCCGGCCGCGATAATGCCAGCCATCGCCGCTTGCCGCGATGCTCCAGTCGCGGCCGTGGCGAAAGAGGGCTGCACCGACGTGCTCGGCCTGCGTCTCGATCACGCCGGCGGCACCCGGAAGCTGCGGGCCGACGACGGCCACGACCCCCGGCTTCAGGATGCCCGCCTTCTCGAAGGCGATCTTCTCGATGGTGTCGCCTAAGTGCTCCGTGTGGTCGATCGAGATCGGCGTGATCGCCAAGAGTGCTGGAGTGCGGATGACGTTGGTGGCATCGAAGCGGCCACCGAGCCCGACCTCGAGGAGAAGCGCATCCGCGGGCTCGCGCGAGAAGGCGAGAAAGGCGGCGGCGGTCGTGATCTCGAAGAAGGTGATGGGCTCGCCGCGGTTCGCGCGCTCGCACTCCTCGAGGAGTTGGGTGAGCCGCGCGTCGTCGATGATGCCGGCCGCGAGGCGGATGCGCTCGGCGAAACGCACGAGGTGCGGCGAGGTGTAGGCCTGGACGCGGTAGCCCGCCGCCTCGAGCATCGCGCGCAAGTACGCGATGGTCGAGCCCTTGCCGTTGGTCCCCGCGACATGGACGACCGGGGCCAGCTTGTGCTCGGGATGGCCGAGCCGCTCGAGCAGGCGCTCGATCCGCCCGAGCGCGAGGTCGATGAGCTTGGGGTGGAGCGCCAGCAGGCGCCCGAGCACAAGATCACTCGGCTGGAGCGGCACCTTTGCCTGCCTGGGCCGTGGGCAGCGGCACGACGGTCGCCGGGGCTTGACGATTCATGAGCAAGCTCAGCACGCGCACGATGGTCTCGCGCAGCTCCTTGCGCGGCACGACCATGTCGACCATGCCGTGCTCGAGGAGGTTCTCGGCGCGCTGGAAGCCTTCCGGCAGCTTCTCCTTGATGGTCTCCTCGATGACGCGCGCGCCGGCGAAGCCGATCACCGCGCCCGGCTCGGCGATCTGGACGTCGCCCAACATGGCGAACGAGGCGGAAACACCCCCCGTCGTCGGATCGGTCAGCACGACGATATAGGGCAGCTTCGCCTCGCGCATCTCCGCGACCGCGATCGCCGTGCGCGGCATCTGCATGAGCGAGAGGATGCCCTCCTGCATGCGCGCCCCGCCGGAGGCGGGAACCACGATGAGAGCCGCTTGCTGGAGGGTGGCGAGCCGTGCCGCGGCGACGAGCGCTGCACCCACCGCGACCCCCATCGAGCCGCCTTGGAACTCGAACTCGAAGGCGGCGATGACGACGGCAAGGCCGCCCATGCGTCCATGCGCCACGACGATCGCATCGGCGAGGCCCGTCTTGACCTGCGCTTCCTTGAGGCGTTCGCTGTAGCGCTTGAGATCGCGGAACTTGAGCGGATCGGGCGGTGTCTTGGGCAGCTCGATCCTGTGGTATTGGCCGTCGTCGAAGAGCATCGCGAGCCGCTGCTCTGCCGCGATTCGCATGTGATGGCCGCAGTGCGGGCAGACGTTGAAGTTCGCCTCGAGCTCGCGATGGAAGATCATCTGCCCGCATTTGGGGCATTTTTGCCAAAGCCTGTCCGGAACCTCGGCCTTCTGCACGAGGGCGCGGATGCGAGGCCGTACGAAATTGGTGAGCCAGTTCACGAGGCGGCCCTCGCATTGGCTCGGGCGCCGCGCACGCCCGCGCTGAGCCTGCGGACGAAGGCGAGCGCCTCGGACACTAGCGCGGGGCTCGCCCCTCCCGCGGCGTCGAGCCCGCTTGCGATCACCTCAACGAGGGCCGAGCCCACCACCGCCGCGTCGGCGAAGCGGGCGAAGCCGGCCGCATCCTCCGGCGTCTTGATGCCGAAGCCGACGGCGAGCGGCAGCGCGGTGCGCGCGCGCACGCGCTCGATCGCGGCCTCGACGCGGCCGAGCTCGGCACTCCGCGTTCCCGTGATCCCGGTGATCGAGACGTAATAGACGAAGCCGCTTGCGTGCTCGAGCACGGTCGCGAGGCGCGCAGCCCCGGTCGTGGGGGCGACGAGGCGGATCATGGCGATCCCCGCCGCCTCGGCGAGGGGGCGCAGCTCCTCGTCCTCCTCGGGCGGCAAGTCGACGACGATGAGCCCGTCGACGCCGGCAGCGGCGGCGTCGCGCACGAAGGCCGCGTTGCCGTAGCTGTAGATGGGATTGTAGTAGCCCATGAGGATGAGCGGCGTCGCCCGCTCGCCGGCGCGGAAGCTCTGCGCCATGGCAAGCGTTTTCCTCAGCGTCATGCCGGCCTTGAGCGCGCGCTGGCCCGCCGCCTGTATCGAGGGCCCGTCCGCCATGGGATCGGAGAACGGCATGCCGAGCTCGATGAGGTCGGCACCCGCCGCGGGGAGCGCCTTGAGCAGGGCGAGCGAGGTCTCGCCGTCCGGATCGCCCGCGGTGATGAAGGTGACGAGCCCGGCGCGGCCCTCGGCCTTGAGGGCAGCGAAGCGGCGCTGGATGCGGTTCTCTCGATGCTTCTCTCCGGGCGCTTTCATAGCCGCGCACCGAGATGATCGGCGACCGTGAAGATGTCCTTGTCGCCGCGTCCCGAGAGGCAGACGACGACGAGATGATCGCGCGCGAGGGTGGGGGCGATCTTGCCGACGTAAGCGAGCGCGTGCGCGGATTCGAGCGCCGGGATGATGCCCTCGAGCCGGCTCAAGAGCTGAAAGGCATCGAGCGCCTCGCGGTCCGTGATCGCGGCATAGCTGACGCGTCCCGTATCCTTGAGCCAGGCGTGCTCCGGTCCGACGCCGGGATAGTCGAGTCCGGCCGAGATCGAGTGCGCCTCGCTGATCTGGCCGTCGCTATCCTGCAAGAGATAGGTGCGGTTGCCGTGGAGCACGCCCGGCCGCCCGCCCAGCATGGAGGCGGCGTGGCGGCCCGTCTCGAGGCCGTGGCCCGCCGCCTCCACGCCTATGATGGCGACGCCCGCGTCGTCGAGGAAGGGATGGAAGAGCCCCATGGCGTTCGAGCCGCCGCCGACGCAAGCGACGAGCGTGTCGGGGAGCCGCCCTTCGAGGGCCAGGATTTGCTCGCGCACCTCGTTGCCGATGACGAGCTGAAAATCGCGCACGAGGGCCGGGTAAGGGTGGGGACCCGCGACCGTGCCGATGAGGTAGTAGGTGTCCGCGACGTTGGCGACCCAGTCGCGCAAGGCCTCGTTCATGGCGTCCTTGAGCGTGGCGGAGCCGGAGTTGACCGTCTTCACCTCGGCGCCGAGGAGGCGCATGCGGAAGACATTGGGCTTCTGCCGCTCGATGTCGACAGCGCCCATGTAGACGGTGCAGGGCAGCCCGAAAAGGGCCGCGACCGTGGCGGCGGCGACGCCGTGCTGGCCGGCACCCGTCTCGGCGATGATCCGCGTCTTGCCCATGCGCCGCGCCAACAGGATCTGCCCCATGCAATTGTTGATCTTGTGCGCGCCCGTGTGGTTGAGGTCCTCGCGCTTGAGGTAAATCTTGGCGCCGCCGAGCTCGGCGCCGAGACGCTCGGCCAAGGTAAGCGGGCTCGGCCGGCCGACGTAGTGCGAGAGGTAGCGGTAGAGCTCGGCCTTGAAGCCGGCATCCGCCTTGGCCTCGCGATAGGCGGCCTCGAGCTCGAAGAGGAGCGGCATCAGCGTCTCGGCCACGAAGCGGCCGCCGTAAATGCCGAAGTGGCCGCGCTCGTCCGGGCCGGCGCGGTAGGTGTTCGGCTTCTCGATGGGCCGCGGCTTCGGCGTGCTCATGGCGCTCTGTGAGAGGTTGCCCAAGGCGGCGAATGAAGCATAAGGGGCGCCAAAGGTCAAAGTCGAAGGAGGTCCGGTGGCCCGCCGTCACCTCGACAACGGAGACCGAAGAGTATACGTTATTCCCGTATGTTCGAACGCAAGAGGGAAGCGGCACGCAATGCCTATCGTACGCATGTCAGCCGCGGATTTGGCGAAGCGTAAGCCGAAAGTCGATTGGAAACGGCTGGATGCGACGACCGAGGAGGAGATCGAACGTCAGGCGATCGAGGACGGTCACCCGACCCTCACGACGCGCGATCTCAAAAAGGCCCGCTTGGTCATGCCACCGGGCTCGGTGAATGTGCGCGAAATCCGTCGGCGGCTGCGGCTGTCGCAGCGGGCATTTGCGGCCAAATTCGGCTTCTCCCCGCGCACGGTGCAGGAGTGGGAGCAGGGCCGGGCACAGCCGGACCGGCCCGCACGCCTTTTGCTCGCCATGATCGCGCGCGCGCCCAAGACGGTCGAGCGCGTGTTGCGGCGGCTTTAGGCCGTCACAGCCGCCGCGCCGCGGCGAGGAAGGCCGCGATGCGCTCGGGGTCCTTGTGGCCGGGACGGTCCTCCACGCCTGAGGAAACGTCGACGACGGCAGCACCGCTGGTCTTGACCGCCTCCGCTAAATTCTCCGCCGTCAAGCCGCCCGAGAGCATCCAGGGTTTGCTCCAGCGCCGGCCAGCAATGAGGCGCCAATCGAAACTCAGCGCATTGCCGCCGGGGAGCGCTCGCGTCATGGCCTTGGGCGGCAGCGCATCGAAGAGCAGCCAATCGACGACGTCCGCGAAACGCTCGGCCTCGCCCACATCCTCCGGGCCCGCCACCCTGATCGCTTTCATGACCGGCACGGAGAAGCGCTTCCGGACCGCGGCGACGCGCTCCGGCGTCTCGCCGCCGTGAAGCTGGAGGAGGCCGAGGCCGGCGAGCGCGATCGCGTGGCCTAGGGTCGCGTCGTCGGTATCGACGAAGAGGCCGACGCGCTCGACGCCGGGCGGCACCGCGCGCGCGAGATCGGCGGCCTCCTCAGGGGTGACGTAGCGCGGCGAGGGCGGGTAGAAGACGAAGCCGATGAAGGCGGCACCCCCGCTCGCCGCGCATTCGGCCGCGGCGCGGCTGTTGACCCCGCAGATCTTGACCCTCACGCTCATGGGCCGGCGAGCTCGGCAACGATGCGCGCGGCCGCCGCGCGCGGCGAAGGGGCTTGAGTGATCGGCCGCCCGATGACGAGATAATCGGCACCCGCTGCGAGCGCCTCCTTGGGCGTCGTGACTCGCTTCTGGTCGTCCGCTTGTGCCCAGGCCGGACGGATGCCCGGCACCGCCAGAATGAAACCGGGGCCACATTTGGCGCGCAGGGCTGCGACCTCCTGCGGCGAGCACACGACCCCGTCGATGCCCGCCCCTTGCGCGAGATCGGCGAGACGCAGCACCTGTGCTGCAATCGGTCCCTCTTGGCCGACGCGGCGCAAGTCGCGCTCGTCGAGGCTGGTGAGCACCGTGACCGCGAGCAGACGCGGCCGGTGCGGGCCCGCCGTTCGCGCGGCCTCGGCCGCGGCACGCAGCATGGCCGGCCCGCCCGCAGCATGGAGCGTCAAGAGCGCCGGCTCGAGCGGCAAAAGGGCGCGCACCGCGCTCGCCACGGTATTCGGGATGTCGTGGAGCTTGAGGTCGAGGAAGAGCGGCAGCCCCTCGGCTCGCAGCTCACGCACCGCCTCGACGCCGCCGGCGCTGAAAAGCTCGAGGCCCATCTTGATGCCCCCGACGGTGCCCTTGAGCTCGCGCGCGAGTGCGCTTGCGCGCTCGAGATCGGTCAAATCGAGGGCGACGAAGATGCGCTCGGCGGGCTTAAGCGTGCTCTCCGCGGTCATGGCGGGCCTCTATAGCAGAGCGCCCTACGGCAGCGAAAGACGCTCGTGTCGCGATTTGGAAGTTCTTATCACCCGGAGAAAGCCGTCATTGCGAGCGCAGCGAACCCCGGCGTACGCCGGGGCAGGACATTGGATGAAAAATCGTTTCTGGATTGCTTCGTTGCCCTTCGGGCGCCTCGCAATGACACGTGTTTGCCTAATCAGCCGCCGACTTGCTCGAGCACGAGCTCGGCACCGGCCAGATCCTCGAGCGCTGCACCCACGGACTTGAAGAAAGTGATCTCGTCGTCGCTACGACGCCCCGGCCGCTCGCCCCGGCAAAGCTCGTAGAGGTCGCCCTCGATGCCGGCCTCGGCGAGCGTGCCGTTCCTGAGCGGCTGGACGACGTCGCCGGCCTCCTTGGTGGCCCCCGCCCGCGTATCGACGAAGACGCGGCAGCGCCGCACCGCCTCGTCGTCCGCCTCGCGCATCGCGGGCGTGTAGGCGCCGACGAGATCGAGATGCTGGCCGGCCACGAGCCAGCGCCCGCGGATGAGCGGCTCCGTGGTCATGGTGGCGCAGGAGATCACGTCCGCCCGGGCTACCTCCGCCGCGAGATCGCCGCTCGCGCGCACGGCGAGGCCGGGGCGGGCGAGCCGCTTGGCAAGCGCCTCGGCCTTCTCAGGATGGCGGCCCCAGATCGCCACCTCGCGGATCGGCCGCACCGTGCTATGGGCGCGCACGAGGTGGGGGGCAAGGGCACCCGTGCCCACCATGAGGAGCCGTGCAGCCTGCTCGCGCGCAAGATAGCTTGCGGCAAGGGCGGAGGCGCAGGCGGTGCGCCGCACGGTCAAGGTGGGCGCGTCCATGAGCGCGAGCACCCGGCCCGAGGAACCGTCGAGCAGCACGTAGATGCCCTCGACACTCGGCTTGCCCTTGGCCGCATTGCCGGGAAAGACGGTGACGAGCTTGACGCCGATGTGGCGCCCTTCCTGCCAGGCCGGCATGAAGAGAAGCGTTGCATCGGGTGCTCCGGGCACCTTGACCGTATGGTGCGTGCGCACCGGCATGGCGCAGCCCTCGCGGAAGGCGGCTCTCAAGCGCTCGATGAGGTTGCGATCCTCGAGTGCCGCCTCGACCTCGGCCGCGGTCACCATGCGCATGGCTCGCCCTCCGCTTCGCTCTCGCCTTGCCTAGCTGGCGTGCGGGAAGGTGGGCAGCGCTGGCGCGCGGGCAGCGGCCTCGCTCGTCCCGCCGGCGCTTGCCGCCGCGGCATCAGTACCCGGGTGCTGACTTGCCGCGGCGAGCTCCTCCTTGAGGTGCTTGGCCTCGGCCTCGGCCCGGCGCGCGCGGCGGCGGGTACGCGCGCCGCCGAGCCAGGCGCCGATGCCGCCCAAAATGAAGCCGAAGAGGAGGCTCGCCAGGACCGCGCCGTAGAGCGGCAGCTCGAGGCTGAAGGGGAGGGGCTCGATGCGCAGCGTCACGGGGGCGCGATTGGAGACGGCAAAGAGGACGAAAACGAGTGCCGTAAGCGCACCCGCGATCCAGGAGAGGAGCTTCATGAGCTTGATCCAAGCGCGCGCGAGGACGCTTTGTCCCCCTGCTGCGGCGCTACCTCTTGCCATTGAGCCGCTCGCGCAGCTCCTTGCCGGTCTTGAAGAAGGGGATGTGCTTCTCGCTCACGGCCACGGACTCGCCGGTGCGGGGGTTGCGCCCCAGGCGCGAGCCGCGCTTCTTGACCGAGAAGGCGCCGAAGCCGCGCAACTCGACGCGGTCGCCTTGCGAAAGGGCCGAGGAGATCTCGTCGAAAATCGTGGACACGATGCGCTCGACGTCCCGCTGGTAGAGATGCGGGTTGCGCTCGGCGATGCGCAGGATCAACTCCGACTTGGTCATCGACTTCGCCCCCCTTCTCGGCCCCCGTCGACCAAAGCGCGCCGAGTTTTGCGAAGCGTGCCAGAGCAAACCGCGCCCGTCAAGGGTAAGTATTTAAGATAGCGGCATTTTTCGGGGTGAGGGAGGCGGGGAGGCGGGCGGGTTTCATGGCAAGCGGCGGCGCGGAAAGTGCCCCTTTCGAGGCTTCCGCCGCGTCTTGCGGCAGGCGGGCGCAAAACGGAGAAGGTGCCGCCCACTTGCGCGGCGGCGCGCCGGATTTCTTAGAGCGCGCCCGGGCTATTTCTCGCCTTCGCCCTCCTCGGCGGTATCGGCCTCTTCCTCCGTCGCTTCGTTCTCTTCCTTGGCCTCGTCCTTGCCCTTCCCCTTGGCGGCGCGCTCCTTGGTGGCGCGCGTGAGCGCTGCCCCCAGGATGTCGCCCAGTGAGGCGCCGCTGTCGGAGGAGCCGTATTGGGCCATCGCCTGCTTGTCCTCCTCGATCTCGCGCGCCTTGATCGAGAGGCTGTAGCGGCGCGTGGCGCGGTCGATGCTGATCACCTTGGCGTCCACCTTCTCGCCCACGGCGAAGCGGTCGGGGCGCTGGTCGACGCGGTCGCGCGAGAGCTCGGCCTTGCGGATGAAGCCGGTGGCGCCGTCGGCGACGCCCACCTCGATGCCGCTGTCGAGCACCTTGGTGACCGTGCAGGTCACCACTTCGCCTTTCTTGATCGCGGTCGCGGCGCGCTCGAAGGGGTCGTCGGTGAGCTGCTTGATGCCGAGCGAGATGCGCTCCTTCTCCACGTCGACATCGAGCACCTTCACCTTCACCCGGTCGCCCTTCTTGTGGTCCTTGATCGCCTCCTCGCCGGGACGGCTCCAGTCGAGATCGGAGAGATGGACCATGCCGTCGATGTCTCCGGGCAGGCCCACGAAGAGGCCGAACTCGGTGATGTTCTTGATCTCGCCCTCGAGCTCGGTGCGCTGCGGGTACTTCTCGAGGAAGCCTTCCCACGGATTCTCCAGGCACTGCTTCAAGCCGAGCGAGATGCGGCGCTTCTGCGGATCGACGTCGAGCACCATCACCTCGACCTCCTGGCTCGTCGAGATGATCTTGCCCGGATGCACGTTCTTCTTGGTCCAGCTCATCTCGGAGACGTGGACGAGGCCCTCGATCCCCGGCTCGAGCTCGACGAAGGCGCCGTAGTCGGTGATGTTGGTGACGCGGCCCTTGAATTTCGTCCCCACCGGGTATTTGGCCGCAACGCCCTCCCAGGGGTCGGCCTCGAGCTGCTTCATGCCGAGCGAGATGCGCTGGGTCTCCGGGTTGAAGCGGATCACCTGCACGTCCACGGTCTGGCCGATGTGAAGCGCTTCCGAGGGGTGATTGATGCGGCGCCAGGCGATGTCGGTCACGTGGAGCAGCCCGTCGACGCCGCCGAGGTCCACGAAGGCGCCGTAATCGGTGATGTTCTTGACCACGCCCTTGAGCACCTGGCCTTCCTTGAGGTTGGCGACGAGCTCGGAGCGCGCCTCGGCGCGCGTCTCCTCGAGCACGGCGCGGCGGGAGACCACGATATTGCCGCGCTGGCGGTCCATCTTGAGGATTTGGAAGGGCTGCGGCTGGCCCATCAGCGGCGAGACGTCGCGCACCGGACGGATGTCGACCTGACTTCCCGGCAGGAAGGCGACGGCGCCGTAGAGGTCGACGGTGAAGCCGCCCTTGACGCGGCCGAAGATGACGCCGTTGACGCGCTGGTTCTCCTTGAACGCCTTCTCGAGCTGGGTCCAGGCCTCCTCGCGCCGCGCCTTCTCGCGGCTCAGCACCGCCTCGCCGTTCTTGTCCTCGATGCGCTCGACATAGACGTCGATGAGATCACCGATCGCGACCTTGGCCTCGCCGCCATGGCCGCTGAATTCCTTGAGCGGCACGCGGCCCTCGGACTTGAGGCCGACGTCGACGAGGGCGAAATCGCCCTCGATGCCGACGACGCGGCCCTTGGCGACGGTATGCTCGAAGGTCTCGATGGTCTTGAGGCTCTCTTCGAGGAGAGAGCCGAAGTTCTCCTCGCTCGCGGGATGTGCGGTGGTCTCTGTCATCAAAATCTCCAATCTTCCTTCATGTTTCCGGCCGGCCGGTTGGCTCCGGCGGTCTTCGTCGAGTGGCACGCTTGCCCGCCACCCTATGGGCATTTCCGCCTGCACGACGAGGCTTGCTCAGCGCGCGTTGCCGCATTTGCCCAGGATGTAGTCGACCGCGGCTTTGAAAGCCTGATCCGCATCGAGCGCGCTGGTATCGAGCACGAAAGCGTCGGCCGCGGGCTTGAGCGGTGCGGCCGCGCGCGCGGCATCCCGCGCATCGCGCTCCTTAAGGTCCTGCAGGACGCGGGCATATATACTGTCAAGCCCGCGCTTGAGCAACTCCTTATGGCGCCGCTCGGCGCGCACCTCGCGGCTGGCGGTGACGTAGAGCTTGACCTCGGCATCCGGGCAAATGATCGTTCCAATATCCCTTCCGTCGAGCACCGCGCCCTTTTTCCCACCGGGCGGGCTATGGGCAAAGCGTTGCTGGAGCTCGACAAGGGCGGCGCGCACGCCGGGGATGGCCGCGACTTGGGAGGCGGCGTTGCCGACCGCGTCGCCGCGGAGGGCGGGATCGCGGACGGCGGCAAGCGTGAGGGCGCGCGCGGCGGCCTCGGCCGCTCTGGGATCGGCAGGATCGCCGCCGGCCTTGAGCACGGCATGGCCTACTGCGCGGTAGAGGAGCCCGGTGTCGAGGTGCGCCAGATCGAAGTACTCGGCGAGCCGGCGCGCGAGGGTGCCCTTGCCCGAGGCGGCCGGGCCGTCCACCGCGATGATCATGGCGCCGCGATCCTCGCGCCGAGGCCGTTCATGAGGGCGACGAAGCCGGGAAAGCTGGTGTCGATCATGGCGCCGTCATCGACGGTGACGGGTGTCTTGGCCCCAAGCCCGAGGACGAGGAAGGCCATGGCGATGCGGTGGTCCATGCGGGTCTCGACCAGCCCGCCGCCCGCGACCGGTCCGGCTGAGCCGTGCACGATCAGGCTGTCGCCCTCGATCTCGACTTTGACGCCATTCGCGGCAAGCCCGGCCGCGATCGCGGAGAGCCGGTCGCTCTCCTTGACGCGGAGCTCGGCCAAGCCGTCGAAGCGCGAGGTGCCGCGCGCGATCGCCGCCGCGACCGCGAGGGCCGGATACTCGTCGATCATCGAAGGCGCGCGCGCCGCAGGCACGCGCACGCCCTCCAAGCGGCCCGCCGCTATGACGAGATCGGCGACGGGCTCGCCCCCCTGCTCGCGCTTGTTCTCGAGGCGGAGCTCGGCTCCCATCTCCGCGAGCGTCGTCAAGAGGCCGCAGCGCAAGGGATTGACGCCGACACCCTCGAGCGAGACGCGCGAGCCCGGCACCAGGAGGCTCGCCACCAGCACGAAGGCGGCGGACGAGATATCGGCCGGCACGGCGAGGCGCTGGGGCTTGAGCTCAGGCTGGCCGGTGAGCATCACGGCCAAGGCGCCATCGTCGCGCTCGGAGAGCTCGACCACGGCACCGAAGGCGCGCAGCATGCGCTCGCTGTGATCGCGCGTCGCCACGGGCTCGATCACGGTGGTGACGCCGGGCGCATTGAGGCCCGCGAGGAGTACTGCCGACTTCACTTGCGCAGACGGCACCGGCACGCGATAGGTGATGGGAAGCGGCTCCGCCGTGCCCACGACGGCGAGCGGCAGGCGGCATCCATCGCGGGCGACGAGGGAGGCACCCATGCGCTCGAGCGGCTCGGCGACGCGCCGCATCGGACGGCGGCGGAGCGAGGCGTCGCCGGTGAAGAAGCTGACGAAAGGATGGCTCGCCGCGAGCCCCATCAAGAGGCGCGCCGCCGTGCCGGAGTTGCCCAGGTCGAGCACCTCCGCGGGCTCGGCGAGGCCGCCCACCCCGCGCCCGTGGATGTGCCACAGGCCTCGCTCGTCGCGCGCGAGCTCGGCGCCGAGTGCGGTGAGTGCCGCTGCCGTGCGGAGCACGTCCTCCCCCTCGAGCAGTCCCTCGACGACGGTCTCGCCCACGCTCAACGCCCCCAGCATGAGGGCGCGATGGGAAATCGATTTGTCGCCCGGCAAGGTGACGGTACCCGCAAGGGCCCTAGCCGGCGAGACGAGCGGCGAGGAGACGAACGGCTTCAAGGCAACCTTTCCTTCGCGCGGGCGGCGTGATCGCCGTGACGGGCTTTTGGCCGAGTGCTCCTAACATAATCGCATGAGAGGGCAAAGTGCCGCGCTCGCCAAGCGGTGCGGGTGCGCGAGCGCCTCTATCCCTCGCGGCTACGGCGGCCGGTTTTTCCTTTTGACAGGACCATGGGAACGTGGCAATTGGCTGCCCTCCGTCGAGTCGACCACTGGGGAGTGCTGCCGGTGACGAAGCCGGAATGGGGTACCAAGCGAATTTGCCAAAGCTGCGGCACGCGCTTCTACGATCTCAGGCGCAGTCCGATCGAGTGCCCGAAGTGCGGCACGATCTTCGATCCCGAGGCTTTGATCAAGGCGCGGCGGCCGCGCCAGGCTCCCGCGCCGGTCCCGGCCGTGCTTGTCGAGCCCGTCGTCGTCGAGGTCGAGGCTCCCGAGCCGGAGGAAGTTCCTGCTGCGGCGGCCGAAGGCGAGGAGGAAGAGGTCATCGAGGATGCCTCCGAGCTCGGCGAGGACGAGGACGACGTCGCCGAGGTGATCGAGAACGTCGAGGAAGAGGAAGGCGAGCGCTGACGCGCCGCTCTTCGCGAGCGCCCTCTTTCGGGCAGAATCGGGCAACAGGCCGAGAGGCCGCCCCTCTTGGCGCGAAGTTTTCCCTTGCCTCGTTGAGGTGCCCGAACCTATTTTGCCCACCCGACGCCCGGCGGCCCACGGCCGCGCGGGAACGGTTTTCCCCGATGGGGCCGTAGCTCAGTTGGGAGAGCGCTTGAATGGCATTCAAGAGGTCGGCGGTTCGACTCCGCTCGGCTCCACCAATCGGAACAAGGGGTCAGGCTAGGGCAGTCTGACCCCTTGCCGTTCTGGCCGATGGCCGGCCAGTCGCGAGCGCAGCCGCTGGCTCACGCGCCATTTGCGCGTATTCATTCAGAGCGGATAAATTGTGCGCGCCAAAGATGGCCCCCGGATGGCGCTATAAGGCGTGGATCGATCGGGCGCCCCGGAACCCTGCCGGGGTCGATATGGCCATTGGGGCCGTGTGGGCGGGCAGCCATGAGGCGAGGGTGAGCATCTCCGCGGAGACGAGCGCCGACGTGTTGCCGCTTGACCATGTCCTCGGTCCGCCGTTGCGCGACAATTGGGCGGGTTGGCGGCGCGCGGTGGCGCTCGCTTGCGCCGTGCTTCTCCACGCGTCGGTGATCGGCTTGCTCTTGCTCGGCTCGCCGTTTGCGGAGCGGGCCGCCGAGCCGCCCTTGATTCCGGTCGAGCTCGTGCTTCTCCCAGAGCAGAAACCGCCGCCCAAGCCCAAGCCCAAGCCCGAGGTCGCCGTGAAGCCGGCGCCCGAGCCTGAGGCGCAGCAGTATCGCGAATCCGGCGGCGATCCGAACCTCGCGCCGGGGCGATTGCCCGACGCGGCGCCGCAGCCGCAGCCCAAGCCGGAGCCAGCACCCGCCGCCCTGGCCGAGAAGCCGCCGCCCAGCTTGGCCTCGGCGCCGCCCCTGCCGGTGCCGCCGCCGCACGAGCGTCCGAAAGCGAGCGAGGCCGTGGCCGCGGTCGCACCGACGCACCAGTCGACGATCGAGCCCATGAATGACAGCGCCTTTTTTGGAAAAGGCGGCGGAGATCGCTATCTCAACAAAATGCGGGACAAAATCCACGGCAACTTCATCTACCCCGGAGCCGCGCGCTCGCGAGGCATCGCCGGGGTCGCACACTACGCGATCGTCATCGACCGGCGAGGCAATCTGCTGGAGTTGCGCTTGCTGCACTCCTCGGGTGCCGACATCCTCGACCGCGCCGGCCGGGACGCGGTCGAGCTCAGCGCGCCCTTCGATCCGCCGCCGGCAGATGTCCCCGGCGACCAGGTCAGTTTGGAGTTGACGCTCCCTATGGGGCTCGACGTGCACGGCGTGCAGTAGCCCCGGAGGCACTCCGGCCCGCGGTCGAGCGGCACCCGCGACCCGGCGCCATCGGCGGGAGCGCGGGGGCGCGCGGCGAGGGGGGCGAGATCTTATCGCTTCAGTTGACGGGGGCCCGCGGGCGTTCCCGGCTGCTCAACCAGACGATCGCCTGCTCGAGCGGCATCGGGCGCGCGAAATAATAGCCCTGCAGCGAAGGCACGCCCAAGGTGGTGAGCACTCGGGCGAGCACGGCGGTCTCGACCCCTTCGGCGACGCTTTCGAGGCCGAGATTGCGCGCGAGCTCGACCACCGACTTCACGATCGCGTAGGAGTCGCGCGAATCCGCGAGGTCGAGGATGAAGGACTTGTCGATCTTGAGCTCGGAAAAGGGCATCTCGCGCAGCGCCTTGAGCGAGGAGTAGCCGGTCCCGAAGTCGTCGATGGCCAGGCGGAATCCCTTGAGCCGCAGGCGCGTGAGAATTTCGACGGTCGCGCGCGGATCCTTCATCGCGACGCTCTCGGTCACTTCGAAGGAGAGCGAGGAGATCTGCGAGCCGCTCTCGACGACGAGTGTCGCAACGCGGTCCGGGAAATCGAGCCGGCGCAAGTTGGCGCTCGAAACGTTGATCGCGATGGGCAGCGCCGAATGGCCGTTGCCGAAACGGCTTTGATGGGAGATCGCCTCGCGCACCACCCACATCGTCAGCTCGTCGATCACGGCGTCGTCGAGCTCGGCGAGCGGAACGAAGCGTTCGGGCAGCAGCATGCCGAACTCCGGATGGGGCCACCTGATCAGGGCCTCGAACTTGATGAGGTCGCCCGTGCCCGAGGTGACGACCGGCTGCAGGAAGAGTCTCATCTCGCCGGCATCGAGCGCGCGCCCGACGTCGGCCGGAGAAAGGCGCCCCGCGGGCGCCGCAGCAATCCCCGCGGGCTCCCGAGCGCTCTCGACCTGAGGCCCACCGTGCGCCACAAGGCGCAGGAACGCCCGCACTTCCGAGGCGCGCGCGGGCTTTTGCAGGGCGCCCGAGACGGTAAGCCCGAGCGAGGTGCCGAGCTGCTCGGCCGCGGCGAGGACGCGCCGGTCGAAGCCGCTCACCAGCACGACGTCGCCGCGATAGTCTTCGCGATGGAGGTAGCGCAACTGCTCGACGCCGTCGGAGGTGCCGAGCTGCAGGTCCAGCATGATGAGGTCGGGCATGGTGCGCCGGAATGACGCCTGAAAGGCGGTCTCATCCAGCGCCGCCTCCGCCGTCCACCCGATGCCTTCGGCGACCGCGACGATGAATGAGGCGATGCGCTCCTCGTCATCGAGCACAAGCAAGTGCATTCCGGCTCCCCCCCCGTCCTTACGAATTGTCCAGTATCCGCCGCAAAGTCCTCGCAAGCTCTCCCCGCCGATAAGGTTTGGTGATGAGATGCGCGCCCAATGCCTCGAGCTTATCGCGCGCCACGCCCGGGCTCGCGAAGCCGGTCGCGAATAGAAGCTTGATGCTGGGATCGCGCGCGCGCAGCTCGCGTCCGAGGCCGGTGCCGTCGAGCCGGCCCGGCATGACGACGTCGCTGAAGAGGAGATCGAACTTCCCGCCCTCCTCGAAGAACTCGAGTGCCGCATCCGCGTCGGACGCCACCGTGACCTTGTAGCCGAGCTTCTTCAGCATCGCCTCGCCCATCTTGCGGATCTGAGGATTGTCCTCGACGTAGAGGATGCGCTCGCTTCCGGTCGGCTCCGCCGTCGCGGCGGCGGCACCTCGCTCGACCGTCTCCTCGTCGTTGACGGCGCGCGGAAGGTAAAGCCGCACGGTGGTGCCCTTGCCCTGCTCGCTCAGGAGCTTGACCGTGCCGCCCGACTGCTTGGCGTAGCCGAAGACCATGCTGAGGCCGAGCCCGGTGCCCGCCCCTTGGGCCTTGGTCGTGAAGAAGGGCTCGAAGGCGTGCGCCATCACCTCCGGCGTCATGCCGGTGCCGCTGTCGGCCACGGTGAGGGCGACATAATCGCCCGGCTGCAGATCGTTTTCGGAACGGGCCTCGTTCTCGTCGACGACGAGGTTCCGGCACTCGATCTTGACCGTGCCGCCGTAGGGCATGGCGTCGCGCGCGTTGACCGCGAGGTTCAGCACCGCGCTCTCGAGCTGGACGGCGTCCGTCATCACCGGCCAGCAGTCGCTCGCGATCCGGCTCTCGATGCGCACCTGCTCGCCGAGCGTGCGCCGCAGGAGCGGCAGGAAATCCCGGATCGCGGTGCGCAAGTCGGTCCGCGCGGACTTGAGCGGCTGGCGGCGCGAGAAGGCGAGGAGCCGCTTGACAAGTTCGGCGCCGGCGAGGGCGGCATCGAGGGACGCCCTGGCAAAGCCGGCGGCGACCTTGTCCTGTCCGAGGCGCTCCTCGAGGAGATCGAGGTTGCCGATCACGGCGCCGAGAATGTTGTTGAAGTCGTGCGCGAGCCCGCCGGTGAGCTGGCCCACGCTCTCCATCTTTTCCGCCTGCGTCAAGCGCTCCTCGACGAGCTTGCGCTCGGTCACGTCCTCGAGCTCGTAAATGACGCCACGCAACGCATTCCATTCGTCGTAGACCGCGGCAGCCGAGAAGACGACGTCGATGAGCTTGCCGTCCTTGCGGCGGTGCCGCATTTCCACACCCTGCTGCACCCCGCCGCTCAAGGCCTCCATGAAGAGGCGATCGAATTCTTCGCGCACCTCCGGCGGAACGAGCGGATAGGGCCGGCCGATCGCCTCATGGGCGTTGTAGCCGAAGATGCGCTCCGCGGCGTGATTCCAGATGACGACATTGCGGCTGGGCGAGACGCAGATGATCGCCATGGGGGAGGCCTCGACGATGCGTTCGAGCATCGTGTTGGTGCGCGCGAGCTCGCTCTGGGCCGCCTCGCGCTCCTGAGCCTCGCGGCTGAGCGCCTCGTTCGAGCGCGAGAGCTCGCCCTTATGCGTCGCGGCCTCGCGTTCGGCCGTGCGCATGCGGCGTTGCCCCCGCAGCAAGTAGGCGACGAGGAGCACCGTCAGCAGAAGCGTGGCCGCGGGCAAGGCGAGGGTGATGGGCGAGCGCAGCCGCGCCAATTCGGCCGAGGGGAGCTCGAGCGCCAGCGTCCATGGTTGCCCGAATTCCCTGAAGGACTTGACGATGATCCAGCTGTCCGGCGCTGCGACTGCCGCGTCGCCGGTGCCGGCGACGAAACGCCGTAGCGAGGGCAGGTACACGACCACCGGCGGCTCGCTCCCGGCCGAGGCGGCATGGGAGCCCATATAGACGCGCAATGTCTCGTCCGCGAGCGGGGTGTCGCGTACGGCGGCATCGAGTGCGGAGGCAAAGCGCAGCGAGCCCGCGACGTAACCGACGAGCTTGGCGCGACGCTCGCCTACGGACTTGGGTACGATGCCGCCGCGGTAGACCGGAGAGAAGACGATGTAGCTCGGCTGCGGCTCGGTCGCCGAGGCGAGGTGGACCGGCTCGGTTGCGACCGAGGCACCCGCATCCACGGCCTGCATCATGGCGTCGCGGCGCAAGGGGTCCGCTGCCGCGTCGAGGCCGCGTTCGCTCACGGTGTCGTCGAAGGACACGTCGTAAAGCACAGGGAAATATTCCACGCGTTCCTCGACCGGCACCTGCTCGTCGCCTTTGCGCTCGAGAATGCGGAAGCCTTGAGCGCCGTTGGCGCGCTGCTGCGCCTCGAAGCCGGCCAGCTCGTCGCGCGTGACGCGCGGCATCCAGCTCAGACGGTTGATCGACAACTCGTGCTGACGGGCATTGACGGCGAAGCGCTGGAAATCGTCGCGCGTCATTTCGCGCTGGGTCGCCATCAGCGCCGAGAGCTCGCCGAGCGGACTCTTCAGGCTGTCGATCTTGCCCTCGATCTCGCGCGCGCGCGCATCCGCGCGGAGATCGAGAAGCGCGTGCACGCGTGCGTCGTCGAAGCGGCGCAGCTCCTCGAGCGCGAAGAGGGACAGGAGAATCCCCAGTGCCCCGATGATCCAGGGCGCGCCCCGCATCGTGAGTAACCCACTCTGCCGCAACGCAGTACCCTCTCTTACGGGCCGATTCCCCAGCTACGGCGGCACCGGCGCCATTCTAGGCCAAGATAAAATTTTATCAACTTTTACAAACAGTTCGAGCCGCAAGCTAAGGCCGGCTCGCTGCTCGAGTCCCACGTCGGCCGTGCCCGACTCGCGGCAAGGGGCGTTCACGCCATCCGCATCCGAAGCACGCGCAACGGTGGAGAAAAGCAAAAGACGTGCCGAATTGACGCGTCAATCGGGCGCCTTGCGCGCCGCCGCTCACGCGCGCAAGGCCGCTCGCTTGCGCGGAAATCGTCATGCAAATCAGGATGCTAAAGATGCAGAATGGCTGCGGCCGCAAGCTGCGGTGCCGCCTCTCGGCCTCGCTTGCGCGCGCTCAAGGCTGCGGGCAGCCGGCTTCCGCACGGCCCCGCGAGGGCGCGGGCGCGACGCGGGCACGCCTTCCGCTGCCGCCTCTCAGCTTTCCGGGTAGCGAATCTTCGTGATGGTGAGCGTGGTCTCGCCGGCGGGCCGGCGCCAAGTGACGGTGTCGCCGACTCGGTGTCCCAAGAGCGACTCGGCGAGCGGCGACTTCACATTGATGAGGCCGCGCTTGGGCTCCGCCTCGGTCGCGCCCACGAGGGTGTAGCTGAGCTCGCGTCCCTCCTCGTCCTCGACCGTGACGCAGGCGCCGAAGGCGACCGTGTCCGCATGCTCGCCGTGCTGGTGCGGATCGACGACGACGGCCGCTGCCCGGCGCCGCTCCAGGATTCGCATCTCGCGCATGGCGCGCGTGAGCGCGAGCTTGGCCTCGGGCGAGCTCGCGTCGCGCAAGCGCGTGACCTCCGCATGGGCCTTCTCGAGCTCCGCCTTGAGGCGATCGAAGCCGGCGGGGGTCAGCAGTACGGGGCCCTCAATCGCAGGGAGGTTGAGCTCCTCGTCGGTCAACTTCTCCTCGTCGTCTTCCTTAACGAAGGCGCGGCTCACGACAGCCCTCCTCTCTCGAGCCCGACATCAGCAGTTCCGCGCGCCGCGAGTCCGCGCTTGCGACGCGGGCCAACAGGGCGCGGACACGCTCTTGCCTACCGTGCCGCTTTCGCGGCCCGCGATTCGCCGAGCACGAATCACGAGCCGGCGATAGCCGGTAGCGGGGCGCTCGACCTCGCTCTAGCTTCCACCCGCAACGGTGGTGGCGTCAACGCGCCAGTAGCATTGCCTTGAAGCCTTGGGCTCCCCGCTCCCGGGGACCGGGCCTTCATGCCAGCGTCCACCTGGCTCGATCGCGCCCTCGGAACAAGGCTCGTCGGCGGCGCCCCACGATATCGGTTTGCGCCGCGAATCAATCACTTAAGGGAGAGAGCGATGATTGCACCCGGGGACGGGGAAGCCCGGCTGGAGTGACCGCCGCGGCTGCCGTGGCCTCCATGGCGGATCGCTCGAGGATGCCATGAAATTGGCTGATAAGACCCTCGCCATGCCGCAACAGCTGTCGATGGAGCTGCCCGATCCGCCGGCCGGCGGGTCGTCGCGTCGAATCGCCCGCGTGGGGGACGCATGAACGGTGCTGGCGATTGCGTTCGCGCGCGCGAAGAGCCTGGGGAATTCGTCTTGCCGGGGGCGGTCGCGGTGGCCTAAAGACTCGTCGGTGCTGCGAGTTCGGATTTGCCAGGCCGGCCGCTCGGCCCGCTGGTCAAGGGAGGAGCTTAGTGACGTCGGAGGAGCGCTGCGGGCCGACCGCTGCCGACATTTACGTGCGCACGCTGGCCGAGCGCGGCGTCGATTACATCTTCGCCAATGCCGGCACCGATTTCCCGTCGATCATCGAGGCGCTCGCGCGCGCGGCCGAGCAGGCGACGCCGGCACCCAAGGCGGTCGCCGTTCCGCACGAGAATCTCGCCGTCGCCATGGCCTACGGCCATACCATGGTGTCGGGCCGGCCGCAGGCCGTCATGCTGCATGTCAACGTCGGCACGGCGAATGCGATCTGCGGTCTCCTCAATGCCGCGCGCGAGCGCATCCCGATGCTGGTGGCGGCCGGACGCACGCCCTACAGCGAGGCGGGCCACGCGGGCTCGCGCAGCATCTTCATCCACTGGGCCCAGGAGATGTTCGACCAGGCGGCCATGCTGCGCGAGATCGTCAAGTGGGACTACGAGCTCAAGCTGCCCGAGCAGACCGCACCGGCGCTCGACCGGGCGCTCTCGCTCGCGATGAGCGAGCCCAGCGGCCCGGTCTATCTCACGCTCCCGCGCGAAGTGCTCGCCGCGGCGGTGGCGGCGGACGGCGCTCCGCGCACGGCGCTCGCGCCGACGCGCGCGGCGATGCCCGATGCCGCGGCGATCGCCGAGGCCGCGGCACTTCTGGCACGGGCGGAGCGGCCGCTCATCGTCACCTCGAGTCTCGGTCGCGATCCAGCGGCGGTGGCGCTGCTCGCGGCCCTAGCCGAGCGCTGGGCATTCCCGGTGGTGAGCCATTTTCCGAAATCGCTTTGCCTGCCGACCGACCATCCTATGCACCTCGGCTTCGATCCCGCTCCCTTTCTCAAGGAGGCGGATGCGATCCTGGTGCTCGAGTGCGACGTGCCGTGGATCCCCGCGCGCGCCGCCCCTGGCTCCGCGGCGAAGCTGATCCATCTTGCCGTCGATCCGCTCTTCGGCCGTTATCCCATGCGGGGATTCCCCTCCGACCTCACCATTGCCGGCAATGTGGCCGCGGGGCTCCGCATGCTCGAGGCAGCACTCGCGGACGAGGTGCCGCGCATGGCCGCGCGCATCGCGGCGCGCATCGCGGCGCGGCGCGAGCGTCTTATGGGCGAGCGCGCGGCGCAGCTCAAAGCGAGAGCCGCGTTTTACGAGCGCGTGCGCCACGAGCGCCCGCTCCATCCCGTCGTCGTCTCGCGCGCGCTCGACCGCGTCAAGGGCGAGGACGCGATCCTGGTGAACGAGCTCGGTGCCGGCGTCGAGACGATGAGCTTCACCAAGCCCGGCACCTATTTCGCGGCAAGCCCGGCGGGCGGGCTCGGCTGGGGCCTGGGTGCCGCCCTCGGCGCCAAGCTCGCGGCACCCGAGCGCCTGGTGATCGCGACGGTGGGCGACGGCTCCTACATGTTCGGCAATCCCACGCCCGCGCACTATGTCGCGCGCGCCCATGAGCTGCCCGTACTGTTCGTGGTCTTCAACAACGGAGGCTGGGCCGCCGTGCGCAAGGCGACCGAGGCGATGTATCCGAAGGGGCGGAGCAGCCGCATGAACCGCATGCCGCTCGCAACCCTCGAGCCTTCGCCCGCCTTCGAGAAGGTGATCGAGGCCTCGGGCGGCCATGGCGAGCGGGTGGAGAGGGAAGACGAGCTCGTTCCCGCCTTCGAGCGGGCGCTCGAGGCGGTCAGGGCCGAGAAGCGCCAGGCGCTCGTCAACGTGATGTGCGGCATCCCGGCCGTGCGCCACTTCTGACCCGGCCAACAGGCATAACTCCCTGTATTTTTGCCCATTTTCTCTGCTCGCGCGCCCCCCCTTGATCGTGCTTCGCAGGGTTCTTACATAGAAATCGCGCGGTGGCGCCCGCCGGGGCTACCGCATGAGAGGGTGCCGGAAACGGACCCAATGGGGCGACTCGCTCATTGAGAGGAGGTTGCTGGATGCCACGGCTGACGCTCTTCAACAGTCCGCTTCTGCTCGGCTTCGATCACTTCGAGCAGGCGTTGGAGCGGGTCTCCAAGGCGGCGGCGGACGGCTATCCGCCGTACAACATCGAGCAGATCGGCGAGGACGGCTTGAGGATCACGCTCGCGGTCGCGGGCTTCTCCGAGAGCGAGCTTTCGATCCAGCTCGAGGACAACCAGCTCGTCATTCGCGGCAAGCAGGCCGAGGAAGAGGGCGAGCGCGTCTACCTCCACCGCGGCATTGCGGCGCGTCAGTTCCAGCGCAGCTTCGTGCTCGCCGACGGCATCGAGGTGGTGCGCGCCTACCTCGACAACGGCCTTCTCCACGTCGAGCTCAGCCGGCGGCCGGCGGCCAACCGGGTGCGTACGGTCAAGATCGACGCAGCACCCAAGCGCGCGGCGCGCAAGGCGGAGACGATCGAGTTGGTAGCCGGAAAAAATCAGCCTTAGGGGTGCCGGCTTAAAGAAGCGGGCCCAAGAGGATGAGGAGCACTATGAGATGACCAGTAAGATGACAGAAGCGTCCAACGATCTGCGCACCATCACCTCGCGCGAGCTTTATGCGCTCGGCCTGCAGGAGCTTGCTTACGTCAAGAAGGTCTCCGAGAAGGGCGCCGACGCCTATGGGGTGTTCGCCGCCGACGGCACGCAGCTCGGCCTGATGGCCACGCGCGAGCTCGCTTTTGCAACCTTGAAGCAGCACGACCTCGAGCCGATGAGCGTGCACTGAGGGCGGCGACTTCGCTTCCCCTCCTTTTCCGACGAGCCCTTTTCCCGCGCGCAGTTTTGCCAGCACGCGGGCGCGCGCGCGTCGAGAGGTAACTCGCGCGACTCGCTCTCAGTTATCGAGATCCATCGCCGCCGCCTGAAAGGTCCGAACGCTGTCGATCGCTTGGCATCCTGCCGGGCGGGGGGGCTCAAGACAGCACCACCGCCCGGCAGGAGAGTTCGGCCTTGGGACTGCAGCGGGCCGGCGCGGCTGCGTCAGCTCGCCGAACGCCAGTAGAAGGACTGCGACACCGCACCGCCCGTAGAGATGTCGACGGAGCGGGTCTTGGCGCCGCCTTCGGTCTCCGCGACGACCTGGTAGCGGCCGGGTGGCACCTTGGCGAAGAAATAAGGTCCATCGGAAACCACGTCGAGGACCGTCCGTCCGCTTGCATCCACGAGCTTTACCCGCACGTTCGCGAGATATTCGCCTGAGCCCGCTACGGCGAACATCAGGCGCAAGTTGTAGGCGCGCTCGACCTCGCGCATTGCCTGGACCGAATCGCTGCCCACGCCGCCGCTCAGGTAAGTCACGTCGCCTTGCGTGCGGGGCGGCTCAAGCGCTTGCCGCGCCTGGTACTCGATGGCGTTGACCGTGGCGTCGGTCTGCGATCTCAGGATCGAGCTCGTCTGTGCCGCGGCCGGTAGCGCCAGCAAGGCGGCCCCGAGTGCCAACGGCAGCCATGTCTTCATGCTCATCGCTAGGCCCTCCATTCATCGAGTGGTCGCTCTTCTGCTCTTCAAGAGCCGGCGGGCGAGCGAGGAATTCGCCCATGCGAAAGAATTAGCATCGCCGAGGAGCAAAACTGCGCGAACGCTGTGACAAAAATGCGGCGGCGGCCCATTGCGGACGACGCGGCCGCAGCGCGGCCGGGCGTGGGTCCTAGGCCGCGCGGCTGGTGGTCGAGTCGGTGAGCAGCGCGTAGAGCGCCTCGGCGGTGTCCGAGCCGCGCAGCTTCTCGCACACGGTGCGGTCGCGTAAGAGGCGCGAGATGCGGGCGAGCGCCTTCAGGTGGTCGGCGCCGGCCTGCTCGGGGGCGAGGAGGAGGAAGATGAGGTCGACCGGCTGCTCGTCGATCGCCTCGAAATTGATCGGCGTCTCGAGCCGGGCGAAGACGCCGTAGAGCCGCTTCAAGGCGGGGAGCTTGCCGTGCGGGATGGCGATGCCGTTGCCCACGCCGGTGGTGCCGAGCCGCTCGCGCTCGAACAGCACCTCGTAGATCTGCCGGTCGGAAAAGCCGGTGAGCTCCGCCGCGCGCTTCGCCAATTCCTGCAGCGCCTGCTTCTTGCTCGTCACCCGCAAATGCGGGATCACACTTTCGAGCGTGATCAGATCTTCCATTTCCATGCTTGTTTCCCTGGCGACCGGGTCCCGCGCCTATGCTTTGGCCCCGCGGGGATCGACCCAGCCGATGTTGCCGTCGGGCCGGCGGTAGACCATGTTGAGCTCGCCGTGCGCGCTGTTGCGGAAGAGCATGGCGGGAAGCTCGGCGAGGTCGAGGCGCATGACGGCTTCGCCGACCGTCATGCTGTCGATCGCCGTCGTCAGCTCGGCGATGACCACCGGCTTGTCCCCGTTCGCAAGATCCTCCTCGGCATCTTCGGGTGCGGCGGCGAGGATGTACTGCTGCGCTTCGAGCGACGCGGCTTGCTGGCTCTGGTGCTTGTGGTGGGCGCGCAGGCGGCGCTTGTAGCGGCGCAGGCGCTTGCCGATACGCTCGGCCGCGGTATCGAAGGCGGCGTAGGGCGCATCCGCCTCCGCGTGCCCTTGCACCAAAATGTTGCGGCCGACGTGGACGGCCACGTCGGCGCGGTAGAGATGGGCCTCGCGCGAGAGCACGGCGTGCGCGTCGAGCGCATTGCCGAAATATTTGTCGACCACGGCCAGGAGCGTCTGCTCGATGTGGGTGCGAAAGGCGTCTCCCACGTCGAGCTGCTTGCCTGATACGGAAACCTTCATGGACGATCGGTCTGCCGAAGCGTGTCCCTAGCGAGTTCCCCGGGGACCTTGCCGGCCGGGGAAAGCCCGTCTCGCCCGGCCTTCCCGAAAGGGGGTGCGGGGGCCGGAGGGGCGCGAACATAGTGAGGCCTATAGGCTAAGTCAAGCGCACCCGCCCGCTCCCCGCAAGTCATTTATATCTCGACGGATTTGAGCCGTCGCCGCTGCACCGAGGAGGGAATCCTGAGCGCTTCGCGATACTTGGCGACCGTGCGCCGCGCGATGTCGATGCCCTCCTTGTTGAGGATCTCGACGATGCGGTCGTCCGAGAGCACGTCGGCCGCGGTCTCGCGGTCGACGAGCGCCTTGATGCGGTGCCGCACGGCCTCGGCCGAATGCGCTTCCCCGCCCTCGGAGCTCGCGATCGCGGAGGTGAAGAAATACTTGAGCTCGAACATGCCGCGCGGGGTCGCCATGTATTTGTTGGTGGTGACGCGGCTCACGGTGCTCTCGTGCATCTCGATCGCCGCCGCGATGTCGCGCAGCACGAGCGGCTTCAGGTGCTGTACGCCATGGGCGAAGAAGCCATCCTGCTGGCGCACGATCTCGCTCGCGACCTTGAGAATGGTGGTGGCGCGCTGGTGGAGCGACTTCACCAGCCAGTTGGCGGACTGATAGCGCTCCGAGAGATATTCGCGCTCGCCCTTGTCCTTCACCTCGCGGCTCACGCGCGCATAGTATTGCGCGTTCACCAGCACGCGCGGCAGCGTCTCGCTGTTGAGCTCGATGTGCCAGCCGCCGTCGGCGTGCGGGCGCATGATCACGTCCGGCGTCACCGGCTGCGCCACGCTGGTGTCGAAGGCGAGCGCCGGTTTCGGGTTGAGCGCCTTGATCTCGGCCAGCATGTCGATGAGGTCCTCCTGGCTCGCCTCGCACAGCCGCCGCAAGGCGGCGAAATCGCGGCGGGCGAGCAGGTCGAGGTGGTCGAGGAGCTTCGCCATGCAGGGATCGAGGCGGCCCCGGTCGCGCAGCTGAAGTGCTAGGCACTCGCGCAGATCGCGCGCGAAGATGCCCGGAGGATCGAGCTGCTGCAGCCGCGCAAGCGTGGCCTCCACGCGCGCCACCTCGCAGCCGAGCTGCTGTGCCACCGCCGCGAGATCCGCCGCAAGATAGCCCGCCTCGTCCAGGAGATCGACGAGATGGACGGCGATCACGCGGTCGACCGGATCGGCGAGATCCATATTGAGCTGCTCGACCAAATGGTCGCGCAGGTGCACCGTGTCGGAGAGCGTGTCCTCGAGATCGAAGCGGCGCTCCTCGAAGCTGCCGCCCCGTCCCGAGCCCCAGCTCGCGAAGGAATCGGGTGCGGCGCGCCGGCCGCCCGAGAGGTCGGCGCTGTCCCGGGATTCGTCGTACTCGGCGTCGAGCCGCGCCCCGGCGGCGGGGTCCAGCCGGGGCTCGTGCGTGAGATCGCCGCGCTCGCGCTCGGCCGTGTCCTGCGCTTGTCCCGTGGCGTCGGACGCCGCAGCATCGGCCTCTCTGGCCCCGCCCGCCTCGCCCCCTTCTTCGGCCCTTTCGCCGTCGGCGGCCTCGGCCCGCTCGAGCAGCGGGTTCTGCTCGATCTCGTGCTCGACGAAAGCCGCGAGCTCGAGGTTCGACATCTGCAGCAGCTTGATCGCCTGCTGCAGCTGGGGCGTCATGACGAGCGACTGGGTCTGGCGCAGATCGAGGCGTGTCGTGATCGCCATGGCGAGAGAGGGGCTCCCGGCTACAGGCTGAACCGCTCGCCGAGATAGACGCGCCGCACGTCCTCATGCGCGACGATCTCGTCGGGCTTGCCTTCCATCAGCACCTGACCGTTGTGGATGATGTAGGCGCGGTCGACGATGTCGAGCGTCTCGCGCACATTGTGGTCGGTGATGAGCACGCCGATGCCGCGGTCCTTGAGATGGGAGACGAGCTCGCGGATGTCGTTGAGCGCGATCGGGTCGATGCCGGCCAACGGCTCGTCGAGAAGCATGAAATGCGGCTGCGAGGCGAGCGCGCGCGAGATCTCGACGCGCCGCCGCTCGCCGCCCGAAAGGGAGAGGGCCGGCGCGCGGCGCAGGTGCGTGATCGAGAACTCGGCGAGGAGGTCGTCGAGCATGGTCTGGCGCTTGTCCTGGTCCGGCTCGACCACCTCGAGGACGGTGCGGATGTTCTGCTCGACGTTCATGCCGCGGAAGATCGAGGGTTCCTGGGGCAGGTAGCCGATGCCGAGCCGCGCCCGGCGGTACATCGGTAGGTCCGTGATGTCGACGTTGTCGAGCAGGATGCTGCCGTAGTCCGCCGAGATGAGGCCGGTGATGATGTAGAAGCAGGTGGTCTTGCCGGCGCCGTTGGGGCCGAGCAGGCCGACCGCCTCGCCGCGCTGGACCGAGATGGAGACGTTGCGCAGGACCGGCCGCTTCTTGAAGCGCTTGCCGAGATTCTTGGCGAACAGCCCGGGGTTGTCGGCGACGAGCCGCGGCCTCTGCGGCTCCGCTCCCGGGCCGCGCCCCGTTGCCGTATCGTCGCGTCGTTCGCTCACGCGTCCGGGCTCCTCACTTTTGTTGACCGCCGGCCGGCTTCGAGGTCGGCGCGATGCTGCCCTTTCCGGGCGCCCCGATGTCTTCGCCCTGCTTGGGAATCAAGAGGCCGCGCACGCGATCCGCCTTCGCGCAAGCATAGAGACGGCTGATGCCGGTGTTCATGTTCATGGTGGCGCACTCGCCGTTGAGCTGGTCCTGCCCACGGGTAATCTTAACCGATCCCTTGAGGTCGGCGATACTCGTATCGACATTGTAATTGCCGTATATGGCATGCGCCACCGCGCTCGCGTTGGTGACCATGACGTTATTGAAAGCCTCGATGAAGCTTATCACGAGCTGACCCTTCGCATCGGGCTTGAAGTGCGCTTCCAGAATATCGGCGGTCACCGTCTTGTCCTCGCGCACCGCCTTGGCATCGCCGCGCGCGACCGCATATTGCTTGAGCTTCCAATACTCGAGCGAGTCGCGCGCCGTGATCACCCCCTTGGGGGTGTCGAGCTCGAGCTTCTTGCCGGTCAACACGAAGACGCCGTTGTCGAGGTCGTACACCCCCTTGTCGCCCACCGCCGTGTCGGTCGGAGTGGTGATCTTGACGTCGTCGTCCGCGTCGAGCCGCCAGACGTCCGAGCTGCCCGACGGCGTCTTGCGATAATAGGCAATGAGCGTCTGGCCGTAAACGGTGACGTCGCCGCGCACCGCCTTGGCGTTGCCGCGGGCGATGTATTCCTGCTTCTCCTGCTGCCACTCGATGCCCTGCTCGGCCTCGACGTTCACCGGCAAGCCGTTGGTCTCCTCGGGGGTCCCGAAGAGGCCGCCCGACTCGGCGCCGGCGCCGCCTTTAGTCTGGGACTGAGCGCCCTGTCCGGCCTTCACACTTCCAGGCGCCGGCGTTCCGCCCCTGGTCGCGGCGGCCGGGGCGACGAGCGGGGGTCGGGGCGAGGTGGGGGGCGTCGTCAGCGACGCCGGCGGAGTGGCCGGCGCGGCGGGCGCGCCGGTCGCGGCACCCGCCGGAGCCTGCCCCTGGCCTTGGGCCGGCATGCCGCCGAGCGAGGTGGCGACGGCGAAGAGTGCGGCGAGCGTTGCGCCGCGCGCGGCAGCTCTCGCGAATTCCGTCATCCGTGCCCCTTGATCCCGGGATTGGGCTGGTCCGGGCTTAGGGTGGGCATGAAATCGGGAATATTGCCGCCTCCCTCCTCGCGCGGGCGCAGCAAGAGATGGGCTTTGCCGGTGAACACGATGCGCGCGCCCTTGTCGTAGACGCGGAAGCCCTCGGAGTGGATCTCGCCGAAGGGGCCTTGGCCGTGCACCGGGTCGTCGCCTTGCGCGGTGTTGTTCGCCAAGTTGACATGGGCGGCCAGCGTCTCGAACTCGTAGCCGTCGTCATGGAAGAGGTCCACCCCGCCGATCAGATCGAGCTGCTGATCCTGCTCGCGGTAGACGCCGTAATCGGCCTTGAGCGCCATCCAATTGCCTTGCGTGATGGTGATATCGGCCACGGGATGTTCGAGCTCGATCACGTCGGATTGCGGATTCTTCTTGGTCGCGGAGTCGGCCGTGACCGCAAAGGGCTCGCCGCGTTTGTCCGTGCCTTGGTAGCGCGGGCTGATCATGCGCAGGTTCTGCACATCTTCCTTGGTGATGTTGGCGAGCCCGACGTGGAACCCTTCGTCGCGAACCTGGAATTGCGGCCAGGCGATGACGAGGAGGACGATGCCGACCGCGATTGCCGGCAGCACGATCTTCATGGCGCCGACGAAGGAGCTGTAGCTCTTGCTCGCAAGCACGGCCAAGGGCCGCGGGCGCGGTATTTGCACGCGCAGCCGGCTGCGCCCCTCGGCGGCCGGCTTTTCCTTGGCGAGCTCGATCATCGCTTGTCTCGCGCTCAACTCGCGCCCGCGCGCAGGCAGTCGTGAATGTTGAGGATGCCGACCGGGCGGCCGTCCTCGACCGCGAACAGGCAACCGATGCCGCGATTGTCGATGCCGCGCGTGTTCATGAGGTTGAGCGCCTCAAGCGCGAGCGCCTTCGGTCTGATGGTCTGGGGCGCCCGCGTCATCACCTCGCCGACGGCCATGTCGAGGATCGCCGGCCCCATGTGCCGGCGCAGGTCGCCGTCGGTGATGATGCCGATCAGCTTTCCCTCCGGATCGATCACGCCGACGCAGCCGAAATGCTTGGCCGTCATGATGAGGATCGCCTCGGACATGAGCACCTCGGGCCGCGTCAGCGGCATCTCGTCGCCGCTGTGCATGACGTCGGCCACGCGCAGGAGCTGGCGGCCGATCGATCCGCCGGGGTGCAGCGCCTGGAACTGGTCGAGGGAGAAGCCCTTGCGCTCGAGCAGCGCTATGGCGAGCGCATCGCCCAAGGCCAGCATCACCGTGGTCGAGGTGGTGGGCGCCAAGCCGAGCGGGCACGCCTCGGGGGCGGCGGGCAGGAGGAGGGCCACGTCCGAGGCTTCGGCGAGCGAGCTCGCAGCCCCGCTCGTGATGACGATGAGGGGAATGCCGAAGCGGCGCGTGAAGGCGACGAGATCGGCGAGCTCGTTGGTCTCGCCCGAGTTCGAGAGGGCCAAGACCGCGTCGTCGCGGGTGATCATGCCGAGATCGCCGTGACTTGCCTCGGCGGGGTGGACGAAGAAAGCAGGCGTGCCGGTGGAGGCGAAGGTCGCGGCGATCTTGCGGCCGATGTGGCCGCTCTTGCCCATGCCCGTCACCACGACGCGGCCGCGCACCTGCCGCAACCGCTCGACCGCGTCCGTGAAGGAGCCGTCCAGGGTCTTGGCAAGGGTCTCGATGGCCGCCCCCTCGAGGCGCAGCACGCGCCGTGCCGCCATCAGATCGACGCTGCCGCGTTGGCTCTCGGCGAGCTTGGCCACGCTTCCCTCACTGCCGGCCGGGCGAGAATTGGCGGAAGTCCGCCCGGGACTTCTGCGGCGCTCCGGCATTTCCTTGTAATAGCTCACGGATTCACACTGTTGCTAGTATGCTCCGCGGCCCTTCGCCGGTCAATGAATTGAGCCCGCGAGGCCGCGCTCAATGCGCGAAGATGTCCGGATCGTCCCAGCCGCCCAAATCGAGCTCGGCGCGCTCGGGCAGAAAGGCGAAGCAAGCCTCCGCCAGGGCCTGGCGCCCCTCGCGCTTCAAGAGCGCATCGAGCTTCGAGCGCAGCGCATGCAGGTGCAGCACGTCGGTCGCGGCGTAAACGAGCTGCTCCTCGCTGAGCCGCTCGGCGCCCCAGTCGGTGAGCTGCTGCTGCTTGCTGAGCTCGATGCCGAGAAGTTCGCGGCACAGGTCCTTCAGGCTGTGCCGGTCGGTGAAGGTGCGCGCGAGCTTGGAGGCGATCTTCGTGCAATAGATCGGGCGGCATGCGACGCCGAGATGGTGGCGCAGCGTCGCCACGTCGAAACGCGCGAAATGGAACAGCTTGGTCACCTTCGCGTCCTCTAGGAGGGCCTTTAGGTTGGGCGCTTCGTAGCGGCCGCGCGCGAATTGCACGACGTGGCAGATGCCGTCTCCGGCCGAGAGCTGCACGAGACAGAGCCGATCGCGCTGCGGGTTGAGCCCCATCGTCTCGGTGTCGATGGCGACAACGGCACCGAGCGTCAGCCCGCGCGGCAGGTCGTTTCTGTGGAGCTTGATCTCTGCGGGGGAAAGGTTCATCTGCGACGCGGAAGCTATGCCGGCCCAGGAAATGGTGCCCAGGAGAAGACTCGAACTTCCACGGCCTCGCGGCCACAGGTACCTGAAACCTGCGCGTCTACCAATTCCGCCACCTGGGCTAGGAAGAATCCGCCATGTCTATGGTCCGCACTGCCTAGCCCGCCCCTTACTCGATGTCAATCGGCATTTCCCGGCGCGGTTGCGAGCAGCGACAAGCGGAGCTGAGGCACGAGCACGCTTGCGAGCGAAGGCGGGAGCGGATAAGAAGCGGCAAGACGGGAGGCGCCAAATGGCAAATCGCCGCGTGACTGTGTTCGGCGGCTCGGGCTTTCTCGGCCGCCACCTGGTAAGGCGGCTCGCCGCGCGCGGCGACATCCTGCGCATCGCCGTGCGCGATCCGGTCTCCGCGGCTTTTCTCAAGCCGATGGGCGATGTCGGGCAGATCGTGCCGCTCAGGGTCGACGTGCGCGACGAAGCTGCGGTCGAGGCGGCCACGGCCGGCGCGGATGCGGTCGTGAACCTGATCGGCATTCTCTTCGAGCGCGGCAAGCAGCGCTTCGCCGAGATCCATGCGGCGGCGGCAGGCCGCATCGCGCGGCGGGCTCAAGGTGCCGGCGTCAAGCGCCTCGTCCATGTTTCGGCCCTCGGCGCGGACCCCCAAGGGCCGGCGCTCTACGCGCGCAGCAAGGCGGCGGGTGAGCAAGCGGTGCGCGAGGCGTTTGCGGGTGCTGCGATCGTGCGTCCGAGCGTGGTGTTCGGCCCGGAGGACGATTTCTTCAACCGCTTTGCAGCCCTCGCGCGCGTGCTGCCGGCACTTCCCGTGTTCGGCGCCACCCCGCGCCTCGAGCACCTTCCCGGCGGCGGCGCGCGCTTCTCGCTGTGCGGCGATGGCGGGACGCGCTTCCAACCCGTCTATGTCGGCGACGTTGCGGAAGCGATCGCGCGCCTTCTCGACGATCCCGCGACGGCCGGGAAGACCTACGAGCTGGGCGGCCCGCGCATTTACAGCTTCAAGGAACTCATGGAGCTGGTGCTGCGCGAGACGAAGCGCAAACGCTGGCTGCTGCCGATGCCATTATGGCTCGCCGAGATCGAGGCGGCGCTCTTGAGCCTCGTGCCGCTGCCGACCCCGCTCATCACGCGCGACCAGGTGCGGCTCCTGCGGCGGGACAACATTCTGTCCGCGGGTGCGCTCGGGCTCGCGGAGCTCGGCATCACGCCGACGCCGGCGGAGAGCATCCTTCCCACTTACATGGACATGTATCGGCGCGGCGGACGCGGCAACGTGCGGCACGCATGAGGGCGGATCAGCCGCGGAAGACCATATAGAACCACGCCAGCACGGCGGCCGAGGCGAGCAGGCGGTAGGCGAGGAAGGGGGCCATGCTGCGCCGCTTGAGCCATTCGAGGAAAGCGCTCGCGGCGAAGAGGCCGGCCGCGGCTGCGGCTGCTGCGGCGATCGCCAGCTCGGGTGCTCGGTTGAGCTGCCCCGCCAGGTAGAGCCGACTGCCGCTCAAGAGAACCTCGCCCGCAAAGGCAGCGAGAGTCACCAGGAAGGCAATCCGCACCGCGTCCGGGCGCTCGAAGCCGAGCAGCCGCGCCGTCGTCATGGATAGCGGCGCCAGGCCGGTGCCGGGAAAGAAGGCGAGGAGCTGGACAAGGCCAAGCACGAGCCCATCCAGCGGGGACATGTGCTCGATGCGGCGGATCGCCAAGCTGTAACGGTCGGCGAGCCACATGAGGGCCGCCATGACGATTCCCGTCATGGCCAGATAGTCGATGCGGCCGAGCCCGAAGCTGCTCACATAGCTCGGAGCGCCCAGCACGCGCAGCACGCCGATGGGCAAAAGTGCCATCGTCAAACTGACGAAGAGCCCCGTCTCGGGGCGCCAGCGGCCGCGGACGAGCTGCCAAGCCCCCTTGAGCGTCCGGCCCACCTCCCGGCGCAACACGATCACGAGCGAGATCGCGGTGCCCGCATGGCAGGCGAGGTGCTCGGGGAACGATTGCGATGACCAGCCCAGCAGGCGAGGCAGCACCGCGATATGCATGTTCTCGCCCACGGGGATGAGGAAAGTCAGCCCCTGCACCAAAGCAAGACAGACGATGGCCAGGTAGGGCAAGGCGACCTCGGAACGCTGCGGCCGCCGCTTATAACACGGGGCAAATCCCTTTCCTAGGCGCGGATTTTGCGGAGATTTTCGGCTATAGTTCCAATTTGGAACCAAATTTTCTTGCCTTTGCCCGACCTCGGACTTAAACGAAATAAGAGCGCGTCAGCTATTCAAAAATTAGGTCAATCAAACTGACCTATAGTCCGCTCCGCGTGTCGGCCACGAGGCGCGACGGCGTGGCGGAGGGCGCGCCATCCAGGGCGGGGCGGACCTCGCCCTGAGGCCGGCTCTAAGGACGAGAATGGCGCGCAACCTGCTCAAATTCGTCAATGTCGACATGCGCATGCCCGACAAGCGAGAGGTGGAGGCGCGGCGTCGCGACTTCCGGGAGATCTATGCGGATTTCGACGAGGGCCGGGCAAAGGAGCAGGCGGGGCGTTGCTCCCAGTGCGGCGTTCCCTTCTGTCAGGTGCACTGCCCGTTGCACAACAACATTCCCGACTGGCTCATGCTGACCGCCGAGGGCCGCCTCGAGGAGGCCTATGAAATCGCCGCCGCCACCAACAACATGCCCGAGATTTGCGGCCGCATCTGCCCGCAGGATCGCCTGTGCGAGGGCAACTGCGTCATCGAAAAGGGCTTCCGCTCGGTCACCATCGGCTCCGTCGAGAAGTACATCACCGAGACCGCCTTCAAGAAGGGATGGGTCAAGGCACTCCGCCCGCCGCGCGAGCTCGAGCGCTCGGTCGGCATCATCGGCGCCGGACCGGGCGGCTTGGCCGCCGCCGAGGAGTTGCGCCGCCGCGGCTATCAGATCCACGTCTACGACCGCTACGACCGCGTGGGCGGCTTGCTTCTTTACGGCATCCCCAATTTCAAGCTCGAAAAGAGCATCGTCGCGCGGCGGGCGTCGCTCCTCGAGGAGGGCGGCATCCGCTTCCACCTCGATTGCGAGGTCGGCACGGATGTGACGCTCGACGAGCTGCGCGCGCGCCACGACGCGATCCTCATCGCGAGCGGGGTCTATACGGCGCGCGACGTGGCCGTTCCCGGCATCGGACTCGGCAACATCGTGCAGGCGCTCGACTACCTGACCGCGAGCAACCGCAAGGGGCTCGGCGATGCCGTGGCGCGCTTCGATGATGGCACCCTCAATGCGGCGGGCAAGGATGTCGTCGTGGTCGGCGGCGGCGATACGGCGATGGACTGCGTGCGCACCGCCGTGCGCCAGGGCGCCAGCTCGGTCAAGTGCCTCTACCGCCGCAACCGCAGCAACATGCCGGGCTCGCAACGCGAGGTGCTGCATGCCGAGGAGGAGGGCGTGGAGTTCGTCTGGCTCTCGGCGCCCGAGGCCTTCTTGGGCGAGCGCTCCGTCGCCGGCGTGCGCACGGTGCGCATGCGGCTCGGCGTCGCCGATTCCTCGGGGCGGCAGACCCCGCAACCGATCGAAGGCTCCCATTTCACCATCGCGGCCGACCTCGTCATCAAGGCCCTCGGCTTCGACCCCGAGGATGTGCCGACGCTGTTCAAGGCACCCGAGCTCGCGGTGACCCGCTGGGGCACCCTCAAGATCGATTACCGGGCGATGATGACCAACTTGGAGGGCGTATTCGCGGCGGGCGATATCGTGCGCGGCGCCTCGCTCGTCGTCTGGGCCATCCGCGACGGACGCGATGCCGCGGAGAGCATCCACCGGCATCTCAAGGCGAAAGCCGCAGCCCCCGCGGCCACGGCGGCGGAGTGAGGTGCCGGCAATGCTTCGTCTCTACGACAACCTCTCCTCCGGGAACGGCTACAAGGTGCGCCTCCTCTTGAGCCTTCTCGACGTCCCCTTCGAGCGCGTCGAGCTGGACATCGACAGGGGCGAGACGCGCACGCCCGCCTTCCTCGCCAAGAACCCGAACGGCCGCATCCCGCTGCTCGAGCTCGGGCCCGGCGACCGCATCGCCGAGTCGAATGCCATTCTCTGCTATCTCGCCGACGATACCTCCTATCTGCCGCAGGCGCGCCGCGCCCGGGCCGCGGTCCTGGAGTGGCTCTTCTTCGAGCAATACAGTCACGAGCCCAACATCGCGACGCCGCGCTATTGGATCACGCACAATCTCCTGACCGCTGATCGCGCGACCGCGTTGCCGGAGAAGCGCCGGCTCGGTCATGCAGCACTCACGGTGATGGAGCGCCATCTCGCGGCGCATCCCTTTTTCGTCGGCGAGGCGCCCACGGTCGCCGATATCTCCCTTTACGCCTACACCCACGTGGCGCCCGAGGGCGGCTTCGATCTCGGCCCCTACGCGGCGGTGCGCGGCTGGCTCGCGCGCATCGCCGCCATTCCCGGCTACGTCCCCATCACGGCACGGGTCGGCCGCGAGGTGAGCATGGATGAGGCGAGCGCCCCCGCACCCGCGGCATCCCTTTGAAGGAGAGGAGAGCCTGCATGGCGTCTTACGAGCGAGCGAGGGAGAGCGGCGAGCGCTTCGTCGCGGAGTACCGCAAGAACGCCGAGACGCTGGCGCTGGGCGGCCTCTACGACCCGTCCCAAGAGCACGACTCCTGCGGCGTCGGCCTCGTCGCCGCGATCGACGGCAAGCCGCGCCGCGAGGTGGTGAGCGCCGGAATCGCGGCACTCAAGGTGCTCTGGCACCGCGGTGCCGTGGATGCCGACGGCAAGACGGGCGACGGTGCCGGCATCCACGTGCAGATCCCGCAGAACTTCCTCAAGGAGCACATCCGCGACCAGGGTCACGAGCCGGGCGAGGGCCGGCTCGCCGTCGGCATGATCTTCCTGCCGCGCACCGACTTCGCGGCGCAGGAGCGCTGCCGCTGCATCGTTGAGGCCGAGATACTCGCCATGGGCTACGGCATCTACGGCTGGCGTCAGGTGCCGATCGACATCTCCGTGATCGGCGAGAAGGCGAACGCGACCCGTCCCGAGATCGAGCAGATCCTGATCAACAACACCAAGGGGACGAGTGCCAGGCAGTTCGAGATCGATCTCTTCATCATCCGCCGGCGCATCGAGAAGCAGGTGCTCGCCGAGAGCATCCGGGACTTCTATATCTGCTCGCTCTCCTGCCGCTCGGTCATCTACAAGGGCATGTTCCTGGCCGAGCAGCTCACCGCCTTCTACCCCGACCTGCTCGACGACCGCTTCGTCTCGAATTTCGCCATCTATCACCAGCGCTATTCGACCAACACGTTTCCCACCTGGTGGCTGGCGCAACCCTTCCGCATGCTCGCCCACAACGGCGAGATCAATACCCTGCTCGGCAACGTCAATTGGATGAAGGCCCACGAGCCGCGCATGGCGCACGAATGGTTCGGCGGCCACATGGCGGACCTGCTGCCGGTCGTTCAGCCGGGCAGCTCGGATTCCATGGCGCTCGATGCGGTGTTCGAGATCATGGTGCGCGCGAACCGCAGCGTGCCCATGGTCAAGACCATCCTGGTGCCCGAGGCCTGGGCGGAGCACTCTGGCCTGCCGCAGGAGATCAAGGACCTCTACTCCTACTGCAACGCCATCATGGAGCCGTGGGACGGCCCGGCGGCGATCTGCGCCTACGGCGGGCAATGGGCGGTCGCCTTCATGGATCGCAACGGCCTGCGCCCCATGCGCTACACCTTGACCGGCGACGGGCTGCTCATCGTCGGCTCGGAAACCGGCATGGTGCGCCTCGACGAGACGAGCGTCATCGAGAAGGGCCGCATCGGCCCCGGCCAGATGATCGCGGTCGACCTGCGGGCGGGCAAGCTCTACCACGACCGCGAGGCCAAGAAGATGCTGGCCGAGGGCCGGCCCTACGGCCAATGGGTCAAGCAGATCAAGAAGCTCGACAGCCTGATCAAGAAGGGCACGGGCGAGCGCGCCGAGTTCGATCGCGAGGAGCTCCGCCGCCGCCAGGTCGCGGTCGGCTGGACGCTCGAGGATCTCGAGATCGTGCTCCACCCGATGGCGGAGGACGCCAAGGAGCCGGTCGGCTCCATGGGCGACGACACCCCGCTCGCCGTGCTCTCCGAGCAGCACCGCGGCCTGCATCATTACTTCCGGCAGAACTTCAGCCAGGTGACCAACCCGCCGATCGACTCCTTGCGCGAGACGCGGGTCATGTCGCTGGTGACGCGGCTCGGCAATCTCGGCAACATCCTTGACGAGGACGAGTCGCAATGCCGCCTGCTCCAGCTCAGCTCGCCCGTTCTCTCGAACGGCGAGTTCGAGGGCATGCGTGCCTACATGGGCTCGACGGCAGCCGACGTCGAGTGCACCTTCGATGCTGAGAAGGGCGACGGCGGCTTGCGCGAGGCGATCGCACGCATCCGGCAGGAGGCCGAGGACGCGGTGCGCGGCGGCGCCCAGCATCTCGTGCTCTCCGACAAGGGCTGCAGCGCCGAGCGCGCGCCCATTCCCATGATTCTCGCGGCGGGAGCCGTGCACTCCCATCTCGTGCGCAAGAAGCTGCGCACCTTCTGCTCGCTCAACGTGCGCAGCGCCGAGTGCCTGGACGTGCATTATTTCGGCGTCCTCATCGGCGTGGGTTCAACCACGGTCAATGCCTACCTGGCGCAGGAGACGCTTGCCGACCGCCATCGGCGCGGTCTCTTCGGGACGCTTTCCTTCGAGGAGGTGCTGCGCCGCTACAAGGCGGCGGCCGACCAGGGGCTGCTCAAGATCATGTCCAAGATGGGCATCTCGGTGATCAGCTCCTACCGCGGCGGCTACAATTTCGAGGCCCTCGGACTCTCGCGCTCGCTCGTCGCCGAGTTCTTTCCGGGCATGCCGTCGCGCATCTCGGGTATCGGGCTCAACGGCATCGAGCACAAAGTGCGCGAGCTCCACGAGCGCGCCTACGCCGAGGACTTCGCCGCCCTTCCCATAGGCGGCTTCTACAAGTACCGCCGCGGCGGCGAGAGCCACGCCTACCAGGGCTCGCTCATCCACACGCTGCAGACCGCGGTCGCCACCGATTCCTACTCCACCTACAAGAAGTACAGCGAGGCCACCCGGCGTCTCCCGCCGATCGCGATCCGCGACCTCCTCGACTTCGTGCCGCGGGGCCGGCCGGTCTCGGTCGACGAGGTCGAATCGATCACCGAGATCCGGAAGCGCTTCGTCACCCCCGGCATGTCGTTGGGGGCCCTCGGCCCCGAGGCGCACGAGACCCTCAACATCGCCATGAACCGCATCGGCGCCAAGGCCGACAGCGGCGAGGGCGGTGAGGACCCGGCGCGCTTCAAGCCGAAAGCGAACGGCGACAATCCCAACTCGGCGATCAAGCAGGTCGCCTCCGGCCGCTTCGGCGTCACCGCGGAGTACCTCAACAACTGCCGCGAGCTCGAGATCAAGATCGCGCAGGGGTCGAAGCCCGGCGAGGGCGGCCAGCTCTTCGGCTTCAAGGTGACGGAGATGATCGCCAAGCTCCGCCTCTCGACCCCCGGCGTCACGCTGATCTCCCCGCCCCCGCACCACGACATCTACTCGATCGAGGATCTGGCGCAGCTCATCTACGACCTGAAGCAGATCAGCCCCGACGCGCTTGTGTGCGTGAAGCTCGTCTCGCGCTCGGGCATCGGCACCGTCGCCGCCGGCGTCGCCAAGGCGAAGGCGGACGTCATCCTCATCTCCGGGCACGTCGGCGGCACCGGCGCCTCGCCGGTCTCGAGCATCAAATTCGCGGGCACGCCGTGGGAGATGGGGCTCTCCGAGGTGCACCAGGTGCTCACCCTCAATCGCCTGCGCCACCGCGTGAAGCTGCGCACCGACGGCGGCATCAAGACCGGCCGCGACGCGGTGATCGCGGCGATGCTCGGGGCCGAGGAATACGGCGTCGGCACCGCGGCGCTCGTCGCCATGGGCTGCATCCTGGTGCGCCAGTGCCACTCGAACACCTGCCCGGTCGGCGTCTGCACCCAGGACCCGAAGCTCAGGGCCAAGTTCGAGGGCACGCCCGAGCGGGTGGTCAACCTCTTCACCTTCATCGCCGAGGAGGTGCGCGAGATCCTCGCCTCGCTCGGCGCGCGCTCGCTCAACGAGATCATCGGGCGCACCGATCTCCTCTTCCAGGTGAGCCGCGGCAGCCGGCACCTCGACGATCTCGACCTCAACCAGGTCTTGGCGCAGGCCGATCCGGGCGACTATTCGCGCTACTCGACGCTTCAAGGCCGCAACGAGGTGCCCGATACGCTCGATGCCCAGATCCTCAAGGACGCGAGGCCGCTCCTCGAGGACGGCGAGAAGATGCAGCTCGCCTACACCATCAACAACACCTACCGCGCCATCGGCACGCGGCTCTCCTCGGCGATCACGCGCAAGTACGGCATGACCGGGCTTCCGCCCGGGCACGTCACCGTGCGCCTCAGGGGCTCGGCCGGCCAGTCGCTCGGCGCCTTCGCCGTGCGCGGGCTCAAGCTCGAGGTGTTCGGCGACGCCAACGACTACGTCGGCAAGGGCCTCTCGGGCGGCACCATCGTGCTGCGGCCGATGACGGCGGCCGTATATGCCAGCCAGGAGAACACCATCATCGGCAACACGGTGCTCTATGGCGCCACCGCCGGCAAGCTCTTCGCGGCGGGCCAGGCCGGCGAGCGCTTCGCCGTGCGCAACTCGGGCGCGGACGCGGTGGTCGAGGGTTGCGGCTCGAACGGCTGCGAATACATGACCGGCGGCAACGTGGTCATCTTGGGCCCCATCGGCGACAATTTCGCCGCCGGCATGACGGGCGGCATGGCCTTCGTCTACGACCCCGCCGAGGCGCTGCCCAAGCGCATCAATCCCGAATCGGTGATCTGGCAGCGCATCGAGATGCCCTTTTGGGAGAATGTCTGCCGCCAACTCGTCGAGGCGCATGTCGAGAGCACCCAGTCGCGCTGGGCGGCGGGCCTGTTGAACGACTGGGATCGCGAGCTCGCCAAGTTCTGGCAGATCGTGCCCAAGGAGATGATCGGTCGGCTCGTCGAGCCGACCACGCGCGAGGCGCTCGCCGAGGCGAGGGCGTAACTCGATCCGCTCCCCCACAACCCTCCCTTGTGGCAAGGCAGTTGCATTTGGTGATTCCGCGCGTTACCGGCTCCTTAATTACCGGCGAAAGCCGGTATCCGTGGACCAGGATCACCATTGTGGGAGAAAGGAAAGACGCCGCACCGGCTCTAAAATGGGTCCCGGCTTTCGCCGGGACGACGGATTCTCAAATTCGTAAGTATCCAAATGCGATTGCCCTCCCCTCAAGGGGGGAGGTTCCAATTGCCTTGCGAGCCTAGCGCGTGTCTTTCGAGGCCGGCGAGGAGGCAAGAACGCTGCATCATGCGCGCGCCCGTCGGCGCGCGCTTCTGCTGCTGGTGCTTGCTGTCAGTTGCTTCGGCACTCTCTGGCCCGTCTCCAAGATCGCACTCCGCGACGCGACGCCGCTCTGGTTCGCCGCCGCGCGCGCGGGCCTCGGCGTGGCCGCGTCCTTGGCGCTCCTCGCGGCATTCGGGCGTCTGCGGCTGCCCAGGCGTGCCGACCTGCCGATCGTGTTTTCGATCGGCGTGCTCCAGCTCACGAGCTTCTTCGCCTTCATGAATCTCGGCCTGCGCTACGTGCCGGCGGGCCGCTCGAGCGTGCTCGCCTATACGACGACGCTCTGGCTCGTCCCATTGGCCCTCCTCACCGGCGAGCGCATCGGACGCTTGCGCGCGATCGGCGTCATCGTCGGCCTCGCAGGCGTCGCCCTCCTCTGCAATCCGCTCGCCATCGATTGGACGAGTGGCGAGATTCTCGGCGGAAACGCCTGCCTTCTCCTCGCCGCGCTTGTCTGGTCGCTCGCCATCTTCCACGCGCGCCGCCATCTTTGGCAACGCTCGCCGCTCGAACTCCTGCCCTGGCAGTTCCTCGTCGCGAGCGTGCTGCTGGCACTCCTCGCGGCCGTGGCCGAGCCCGCAGGCGGCATCGGACGCCAGCGCAGCACCCTCTTGGCCCTCTTCTATGTCGGCATCGTCGCGGGCCCGCTCGCGACCTGGGCGGCGACCTCGGTCGCGCGCGCGCTGCCCACGCTCACCACCTCGCTCGGCTTCCTCGCCGCGCCCGTGCTGGGCATGCTGCTCTCGACCCTCTGGCTCGGCGAGCCGCTCAGCGCCGGCCTGCTTGCGGGTGCTGCCCTCATCCTCTCGGGCCTCGTTCTCGTCGCCCTCGGCAGCGCGCGGTCCTGAGCGCGCACCGCACGGTCTTTGCCCCTACACCTCCGCGGCGCCATCCACTACACTTCGGCGCCATGCGCACGCTCTACCATCTCTGGCTCTCCCCCTATTCGCGCAAAGTCCGCGTCGCTCTCAAGGAGAAGAAGCTCGACTTCGAGCTCAAGGTCGAGCAGGTGTGGGAGCGCCGGCCGGAGTTCCTGGCGCTCAATCCGGCCGGGCAGGTGCCGGTCCTCGTGGATGAGGACGGTGCGGTGGTTGCCGACAGCATGGCGATCTGCGAGTACCTCGAGGAGGTCTATCCCGAGCCTGCGCTCATCGGCAGTGCTGCGCGTGAGCGCGCCGAAGTGCGCCGGCTCGTCGCCTGGTTCGACCACAAGTTCGGGCCCGAGGTCACCCGCAACCTCGTGGGCGAGAAGATGATGAAGCGCATGCTCGGCAGCGGCCAGCCGAACTCGGCCGCCGTCCGCGCCGGCCACCAGAACATCCACTATCACCTCGATTACATCGGCTATCTCGCCGACCGGCGCAATTGGCTCGCGGGCGAGGCCTTCTCGCTCGCCGACATTGCCGCCGGCGCGCACATCTCCGCGGTCGACTACCTCGGCGACGTGCCGTGGGACCAGCATGCGCACGCGCGCGAATGGTATGCCCGGCTCAAGTCGCGACCGAGCTTCCGCCCATTGCTCTCCGACCACATCCCGGGCGCTCCGCCGCCGCCCCATTATGCGGACCTGGATTTCTAGCGTCCGGAGCGGGCGACGCGCGATGACGGCCGCTACGGGCGCGCGCGTCCCGGCATGAACGACAAGCACCTCTTCTGCTTCGGACTCGGCTATTCCGCGCGCGTGCTCGCCGAGGCGCTGATGTGCCAAGGCTGGCGCGTGTCCGGCACCGTGCGCACGGAAGCGCGCGCCGCGGAGCTCGCGCGGGCCGGGATCGAGCCTTTCCTCTTCGAGCGCGGCCGGCCGCTCGCAGAAGCGAAGCGCGCACTCGCCGGGGTCAGCCACATGCTCTCCTCGGTGCCGCCCGATGGCGCGGGCGATCCCGTGCTCGACCATCATGGGGCCGACATCCTTGCCGTGTCTGGCCTCGCCTGGGTCGGCTATCTCTCGACCACGGGCGTCTACGGCGACCGGCAAGGCGGGGTCGTCGACGAGGACACTCCCCCGCGGCCCGCGAGCGAGCGTGCCAAGCGCCGGCTCGAGGCCGAGGCAGGGTGGCTCGGCCTCACGCGCGCGCGCGGCCTTCCCGTCCACATCTTCCGCTTGGCGGGAATCTACGGGCCCGGCCGCAGCGCGCTCGATGCGGTGCGCGCCGGCCAGGCCAAGCGCATCGACAAGCCCGGCCAGCTCTTCTCGCGCATCCACGTCGAGGACATCGCCGCGGTGCTCGCCGCCTCGATGCGGCAGCCGAGTGCCGGCGCCATCTACAATCTCGCGGACGACAATCCGGCACCCAGCGCCGAGGTCGTCGCCTATGCCTGCGAGCTCCTCGGCGTCGAGCCCCCGCCGCTCATCCCGCTCGAAAGCGCCGCCCTCTCGCCCATGGCGGCGAGCTTCTACGCCGAGAGCCGGCGCGTGCTGAACGACCGCATCAAGCGCGAGCTCGGCGTGCGCCTCAAATACCCCGACTATCGCACAGGCCTTGCCGCCATCCTCGCCGCGGAAGGCGGCCGAGCGTCAGGCGAGCTGGCTCGAGAGCGCCGCCACGATCCGCGTTAGGCGCGCGAGATCCGGGGGCTCGGAGAGGCGGTGCCCGCCGTCCTTGACGAGAATGATCTCGACGTCCGTCGAGCGGAGCCGCATGGCGATGCGGAACGAGGTCTCGAACGGCACGTCCGTGTCGGCGAGCCCGTGGATGAGGCGCGCCGGCCCGGAGAAGGCGATGGGTGCGCCGAGAAGGAGATGCTTTCTGCCGTCCTCGATGAGTGCCAGGGAGACCGTCGTCGGCTCCGCCGTATATTGGGAGAGGAGGTGGAGGACGCCGTCCTGCGCGAGCCGCGCGCGCTCGTCCTCGGAGAAGCGCTGCCACATCAGCTCCTCGGTGAAGTCGGCGGCGGCGGCGATGCCGACGAGGCCCTTGACCCGCTCAGGCCGTGCCGTGGCTGCGCGCAGCATGAGCCAGCCGCCCAGGCTCGAGCCCACGAGCAGGAGCGGGCCCAGGGTGAGCGCATCGATGACCGCGAGCGTATCGTCGAGCCAGTCGCTGATCACGCTCTCCTCGAAGCGGCCCGTCGACTCCCCGTGTCCTCGGTAGTCGAAGCGCAGGAAGCCCTGTCCGCGCTCTTGGCAGTGCGCCTCGAGCGCCAACGCCTTGCCGCCCGTCATGTCGGAGCGCAGCCCGGTGAGAAAGACGACGGTGGGTGGGCGGCCCTCGCTCTTGTGGTAGGCGATGGCGTCCCCTCCGGGCCGTGCTAATCTCCGGGCGGGCCGGGGCGACGAGGATGGCGTCGCGGTCATGGCAAATCTCGTGAGCCGGCGGTCAGAGGACGTGGAGACGGAGCTTAGCATCGACATCGCCGGCAGCCCAGCGCTGCGCTCAGAGGAGCGACGCCCGGCGGTACTTCAGGTGCTGCCGGCCCTGGGGCAGGGGGGTGCGGAGCGCGGCTGCGTCGACGTGGCCGTAGCGCTGGCGGCGGCCGGAGGCACGGCGCTCGTCGCCTCGCGCGGAGGAGCGCTCGAGCGCGAGCTCGCGCGCGCGGGAGCGGTGCACATTCCTCTTCCGCTCGACAGCAAGAACCCCTTGGTGATGCGCGCCAACATCGGGCGCCTCGTCTCGCTCATCGAGCGCTACGACGTCGACATCGTGCACGCGCGGAGCCGGGCGCCGGCATGGAGCGCTTTCGCCGCGGCGCGCCGCACGAGCCGCGCCTTCCTCACCACCTTCCACGGCACCTACAACGAGCGCGGCTACCTGAAGCACCTCTACAACTCGGTGATGGCCAAGGGCGACCTGGTGATCGCCATCTCGCAGCACATCGCCGAGCTGATCATCGCGCGCTACAAGGTCGACCCGGCGCGGGTGCGCCTCATCCCGCGCGGCATCGATCTCGACTTCTTCGATCCCACCAACGTGTCGCCGTCGCGCCTCGTCCAGCTCATGCGGGCCTGGCGGCTCGCGGACGGCATGCCGGTCGTCATGCTGCCGGGGCGCCTCACGCGCTGGAAGGGCCAAGGCGTGCTCATCGAGGCGCTCGCCCGGCTCGGGCGCAAGGACATCCGCTGCGTGCTCGTGGGCTCCGACCAAGGGCGTGGGGGATACCGGCACGAGCTCGAGGAGCTGATCACCGCCCGCGGCCTCGGCGGGGTCGTGCACATCGTCGACCACGTGAGGGACATGCCGGCGGCCTACATGCTCGCGGACGTCGTGGTGTCGGCCTCGACCGATCCCGAGGCCTTCGGCCGGGTCGTGGTCGAGGCCCAGGCGATGGGCCGGCCCGTGATCGCGACCAACCATGGCGGCGCGCGCGAGACCCTGCTCGAGGGCGAGACCGGCTGGCTCGTCCCGCCGGGCGACGCCACAGCACTTGCAGACGCAGTTGGTGGGGCACTCGAGCTCGACACGGCGGCGCGCGAGCAGCTCGCGGCGGTAGCGATCGCGTACGCGCGCGCCAATTTCTCCAAGGACACCATGTGCGCGCGGACGCTCGCGGTCTATGACGAGCTCTCGGCGCGCATGGCCGGCCAAGTCGCCACGTGAGCGCCGAGGCCAGACGCATTCTCGTCATCAAGCTCGGCGCGCTCGGCGATTTCGTTCAGGCGCTGGGGCCGATGGCCGCGATCCGGCGCCATCACGCGGGCGCCCACATCGTGCTGATCACCACCCCACCCCTCGATCAGCTCGCGCGGGCCTCGGGCTACGTGGACGAGATCTGGCTCGACGAGCGGCCGGCGATCCTCGCCCTTCGCCACTGGCTCGCCTTCCGGCGCCGCTTGCGCGAGCCCCCCTTCGAGCGGGTCTACGACCTTCAGACCTCGGACCGCTCGGGCTGGTACTTCCGCCTGTTCTGGCCCGGGCCGTGGCCGGAGTGGTCTGGCATCGCCTGCGGCTGCTCGCACCCCCATGCCGATCCGGCGCGCGACCATATGCATACGATCGAGCGCCAGGCCGAGCAGCTGAAGATCGCGGGCATCGCCCAAGTGCCGCTCCCCGACGTCTTCTGGGCGAAGGAGGACGTGAGCCGCTTCAAGCTGCCCCCGCGCATGGCCCTCCTCGTTCCCGGCGGGGCGCTGCACCGGCCGGCCAAGCGCTGGCCGCTCGAGCGCTATGCCGAGCTCGCGGCAGCACTCGTCATGCGCGGACTGGTCCCGGTGATCCTGGGCGGTACTACCGAGACGCTGCTTGCGCACGCCATCCGCTCGCTCGCGCCCGAGGCCGTCGATCTCACCGGCAAGACGAGCCTGCTCGAGCTCGCGAGCCTCGCGCGCCGTGCCGTGGTCGCGATCGGCAACGATACCGGGCCGATGCATCTCATCACCGCCGCCGGCTGCCCCTCGATCGTGCTCTTCTCCCGCGATTCCGACCCGGCACTTTGCGCGCCGCGGGGAAGGAGTGTCACGGTGCTGCGGCGCGCCCGCCTCGAGGAGCTCGCGGTCGAGGAGGTGCTCGCAGCCCTTGCGGATGCGGCGGGTGGTCCTTGACCGGCGCGGCCGCGGCAGGGCGCCCGCGCGGGAGGTGCTGCAAAGAAAGCCTTGCGCGCCCCGCGGCCATCACTAGACTTAAGCGTGGCTGTGGTTCCGGCAGCCGATCGTAATCTCGCGTGCCCACCGGGACGGCCGCCCGCAAATGCGCGGGCGCCGTGGGGGCGCGGCTGTTTTGAGGAGATACTACATAGCCAGACCTCCCTCCAACATGACCCCGTCCCGCGACGGACCGGCGGTCAACGAGCAGATCAGGGCGCCGAATGTGCGCCTGATCGATGAGAAGGGCGAGAATATCGGCGTGGTGCCGGTCGCCCAGGCGCTAGGACGGGCCGAGCAGGCCGGCCTCGATCTCGTCGAGATCGCCCCCCTGGCCGAGCCCCCCGTCGTCAAGATCCTCGATTTCGGCAAGTACAAGTACGAGGAGCAGAAGCGCAAGAACGAGGCGCGCAAGAAGCAGAAGGTCATCGAGATCAAGGAGATCAAGATGCGCCCCTCGATCGACCACCACGACTACGAGATCAAGATGCGCTCGGTCGTCAAGTTCCTCGCCGAGGGCGACAAGGTGAAGGTGACCTTGCGCTTCCGCGGCCGCGAGCTCGTGCATCAGGAGATCGGCGTCAAGGTGCTCGAGCGCGTGCGCGACGATCTCGCCGAGCGCGCCAAGGTCGAGCAGTTCCCCCGCATGGAAGGCCGCCAGATGACCATGGTGATCGCGCCCAAGTGAGGGCGCGGTTGCCGGGTGCGATGCGACCGTGAGCTTATGCGCGGCCCGAACGGAATCCGGTCATAGGTCGTGATGAATTCCCTCTCCCGCTCGCGGGAGAGGGAAGGGGCCCATCCCGAAGGGATGGGAAGGGTGAGGGACGTCGCGTGTATTTGAAAGCCGACCACCCCTTGCTTTCCGCGGCCCGTCTCTATATAACCCTGCGCTCGATTGCGAGCGGCGCGGCTCGAGGGCATGCCCACCCGCTCTGAAGCGTTCAACCCGAGCTCGAGGACACGCAAAATGCCCAAGCTCAAGACCAAGTCTGGGGCCAAGAAGCGCTTCAAGCGCACGGCCTCGGGCAAGATCAAGGCCGCCTTCGGCCTGAAGCGCCATGGCCTGAGCAAGCGCCCCAAGAAGATGAAGCGCAAAGCGCGCGGCACTTTCGTGCTGACCAAGGGCGATGCCGCCCACATCCGGGGCTTCATGCCCTATCTCAGGGGCTGAGCCATGGCGCGCGCCACCTCCGCACCTGCCCGCCACGCCAAGCGCAAGAAGGTCCTGAAGCTCGCCAAGGGCTACCGCGGGCGCGGCAAGAGCAACTTCCGCATCGCGCTCGAGAAAGTCGAGAAGGCGCTGCAATACGCCTACCGCGACCGACGCAACCGCAAGCGCGATTTCCGCGCCCTCTGGATCCAGCGCATCAACGCGGGCGTGCGCGCGGAAGGCCTCACCTACGCCAAGTTCGTGCACGGGCTCAAGGTGGCGGGCATCGAGCTCGACCGCAAGATGCTTGCCGATCTCGCGGTACGCGATCCGGACTCGTTTAGGGCCTTGGTCAAAGAGGCCCAAACAGCACTCGCCAAGGCGGCCTGATCGCTTGAGCCGAGGTTGAGAAGCCGGAAAGGGGCCTTCTGCGGTAAGGCCCCTTTTGCTTTGCTGCGGGGAGAGAAAGGGCCCAGGAGGCCCAGCTAAGGTAAGGCCATGCAGGATCTGGAAGCGCTCAGGAGCGATCTCTTGCATCAAGTCGAAAGGGCCGCGAGCCTCGCCTCGCTCGAGGAGCTGCGCGTCTCCGCCCTCGGACGCAAGGGCCGCGTCACAGAGCTGATGAAGGAGCTCGGCAGCCTCGGCGGCGAGGCGCGCAAGGAGGCGGGCCGCACGCTCAATCTCCTGAAGGACGCGATTGGTGCCGCGATCGAGGCGCGCAAGGCGGCCTTGGCCGAGCTCGAGCTCGAGGCGAGGCTCGCCCTCGAGCGTCTCGACGTGACGCTGCCTGCGCGTCCCGCGGCCGAGGGGCGCATCCACCCCATCAGCCAGACGATCGACGAGCTTTGCGCAATCTTCGGCGAGATGGGCTTCGCGGTCGCCGAGGGGCCCGACATCGAGGACGACTTCCACAATTTCACCGCCCTCAACATCCCGCCCGAGCACCCCGCGCGGCAGATGATGGACACCTTCTACCTCAAGGAAAAGCCCGACGGCACGCGCATGGTGCTGCGCACCCATACCTCGCCCGTGCAGGTGCGCACCATGCAGGCGACCAAGCCGCCCGTCCGCATCATCGCCCCTGGCCGCACCTACCGCTGCGACAGCGACATGACGCACACGCCCATGTTCCATCAGGTCGAGGGCCTCGTCGTCGACCGCACCACGCACATGGGCCATCTCAAGGGCTGCCTCATCGAGTTCTGCCGCGCCTATTTCGAGCTGCCCGACGTGCCGGTGCGCTTCCGCCCGAGCCATTTTCCCTTCACCGAGCCCTCGGCCGAGGTCGACATCGGCTGCAGCCGCGCCGGCGGCGAGCTCAGGATCGGCGCCGGCCAGGACTGGCTCGAGATTCTCGGCTGCGGCATGGTGCATCCCAAGGTGCTGGAGATGTGCGGCATCGATTCCGCGGTCTACCAGGGCTTCGCCTTCGGCATGGGGATCGAGCGCATCGCCATGCTCAAATACGGCATCCCCGACTTGCGCACCTTCTTCGATGCGGATCTGCGCTGGCTTCGGCACTACGGCTTCGTGCCCTTGGACGTGCCGAGCCTCGTCGGAGGGCTCAGCCGATGAAGCTGACGCTCGCCTGGCTCAAGGATCATCTCGAGACCGGTGCCGCCCTGGGCGAGCTCGCCGAGAAGCTCATCGGCCTCGGCCTCGAGGTCGAGAGCATCGTCGACCGCGCGAAAGCGTTGGCGCCTTTCACCATCGCCTTCGTGGTCGAGGCCAAGCCGCACCCCAATGCCGACCGGCTCCGCGTCTGCATCGTCGATACGGGGCGTGAGCGAGTCCAGGTCGTCTGCGGCGCGCCCAACGCGCGCACCGGCATGAAGGGCGTCTTCGCCCCCGTCGGCAGCCACATCCCCGGCACGGCCCTCGACCTCGAGCGCGGCGTCATCCGCGGCGTCGTGTCGAACGGCATGCTGTGCTCGGAGCGCGAGATGGGCCTCTCGGACGAGCACAGCGGCATCATCGAGCTTCCGGCGGACGCCCCCTTGGGAGACTCCTTCGCCAAATATCTCGGCCTCGACGATCCGGTGATCGACGTCGCGGTGACGCCCAACCGCGGCGATTGTCTCGGCGTGCGCGGGATCGCCCGCGATCTCGCCGCGGCGGGCCTGGGACGGCTCAAGGACGACCCGCGTATGGCAGCCGTGCCCGGCGCCTTCAAGAGCCCGATCAAATGGCGCTTGGCGCTTCCCGAGGATGCCAAGAGCGCCTGCCCCTTCGTCGTCGGCCGCTTCTTCCGCAAGGTGAGGAACGGCGCGAGCCCGCGCTGGCTCCAGGATCGCCTGCGCGCCATCGGCTTGCGGCCGATCTCGGCCCTCGTCGACATCACCAACTACGTGACCTTCGATCTCGGCCGCCCGCTCCACGTCTTCGATGCGGACAAGCTCGCGGGCGATCTCACCATGCGGCTCGCGCGCCCGGGCGAGACGCTCGCGGCGCTCAACGGCAAGAGCTACACCCTCGACGACGGCATGACCGTGATTGCCGACGCGAAGGCGGTCGCGGGCCTCGGCGGCATCGTGGGCGGGGAAGCGAGCGGCTGCACCGAGGCGACGGAGAACGTCTTCCTCGAGGTGGCGCTCTTCGATCCGATCCGCACGGCCGTTACCGGGCGCAAGCTCGCCATCGAGTCCGACGCGCGCTACCGCTTCGAGCGCGGCCTCGATCCCACCTCCGCCGTCTGGGGTGCGGAGGTGGCGGCGCATCTCATCGGCGAGCTCTGCGGCGGAGAGGCGAGCGAGCCGGTGAGCGCGGGTGCGCTGCCCGAGTGGCGGCGCGCGATCATGCTGCGGCAGGACCGCGTGCTCACGCTCGGCGGCGTCGATATCTCCGTGCCTGAGCAGACGCGCATCTTGACCGCACTCGGCTATGAGATCGAAGGCCCCCTCACCCCACCCTCTCCCCCTGAAGGGGGAGAGGGCGTAAGCAAAGTGGTGCCGCCGCCGTGGCGCGGCGACGCGACGCGCGAGCCCGACCTCATCGAGGATATCCTGCGCGTTCACGGCTACGACCGCATCGTGGCCGTCCCGCTCCCGCTCGAGGGCGCGTTGCCGCGGCTCGCCTTGACCGCGAGCCAGCGCCGCGCGCGCGCGGTCAAGCGCGGGCTCGCCGCGCGCGGCCTCATGGAGGCGGTGACCTGGTCGTTCGCGAATTCGCAGCAAGCAGCACTTTTCGGCGGCGGCAACCCGGCATTGGCGCTTGCCAACCCGATCTCGAGCGATCTCGACGTGATGCGGCCCTCGATCCTGCCCAACTTGATCGCCGCCGCCGGGCGCAATGCCGACCGCGGGCTCAAGGACCTCGCCCTCTTCGAGGTCGGCCCGCAATACGCCGACGATACGCCCAAAGGCCAGGCGCTCGTCGCGGCCGGCGTGCGCGCCGGTCTCGCCTCCCCGCGCCATTGGGCGGCAGCCACGCGCGAGGTCGACGCCTTCGATGCCAAGGCGGACGCGCTCGCCGCGATCGCGGAGGCGGGCGGGTCCGCGGAGCCGCAGGTCACCATGGATGCGCCCCCCTGGTACCATCCCGGCCGCGCCGGCACGCTGCGCCTCGGCGCCAACGTGCTTGCCGCCTTCGGCGTGCTGCATCCCAAGGTGCTGCGGCGAATGGACGTGAAGGGCCCCATGGTCGCCTTCGAGGTCTTCCTCGACCGCATCCCGCAGCCGCGCGCGAAAGCGGGCAAGATGCGCCCGCTCTTCAAGCCCTCGCCTTTCCAGCCGGTCGAGCGCGACTTCGCCTTCGTCGTCGACGCCGGGGTCGAGGCCGAGAGGTTGGTGCGCGCCGCCAGGGGGGCAGACAAGGCGTTGATCACGGAGGTCGGCGTGTTCGACGTCTATCAAGGGTCCAACCTGTCGCCCGGCAAGAAGTCGCTCGCCTTGAGCGTGCGCCTTCAGCCCGTCGAGCGCACCTTGACCGAGGAGGAGATCGACGCGGTCGGCAAGCGGATCGTCGCCGCCGTCGCCAAGGCGACGGGTGGGGTCCTGCGCAGCTGAAAGCTTTTTCACCACGGAGACACGGAGGTCACGGAGAAGAAGCAAAAATTGTTTCTTATCTTCTCCGTGACCTCCGTGTCTCCGTGGTAAATACCTAATTCCCATGACCGATCTCGCCCACATCCGCAACTTCGCGATCATCGCGCACATCGACCACGGCAAGTCGACGCTTGCCGACCGCCTCATTCAACGCTGCGGCGGCGTTGCGGAGCGCGACTTCCGCGACCAGCTGCTCGACAGCATGGACATCGAGCGCGAGCGCGGTATCACCATCAAGGCGCAGACCGTGCGTCTCGTCTACCAGGCGAGGAGCGGCGAGACTTACGAGCTCAACCTCATGGACACGCCCGGCCATGTCGATTTCACCTACGAGGTGAGCCGCTCGCTCGCGGCGTGCGAGGGCTCGATCCTGGTCGTCGACGCGAGTCAAGGGGTCGAAGCGCAGACGCTGGCGAACGCCTATCTCGCGGTCGATGCCGGCCACGAGATCGTGCCCGTGCTCAACAAGATCGACCTGCCGGCGGCCGAGCCCGAGCGGGCGCGCCAGCAGATCGAGGAGGTGATCGGCCTCGATGCCTCGCGCGCCGTGCTGGCTTCGGCCAAGACCGGCCAGGGCATCGACGACGTGCTCGAGGCGCTCGTCGAGCGTCTGCCGGCACCCGAGGGCGACGGCAAGGCGCCGCTCAAGGCGCTCCTCGTCGACAGCTGGTTCGACGCCTATCTCGGCGTCGTCATCCTCGTGCGCATCAAGGACGGGGTCTTGCGCAAGGCCCAGAAGCTCAGGATGTGGGCGACCGGGGCCGTCCACGAGGTCGACCGCGTCGGCATCTTCACGCCCAAGATGGAGACCGTGGCCGAGCTCGGCCCCGGCGAGATCGGCTTCATCACGGCGGGCATCAAGTCGGTCGCCGACTGCCGCATCGGCGACACGCTGACCGAGGACCGGCGGCCATGTGCTGTGCCCTTGCCCGGCTTCAAGCCGAGCGTGCCCGTCGTCTTCTGCGGCCTCTTCCCCCTCGATACGGCGGACTTCGAGCAGCTGCGCGACAGCCTCGCCAAGCTGCGCCTCAATGACGCGAGCTTCCATTACGAGCCCGAGACCTCAGCCGCCTTGGGCTTCGGCTTCCGCTGCGGCTTCTTGGGCCTCCTCCACATGGAGATCATCGAGGAGCGCCTCCATCGCGAGTTCGACCTCGAGCTCATCGCCACTGCGCCGAGTGTGGTCTACCGCATCCGCCTCACGAACGGCGAGACGCTCGAGCTGCACAATCCCGCCGACATGCCGGACCCGGTGCGCATCGACCATATCGAGGAGCCGTGGATCCGCGCGACCATCCTGCTGCCCGACGAGTATCTCGGCACCGTGCTCAGCCTCTGCACCGAGCGGCGCGGCGAGCAGGTCGACCTCACCTATGCGGGCAGCCGCGCCATGCTGGTCTATCGCCTGCCCTTGAATGAGGTGGTCTACGATTTCTACGACCGCTTGAAGTCGCTCTCCCGCGGCTACGCCAGCTTCGACTATCACATCGAGGGCTACCGCGAGGGCGACCTCGTCAAGCTCGCCATCCTGGTGAACGGCGATCCCGTCGACGCCCTCGCCATCATCGTGCACAGGAGCCGCGCCGAGCAACGCGGGCGGCTCCTCTGCGAGCGCCTCAAGGAGCTCATTCCGCGGCAGCTCTTCAAGATCGCGATCCAGGCGGCGATCGGGGGGCGCATCATTGCGCGCGAGACCGTCTCGGCTTTGCGCAAGGACGTGACCGCCAAGTGCTACGGCGGCGACATCACGCGCAAGCGCAAGCTCCTGGACAAGCAGAAGGAGGGCAAGAAGCGCATGCGCCAGTTCGGCAAGGTCGAGATTCCCCAGTCCGCCTTTCTCGCCGCCCTCAAGATGGGGGACTGAGTGCCGACGACGTCCGTCATCTGGACAGCGTGCGCTTCCTCCGCCGGCGCTTGCGGCGCAGGACGACGATGAGGAGGCCGGGCAGGCCGAGCACGAGCCATGCCGGGAGGAGAAGTAAGGGCCGCAAGAGGTCGTCCCACAGCGCCGGCAGGATGTGACGCTGCACGACGGCCTGGAGGAGGTTGAGGCTGCTCGGGCTCAAGCGGTACCAAAGCTCGCCCGTGGCGATGATGTGATAGCTGCCCTTATCGAGCCAACGGTAGGTCTCGTCCGCGGCGACGAGGAGGGCCGAGAGGATCAAGACCCAGCCGAGGATGCCAAGGATGCGTCGCAATACCACGCGGCCCGTCCATCTGAGAGGCGGGGGCGTCGCCCGCTGAAGCGGACGACCGGCCCATAATCTGACCCCTGCCAAGAGGGGTGGCAATCGAAATTCCCGGCCTCCGGCCGATCATCGGGCCGCGCCGCCGGTCGAGGGGCAGAGCCTGGTTTCTTGGCTGGGCGCGGGGCGCCTGCTATGGTGGCGCCCTTTTTGGAGGGATGGCCGAGTGGCTTAAGGCGCACGCTTGGAAAGCGTGTTTAGGGGAAACCCTAACGTGGGTTCGAATCCCACTCCCTCCGCCAAAGCCGCTAGGTTGCGCCCGGCTGACCGATGCTCGCGAGTCGCTCGAGGAAGCGCTGCTTCAACGCATGTCGTTCGCGGATCGCCCGCAGGCGCTGGGCGAAGTCCTGCGCGGTGCCGCGCTCATCGGCAAGCGCCCGAAGATCTGAGAGCAGGCTCGCCGCCTTGTCGTAGCCGGCCGGATTTCGCCGCTCGATCTCAGCCTCGACCTCGCGCCAGACGCCTTCGCCCCGTCGCGCGATCGCATCGAGCCGCGCCCGGCGCGCTTTCTCGGCCGCTCGTACCTGGCGTTTCCGATCGGCGGCTTCCTTCTCGGCCGCGGCGCGCTCGCGGGCGAGGCCGATCGCACGGGCGCGCGCACGAAGTTCGCCCACGGTCCGCGCGGCGGCGGGTGCGGCGCCGGCCTCGGCCGCCAGGCGGTCTCGGACCTCGGCCCGGAGCTCAGACGCGACATGGGGATCGCCATCGAATAGCCGCGCCAGCAGGCCAGTCTTCTCGCGATCGGTCAGCGCCGAAATGATCCTCTGGACGGCGCTCGAGGACGCGGCGCTCGGCATCGCGGCGGGGGAGCGCTCGGTGGCCGCTTGGACGAGATCGGGGTCGAGGCCGAAGAACTCGGTGAAGGCGTCGAGCGCCGGCGTCGGCGGTCCGATCCCGGGCATCGGCTCCGCCTCGTCCGGCTCGAGCGCATCGGCCTCGACCGCCGTCAGCCAGAGGAGATAGAAGAGCCGCAGGTCGCCCGAAAGCATGTCGGCGCGGAGCGGCGCGAGTGCCGCGAGCCAGCCCGAGCCGTCGTCCCAATCCTCAGATTCGACCTCATCGCGCACGATGTCGAGGACCACGTTCTCGCCCGCGGCCCGGAGCTCGGCGCCATCGACCTTGCCGAGGAAGCCGTCGAGAATACGCCGGTCGACCAGCCGCTTCGGCAGCCGGATCATAAGCCGGCGCGTGCCCCAGTTCGCCAGATAGAGATGAAGATCGAACCAGCGCTCCATGAGCTTCGCCGGATCACCCTTGAAGTCACCCCAATCGTACGAGTTAGTGAAGCTCGTGGCCGTAATCCGCGCCCGCGTCGACAAGGCCCGAAGCGCCTCGCGGTCCGTCTCGCCGAGCGGGCGGTCGATCGCCTGGAATTCGTAGTACTGGTACTCGCTCATGGCTGCCTCGGGCGCGGCCGCATCGACGGCGAAAATTGCTCCAAAGGGAACCCGGTTGCTCCGATCAGTTCGGATGCAGAATACCGTCCGTTTCGAGAATTTGTAGGGCCTCGACGAGCGTAACGCCGGCATGGAGCCGCCACCATCGGCCCGTATGCCGCATCCAATAGATATCGAATCGGTCCGGCCCAACGCGGTCGATGCGAGCGAAGGGCGCATCGAATTCTTCGCCACGATTGTGCTCCATGCCCGAGCGGTAGCGCTGCATGAAGCGATATCGCCCCCCTGCCCACGCGCCGCGGATGTCGACCACGTAGTTCCATTCGCTCGGCACGATCTCGGGGAGGAAGCGCGGCTTCAAGACATTGCGAATGAAGGCCTCGCAAGCGCCGACAATCGCTCGCTTCTCCGCCTCTCCCGGCGGTACCCTCCGGGCCGCGCCAGCAGTCCATGTTCCGTGTCTCTTTCTAGCCATATCTTTGGTCCGCGGCCGCTATTTCTAGCCTTTGTGCGAGGTACCTGTGTAGCATCGTGGCGCTGACGAGCTACGCCGATCATCGCGTGTGGCAGGACGTGTACCACGCGGCCACGCCGGTGCCGAAGGAAGCCTACATCAAGATCACCTTGCGCGACGCGGCGCCGCTCCCGGCGGTCGTTAACCTGTTCCGGCTCCTCGACAAGCCCCCGGAGCTGTTGAAGGGCCTCCTTTGACGAAGTTGCGGCTCGGGCAAAATTTTTTGCAAGCCCAAGGCACCGCAAACGCGGGTAGCCAGATAAAACGGCCTCAGGCTTGCTTTCGCATGACCGCCTCCTTACTCTTACATGTAAGAGTAAGGAGGCGGTCATGCGCATCACATCCAAGGGACAGGTAACCATCCCGGCCGAAATCCGCGAGCGGGCGGGTCTTCTCCCGCACACAGAAGTTGATTTCAAATTCGACGGCAAGGTCGTGCGGATCATCCGCGCCGCTGGCCGGAACAAGGACGGCCGAGGGGCTCGCCTGATCGCGCATTTACGGGGACGTGGGGATATCGCCATGAGCACCGATGCCATCATGGCGCTGACCCGTGACGATGAATGACCGCCATATTGGTCGACAGCAACGTTCTGCTCGACCTCATGACCGAAGACCCTCGCTGGTTCTCGTGGTCGGCAGCGGCCGTCGAGAGGGTGGCCGATAGATTCCGTCTGGTCATCAACCCGGTCATCTATGCCGAGGTCTCGCTTCGCTATTCGCGGATCGAGGACCTGGACGCGGCACTGCCGAAAGCAATGTTCGAGCGCGAGGCGATTCCCTATGCGGCCGCCTTTCTTGCCGGCAAGTCATATCTCGCCTACCGGCAACGGGGAGGAACGAAGCGATCGCCGCTTCCGGACTTCTTTATCGGCGCCCATGCCGCCATTGCCGGGTATCGCTTGTTGACGCGCGATGCCGCGCGTTATCGCAGCTATTTTCCGAGGCTGCCCTTGATCGCGCCGGACTGAGCATGCGCGACCGGCCGACGATAAAGACCGCGAGCGCCATCGGCTGCACAGCACTTGCGGCACTGGGGGCAAGCCGTGGCGTCGTGCGCCGCCTTGCGGACTCGGGCGGCTCCGCCTTCTGGGCTGCCGGCTGCGAGGTAGTATGGCTCGCGAGCAAGGGGCCCTTGCCCCATCCCCGCGCAATCCTTCTCTCTGCAGCGTTGCCGAGCGGCGCGTCGGAAGTCGTGTTGTCGGTCGACCGCTTGACGGCGTGGCGACCCATTCTTCCCGTTTCCACCAAAGAAACTGTTTCCTCGCTGGCCGCGCGTGCGCGCACGCTCGCCACAAAGCTCCTGTCGCTCGAGCGGCCGCGCGGACTCGGCGTGCTCCTCGCCCGCGGCACGCCGGACTTCCCCTTGGCACGCGCCGGGGAAGGCTTGGCGCGCTTCGCGGAAGCCGCGCGCGCGGGGGATGCGGACGAGATCGCGCGCGCCGCGGGTGTGCTCATCGGCTTGGGGCCGGGGCTTACGCCTTCGGGCGACGACTATCTGGCAGGCGTCTCTTTCGCGACGCGACTGCTGGCCGCGGCCGACCCGAGCTTAAGCCCGCGCGGGCGCACGATCCGCCAAGGCATCCGCCAGGCCATCCAAGGGCGCACCAATCGAGTGAGCGCCTCGCTCCTCCGAGATGCGACCGACGGCCTCGGCTTTCGCGCGATGCATGAGCTGTGCGACGCCTTGGCCGCGGGACAATCGGGTGCTGCGGAGAGAGCGGCGCGGGGGCTTGCCGCGATCGGCCACTCCTCCGGCTGGGACTTGCTGGTCGGACTCCTGGTTGGACTCAATGCGCCGTCCTCAAGCTTGGAGGCAAGCGAGCGCCCCAGTTGAGCGCTCCGCCACGCGCGGCGAAGCAATTCCCGGATTGCACTGGCTCCGCGGCTCGCCCCCTGCTAGGTTACATGTAACCCACAGGGAGCGGGACATGGTTGCTCCAACGCGAGCCAAGCCGTCGCGGGACAAGGTCAGGGCGCATCGGGAGCGCTTGCGCCGACAAGGCCTGCGGCCGATCCAAATCTGGGTCCCCGACGTGCGCTCGCCGTCCTTCAAGGCCAAGGCGCATCGACAATCGCTCGCCGTCGCCCATAGCCGGCACGCCAAGGCGGACCAGGACTTCATCGATGCGGTCTCCGAATCCGCTGCCCCTTGGGGCGCTCTATGAGGCGCGGTGAGATTTGGACCGTTGCCGGCGGCAAGAATTATGCGGGCAAGCCGCGTCCCGTCGTGATCCTAGAGGACGACCGCTTCGACGCCACGGATTCCATCACGATTTGCGCCTTCACGACCGATCCGACGGAGGCACCCTTGTTCCGCCTGCCGATCGAGCCGGACGAGGCGAACGGCCTCCGGGTGCGGTGCCGGCTGATGGTGGACAAGATCACCACCGTGCCCAAAACAAAAGTCGGCACCCGCATCGGGCGTCTCGACGACGAGGAGATTGTGCGGTTGAATCGCGCTGTTCTCGTCTTCCTTGGGATGGCCGGAGCAAGGGCAAACGATTGACAGGCGCCGTCGCGAGAAAGAGTCCGGTGCCGCCGAGGGCATGGGGCGCCGCCTTGACCCTGCCGGTTAGGCGAGCTTGCGGCGGCTATTTACTTCGAACTCTAAGCATCGTACCTTGCGGCCGACGATCGCGGCAGCGGACATTTCGGCAGGCGGCGGCCCGGATGGCTGAAACATCGCTCGACTCGCGCGCGCGCAGGCAGGGTGCCGAACCCGTTGCCGTGGCGCCGGCCGCGGCACCCGAGTTCGGGCCAGAGACCCTCGGCGCCTGGCTCGCGCGCGCGGCGGGTGCCCATCCGCAGAAACCCTATCTTCACTTCATCGACGAGGACCGCTCGATCAGCTATGCGGAGCTGCAAGAGGTGGTGCGGCGGATCGCCGGCTATCTTGGGGCACGCCGGATCGGCGGCAACGATCGCGTGGTTCTTCTCGCGGACAACTCGCTCGAGCATCTCGTGATCTATGTCGGGGTGCTTGCCGCGGGGGCCACGATCTGCACCGTGCATGTCGAGATGAACCGCGGCAACCTCGCCTCGATCCTGCGTGGGCTTGCCCCGAAATTGGTGCTTTACGAGGAAGGGCTCGGCCTCGAGTCGCTCGCCGGCACGTTGCAAGTGCCGTGGCGGCCGCTGGGACGGTGGTCCGCAGGCGGTGGCGAGGGCGTCTTCGCCGAGCTGAACGCGGTCGCAAAGGCGCCTGCCGCCGCGCCCCCGGCGGAGCCGCGCAATGCGGCGATCGTGTTCACCTCCGGCACCACGGCGGAGGCGAAAGGCGTCGTGCTGAGCTATCGCGAGCTCCTCGCCAACGCCGCCGCCACGGCGAGCGCATTCGGCATCGGCCCAGAGGATCGACTCTACGATTACCGCTCGTTCAATTGGGCGTCGGCGCAGATATTGAGCGCGCTCGCGACGCTCAGCAGGGGCGCCACCTTGCTCTTCCGCCGGAAATTCTCGCGCACGCGATTTTTTTCCGACATCGCGCGGCTCAAGGCGACGATTGCCGCGGGCAATCCGACCGTCGTCAATATGCTGCTGCAGGGCGAGGCCGGCACCCAAGTTGCGAAGCTCGCTCATTTCCGTTTCATGATCTCAAGCTCGGCGCCGCTCTTGCGAGAGGAGTGGCAGCGCTTCGAGGAGCGCTTCGGCATCAGGGTGGCGCAGGGCTACGGCTCGAGCGAGACCGGCTGGATCTCCGGCAGCACCGGCGAGTTGAGACGCCTAGGCGCCGCAGGCAAGCCCTTGCCTTATCTGCGCACCGCGATCGTCGACCGCGAGGGCCGTCCGCTGCCCACGGGCCAAGTCGGCTACATCGAGGTCGGCGCCTTTGCGGACCTTCCTTTCCGCTACATCGCGGCCGACGGCGGCATCCACGTGAGCGCCGTCGGGCGCGCAAGGACCGGCGACATGGGCCACTTCGATGCCGAGGGGTACCTCCATCTCACCGGCAGGGAGAAGGATCTCATCATCCGCGGCGGCGTCAACATCTCGCCCTTGGAGATCGACGACCTATTGGCGCGCCTGCCCGGCGTGGCCGAGGCCGCGACCGTCGGCGTCCCCGACCGCATCTATGGCGAGGAGGTGGTGAGCTATGTCGTGCTCGAGCCCGGCTGCCGGCTGAACGGGTCCGACATCCTCAAGTTTTGCAGGGAAGAGATCGCGGCCTTCAAAGCGCCCAAGGAAATCATCCTCCGTGCAAGCCTGCCCAAGACCGGGCGCGGCAAGCTCGATCGCAAAGCGCTCGTGGAGGACTGGCGGCGCTCAGGCGCGCGCGGCGGCGATGGCGAGCTCTCTTGATCGGGGCTCTTGTCCTGCCGCGATAGGAGCCGAGCTCGTACGCTTCAAAGGGCGCCATCGGGCAACTAGACTGTCGGCTCGTTAGTCAATTGGGCTTGTCATCCGAGAGAGGCCATGCGTACCCAGGCAAAGCCGCGATTCTCGTACCCGGCGGAAAAGAGCGTCGGTCACCAGCTCCGCGCGGCAAATCGCGCGTTCCAGCGCGACCTCCAGGAAAGGATTCAGCCCTTTGGCATCACCAATGGGATGTGGTGGTTCCTTCGTCCGCTTTGGGAGGAGCACGGGCTGAGCCAGCGCGAGCTCAGCGAGAAGGCCGGGACGACCGAGCCCACCACCGTCACCGCACTCCATGCGATGGAGAAGCGCGGACTGGTCGTTCGCGTGCGCGACCGTTCGGACCGTCGCAAATCCAACATCTTCCTGACCCGTTCCGCGCGCGAGCTTCGCGAGCGCGTCTTGCCCTGTGCGCGCGACGTGAATCGGGCGGCGACGCAGGGGATTCCCGCTGCCGAGATCAAGGCGTTCATGCGTACCTTGGCGAAGATGCGCGCAAACCTCGCCGCGGCGAGCGCGCGCCGGGCGGAGCGCAAGGCCAAATCCTGAGCCTTCGCTCGTGCAGGCTCGGCACTGCGGGGCGCGAAACCCTGCAAGCACGTACTAGAGTGCTGGTTTTGAAATTCACGACATCAGGAAAACACTCGTCATTGCGAGGCGCCCGAAGGGCGCCGAAGCAATCCAGGGGGTTTCGCACCAGACGCACTGCCCCGGCGTACGCCGGGGTTCGCTGCGCTCGCAATGACGGGAAGAGGCGGTTCGGTCTAACCGGGAACCACTCTAGGCGCTCGCTTGCCTCTCGCGCACCAGCGGCGATAACTCTTGCCGTCGT
>JBKQRV010000010.1:0-34056 GCA_052143835.1 Alphaproteobacteria bacterium
CACGGCACCAAGGTCTTCGCCGCCTGGGGCATTCCGCTCGTCCCGGGCTACGAGCAGGCCGCGGTGCGGCTCACCCCCGACGGCGGGCTCGAGGTCCGCGTCGGCGTGCAGTCGCACGGGCAGGGCATGGAGACCACGCTTGCGCAGATCGCGCACGAGATCCTCGGCATCGACCCCGCCGACATCAAGGTCGTCCATGGCGATACCGCGCTGACACCCTACTCGACGGGGACCTATGCCTCGCGCAGCATCGTGATGGCGGGGGGTGCCGTGTCGCGCTCCTGCCAGACGCTCGCCGAGCGCATCAAGCGCATCGCAGCGCACCTTCTGCAATGCCGGCCCGAGGAAGTGCGCCTCGTCCGCGGCGAGGTCCACGGCCCGCGCGGGCACGTCACGGTCCGCGAGGTCGCCCACGTATGGTACCTGAGGCCCGAGAACCTGCCCGAGGAGGTGGACCCGGGCGGGCTCGAGGCCACCGTCGGCTACAAGCCGAAGGTCGACAGCGGCGCCTTCAGCTATGCCACGCACGCGGCCGTGGTCGCGGTCGATCCCGAGATCGGCAGCGTCGAGATCCTCGACTACGTCATCGTCGAGGATTGCGGCACCTTGGTGAACCCGATGGTGGTCGAGGGCCAGACCTACGGCGGTACCGCACAGGGCATCGGCACCGCGCTTTACGAGGAGATGGCCTATGACGGCGCCGGCCAGCCGCTCGCCTCGACCTTGGCCGACTATCTCCTGCCGGGTGCCGCCGAAGTGCCGCGCCTTCGCATGTTCCACATGGAAACACCCTCGCCCTATACCGAGCACGGCATCAAGGGGGTCGGCGAAGGCGGGGCCATCGCCCCTCCCGGCGCCATCGTGAACGCCATCAACGACGCGATCCGCCCCTTGGGTGCGGAGTTGGGCGACATTCCGGTGACCCCGCGCCGCCTCATCGAGGCGCTCATGAAGGCGCGCGCGGGGGCTCCTCGGGGAGCGGGCAAGTGAAGCCGGCACCCTTCGACTACGTCGCCGCGGCGAGCCTCGAGGATGCGGTTGAGGCCCTCGCCGCGGCGGAGGGCGAGGCGCGCGTGCTCGCCGGCGGCCAGACGCTCGGCCCCATGCTCAACATGCGCCTGGCGATGCCGTCCCGCCTCGTCGACGTGGGCCGCATCGCGTCCTTGAAGCGCATCGGGGAAAGCGGAAGCAAGCTCATCATCGGCTCAGGCGTCACCCACGCGATGCTCGAGGACCGCAGCGACCCCTCGCCCACCGTCCGGCTCATGTGCCAGGTCGCCTCGACCATCGCCTATCGCGCCGTCCGCACGCGCGGCACCATCGGCGGCAGCCTGGCGCACGCCGACCCGGCCGCGGATTGGATCACCGCCCTCATGCTGCTCGACGCCGAGCTCACCATCCTCGGCCCCGCCGGCCGGCGCACCGTGCCCATGCGCGACTTCATGCGGGGCGCCTTTGCGACGGCACTCGGCCCTGCCGACGTGCTCGAGGCGATCGCAATCGTCAAGCTCTCGCCGCAGGCGCGCTGGGGCTACTGCAAGCTCGCCCGCAAGAGCGGAGAGTTCGCCGACGCGCTCGGCGCCGTGGTCCTCGATCCGGCGCGCGCACTCGCCCGCATCGTCGTTGGGGCGCTTGGCGGAGCCCCGCTATCGCTGCCGGCGCTTGCCGAGCGCGTCGCCCGCGAAGGGAGCGCTGCTGCGACCATCGAGAGCGCGCGCGAGGCGGTGGCGCAAGCTGCCCCCGGCCTCGATGCCGTCGATCTCCAGCTTCACGGTGCGGCCGTGCGCCGCGCCATCCTCCAGGCACTCGCGTCATGACCAGGATAGCCCTCACCGTCAATGGCAAGCCGGTCGAGGCCGAAGTCGAGCCGCGCACGAGCCTCGCGGACTTCCTGCGCCTGGCGCAACGCCTCACCGGCACGCATCTCGGCTGCGAGCACGGCGTCTGCGGCGCCTGCACGGTGATGATCGACGGGGCACCCGCGCGCTCCTGCATCGCCTTCGCCATCGCGCTTGAGGGGAGAGACGTGCGCACTGTCGAGGGCTTCGAGGACGATCCCGTCATGACCAAGCTGCGCGAGGCGTTTCATGAGGAGCACGCGCTGCAGTGCGGCTTCTGCACCTCGGGCATGCTGATCACCGCGCGCGACATCGTGACGCGGCTCGCCACGGCCGACGAGAAGCGCATCCGCGCCGAGCTCGCGGGCAACCTCTGCCGCTGCACCGGCTACATGGGCATCGTGAACGCGCTTTTGCGCGTGATGCGCGAGATGCCGGCCGAGGCGCGCCTCGGCAAGACGAGCGTGCTACCGGCTCCGCAGTCCGCCGCGGCCGCCAAGCCGTTCGAGAGCTTCGCCGCGAAGGCCGACGTGCCGGCCGCTACAGCGGCATCGCCCGCCGCCGCTTGGGACCAGCCGCCCGAGACCGGCTGGACGCGCATCACCGACCGCTTCGTCTTAGCCCTCGCTCCGCAAGCGGCCTGGCAGCTCCTCGGCGACCTTCCGCGCCTCGCGCGCGCGATGCCCGGTGCCGAGCTCACGGCGAGCGACGGCGCCAATCTCGAGGGCCGCATGCGCGTCGCCTTCGGGCCGATAAAGGCGAGCTTCGCGGGCAAGGGCGCGATCGAGCGCGACGCGGCCAGCATGACCGGAGTCCTCCGCGGTGGCGGCAGCGACGAGCGCGGCGGCTCGCGCGCCAAGGGACGCGTCGCTTATCGTCTTCTCTCCGAGGCCTCCGGAGCGGCGACGCGCGTCGAGCTTGCGCTCGACTACCAACTCCAGGGCCCGCTCGCGCAATTCGCCCGCGCCGGCCTCGTCAGGGACTTCGCCGCCCGGCTCATCGCCGAGTTCGCGCGCAACCTCGAGGCCAGCCTCGCGCGCAAGGGAGAAAGCGCCGAAGCGCCCGTCGCCCCGCTCAGGGCGGGGGCGCTCTTCTGGTCCGTGCTGTGGGCGCGCTTGAAGCGCCTGCTCGGCCTCTCCCCCTGATGGCGGCACTTCGCTTAGGCGTTCTCGATCAATCGCCGGTGCGCACTGGCGGCACGCCCGCCGAGGCGGTCGCGGAGACCTTGGCGCTTGCGCGGCTTGCGGACGCGCTCGGCTATCACCGTTACTGGCTCGCGGAGCACCACAATCTTCCTGCCTTCGCGGGCACGGCACCCGAGGTGCTGCTGGCGCGCCTCGGTGCCGAGACGCGCTCGATCCGCATCGGCTCGGGCGGCGTCATGCTCGCCAATTACAGCCCGCTCAAGGTGGCCGAGACCTTCCGCGTGCTCGAGGCGCTCTACCCCGGCCGCGTCGATCTCGGCATCGGCCGGGCGCCGGGCGGCGATCACGCGACGACGCTCCTCTTGCGGGCCGGCAGCACGGGCGAGCTCGAGCGCTTTCCCAACCAGCTCGCCGAGCTCTTCCACCTCGTGCGCGGCGGCCAGCTCGAGGTCGCCGGCGTCGGCCTGGTGCGCGCCAATCCCTTGGGCGCGAGCGCGCCCGAGCTCTGGCTCTTGGGCTCGAGCGACCAGAGTGCCGCCTACGCTGCGCACTTCGGCTGCGCCTTCTCCTTTGCGCATTTCATCAGCGACCGCGGCGGGCCCGAGATCATGGCGGCCTATCGCCAGGCCTTCCGCCCCTCGGCGGTGCTGGAGCGGCCGCTGGGGAGCGCCTGCGTCTCCGTCATCTGCGCCGAGACCGCGGCCGAGGCCGACCGCCTCGCCGCGAGCCGCGACCTCTGGCGCCTCAAGCGCGACCGCGGCGAGTACGGCCCCTTCCCGAGCGTGGAGGAGGCGCTCGCCTATCCTTACAGCGAGGCCGAGCGCGCTCGCGTGGCCGCGGGCCGCCGCGGCCAGGTCATCGGCGACCCGGAGGTAGTGCGGAGCGGCATCCTCGCCATGGCCGAAGCCTACGGCGTGGACGAGATTCTGGTCCTGACCATCTGCCACGATCCCGAGGCGCGGCGCCACTCCTACAGGCTCGTCGCCGAGGCCCTGGAGCTGCCGCCGCGCGCCGGGTAGGGGCTAGAGCGGATTCCGCTCAAGCGGAACCGCCTCCTCCCGTCATTGCCGGGCTTGACCCGGCAATCCATGGACCCCCGGGTCAAGCCCGGGGGTGACGAGAAGAATTGACGATTCCATCAAGGCGGAATTCGCTCTAATTTGAGCGATTGAGTCCGTTATGCTGGACGCGAGATTGCTCCCGAGATGCTGGCGGGAGTTACGCGGCTCGCAACGCGTCGACGGCGGCGGCCTCAATAGTGAGCCGGCTTTTCCGCCATTAGCGGTTCAACGGACATATCGCGGACGCCGTGCAACCGAGGCGAATGACCCATGGCAGACCTTTGAGAAAGCGCGAGGTCGCGCGGCAATGGCATATCCCCCTAGTGTCCTGGTTCTGAAATTCACGACATCAAGAAAACACTCGTCATTGCGAGGCGCCCGAAGGGCGCCGAAGCAATCCAGGGCGGGTTTCGCACCAGGCGTTCTGGATTGCTTCGCTGCGCTCGCAATGACGACTTTCTTCGGGTGAGACGAATTTCCGAATCGGGACTCTAGGGCGCGGTCGACGCCATCAATGAGGCGTCGTGTAGTAGGTGCCGAGCAAGGCCATCTCCCGCGGCGTCAGTTTCGCCGCGATCGCCCGCATGCCCATGAACGTGTCATTGTGCCGTTCGCCCTTGGCGAAGGCCTGGAGCTGGCTTTCGATATAGGCCGGCGACTGTCCCGTCAGGACCGGGGTCTCCAGCGGCCCGCCAACGCCCGCGGCATGGCAGGCGGCGCAAGGCGGGAGCGTACGTGACGGATCGCCGCGCAACGCAATCGCCTCGATCTCGGGCCCGGCGAGGCTTGGATGCGAAGCGTCAAGCCCCGTCGGCTTGAGGCTCGCGTAATAGGCCGCGACATCCGCGATCTCTTTGTCGTCGAGCGACTGGGCGATCGGCGACATGGTGTCGTTGACGCGCGCTCCGTCCTTGTAATCCCGAAGCTCCTTGAAGATTGCGTAGGCGGATTGCCCGGCCATGTGCGGCACGGCCGGATCGGGCGACGTGCCGTCCGCGGCGTGACACGCGACGCAGGCCGCCTCAGCCGCGGTCGCACCGGCCGCTTTGTCGGTCGCCGCGAGCGCGGCAAGGGTCGGCGCGGTCCACGCCACGCGAGTCTCGGGCCTCGCCGGCGCCGTCACGGCGGCTGCTGTCCCGGGCGTGCCGATGCCAAAGGCGCGGCATATCGCGGTGAAGGGATCGAGGCCGGTCTGTCGGCCCTCGATCACCGGAACGATGACGAAGCCCAGCGCCGCCATGACAGCCAGAAAAACCACCAGCGTCGCGCCCACCCGCAGGCGCCAAGTGCGACCGAGCCTGTCCATGGCCATGACTCAGCTCGCTCCGCTCATGCGATGCACATTGGCCTGCGGCGCGGGCAGGATGAAGGATTGCGCAATCGGATAGCCATAGGCGCACAGCATCAGCACGAGCACCACGACGTTCCACATGCCGAAGCCATTGAACATCGCCGGCACGCGCGCGGGCGGATGGACGGCGATGGCGTAGCGTTGCGGCGGAACGGGCCTGAGCGCGACCGTAGCGTCGGCATGGAAGGCGAGAAGATTCGCAACGAACATCGCCGCGCTCACCAAGAGAATGACGCCGCCCACGACCGAGGCATCGACCCATGGCGCCCATCCGGCAATCGCCGGATCGGCATAATCGAAATGCGCGACGCGGCGCCATTGCCCCTCGAGCCCGAGCCAGTGCCAGGGAACGGTCATCACCATCATCCCCACCGCCCAGAGCCAGAGTTGGGCGCACTGGCCCCGCCGCGAAACCGGCGCGCGGCCCGTGAGGCGCGGCCAGATCTCATAGGCGATCGCGAAATACATGATCACAACCGTGCCGCCGAAGATCAAATGGAAATGCGCCGTCACCCATGACGTGTTGTGGACCATGGCGTTCATCGCATAGCTCATGTTGATGAGCCCCCCGCCGCCGCCGAACCAGAGCATCACGAAGGCAAGCCCGGTAGCGAGCACCATCGGCTCGCGCCACGGCAAGGCGCCGATCCAGCCGAAAAGGCCGGTGCCGCCGCGCAATCGCCCAGCGATCTCCAGCGAGGCGGGAATCGTGAAGATGGTCAGCAGCGTCGGCACCGTCACAACGACGGTAAGCGACATCTGCACGAACTTGAAGCCCGACGAATGCTCGGGATCCATGAAGAGGTGATGCAATCCGACGGGCAGGCTGCAGACGAGGAACAGGACGAAGGCCAGCCGCCCCATCGCGTCGCTGTAGAGCCGGCCGCCCGCCGCGCGCGGCGCCATCGTGTAGAACGCGATATAGGCCGGGATGAGCCAGAAATAGACGATCGCGTGCAGCGTCCACGAGAAGAGCGTCCGCGTCAGCCCGACATCGACGGTCTCGGTCAAGCCGAGGGCGGCGGGAATGACGATGAAGAGCAGCTCAACCGCGACGCCGGCCGTCGTCCAAAGCCACAGCATGGCATTCGACACCGTGGCGAACATCGCGAGCGGCACGGGCTTTCCCGGATTGGCCCGCTTCCAGAGCGCCATGGCGGCGATCATCTGCACGCACCAGATCCACGAGCCGATCACCACGAGCACGAGGCCAAGGTAGTAGGATACGCTTGCGGTGAGCGGCGGATAGAAGGTGTAGAGAACGCTCGCCCGGCCGGCGAAGATCGTCGCGACCGCCATCGCGACGCCGATGACGCCCAGCGCGTAGGCGGCCCACGCCCATCTGAGGCCCGGCACTTTCGCTTCGAGCGCGGTCTCGGCGACGTAATATCCGAAACCCATGATGAAGAACGTCGTAAGCACATAGGCCATCGCCGTGCCGTGGGCCGTCACGGACAGGTAATAGTTGCCGGGCGTCGAGAAGGGCGCCGCGATCGGGCTGCGTACCCACATCTGCCAGACGCCCAGTACCGCCGCCGCCGCGAAGACAGTGAAGGCGGTCCAGAGGTACGCGAGAACGAGGCGCCTAGCGGAGACCACAGCCGACCTTCCCGTTCTTGTCCGGGTTGAACTGCGAGGCCGGCACGACGCGGATATGCGCCATCATCTCGCCGTGACCAAGCCCGCAGAATTCGTGGCAGGGCATGAGGTAATCACCGCTCTCGGCGAAGACGGTGTGCACCTCGCTGACATAGCCCGGCACGACCATGGTATTGACGTTCGTGCCCATGACGAGGATGCCGTGAATGACGTCGGGGCTGGCAAGACGGAGCGTGACCGGCTTGCCCCGAGGCACGACCGCGCATTGCGGCACGAAGGCGAATTGCGCGGCGACGAAGCGGGTCGTCACGCCTCCATCGGGTCCGACGCTCGTACCGAGATTGCCTTCGACGAACTCGCCCGAGAGGTGCATGGTTGTCGGGTCGATCGTCTCCCTATGGCTCGGCGGCTGGTCGTGGAAGGCAAGCGTGGCGGACACGATCGCGACGAAGACCACGCCGATTGCGGCGACGACCACCGCGGTCCAGCGCAGCTCGCTGCGCGCGACGGCGCTCTCATCCGTTGACATGACTCAGCTCACCGGACCACGTGCGAGAAAGACCAGGAAGTAGATCGCAAACCAGGCAAGCAGCAGCAACGCAAGCGCCACGCCGGCGAGCGCGGCCGCGCCGCGCGGTGTCTCCGCCAAAGCGCGCTCGAGCGCCGCGCTCTCGATATCATCCTGTTCCACGCTCATCGACATCCCCTCGCATGACGCACGTTTCGGGCCTCGGCAATCTGCCTTCAGCGCAATGCGCCTTGATCTGCATTATACCGACATTCCCCGGATGACCGGGAATTCCCTTGGAAGATTCCCCAATTCGGCCTTGAGGACAAGGCAATTTGGGGACCCTGACCGCCCTGCGAACCTGGCGCTCGCCCGCCGCGCCCGCGGCAAATTGAGGAAGACTTCCTGAACGCAGTCCAGCGCGTCATCGGCCCTAACACCTTCCCAGCGCACCACGCGAGCGAGGCACGCATGGCGCGGATGCACGTGAGCAGTGAACCGGCCATGAAAGCTCTCCGGGTGAAGTGGCTAACCAAAGGGTCCCACCGCATTCATGCCCCACGCACGCGTGTGCGGGAAGGCCGTCCTTGCGCGTGCGCCGTCGCGTCGGGGATCAGCGCCTCGGCCCCCTCTGCTAGCCTTAGGGCCAAGGCGGGCGAGAGACGCTTCGCGAGCTTGGCATGCGCGCGCCGCCAGACCGGGATCGCCGCCTCGAGCCGCCGCGCGCCCGTCTCCGTGAGCCAGACCGCCCGGCGCCGCAGATCGGTCTCGACCGCGGCGATCTCGATCAGCCCCTCGCCCTCGAGCGTGCGCAGATTGCGCGACAGCGTCGACTGATCGAGGCCCGTGCGCTGGGCCAAGGCACCGAGGGTGTCGTCTGATATCACGGCGATCTGCGCCATCAGGCCGAGCTGCGCCACGCCGAGGCCGAGCTCCGCCATCTCGCAATCGAGGAATTGAGTGATCCGCCGCGCGGCCAGGCGGCTGTTCCAGCCGGCGCAGGCTTCGACCAAGGCGCGGGCATCGTTTCGCAGGGTCTTTCGCGGTTGCCTTGGCGTGCTCATCAGTGTATGTATATACATCATTTGTATCTACATGGAAGACCTTTCTATGGATTGGACCACGGCAATTGGACACGGCCTGCCGGCCGAGGCCGCCGGTACGACCGGCAGGGAAATCCCTCGGGCGATCATCGACGGCAAGGTGCCGGCGCGCCGCACCTCGACCATCACGCTATTGGGCGGCGCCAAATGACCTCGCTTGTGCTGAAGCGCGTCTACGAGCCGCCGGCTGCCGGCGACGGGACGCGCATCCTGGTCGACCGGCTGTGGCCGCGCGGTATCGCCAGGGACAAGGCGCGGATCGATCTCTGGCTCAAGGACGTGGCTCCGAGCGATGCGCTGCGCAAGCGCTTCCACGGCAAGCCGGATGATTGGGACGCGTTTTGCGCCGCCTATTTCGCCGAGTTGGAGGGTGCGGCGGCTCAGGCGGCCGCGCAGGACCTCCTCGACCGCCTGCGCAAGGGTCCGGTCACCCTGCTTTATGCGGCCCGCGACGAGCGCCGGAACAACGCCGTCGCACTCAGGACGTGGCTGAAGCGGCATCTTAAATCGTGACCCGTTTCATCGGGCCGCATCGGTAAAAGGGACGGGCATTATGGACGAATTGCCGCCGAACATCCTGCATTGCATCGGCAACACCACATTATTGGCCTTGCGCAACATCGTGCCCGGGAACGGCTCCCGCATCCTCTTGAAGCTGGAAAACGAGAACCCCACGGGCAGCATGAAGGACCGGATGGCGCTCGCCATGATCGAGGCGGCGGAGGCCGACGGACGTCTCCGGGCGGGCGGCTCTGTCGTCGAATATACCGGCGGCTCGACCGGCGTGTCCCTGGCTCTCGTCTGCGCGGTCAAGGGATATCCTCTCTATATCGTGACCTCGGATGCCTTCGCCCGGGAAAAGCTCGAGCATATGAAAATTCTCGGGGCCACGCTTCAAATCGTGCCAAGCGAGAGCGGACGCATGACCGAGAAACTGACCCGGGACATGGTCGAAGCCGCCCGCATCATCGCGGCAAAAACCGGAAGCTTCTGGACCGACCAGCTGAACAATAAGGACCAGCTTGCGGCCTACCACAGAATGGCGGAGGAAATCTGGGCTCAGACGGGTGGAAAGATCGACGGCTTTGTCCAGAGCGTGGGTACCGCGGCGTCCCTTCGCGGCACCGGGGAAGCCTTACGCCGCCATAATGCGCGGATCCGAATCGTCGCCGTCGAGCCCTCCGAATCCCCGGTTCTCTCGGGCGGCCGGACAGGCGCGCATAAAATCGACGGCATCGGCGCGGGTTTTGTCGTGCCGCTCTGGCAGAAGGACATCGCCGATCGGATCGAGCAGGTTTCAACGGAAGAGGCCGTGGCCATGACCATGCGGCTCGCCCGCGAGGAGGGCCTCTTCGCGGGGACTTCGACCGGCGCCAACGTCATCGCCGCGTTGCGATTAGCCGAACAACTGGACCCCGGCGCGACCATTGTCACCGTCATGTGCGATACCGGGATGAAATATCTCAGCAAAAAATAGGAATTTGCATCCTTCGCTTGAGCGCGGTCGCAAGAAAGGCGGAACGGTGCCGTCGGCAACGACGACGGCGTCGCAGCGGCGGGCCTCCTCAGGGTGCCGCCGAGGCGGGTGGCGCGTAGGCGACCTCGGCCTCGCGCCAATCCTGGCCGGCCTTGGTGTAATGGAGGATGAGGACAGGCGGCGACCAATTGTGCCAATAGACCCCTTGGGCGCGCGGAAACGTCACCTTGGCCGCGGGCCAGCCCTGGAACTTGCCGGTCTCGAGCGCCGCTATGATCGCGGCGGGATCGGTGCTCTTCGCCAAATCCACCGCTTCGGCGATGATGATGACGTCGCCGAAGCCGTTGAGGCCGGCATAGACCGTCGGCTCCTTGTAGGCCGCCTCGTAGCGTTTGGCGAACCACTCACCGGCGGCCGAGAGCGCCTGCTTGGGCGAGTAGTAAGCGATGAAGTAGATGCCGACCCCGTTCTCGGGGTGCAGCTTCCAGAACTGCGGCCGCACCGGCTGGTCATAGGAGATCAGCATCGGGGTGGCTGGCAGGATGCCGAGCGTCGTCGCCTGATTGATCATGATGTCGATCAGGTTGCCGACCGCGATGTTGACGACGAGATCAGGCTTGAAGGCCTTGACCTGCAGGAGCTGCGGCGTCAGGTCGGTCACGTTGTGATCGAAGGTTACGGCCTGGATCTCGAGCCCGAGATTTTTCGCCTTGTTCTGCTCCTCGGTCTCCTTGAGCAGACCGAGACCGAAATCGGTCGTCTCGGCCACGATCGAGATGCGTTTCATTCCCCGCTTCTTCATGAAGTCGAGCCAGACCGCAGCGCGGATCGGATCGATGGCATGGGTGCGGAAGGCGATGGGATAATGCTTCGCGGTCACGTCCTCGGCGCCCGTGTACGTGGCGATCGTCGGCACGCCGAGCTCCTTGGCGACCTCGTTGGCGGCTAAGATCGAGGAGCTGTGCACGAAGCCCGTGACCGCCACCGCGTGGTTCTCGGAGACGAGGCGGCGATAGCCGGCGACGGCCGCCTCCGCCCGCCCCTGCTCGTCCTCGATGGCAAGCACCACCTTGCGCCCGCCGAGCACGCCGCCCATGACCGTGTTGACGTACTCTACGCCGAGCTCGGCGCCGCGGCGGATGAGCTGGCCGAGCACGGGATCGCCCGGCGGCGAGAACGGCGCCTCGAGCCCGATGGTCACGGGGGGCGCGTCCGCCGCCAGCACCGCACCGCTCGGCACAGCGACCGCGCAAAGCGCCAGGAAGCCCGCAAGATGCCCGATCCGTCTCATGTCGTCCCCCTCGCCGTGCCCTCATTGGCCCAATCGACCGAGGATGCCCCGGCCCGCACGTCTCCTTCAAATGTTTTCTCACGCGGCCGCCGGCGGCAATCGGCACGCGGCGGAGCTTGCCTTGACTCGCGCGGCCGCGCTATCCACAATCCCGCGTCACGCCGGTCGATTGGGGAGTCATAGAGCCATGTCGAAGAGCGAATTCCGCCTGGCGCTCGAGGCCGCGGTGCAGCGCAAGCATTCGAGCGTCCATCCGTGGAGCGAGGCGTGGGTCTCCGGCAAACTCAACAAGCGCCTGTTGGGCGAATGGGTCAAGCAGCACTATCATTTCGTGAGCCACGCCGCCGAATGGCTGGCGACGATCTACGGCAACTGCCCTCACGAGGAGGTTCGCGACTTTCTGCTCGAGAACATGTGCGAGGAGGAAGGTGTCGTGGGCCAGGCGGACTTCGCCGCGGTCAAGCACGCCAAGCTGCTGCTCGACTTCGCCGAGCACTGCGGCATCGAGCGCAAGGCGGTGATCGCGGCGCAGGATGAGGGCGAGGTGCTCGCCGAGACGCTCGGGCTCCAGGCCTGGTGCTTCCATCAGAGCCGGCGTCCCTTCGTCGAGGCGATCGCCTCGATCCTCGTCGGGCTCGAGTCCCAGGTGCCGCAAATCTACAGCAAGACCACCCCGCCGCTTCTCGATAAATACGGCTTCACGGAGGAGGAGGTCGTCTTCTTTCGCCTGCACATCGTGGCCGACACCGAGCATGGCGAGCGCGGCTTCGAGATCGTCGACAAATACGCCGACACGCCCGCCCTCAGGACGAACTGCCTGAGGCTCGTGAGGGAGGCGACCGTGATGCGCCGCCTCTACCTCGACGGTCTCTACAACAAATATCTCGCAGCACCCCGCGCCCAGGCGGCCGCGTAGGCTCGCGCGAAAAAGAAAGCAAGGACGCTCATCGTGACGAAAGATGCGGACCCGCGCGCCAAGGTTCCCTCGCGCGCGATGAACTTGGACCTCGCCCGCCGCGCCGCGGCCGCGGCCGAGGCCAAGGCGAGCGAATTCGGCCAGACGATCAGCGTCGCGGTGTGCGACGAGTCGGGCAACCTCGTCTTCTTCTCGCGCGGCGACAGCTGCAGCTTCATCACCTTCGAGACCGCGAAAGGCAAGGCGGCAATGGCCGCCGGCTTCCGCCGGCCGACCAAGGACTATGTCGAGCTCGCCGGCAAGAACCCCGCCTTCTGGGCGGGCGTGGGCGAGAAGCTCGACATGATCATCGGTCCCGGCGGCTTCCCGATCACCAAGGAGGGTGTCTTGATCGGCGGCATCGGCTGCGGCGGGGCACTCGGCGAGGAGGACCACCTCTGCGCCGAGGCGGGCGCCAAGGCCGTGAGCAGCTGAGCGAGGCACTTAGAGGATGGGCACGATGAAGATCGAGGGTCGCCTCAAGGAGCTCGGCATCGCCTTGCCCAAGGTGGGCGCTGCGATGGGCACTTACGTGCACGCCAAGCGCGTGGGCAACCTCCTCTATCTCTCCGGCAAGGGCCCGCTCTATCCCGACGGCAAGATGCCGAAAGGGAAGCTCGGCGCCGGCATGTCCGTCGAGGAGGGCTACCGGCACGCGCGCCAGGTCGGCCTTGTCCTCATCGCGGCGATGCGAGAGGCGCTCGGCGGCGATCTCGATCGCGTGACGGACGTGATCAAGGTGCTCGGCATGGTCAATGCGGCGCCCGACTTCGAGGACCACCCCAAGGTGATCAACGGCTGCTCCGACCTCTTCGTCGAGGTCTTCGGCGAGCATGGGCGCCACGCGCGCTCGGCCGTCGGCATGAGCTCGCTGCCGGCGGGCATCCCGGTCGAGATCGAGGTGATCGTCGCGGTCGCGTGAGGCCTACGCGAGCTTCCGCATGAAGCCCGAGCGCGCGCTCGCCGCCGCCATCATCATGCCGAGATCGGCGCCGCAGAGAATCATGCGCATGCCGAGGCGCACGTAGCGCTCGAGGAGCTCTTCGCTGTAGACCCCGCCCATGCCGGGGTGCTTGCCGTGCTTCTTGCAGGCAGCGATGACCGCCTGGTAGGCCGCCGTCACGCGCTCGTCGCCGAGCTTGCCCGGGATGCCCATCTCGAGGGTCAGATCGTTCGTCCCGATCAGGAGCACGTCGAGGCCGGGCACCGCCGCGATCGCCTCGGCATTGGCGATGGCGCGCGGCGTCTCGAGCATGGCGACGACGAGATTGGCGGCATTGAGCGCCCGCGTTGCCTCGCCGGCGGCCACGGCGCGGAAATCGAACTGGGGAAAGGCGCCGCCCGAGGAGCGATGTCCCTGCGGCGGGTACTTGAGCCGGTTGACGAGCTCGGCCGCCTCCTCGGCCGTGTCGACGTGCGGCATGACGATGCCGAGGGCACCGCCGTCGAGCGCGCGCGTCGCCAGCCAGTACTGCCCGGACGGCACGCGCACGAGCGGTGCTATGCCGGCATCGAGGGCCGCGACCGAGATCTGCACGGCCGTCTCCAGCGTCATCACCCCATGCTCGAGATCGAGGAAGAGCCAGTCGTAGCCGCAGCTCTTCATGATCTTGGCGATGTCGACGCTGCGTGCCTGGCGGATGCCGAGGCCGAGTGCCAACTCGCCCTTCTCCAGCCGTTCGCGCGCCGGATTGCGCACTGCGAGTTGCATGCCCCTCCTCCTCTCCGCGTGGCCCTTGGCCTGACTCTTCCCCTGTGACCGACGTCACCGAAGCCCTGTGACTCCGGTCATATCGGGCCGCCAAGGAGAGCGCTAGTCTTTTCGCACGATCACAACGGCCGCAAGGCCAAAACAGGGAAAACGGTCATGACCATGCGCGATTTCTACTCCTCCTGGATCCTCGTCGCCGCCATGCTTTGCGCGATCGCGATTTAGCGTCCTGGTTCTGAAATTCACCACATCAGGATCAGGAAAACACGTGTCATTGCGAGGCGCCCGAAGGGCGCCGAAGCAATCCAGAGAGAGTTTCGCACCATGCATCCTGGATTGCTTCGCTGCGCTCGCAATGACGGTTATCTCCGGGTGAGTCGAACCTCGAATTCGCGATATTTCCGAGAAAACGCGCGCTACGCCGCGAGCGCCCGCGTCGCCTCTTCGAGCCAGCGTGCGGTCGCGCGGTCGAGGAGCGGGGCCAAGGTCTCGCGTACGCGGGCGTGATAGGCGTCGAGCCAGGCGATCTCCGCGGCGCTCAGGAGCTCCGGCTCGACGAGATCGAGGTCGATCGGCGCCAAGGTGAGGGTCTCGAAGGCGAGCATCTCGCGCTCGGCTGCCGCGTGCCCGTCGGCGGGGGTGACCGCGACCAGGTTCTCGATGCGGATGCCGTAGGCGCCCGTCTTGTAGTAGCCGGGCTCGTTCGAGACGATCATGCCACACTTGAGCGCCACCGTGTTGGGGATCTTCGAGATGCGTTGCGGCCCCTCGTGCACGCCGAGATAGCTTCCCACCCCGTGGCCGGTGCCGTGATCGTAGTCGAGTCCGGCCTGCCAGAGCGCCGCGCGCGCGAGCACGTCGAGCTGCGAGCCAGTGGTACCCGCAGGGAAGCGCACGGTCGCGAGTGCTATGTGTCCCTTGAGCACGCGGGTGAAGCGCTCGCGCATCTCGGCCGAGGGTGCGCCGATCGCGAGCGTCCGCGTTACGTCCGTGGTGCCGTCGAGATACTGGGCGCCCGAATCGATGAGGAAGAGCTCGCCGCCGGCGAGACGGCGGTTGCTCTCTTCCGTCGCGCGATAGTGCACGATGGCGCCGTTGGGACCCGAGCCGGCGATCGTCGAGAAGCTCAAGTCGCGGAAGAGCTCGCCCTCGCGGCGCAGCGCGTGGAGGCGCTCGGCCGCCTCGATCTCGCTGATGCCGCCCTTGGCCGCGCGGCCCTTGATCCAGGCCAGGAAGCGCGTCAGCGCCGCCCCGTCGCGCCGGTGCGCCGCGCGCATGCCGGCGAGCTCGACCTCGTTCTTGCAGGCCTTGGGGAGCGCGCAAGGGTCCGCACTCTTCACGATCTCCGCACCTGCGCGCTCGAGGCGGTCGAAGATGAAGGCGGCCGTGCTCGCGGGATCCGCCGCGACGCGCTTGTTGGCCTGGCCGAGCCGATCGAGGGCCGCCGGGAACTCCTCGCGGCCGTGCACGCTCACTCCGTTGCCGAGATGGCGGGCAAGACCGGGGCTGAGCTTGCGCGGGTCGCAGAAGAGCTCGACCGTGGCGTCGGCAGAGAGAAGGGCGAAGCTCAAGGGCAGCGGGGTGTGCGGCACGTCTCCGCCGCGGATGTTGAGGAGCCAGGCAATCGAGTCGGGTGCGGTCAGCACGGCCGCATCGATCGCCTGCTTGGCGAGCTCGCCTGCGAGCACTTGGCACTTATCGCGCGAGTCCCTGCCGGCGTAGGCGAGAGGATGCGGCACCACCGGGGCGATGGGAGGCGGCGGTTGGCCGGCCCAGATCGCGTCGATCGGATTGTCCGCGCACGCGACGAGACGCCCGCCCGCCTTGGCCGCGGCTGTCGTGTAACGCTCGCGATCGACGGCGGTGTGAAGCCAGGGATCGTAGCCGAGCGCCTGGCCTTTTCCGAGTTGCTGCGCGATCCAATCCGCCGGCGGCTCCTCGATCAGGTGATAGAACTCGTAGTGCTCGCCCCCGACTTGGGCGCGCGCCTGAAGCGTATAACGCCCGTCGACGAACATCGCCGCCTTCTCCGCCAGCACAATCGCGGCACCGGCGGAGCCGGTGAAGCCCGTGAGCCAGCCGAGGCGCTCGGCGCGCCGCGGGACATACTCGCCCTGGTGCTCGTCGCCGCGCGGCACGATGAAGCCGGCAAGCCCGCGCCGCGCGAGCTCGGCGCGCAAGCGCTTCAAGCGCTCGGCGTGAGAGGGCGCGCGCGCGGCTTTAGCCAGGCTCTCGGCGCGCATTTCGGCCGCGAGTGCTAAGAGCTGGGCCTTGAGCGCAGCCCCCGGTTTCGCCGTGACGAGCTCGAGCCAGGCGCTCTCATCCTCGGCCACAGGTGCGGCAATGACTCCTGCGACAAGGGCGCGGACGGAAGCGACGTCGCGGCCGACTCGCCCTTGGGCGAGCAACTCAGCAAGCGCCTTGTCGCCTTTATAAGCGGCGCGTCGTTGCGACACGGCACCTCCTTCCTCAGCTATTGCCGGCGGAACGCCTCAAGCTAGGCCGGCACCCAGGACGAGACAAGTGGCGGCGGCCCTCGACGACTCGGGCGAATATCGCCATCGTAGATAGGCGCTACGCGCATTACACTTTTGTTTTGCATGCGAAAAATACATTGCTGCATTGCACAATTTCTGCTGTCTTCTACGGCCGCGCCATCCTATGTCTCTCTCACGCGAGTAACGGGGTCACTCGCGGTTGAGACCAAGTGTCGCACCCTGGGCGCCGAGAGGCGTCCGCGTAGAGAGAAGGAACAATCATGAGCTCTAAGATCACTGCCTCGTCGGCGCGCTCCGCCACTGTCGTTCGGCTGCTCGACCGCCTCGTTGTCAAGCCCTTGGCGAGCTGGCGCGCGCGCCAACTAGCCCTTGAGGAGCTGTCGGCGCTCGACGACCACATGCTCGCCGATATCGGCATCACCCGCGGCGAGATCCCGGGCATCGTCTCGGGCAAATTGGCTCCGCACCGCGCGGTCAACGAGAACGAGCCCTCCGCAGCCGCCTGATCTTCCATCTTTAGTTGCACGGTCCCCCGCCGCCCCCATCCCTTGCGGCTTGAATAAATTAAGGAAAAGGCTACTATTTGCCCGTTGGGCATGGGGGGTCCACGGCGCATGCGCCGGATAACGAAGGTGCTTTGGGGATTGAGTGTCGCCTTCCTGGCCACGCCGGGTCAGGCTGCGGACGTCGTGTGGCCTGACGATCCGCCAATTCCCGTTTTCAAGCCCGCGATGCCCCGCGTCCTTGCCGCCGCGGAGATGTTGCGGCTCGAGTTCCTGCCCCTCTTACCCTCCGCTTCTTCTGCCAAGCCTGCGGCCAAGGTCGGCACGCTCGCGGTCGTGCCCGATGCGACGCCGGCCGCCGAGGCGGCAGCCAGCACCCGTGCTCTCCCGATCCCGGTTGTGAAGCCCGGCGAGGCCGACGCAGCGGCAACGTCCGAGATGTTGCGCGTCGAGCTTCTGTCGCCCCTCGCCTCCGGCCGTCCCCTTGCGGCGGTCGAGGCTTCCGCGGCAGCCGGGCCGCCGAGCGCGGCGCAGCCGTTCTCGGCCCCGTCCGTGACCTCGTCGCTCTCCTACAGTGTCGCGAGCAACGCCTTCCGCCTCGCGGTGCCGCAGTCGGGCGAGGTGTCGCTCGTGCCCTCCTTCGCGCTCGTGGGCCTGGACGCCGCCGACCCCAATCTCATCCGTATGTCGGCACCCCATGAGCCGAGGATCGCCCCCACCCCCGGGATCGGTGCCATGATGCAGTTGGGCGACATCACCCTCGACGCCAAGATCAACCAGCCGTTGCGCTCGGTCGAGTCGAAAACCGCGCCCGACACCCGCATGCTCGAGGACCGCAGCAACTTCGGCGTCGATATGAAGCTGCAGTTCTGAGCAGCAGGGCGCTCAGCGCGCGCGTCGCGGCCCCGCCTTTCGAACGATCAGCGTGACCCAATCGCCGAGCACGATCCGGCGCTCGAATGCGAGCCGTTGCGCGCGGTAGGCGGCGAGCACGCCCGGCACCTGGTGCCTGAGGATGCCCGAGAGCACGACGACGCCCCCGGCACGGCGCGCGCGCGTGATCGACGGCGCCAAGCGCTCGAGCGGACGCGCCAGGATATTGGCCAAGATGAGATCGTAGCGGCGGCGCCTGCCGAGCCCCCGGCCTCTAAGCCCGTCGCTTCTATGCACATGCACGAAGGCGGCAAGGCCGTTCCGCCGGGCATTCGCGCGCGCGACCTTGACCGCGACCGGATCGCTGTCCGCCGCAACGACCGGCCGGCGCCACAGCTTGGCCATCGCAAGCGCCAGGATGCCCGAGCCGCAGCCGAGATCGAGTGGTGCGCGGAAGCGGCGGCCGCGCGCCAGGCGGTCGATGGCGAGGAGGCAGCCGCGCGTCGATTCGTGCGTGCCGCTGCCGAAGGCGAGCCCGGCGTCGAGCGAGAGGACGATGCGCCCGGGCGGTACCGTGCGCGCGAAGAAGGAGCCGTGGATGAAGAAACGGCCGGCGGAGGTAGGCGGGAACTGGCGCCGGTTCTCGCTCGCCCAGTCCCGCGCGGGAAGGCGTCGCAACGCCACCTCGGGCGGCGCCAGGCCGAGTGTTGCGGCAACGAGCGCAGAGCGCGCCACCAGGGCCGCCCTGTCGGGCTTGCGCTCGAGGTAGGCCGCGAAGCGCCAGAGCTCGCCGCCTTGCGTCTCGAAGCAGCTGAAGCTCTCCGACAAGGTTGCGAAGAGATCGGCGAAGACCACCCCACCCGCCTTGGGCACCTCGATCTCCACCACCCAGGGCCGGGACTGCATCGCTAGCTCAGCCCGATCGCGCTCAACGATTCACCCCCACCCTACCCTCCCCCTTCAAGGGGGAGGGGGAATTTTCGCGCATCCTGATGTCCTTTCCCTCCCCCCTTGAGGGGGAGGGTGAGGGAGGGGGGTACATCGTGCGACGATGATCTCCGCTTCACACCGGCGCCACGAAGCTCGCGATCACCATCTTCTCGCCGGCATGGTCGAAGGCGATGCGCAGCTTGTCGCCGTCGACCGCGAGCACGTTGCCGTTGCCGAACTTCTGGTGGAACACCCGCTCGCCTGCCGTGAAGCGGTGCTGCGGATCGGGCCCGGCTTGCCCGAGCACCTCGCCCTCGATGAGCCGGCCGCGCTCGCGCCGCTTGGCCCCTGCTTTGCGCGCAGGTGCCGAGGAGCGCCCCCCGGCATAGCCATAGACCCTGGGGATAGGCGCAAGCGGGACTGCCACCTCCTCAGCACCGCCGTAGCCGCCGTGGAGCCCCGGCTCGGCCTGCATCTCGATACGGTCCTTCGGCAGCTCGGCGATGAAGCGCGACGGAATGGCGCTCTGCCATTGGTTATGGACGCGCCGGTTGGCGGCACACGAGATATAGGCGTGGCTGCGCGCGCGCGTGAGCCCGACATAGGCGAGCCGGCGCTCCTCCTCGAGTGCCGCGACCCCGCCCTCGTCGAGCGCGCGCTGGTGCGGGAAGAGCCCCTCCTCCCAGCCGGGCAGGAAGACGACGTCGAACTCGAGGCCCTTGGCCGAGTGGAGCGTCATCAGATTGACCTGGTCGCGCTCGTTCGCCTCCTCGTTCTCCATGACCAAACTGACGTGGTCGAGGAAGCCCTCGAGGTTCTCGAACTCCTCGAGTGCGCGCACCAGCTCCTTGAGATTCTCGAGCCGGCCGGGCGCATCCGCCGACTTGTCGCTCTGCCACATTGCCGTGTAGCCCGACTCGTCGAGCACGGTCTCGGCGAGCTCGACATGGCCGAGCGCCTCTGCCATCGCCCGCCAGCGCTCGAAGTCCGCCATCAGGCCCGCAAGTGCGGAGCGCGCCCTGGGCTTGAGCTCGTCGGTCTCGATGAGGCGCCGCGCCGCCGCGGTGAGCGAGCCGCCCTCCGCGCGCGCGAGACGATGGGTGGCCTGCAGCGTGGAGGCGCCGATGCCGCGGCGCGGGGTATTGACGATGCGCTCGAAGGCGAGGTCGTCGTCGGGCTGCTGGATCACGCGCAAATAGGCGATCGCGTCGCGGATCTCCTGGCGCTCGTAGAAGCGCAGGCCCCCGATCACCTTGTAGGGCAGGCCCAAGGTGAGGAAGCGCTCCTCGAACTCGCGCGTCTGGAAGCCGGCGCGCACCAGGATGGCGATCTCGCCCAGGGGCCGGCCCGCGCGCTGGAGCGCCTCGATCTCGTCGGCCACCACGCGCGCCTCGGCCTCGCCGTCCCAGAGGCCGCGCACCGAGATCGGCCGCCCGGGCTCGCCCTCCGTCCACAGCGTCTTGCCGAGCCGGCCCTCGTTGTGGGCGATGAGGTCGGAGGCGGCGGCGAGGATATGGCCCGAGGAGCGGTAGTTCTGCTCGAGGCGGATGATGCGGGCACCTGCGAAATCCTTCTCGAAGCGCAGGATGTTGCCGACCTCGGCCCCGCGCCAGCTGTAGATCGACTGGTCGTCGTCGCCCACGCAGCAGATGTTCTTGTGCCGCTGTGCGAGGAGCCGGAGCCAGAGATATTGCGCCACGTTGGTGTCCTGGTACTCGTCGACCAGGATGTATTTGAGGCGCTCCTGATACTCCTTGAGCACCTCCGCGTGCTTGGTGAAGAGCGAGAGACAGTGCAGCAGGAGGTCGCCGAAGTCGGCGGCATTGAGCGTGCGCAGGCGCTCCTGGTAGAGCGCGTAGAGCTCGAGCACGCGCCCCTCCGCCGTCTCGCCGCCCTCGCCCGCCGGCACGCGCTCGGGCGTAAGCCCGCGGTCCTTCCAGCGCTGGATCACCGCGAGCACCATGCGCGCCGGCCAGCGCTTGTCGTCGATCTCCTCGGCCTCGAGGAGCTGCTTCAAGAGGCGGAGCTGGTCGTCGGCGTCGAGGATGGTGAAGTTGGGCTTGAGGCCGACGAGCTCGGCATGGCGGCGCAGGATGCGCGCGCCGAGCGCGTGGAAGGTGCCGAGCCAGAGCCGCTCGACCGGCATGCCGACGAGCCGCTCGATGCGGCCCTTCATCTCGCGCGCGGCCTTGTTGGTGAAGGTGACCGCCATCACCTCCCAGGGACGTGCCAACCCCTGATGGAGGATGTGGGCGAGGCGCGTGGTGAGCACGCGCGTCTTGCCGGTGCCGGCGCCGGCGAGCACCAGCACCGGCCCCTCCACGGCGAGCACGGCCGCGCGCTGCGCCTCATTGAGCCCGTCGAGATAGGGCATCGCGCGCGGCTGAGGTACCCCCGCGCGCGCGGGCAGCTCGATCTCGGGCAGCGCGAAGGGATCGCCTGAGGGATCGGAAAACGAATCGGACATCGTGGGGTATATATAGCATCTTTCGGGGGTGGGCGCCTGTGGGGAGGAAGCGGGTTATCTGCGGCAAGGTCTGCAATTGACCTAGGCTGTGTGAAAACGCTGGAAGCAGTCGTCAGTGGGCAACAAAGGCGGCGAAGTTGCAGCATTGATGAATCTTTCATGCGTGAGCGGCGTTCTCTCCGATTCAATCTTGCGCCGGAATGAACTGCTGAATGGTTTTCACACAGCCAAGACCCGATTCGGACATCGCGGGTAGCCTTCTCGCGCTGGACAGCCTCGACCGCGTCGACGATCATGTATCTGGACGGGACGAGAGGCGGCAGGATGGATGTCGGCGGCTGGCTGCGCGGCCTGGGGTTGGAGCAATACGAGCCGGCCTTTCGCGACAACGCGATCGACGGAGAGGTGCTGCCGCGTCTGACGAGCGATGATCTAAAGGAGATCGGCGTTGCGCAGGTCGGCCACCGCCGCAAGCTCCTCGACGCCATCGCGGCCCTCGGGGCGCCCGCAGCGGCTCCAACCCCGCCGGCAGAGGCACCACATCAATCGCCGAAAGCCGGCTCGGCCGTTGCCGCTGCACCGTCGGGGGGCGAGCGGCGCCATCTCACGGTGATGTTCTGCGATCTGGTCGGCTCGACGGAGATCGCCGGCCGCCTCGACGCCGAGGAATGGCGCGACATCGTCGCCGACTATCATCGCGCCGTCGCCGAGGCGGTAACCCGCTTCGGCGGCCATGTCGCCAAGAATCTCGGCGATGGCGCGCTGGTCTATTTCGGCTATCCGCTAGCCCAGGAGAACGACACCGAGCGTGCGGTGCGCGCCGGCCTGGCGATCCTCGAGGCGATCGCCGCGCAGAGCCGGGGCCTGACGGCACGCGGCGGTCCTATGCTCGCGGTGCGCGTCGGCATCCATGCAGGGCCGGTGGTGATCGGCGAGGACGCCGAGCTGTATGGCGAAGTGCCGAACATCGCGGCGCGCGTTCAGGCGGCGGCCGGGCCGGGGATGGTGCTGATCAGCCGCGACGTGCACCGGCTGGTGTCGGGGCTGTTCGTGGCGAACGAGCGGGGAACGCAGACCCTCAAGGGCGTGGCCGAGCCGGTCGGGTTGTTCCAGGTAATGCGCGCCAGCGGTGCCGGCCGGCGGCACGCGGTCGGTCGCGTTAACACGCCGCTGATCGGACGCGAGGAGGAATTGCGGCAAGTCGAGAGCCGCTGGGCGCGCGCGCGGGCGGGCCAGGGGCAGCTGGTTCTGCTGGTGGGCGAGGCGGGCTTGGGCAAATCGCGGCTGACGGAGGAGTTCCAGAGCCGGCTCGCCGAGGTGCCGCATACTTGGACGGAGCTCGCCTGCTCGCAGCTTTTGCAGAACACGCCTTTCCACCCCTTCATCGAATTCGTCAAACGGCGGCTGGAAGAGCAGGAGCCGACGCCGGAGGGTCGTGTCGCGGCGCTCGCCGCCTGGCATCGCGCGGTCGCGCTCGATCCCGCTCAATCGGTGCCGCTGGTGGCGCCGCTGCTCGAGCTGCCGGTGCCGGCGGATTATCCGCCGCCACCCTCGGCATCGGAGGAGCGACGGCGGCGGCTGATCGCTACCTTGGCCGGCTGGATAACTGGCGGGGCACGCACGCAAGCTATTCTGCTTCTGGTGGAGGACGTGCAATGGGCCGATCCCTCGACGCTCGATCTGCTGCGGGTGCTGGCGGAGCAGGGCGCTGCCGTGCCGCTCATGCTGCTCGTCACCAGCCGGCCCGAGTTTCGCGCGCCTTGGCCGCACCGCTCCCATCACACCGTTATCGCGCTGGCGCCGCTGGAGCGGCGCGAGGTGCTGCGCATGTTGGGCGAGGTCGCCGCGCGCCATGCCCTGAGCGGCGAGATGCTGGAGGCGCTGGTGACGCGCACCGGCGGAGTGCCGCTCTTCATCGAGGAGGTGACCAGGTTGCTTCTCGAAGGCGGCGGCCACGGCGGAACGCAATCGATACCCTTGACCTTGCAGGCCTCGTTGACCGCGCGACTCGACCGTCTGGGATCGGCCAAAGAGGTGGCGCAGATCGCAGCAGTACTCGGGCGTGAGTTCGCCTACCCGCTGATCCAGGCGGTCGCCAGACTCGGCGATGCAATGCTTACGGGGGCCCTGGAACGGCTGGCGGAGGCGGACCTCATACATGCGCAGGGCCTGCCGCCGGATTCCACCTACCGCTTCAAGCATGCGCTGGTGCAGGACGCCGCCTATGGGGCCTTGTTGAAGAGCCGGCGGCGCGACTGGCACGAGCGCGTGGCCCGCGCGCTCGAAGACAAATTCCCCGAGATGGCGGCAAACGAGCCGGAATTACTAGCGCATCATTTCGCCGAGGCCGGATTGGCCGGCCCTGCCTGCGATCACCGCATGCGCGCCGGCGACCGGGCAATGAGCCGATCGGCTTATAAGGAAGCAATCGCGAATTTCTCGGCGGGTCTGAAGGCGGCGGATGCCGTGCCGGAGCCGAAAGAGCGGATGCGCCGCCAATTGGATTTTCTCTTGAAGCTCGGCGCGGCGCTAACGGTTGTGCGGGGCGCGCAGAGCACGGAAGTCGAGGACGCATATCGGCGTGCGGATGACCTCGGTGAAGCATTGGGCGACGGCACTGCATCGTACAAAGCCAAGTGGGGCCTGTGGCTCAACGCCAATCTCGGGCGCAAGACCGCCCTTGCGCGCGATCGGGCGAGGGAGCTGGTCACGCTCGCTCAGCGCTCCGGCGACGAGGATCTGTTACTCGAAGCCTATCACTGCCGTTGGTCGACGGCTTTTTTCCGCGGCGATGTCGCGGCTGCGCTGGCCGATAGCCGCATCGGGGCCGAGTCCTACGATCAAACCCGCCATCGCCATCTCGGTCAAGCTTTCGGCGGCCACGATCCGGGCGTCTGCGCGCATGTAGTGAGTGCAATAACGCTGCAGCAATCCGACGACCGGGCACTGGCGGCGGAAAGCATCGCGCGAGCAATTGCCCTCGCCGAAACCCTCGACCATCCCAACAGCATGGCCCACGCGCTCACCAATGTCGGCATGTGCCATCAGATCGTCGCCGACCGCGAGGCAACTTTCGCGATCACGCGCCGCCTGGTGGCACTTGCGGAGAAATATGACCTGCTCCCCCAACGTGCGACCGGCTTGCTTCTATCGAGCTGGGCCACCGCAATCGGATCGGGTATCACCGACGCGGCGCGACTGATCGATGCCGAAATCGATAAAGCAACCGCAGTCGGCCCGGCGCCGCAATATTATTTGGGCTTAGCGGGCGAGGTGCTGCTCGCGGCCGGACGGCCGGCGGATGGCCTCGCTCTTCTGGACCGTGCGCTCGCCGCGATGGACGAGCCTGGCGTGGGATTCTATCTGCCGGAAATCCATCGCCTGCGCGGCGCGTGTTTGCTGGCGCTCGGTCGCGACAACAAAGACGAGGCACGGCAGGCTTTCATGGCCGCTCGCGATGTTGCCATACGACAAGGCGCGGTCATATTCGAGCGCCGCGCCGCTGCGTACCTTGGGGACATTGCAAATGTCCGGAGCGTCGGATAGCGGCGACCCTGGGGAACTCTCTCGCAAGGAATCCCATAGATAGGACAGGACCGAGCAAGCGGCCTGCGCCTCATCCTGCTTTGCTTCAGGTCGCGATACGCGCTTACAATTGGACAGACTTTCGAATTGCCAGGTCGTTCTACACGGCACGAGTTCCGTCTCGGAACTGCCGATCGAACCAGACGATCGGCCCGAGTATCCCCTCAGGCGCGAGTTCAACCTCTACGGGGCCTGGAGAAGCGATCGGGGACGGCGAGGAATGTCCGCACTTGGCACTAACCTGACATCTGCCGCTGAGCGCGCCACGGCCGTCCGCCCGGCCTGCCGACAAGCGGGTTGGCGCGCGCGTAGGCCGCGGCGGCCTCGAAGGCTTCCCGCGGCAGGTCGGGATTTTCCTCCATGATCGCCTCGATCGTGTCGCCGCGCGTCACCCGCCCGGCCACGGAATACACGGTCATGCGCGTGCCTTTGATCACGGGTGTCCCGCCTTTGATCTCGGGATTGGCTGCGATCCAACGATCCCGTGCTCGCGCGTACCGTTTCACGCGCTCGGCGACAGGGCGCAAGAGCTCTCCTGGATTGACCTCAACGCCCGGCGCGAAATGCCAGCGGGTTTTGAGCAAGCGTTCGGGCGGCGTCGTCTTGAGACGGCTCCAGAGCTTGTGCTTGTGCTCCTTGGAAAAGCGGAATTCGCAGTTTTTCAGGAAAGCGATGTAATAGACGCCCGCGACGGAAAGAAGCCGGCGCGGCCGCGCGCTACCTTTCGCCGCGGGCGCCTTGCGCACCTCGACGATGCCCTCCTCGATGGCTTTCTCGACAGCACCAGGCGGAGCCTCGGCCAATGCCGCAGCTTCCGCGGTCGTAAAGAGCTGGTCCATGTAGGTCATTAATTAACCCCCTATAAGGGGATAATTTGTCATCTCATCTCCGTTTGTCAAGCTCCGAGGCCGCATGCAGTGCCGGGGTCGAGCGCACGCAATCGCCCCGTCTCCTTGACAAGCAGCGCCATCCGGTCCGTGATGGCACAAAAGACGAGGAGAGGCGAGGCCCCCGTGAGTTTCGGTGATTTCCTCTTTCGCGAGCGCCCCGAGCCCCGCCTTGATGGACGCATCATCGACGAGACCCTCGCCGAGATCGGCGGCGTCGGCATCGCCGCGCGGCTCCGCCCGGGTCCCCTGCCGCACGAGGTGGTGGCGAGCAGCTTCGGCCTTCTCATGCGCCGGCTGGCCCCCGCCTTCCCCGGCAGGGCGGCGGCCTGACGCTCGGCCGGGATGCCGGCAGGAGACGCGATGGCGCTCAAATGCGAGATCCGCGGCCTCTCGAAGCGCTTCGGTGCAGCACCAGCCGTCGACGACGTCTCGCTCGAGATCGCCGACGGCGAGTTCATCGTCATCCTGGGGCCGAGCGGTTGCGGCAAGACCACGACGCTCAGGCTGATCGCCGGCCTCGAGACCCCCGATCGCGGCAGCATCGCGATCGACGGCAGGCTGATGTCGGCACCGGCCGCAGGCGTCTTCGTGCGCCCGGAAGCGCGCGGCATCGGCATGGTGTTCCAGTCCTATGCGGTCTGGCCGCACATGAGCGTGTTCGAGAACGTGGCCTACCCGCTCCGCGTCCGCCGCCTCGCGAGAGCCGCGATCCGCGCCAAGGTGCACGACGTGCTCGAGCTCGTCGGCCTCGGCGCCGAGGCGAGGCGTGCTGCGACCGCGCTCTCGGGCGGGCAGATGCAGCGCGTGGCGCTCGCCCGCGCGCTCGTCTACGACCCGGCACTCCTGCTCTTCGACGAGCCGCTTTCCAATCTCGACCTCAAGCTCCGCGAGCGGCTCCGCGTCGAGCTCAAGACGCTGCAGCGCCGCACCGGCCTCACCAGCATCTACGTCACCCATGATCAGAGCGAGGCGGTCGAGCTCGGCGACCGCATCATGGTCATGGAGGGCGGCCGGGTCGTCCAGGTCGGCGCCGCGGCCGAGCTCTACCGCCGGCCCAACACGCGCTTCGTCGCCGAGTTCATCGCCTCCGCCAACATCCTCGAGGGCGCGGTGACGGAACTCCTCGGGCCATCGACCGCGCGGGTCAAGGCCGACCAAGGACCCGAGCTCAGCGCGAGCTTCGACCGGCCGGTCTCGACCGGCGAGCGCGTCGCCGTGGTGATCCACCCGGAGGACTGCGTGATAGCACCGGCGGGTGCGGAGCGCGAGGGTGCGCATTCCGTGCTGATCCGGCAGCGCCGCTTCCAAGGCCTCTCCACGCGCTACACCGTCGAGTGGAGCGGGGCCAGCTTCGACGTGGTGGCCCTCGGCACCGCGACCGAGCTCGAGGAGGGGAGCCGGGCGCTGCTCTCGATCCCCGAGGAGCGCGCGCGGATCATCGCACCATGAGCGCCAAGGACGAGGCCCTGGGATCGCCCAGCCGCGTGCCGGCCCTCTGGAGCGCCGCGCGATCCTGGCTCGGCGCCGACCGGCTCGTCGTGGGCGGGCTTCTCGCCTTGCTGAGTTTCTTGATCCTGCTGCCGCTCCTGGTGCTCGCACTCGGCTCCTTCCTGTCCGAGCCGCCGCGGGCGCTCCACGTCGACTGGTCGGGCCTCACGCTCGGCAATTACCTGGCCGTCCTCGCCGAGCCGGGCTTTCTCGCCCTCCTCGGGACCACGGTCGGGGCGGCCCTCCTCGGCACGGCGGGTGCGGTCGTGATCGGCGCCGGCCTTGCCTGGCTCGCCATGCGCACGGACGTGCCGGGCCGGCCGCTCATCGAGGCCGTCTCGATCATGCCGATGTTCGTGCCGCCCTTGGTCGGCGCCTTCGCCTGGGACATCCTCGCCTCGCCGAGGAGCGGCATCCTCAACATAGCACTGCGCGCGCTCAAGGTACCGGGGGTCGTCAACATCTACAGCTTCGGCGGCATCGGCTTCGTCTTCGCCATCTACTACGCGCCCTACGTCTATCTCTTCGTGGGTGCCGCCCTGCGCAACATGGACCCGGTCCTCGAGGAGGCGGCCGCCCTCTGCGGCGCCGGACGGTTGCGCACCGTGACGCAGATCACCGTGCCGCTCGTGGCCCCGGCACTCCTCTCCTCGGCACTCCTCGTCTTCGTGCTGCTGATCCAGCTCTTCGCCATCCCCGCGGTGCTGGCGCCCGGCGGCAACCTGCACTTCATCTCCGTGCACATCTGGGAGCTCATCGGCTTTGCCCCTCCCAAGGTCAACGAGGCCTCGGCCCTCGGCGTTTTGATGCTGCTCCTCACCGTGGCGCTGGTGGCACTCCAGCATCGCCTCCTCGCCGGGCGGAGCTTCGTGACCGTCGCCGGCAAGGGCTTGAGGCCCAAGCTGGTCGAGCTCGGCCCGCTCCGCTGGCCGCTCGCGGCGCTCGGCTTCGTCTATCTTCTCTTCGTCGTGCTGCTGCCCTATGCGGCGCTCATCCTGATAGCCCTCCGGCGCGGCCTCTTCTTCTCTACGCTCGCCGCCGTGTTCGATCCGGCACAGCTCTCCTTTCACCAGTTCGCCATCGCCTTCGGCGACGAGGTGGTACGGCAGTCGCTCGAGAATTCGTTGCTGGTGTCGCTCAGCACGGTCGCGATCGGCGGGGCGCTCTACTTCGCCATCGCCTATATCGTGCACCGCACCCGCGTCCCGGGCCGGCGTCTCCTCGATCTCATCGCCGTGCTGCCGGTCGCCATCCCCGGCCTGATCATCGGCCTCGGCTATCTCTGGTCCTGGATCAGCCTGCCGATCGGCATCTACGGCACGCTCTGGATCATCATCTTCGCCTATGTCTCGCAATTCTCGCCGCAGGGCGTGCGCGCGATCGCGAGCTCGCTCGTCCAGATTCACCCCGAGCTCGAGGAGGGCTCGCGGCTCTGCGGGGCCGGCTTCGCCTATACGCTCCGCCGCGTCGTCATTCCGCTCGCCTGGCCCGGCATTCTCGCGGCGATGATCCTCCTCCTCGTCCTCTCCTTCCGCGAGCTCGCCACGGCACTCTTTCTCTACACCTCGAACACGCAGGTCTTCTCGCTTACAATGTTCGACTTCTGGCTACGCGGCTCGACCAGCCTGGTCGCGGTGCTGGCGCTGACCCAGAGCGTGATCCTCTTGGCGCTGGTGGCACTCGGTCAATGGAGCCAGCGCGGGCGGCAGGCCATGAGGGGAGTGGCCCGCTGAGCCGCTGATCGCAAGGAGCGAAGCCGATGTCACTCTCCGCCACCCCGCCCAGCAATCGCGCCATCGTCGACGACCCGGTGGCACTCCAAGTGGTATGGACCCGCCTCATCGCCATTGCCGACGAGGCGGCGGCGACCCTCAGGCGCACCTCGTTCTCGCCGATCGTGCGCGAATCCAACGATTTCGCCTGCGTCATCTTCGATGCCGAGGGGAACGCCATCGCCGAGAACACCATCGGCATCCCGTCCTTCAACATGACCTTGGGCCGCACGCTCGCGCATTTCCTCAAGGAGCGTCCGGCGGCCGAGTGGCGCCCGGGCGACGTGGGCATCACCAACGACCCCTGGCTCACCTCCGGCCACCTGCCGGACGTGACCGTCCTCGCACCGGTCTTCGCCGGTCGGAGGCTCGTCGGCTGGACGGGCAGCATCGCGCACATGGCCGACATCGGCGGCACGCTGTGGTCGGCCGATACGCGCGAGGTCTATGAGGAGGGCATCCGCATTCCGCCGCTCCTTTATATGCAAGAGGGCCGGCCGAACGCGGATCTTGAGGCGATGATCCGCGCCAACGTTCGCTTGGCCGATGCGGTCCTCGGCGACATCGCGGCGCAGATCGCCGCCGGCGAGACCGCGGCGCGGGGCCTGCGCGACCTCATCGAGCGCGAAAGCATCGCGGACCTTTCGCCCATCTCGCGCGAGATCTGCGCTCGCACCGAAGCCGCCATGCGCCGCGCCATCGCCGAAATCCCCGACGGCACCTATAGGAGCTCCCTCGATCTCGACGGCACCGGCGAGGAGCCCGTGCACATCGCCGTCACCATCGAGAAGAGGGGCGAGGAGATCCTCATCGACTATGCCGGCACCTCCCCCGAGGTCGGCCGCGCGCTCAACACGGTGATGAACTACACCGAGGCCTATTCCTGCTATCCGCTCAAATGCGCGCTCGACCCGGCGACCCCGCGGAATGAGGGCACCTACCGGATGATCCATGTGAAGGCGCCCGAGGGCTCGATCCTCAATCCGCGCTTTCCGGCGCCCGTGCATGCGCGCCAGCTCGTGGGCCATTGCCTGGCCGCGGCGATCTACGAGGCGCTGGTGCCCGTGCTCGGCGAGCACATCATCGCGGAATGCGGCAGCGCGCCCACGCTCCGCGTCCTCGTCTCCGGCTATCGCGAGGGACGGCGGCGCTACACGGCGATCCTCTTCATCAACGGCGGCATGGGTGCGCGCGCCGAGCGCGACGGACTGTCGGCCACCTGCTTTCCCTCCAACGTCGTGTGCGGCTCGATGGAGATCATCGAGGCGCTTTCCCCCTTGCGCATCTGGCGCAAGGAGCTCGCCTGCGATTCGGGCGGCCCCGGGCGACGGCGCGGCGGGCTCGGCCAGGACGTCGAGATCGAGCTCACCGGCAGCGAGCCGGCGACACTCTCGCTCCTCGTCGAGCGCGTCGACCACCCGGCGCGCGGCCTCTTGGGCGGGGCGGCGGGGGCGCCCTCGCGGGTCGCGTGGAACGGGCGCGAAGCCGGCTACCCGCTCAAGGGCAAGAGCCGGATCGCCGCGGGCGACCGCCTGGTCGTGCGCTATCCCGGAGGTGGGGGCTTCGGCGATCCCAAGGAGCGCGCGCGTGCCCAGGTGGCGGCCGATCTCGAGGCCGGGCTCATCTCCGAAGCGGCGGCGCGCGAGGTCTACGGCCGATGACGCGCTACCTCGCGGGCGCCGACATCGGCGGCACCTTCACCGACATCGCCCTTTACGACGCCGAGACGCGGCAGCTCGCGATCAACAAGCTTTTGACGACGCCCGAGGACCCGCAGCGCGCCATCATCGAGGGGCTGGCGGCACTCGAGGCGCAAGCCGAGACCGTCGTGCACGGAACGACGCTCGTCGCCAATGCGCTCATCGAGCGGCGGGGCGCGGCGGTCGGGCTCATCACCACCGAGGGCTATCGCGACGTCCTCGAGATCGGCAACGAGCTGCGCTACGACACCTTCGATCTGCAGCTCGAGCGCCCGGCCCCGCTCGTGGCGCGACGCTTGCGCAAGCCCGTGCGCGAGCGCATCGGGGCCGACGGCAGCGTCGTGCTGCCGCTCGACGAGCCGGGCGTGCGCGCGGCGGCTGAGGCGCTCCGGGACGCAGGCGTGCGCTCGATCGCGATCGCCTTCTTCAACGCCTACCGCAATCCCGTCCATGAGCTCCGCGCCAAGGCGATCGTCGAGGGGAGCTGCCCCGGTATTGTGGTCTGCGCCGCCTCGGAGATCGCACCCGAGGTCCGCGAGTACGAGCGCTTCTCGACCGCGGTGGCAAACGCCTATGTGGCGCCGATCGCGAAGCGCTACCTCGTGGAGCTCGAGCAAGCGCTCGGCGTGCCGCTCTTCGTCATGCTCTCCGACGGCGGCATCACCACGGCGCGCGCGGCGACCGAGCAGCCGATAGCACTCGTCGAATCCGGGCCCGCCGCCGGCACCATGGGTGCCGCATTCCTCGCCCGGCAGGCCGGCTGGGGCGACGTCATCGCCTTCGACATGGGCGGCACCACGGCCAAGGTGAGCCTCATCCACGGCGGCCTGCCGAGGCGCAGCCATGAGATCGAGGCGGCACGGCTGCAGCGCTTCAAGAAGGGGAGCGGGCTGCCGCTGCGCCTGCCGGTGATCGAGCTCATCGAGATCGGCGCCGGCGGGGGCAGCATCGCCTCGATCGACGACCTCGGCCTCTTGCGCGTGGGGCCAGAGAGCTCGGGTGCTGTGCCGGGCCCTGCCTGCTATGGGCGCGGCGGCGAGAGCCCCACGGTCACCGACGCCGACGTGATTCGCGGCTATCTCGCACCCGAGCGCTTTCTCGGCGGCCGCATGCGGCTCGCGCGCGGGCGCGCGGCCGAGGTGCTGGAGCGGCTCGGCGAGCGGCTCGGCCTCGATCTCGTCGCCACGGCCACGGGGGTGGCGCGAGTCGTCGACAACAACATGGCGACGGCCGCCCGCGTGCACATCGCAGAGTCGGGCAGCGATCCGCTGCGCTACAAGATGGTCGCCTTCGGCGGGGCGGGGCCGGTGCATGCCTACGAGATCGCGCGGCTCCTCAACATCGCCGAGGTGATCTTCCCGCGCGGCGCCGGCGTCGCCTCGGCGATCGGCATGCTGGTGGCGCCGCGCAGCGTGGAATACACGCAGAGCCTGATCGCCCCGCTCGACCGGCTCGACTGGCCCGCGGTCGGCGAGACGATAGCAACCCTCGCCGCGCGCGGCCGGGCCGTCTTGCGCGAGGCCGGCCTCTCGGACGACGCCATCGCCCTCGAGCTCTCGGCGGATTTGCGCTATGTCGGCCAAGGCTTCGAGGTGACGGTGGCGCTCGCCCCCGATCTTGCCGAGTGCTGCGATGTGGGGCGGCTGAGAAGCGCCTTCGATGCGGAATACGAGACCCGCTTCGGGCGCAATCTCGGCACGCTTGCCGCCGAGGTGGTATCCTGGCGCGTCCGCATGATCGCCGCCCCCGCGGTGAGCGAGATCCGCTTCGCCGCCGAGGTGGGGGTGCGGGGCGAGGCGCTGATCGAGCATCGCCCGGCCTATTTCGAGGAGGCCGGCGGCTTCGTCGAGACGCCGGTCTATGCGCGGGCCCGCCTGGCGCCCGGCACCCGGCTCGCGGGGTCAGCGCTCATCGAGGAGGCGGAATCGACGGCGGTGATCGGACCCAATGCCTCGGTCGAGGTGGATCCCTTCGGCAATCTGATCATGCGCGTCCGCGGACGCGCGGAAAGGAGCATCCAACCATGAGCAGGATCATGAAGTGGAGATTAGATCGCGTGACGGCGGGTGCGGGTGCGCTCATGCTCGCGGCATGGCTTGGCGCGGGTGCTGCATTCGCTGAAGAGCCGCAAGCCACGGTCGACGGCGAGACGATCGCAACGCCGGAGCTCGTGACGGCGGCCTGCGCGGAAGGGGCCGTAACCTATTACACCGCCCAGAGCGACGGCGACGAGCGCGCCATCATCGAGCCTTTCGCAAAGCAGTTCTCCTGCATCAAGGTCTCGGTGATCAGTGCCGTCACCGGCCGGCTCTTCGAGCGCCTCGCGACCGAGGCCGCCGCCGGCAAGACGCAAGCCGACGTCGCGATGATCACCGACGAGGCGCTGGCGCAGAGGCTCATCGATCAGAAGCTGGCGCGGCCCTGGACGCCGCCCGAGGCGAGCAAATATCCCGCCAATGCCAAGGGCGAGGGCTGGTGGTACGCGGCCTCGGGCTCGCTCATGTATCCCTTCTACAACACGCAGCTGGTGGCCAAGGACGAGGTGCCGAAGAGCTGGCGCGACCTGCTCGATCCCAAATGGAAGGGGAGGATCGCGACCTCTCCGGTCACCATCGGCGGGACGGCCTGGATGCAATACGACTTCATGGTCAAGAAGCTCGGCGACGACTATCTCAAGAAGTTCGCCGAGCAGGAGCCGAAGCTCTTCACCGCCTACGACCCGGTCGTGCTCAGCGTGGCACGCGGCGAAACCGTGATCGGCGTCTCGTCGGCGCTCAACGAATACTCACAGCGCGTCCGCCAAGGTGCCCCGGTAGCGCCGCTCTACCCGCCGGAGGGCATCCCCTTCACCAACTACCCGATGCTGCTGATCGCCGCGGCACCGCATCCCCATGCCGGCGAGCTCTTCGCCAACTGGTATCTCTCGAAGCTCGGCCAATCCCAGCTGGTCGCCGTGCGCGGCGCCTATTCCCTGCGCGACGACGTGCCGCCCGCCAAGGGCAACCCGCCCTTGGCCGAGCTCAAGCCGTGGAACCCCGGGCATGACGAGATAATCAAGGATCACGACGCGCTCATCAGCACGGTGAGCGCACTGGTGGGCCAGCGCTGAGCAAGCACCGCTGCAAAGAGGTCCGCGGCCTCAGGAGCAGTTCCTGGATCAGTGGATAAAACGTTCCCCCTCACCCTGAGCAACCGGGGACATAGGTAACAGTTCTGACCGGAGACATAGGTAACAGTTTTCTAGTTTTGTTCATGGTGCTTGTGACGGTTGTTGCGCCGGTGGAGTTGTGGGTAACCCGTCAGGGTTATCC
>JBKQRV010000011.1:0-56626 GCA_052143835.1 Alphaproteobacteria bacterium
GCGCCGTCCGTGGACCGAGCGCCAAGAGAGCGAGTCCCAAGGCAACCAAAACGGCGATCCGAACGCGGCGCAATCCCGTGCCCTCACTCGAGGGAGGTTACGATGGACCTGATCTCGGCAAGATGCAACGCTCGACCGTGCAACGAATCATTGCGGGCGACATAGTATGAAATTGGGCTTTCGCACTGAGTTTGGTTCCGATAGTTGAATCGTCGAGGAAAGCGTGACCAGCTGACTTCGGCATCGATGCTCCGGCGCCTGCCGCTGCGGGGAAAATGCATTTCCTAAGCCACGGCCGGCCGCCCGCATCTTCGACTTCGTTTCCTAGCGGCGATTTAGGAAGGCATATTTCAAAGGGCCGATCCGACAAGCCAGAGGAGGAACATCCACGCGCACAGGATCGAAACAGTAAATACCGCCGCTGCTGAAACCGCAGGCCATCCGACCAGCCTGCGCGCTGAAATCAATCTGGTAGCCGCTGGAAACAGCGTTCCGACGGACAGACCGTTGAGCACCGATGTTGTCGTTAAGCTTTGTGTACCGCTGGCGCGTAAGACGATGGCAATTAAGAGGGCAAATGCGGCAGCAAGCAAGAGGCCTGTGGATGCGGCGGCAATGTCCATTTCCGCCGCCTCCTGGCTTATCTCGACCTGTATCATCCGCGCGATCATGAGGCGCTCAGCAGCGGCACCGATGCGAAGCGCCGCGACGCCGAACGCGAATCCGATGACCGCCCCCAAAAGGCAATCCCCGAACGAGTAGCCCCACCCGATCATGACTCCGAGTCCGAGGAGCGTGAACGCGGCAACCGGAATCGCTGCCGCAGCACGCGACGCCACGCCCGAGGGCCAGCCCGCGGCGGCGTGCTCGGGCGCAGCAAAAAGCTCCGGCAGGTGAGGAAAAATCTTACCCCTGAGAAGCGGGCGAAAGTCGGGCAGTTCCCCGATCATCGCGGTGACCGTTTGGATTGCAACTCGAGCGATCTTGTGAAAATCCGGGCGTCGCTGTGCCCATTGTGCGGCAAGGTTCCCGGTCATGGGCGCATCGCTCACCGCGGAATGCTCCGCCCGAGCCGCGCCCGGCCGGGACGCGCTTGCCGCAATGCTGTGAAAGACCGAGCCGAGCCGGGCCCGATGTCGCGCAACCCTTGCGGTGAAAAGCTCGCGAGTGGCGGTGGAAGGCTCTGGTGGAGGCGCCGCCTCCCGGGCCGGAAACGGAGGCGGCGTCACCCGGGGCTCGCCCGCCGGGGGCGGTTTCGCCATATCAAGCGGGAACCATGCGCTGCTCCCGCCCGCCGACCGGTAATAAACAAGCGCCGCGAGACCGGCGAAGGTTTGAAACAAGTAATATAAAGCCCCATTCGCGAATGCGGAGCCCACGCTGACAACGAGGAATGCAGTTGGCGGCGTCGGAGCCGGAACCGAGAGACCTCCGCCGGGTGCATTTGGACCGGCCGCGCCCAAAAGCTGGGAAAGGTTGGGAATGGTCTTGGGTGCTGCAGCACCCCCAAACGGGCTGAATGGCGACGTGCCGCCGATCCCAAACATCGCGAAGAGGTAGTGCAGCTCAGCAACAATGCCGCCGACGGCGAAAAGCAACCCAAGGGCAGCAGACAGTATTGCGACAATGCCGCCGAGGGCGAGCAAAGCGAGCCACAATCCGGTGACCTCCCAACTCCTTTCACGTTGTATCCGCTCCGTGACGGGGCCCCGTTCGCCACCCGAGGCGGCAATCGCAGGTGCGGTGACGACCAACCGCTGGGATGCCCAAAGGAAATTCAGGACCCACACGATGCACGTGATCAAAAGCAAATACGGCATGTACGATCCTGGAGCGGCCGGCGCCCCGTAAGGATGCGACGACGGGAAGCTGGCCGAGGCAGTAGCGCCGATTATCATGACAATGCTCGCGATGAATGCCGGCAGAAACATCAGACACGCAATCACCAAGACGGTTATCGTCCTCCCCAAATACAAGAAGCCATGGAGCCAGAACCGCTGCCAGCGGAAGCTGCCGCCTGCCACGCTTACAAGCCCGCCCCAGATTCCTGCAGAGGCATAAAGAAACGCTGCCGTGCCACCAATCAGGTACAAAAGGGCCACGGCAGCGCCGTCACCGCCGGATCCGCCGTATAGACTTGCCAGTCCAAGCCACACGCCTTCGACGATCAAAGCTTGAACGGCAATCAACAGAATCGACGGCTGGCGCCGAATCAGGCGCGCTGCTTCGCCAATTGCGCGCAGCGGGCCGGTCCTAGCCGATAAATCGTTGTCCCTAGCGTCTACCCCGTCGACAGGGCCGAGTTCGGTTTTTCGAACCGCCGCACCGCAGGATGGGCAGATGCTGTCGGTAGCGGACAACGGATGGCTGCAATTGCCGCAATGTCCAGATTCCACCGCACTCGCTCCATCTGTATGCGGGCGGCGCGTCTCCGCCGCCATTCCCCAGAGTCAGGCGCTGGCGAGCGCCATTTTCTCGTTTTTGGGCGCCCCTGGCAACGATGTTCGTCCATAACGAGCGCAACGGACAAGCCTGACATATGCCCATCGAGATCGGCGAGCCCCACGGCAAAACATTGCCGGGCGTGTTCCTGACCGAGCGGCCCGATGTGCTCTGCATCCGCCCCCGCGTCACCAAGGGCACGGAAGTCCGTGCCGACGAAAGCAGCGCATTGAATGTGCTACACGGCCCGTTCGTCATAAAGCGGATCAGCCGCGACGAAGGCCTGCCGCATGGGCGCTTGCACGAATAAGGTCGAGATTTTCTTTTGTGGCATACGGTGAGGCGAGATTGTACCGGAGGCCGAGGCAACGGCGCCCGACGTCCGGAAGCGAGGCTGTGCAGCGCTCTCGCGTGCGCGCGAAATGCGCGACTTAGCACCATGTCCAATCTCCACATGCGCGATATGTTGTTCTGATTATCTTCCGAATCAATGGGGAGGTGCTGCCACTGGGTTAGGCGATGGACGATCGGTGCGTCATATATAATTGCCCATGCAAGCAATATCGCGAGCTGCCACAATCGGTCTGGCGTCCTGGAAACGCGGAAGCCGAGAAAGTCGCAGCGGCTATCGTTGACACTTGCGAGGCGGAACGTCGCGTGCAGGTGCCTGGAGGGTCGGCCCAGGAACCGCCGCGATGCTCCCGACGGCCACGGTTGATTAGGAGACCGCGTGGATCGGAAAAGCCAGCGTGGCCTTCAAGTCTTTGGAACAAATTGGGACAAGGAACACGGTAAGCAGAGGTAGGCACCGGGAGTCAGTGCTAACTTAAATCTCTTGGTTTGCAAATGGTTGGCCGCCAACCCCTTGATCTCAAAGGGCCTCTGACCCGCTTCCCAAGCTCCAGACCAGGGGTTCGATTCCCCTCACCCGCTCCAGCTAAATCAATGACTAATTGACCCCTCTCTCGATTAACCGGCTTACTTTGGCGCAATTGGGCACGCTCGATGGCGTGGATGCGTGCCCGCGGTCCTGTCATGCCGGCAGTGCGTCAGGGTGGAGACGGGTCGAGCGATCAACCGGGCGTTCTGCGATGCAATCGGGACCGAGAATTTCCCGGGGCTGCGTTGGCGCGATCTCCGCCAGGGGGCATCTCGCGCTCGTCCGAGCTCACCGATCTACGGGACAACGAGGTCATGGCGATCGGCGGGCATCGCGACCGACCGATCTCAAGCCGACGTGACCGACGAGGAATGGCGCGCGATCGAAGCTCACCTGCCTGCGCCACCGCGCGCCCGTGCTTCCAGCTCGCCCGAGGCAGCCTGACTTTCGCCATGCGCGCGTTCGTGCCGGCCCAGGTGTCTCAAACCGGTGATTGTATCGATCCACATTTCCCATAGAGAAATGAAGATCTGGGCAGCCAGCGCCAACCCCATGCCGGCGCCGCCGATAATCACGGTGTAGGCAAATGCGGGTTCGAAATACTTGGTAAGCCACCAGGAGCCGATGTCGACGATGATCGTCAGGTACGGAAACACCACAAGCGCAACGCGCAGCCACACCGGCGTCTCGCTCAGCGCAAAGATGGCGCCGGTAAACATGAAAATCAGACTGATGCCGAACAGGTGTATGTGCGAGACGCGCGCGAGCTCGACGATGTTCTCTCCGGTGTCGGTCTGGAGCAATTTCTTGATGTTGTCGTAGCTGGTGAGCGGAGGGATCGGCAAACCCGATTGGGGGCTGTGGCAGGTGATGCAGTTGTTCTGGAAAACCGGCGCTACGTCCGCGTATCCTTCACTCGACGCCCCGTCGTGGATCCACTTGATGACGCGAGTGCGGTCCACGCTGGACGCCATGGTGGCCATCGGCCCCCTGAGCGCCGCCTCGAGCCGGGTGTTGCTCGGCAGCCCGTGATATGTCTGGCTGATGTCCTGGACCAGGCTCTGTCCCGCCTTTTGATGCGGCTCGATGTCGACCAGGAACAACAACGACAGTGCGGTCAGGTAGCCTAATCCGATCAGAGCCAAAAAGCTGCTGAAGAGCGCGCGGAAGGCTATGGGTAGCTTGCGCAGCGAAATCATCTACCGGCTCCGATTTCCCGCGATCGCCGCGGTTATGTCTGCAGCATATTCGCAAAGACCAACCGACGCCAAGCCGACGAGATCCGACTTCATTTTGGCGGCGTTTTTATGGGATGGATCATTCGCTTCCCGGCACCCGCATCGGGGGCCCGGTCGCACGAAGCGGCCGGCGGGGCTCATCACGCCGCCGGCCGCCACGGTTTCTTGCTCAGCCTTCGCCCGCCTGCTTGGACCACGCGACATACTCGTTGACGCCGTGCCGGTTGAGGAGAAGAAGGAGGTGCTGGTTGGGTCCGGCATCGCCCTCCTTGAGCAGCGCCAATGCCTCCTTGGGCGTCGTCGCCGGGTGCTGATTGATCGAGACGATGACGTCGCCCGGCTGCAGATCGACGTTGGCCAGCGGACTCGAGCCTGCGATCGAGCCCACCACGACGCCTTTGACGTCGGGGCCGACCCGAAGCTCCTCCCGACGTTGCGGCGTGAGTGCCTCGAGCTCAACGCCCAAGGCGCTCGACTTCTCCGGTGCCGCCGATTGGCCGCCTTCGTTGGCTGCGAGCTGGAGATTGCTGGGCTGCTCGGCAATTTTGAGCCCCAGGGTCATCTCGTGGTCCTTGCGCCAGACTTTGAGCTTGGCGTCGGTGCCGACGGCCGTATCGGCCACCATGATGGGAAGGTCCCGCATCTTCGCGACCTCGTGACCGTCGAAGGCCTCGATCACGTCGCCTTGCTGGATGCCCGCCTTCTCCGCCGGGCTGTCCTTGGTCACGTCGGCGACGAGCGCGCCGTGGTCGTTCGGCAGGCCGAGCGCCTTGGCGATCGCCGGCGTCACCTCCTGGATCTGCACGCCGAGCCAGCCGCGGCTCACCTTGCCGTGCTCGCGCAGCTGCGCAATGATCGGCTTGGCGAGATCCGAGGGGATCGCAAAGCCGATGCCGACGCTGCCGCCGCTCGGTGAATAGATCGCCGTGTTGATGCCGATCACCTGGCCCTCGAGGTTGAAGGTGGGGCCGCCGGAATTGCCGCGGTTGATCGGCGCGTCGATCTGGAGGTAGTCGTCGTAGGGGCCCGAGTGGATGTCGCGGCCGCGCGCCGAGACGATGCCCGCGCTCACGGTGCCGCCGAGGCCGAACGGGTTGCCGATGGCGACGACCCAGTCGCCGACCTGCTCGCTGCCGCTGTCGCCCCAGGAGACATAGGGCAGCGCGTGGCCCGTATCGATCTTGAGGAGCGCCAGGTCCGTCTTGGCGTCCCGGCCCAGGATCTTTGCGCTGTATTTGCCGCCGTCCTGCAGCACCACCGTCACCTTCTTCGCACCGTCCACGACATGGTTGTTGGTGACGACGAGACCGGAGGGATCGATGATGAACCCGGAGCCGAGCGCCATGCGCTGCGCGTGCGGCGAGGGCAGCTCGGGTGTGTTCGGGTTGATGCCTTGCTCTTGGAAGAACTTCTTCAGGAAGTCGTTGAACGGCGATCCCTGAGGAAAGCCCGGCATCGGAGCGGGCTCCATATTGGGACCGGCTTCGGCGGTTTGATCGCCGGCGCTCGCCTTTTCGAGCACCGAGATGTTGACGACCGCCGGCATGACCTTCTTGACGAGCGGCGAGAGGCTTGGCAGTTGCACTGCGGCCGTTTCCGTTGCCGCGGTCCCGGCATGCGCCCACTCCCAGCCGACGACCGGAGCGAGCGTAAGGGCGAGTGCCATGCTCGTCGCGAGCATGGCCACGTGCGCGCGACGGAATGAGCTGATCCCGTCCCGGCGCGTTGATAGCTTCGACAACATGATTTACCTCTCCTTCCAGATGGTTGGGGCGCACGAGGTCCGCGACCTCGCGTCAGGCCGCGCAAGCACTGCGCTCTCAGATGGTGAGGCAGCATTACGCGCGACCTTCCGCCGCCTTAAATGACTGTCATCTCCGGGAGGGGCCGCTGGCCCCCGCGCGCCGAGCGGCAGCTCGCGGGGCTCGCTCTGATTTGTAGCGATCCATCGCACTCCCCTGCACCATCCGCTCGCTGCCGATCGCAAGGCGCCTCGTCGGGCGGGGCGAGGCTCGAGGCCGCGCGCCAGCGGCGGCGCAAGACGCCACCCCTTCGCGCCGGCGCGCGGGCTGCGAGCGGCGCACATTGCAATCGGCAGCACCCTGCCTGTGTAAATATCGCGCCCCGTCCCCGCGTGAAGGCGGACGACGGCGGCTCATACAAAGGGCGCGCATCAGACGGCAGTCGAGGATGAGCGCTATCGCGCCTTGCTCCAGTTGCCTCCCGCCGAGCGCTTGCGCGCGAGCGAGCATGCGGCGATGTGGCACGCGCGACAGAACGCCTTGACGCCTGATCAGCTCGCGCGTGCCGAGGCCGAGGAGCTTGCCGGAGGCGGCACGCGGATGGCAACGCGCGGCCCGCCGCACCGACACGTCGGCTAGACGCGTGCCGCGCCGGAATCCTAATTGCCGACGCGCGCGGCCTTCACCGCGCCTTCCCCGCCCCGGCCGAATGCGTTGAAGACGGACTTTGGGTCATATCGTCGTCGACCCACGACGAGCCTCGTCGTCCCGCGGGCTCACACCGCCGCAATCCGAACAGGAGCTGCGCCCTTGCCACGCAAGCGCGGCTCTCTCAGGCGTGATAATCGGCCGCCACGGTCTCGTCGATCGGCGCCTTCCGCGCGCTCATCGCGTTGAACACCGGCGTCAGCACGATTGCCACCACGAGATTGAGGATCACGGTATAGAGGGCGGTGTAGCCCGGGAAGGTATGGCCGCCGAGCGCCAACGGATAGGTCGGCCCAAGGTTCGCCGCAACGGCCATCGCCGTGCCGGCGGTTATTCCCGCGGCCCAGCCGACGAGGAGCGCCCAGTCGTTGAACCAGCGGGTAAAGGCGCCGAGCATCACCGTGGGTGCCGTCTGAATGATCCAGATGCCGCCCAGGAGCTGCAGGTAAATGGCGTACCTCGTCGGTATGAAGATGATGAACACGAGCGCGCCGAGCTTGACGATCAGCGACACCCACTTCGCCATCTGCGCTTCCTGCTTGTCGGTCGGGCTCTTGTTGAAGAACTCGCGATGAATGTTGCGCGTATAGAGGTTCGCCGCGGCGATCGACATGATCGCCGCCGGTACCAGGGCGCCGATCGCGATCGCGGCAAAGGCGATGCCGACGAACCAGGACGGGAAGCTGTGGAGGAAGAGCGCCGGCACCGCGAAGTTGTTGCCGAATTGCTTGAAGCCGGCGGCAAATTCGGGAAGGTTGGCGACACCGGCGGCAATGGCGAAGAAGCCGACGAGGGCGAGCAGGCCGAGCATGAAGGAGTAGCCCGGCAGCATCGCCGCGTTGCGGCGGATGGCGTGGCCGCTGCTCGCGCTCAAGACCCCCGTAAGCGAATGCGGATAGAGGAAGAGCGCCAGCGCCGAGCCCAGCGACAGGGTCGCATAGGCGCTGTAGGCGCCCGTGGTATTGGCCCCGGGTATCGCCAGCAGCAGCTTCGGCGCGGGCACGGCCGCGAAGATCTTGCCGAAGCCGCCGAGCTCGATCGGAACGACGATCACGGCGGCGAAAGCCGTGAGATAGATCAGGATGTCCTTGACGATCGCGATCGAGGCCGGCGCGCGCAGGCCGCTCGAATAGGTGAAGGCGGCCAGGATCACGAAGGCGATGATCAGCGGCAGATCGGCCGCATGCCCCGTGCCCGAGATGCCGAGCGCGCCGATCACGACCTGGATGCCGACGAGCTGGAGGGCGATGTATGGCATCGTCGCGACGATGCCGGTGAGGGTCACCGCCAGCGCCAGCCAGCGGTTGCCGAAGCGGCCGCGCACGAAATCGGCCGCCGTGATGTAGCCGTGCTTGTGGCAGACGTACCAGATCCGCGGGAAGACCAGGAACAGGATCGGATAGACCACGATCGTGTACGGCACCGCGAAGAAGGCGACGGCACCCGCACCGAAGGCGAGCGCCGGAACGGCGATGAAGGTGTAGGCGGTATAGAGATCGCCGCCGACCAGGAACCAGGTGACGATCGTGCCGAAGCGCCTGCCGCCGAGCCCCCATTCGTGCAAGAGGTCGAGATCGCCCTTGTGCCACTTGGCGGCGGCGAAACCCAGCCAAGTGATGAAGCCGAACAGCAGTAGGAAGATGATGAGCGCAATCCAGTTCACGTCCTGCACGACGTCCCCCCCACGCTTCGTTTCGTCTTTACGCCCGGGATCGAGTCATGCGCCGTCACGTCAGTCCTCGGTCGCGAAATAGACGATCGCGGTCAAGACGGCGCCGATGATCACCCAAAGGAGCTGATACCAGTAGAAGAACGGGATGCCGGCCCAATATGGCTCCGCACTGTTGTAGAAGGGCGGCCATAGGACGGCGACGAATTGGACGAGAAGGAGCAGGTACCACCAGCTCCATCCGCCCCGCTTCATTCGGGTGCCATTCATCCGACGTTCCCCCGTTGACCTAAGCCGGCAAAGCCGGAACCGAACAGGCGTTCCTAAGCATACCAATGTCTCTGCGATGCAGGCAATATTGGATTATTCCCGATTCACATCCGCCCGAGTGTTCCCGTCTGCGCGGGCCCAAAGGAAAGGAATCTCGTGGGTTCAAGTCGCTCCGGCTTGCGCTCTACTGCCTGGCCTGTGTGTTGCTAAGCGAATTCCGGAATTCGCGCCGATGAATGCTTGACGATTGGCAAACCTCGGAGCGATGCGCCGCCTTCGCAGGGATTCTTTCTCCCGCGCTCGGCTCAACGAACCGCTTTGGCAGGGCCGCCTCACGATCCTTCCAAGCGGTCGTCGAGCCAGAAGCTGTCCGGCTTGTAGATGCCGAATTGGGCGCCGGGATCCCAACTGTAGAGGCCCTTCTCCGGCACGTTGCGCAGGCGGTTGCCGGCCACGACAGGCTGCGGCACCTCGGCGACGAGACCGATGGTGAATTGCTGGTCGGCGTTGATCTCGAGCATTTCCTTCCAGATGCGCGCGCAAGCTGAACGCGGAGCAATCACGGCGTGCCGGCAAGCCGTCCTCGGCCTATCTGATGCCGGGCTTCGCCCCGCCAGGCGGGCGCGATTTTCTTTGCCGATCGCGCCGGCGCGGCCGGTTGAGGACCTCGCGCGGCGGTCCGATTACGGTTTCGCGCGGGGGGAGCCGGACCACGGGCCCGGGGCTGCGCCCGGCGGCGGCGCTTGGCCCAACGTCGCGCTCAACGCCGTCACCCCAGCGAGACCGCCGAGTTGCATCGATTCGACCGCCGTGCTCGGCACGATGACGATGGTGGCGTTGTTTTTCTTCAATCCCTCGTAGAGCATGTTCATCGCGCGCAGATGAAAGGCGGTCGGATTGTCGGCGTAGGTCTTCGCCGCCTCGCCGAATTTCTCCGCGACCTGGCGCTCCGAATCGCCGAGGATGACGCGCGCCTGGCGTTCGCGCTCCGCCTGCGCCTGCATCGACATCGCGTCCTCCAAGGCCGAAGGGATCAGCACGTCCTTGACCTCGACCGAGATGACGTTGATACCCCAGGGCTCGGTCCGCACATCGATGATCCTCTGCAGCTCGTTGCTGATCTTCTCGCGGCCCTCCAGCATGTCCGAGAGCATGGTCTTGCCGATGACGTCGCGAAGTGCCGTCTGCGAGGCCCAATTGATGGCGCTCACGTAGTCGGCAACGTCGAGTGCCGCCTTCTTCGGGTCGACGACCTTCCAGAACAGCACGGCATCGACGTCCACCGGCACCGTGTCCTTGGTGAGGGTCTTTTCCGCCTTGAAGGCGGCCGTGATCACGCGGATGTCGATCCAATAGGCGACGGTCTCGATGATCGGAACGATGAAGAACAAGCCCGGGCCCTCAAGGGAGCGGAAGCGGCCGAGCCGCAGCACCACGGCCCGTTGCCACTGATCCGCAACCTTGACGGAGTAAGCAACAATGAAGGCAATGAACGCGGCAACGATGGCGATCGCCGTGCTTGCGAAGTAATCCGGAGGCGCAAGGGTCGAGTAGGCGAAGATCAGGCCGATGCCGAGAATGACGACGAAGATCAATGCGGGCAGAGAGCTGGGGTTCCTCATCTCGATTCTCCTCCTTCACATCGGAGGGCCCCCGCCACGGCGGCACGCCCTCTCGGTCAAGCGGGCTCTCGCGCTCAGGTAGGATACACCTTAACGCTGCGGGCCACGGAGTCGGCGACGTGCTCTTTCGTGATCACGCCTGCAATGTGCCCCGGTCGCGGCACGCCGCGGCCGCGCACGACGAGTGCCATCATCGCGCGTTTGCGCCAGATGCGCTGGATCACGTCGAAGACGATATCATCCTCGCGCACGATGGTGAAATTGCGGCTCGCGATGTCGCGCAAGACGACGCTGGATTCGGCACCGGCCCGCACGTTTCTCAGCGCCGTATTGACGCGCAGCACGCCCAAGATGCGATTGCCCTCGGTAACGGCAACATGGCGCATTCGGCCGTCGTGACCGGGTTGGGAGAGAAAGGCGTCGAAGGTCATCTCGGCGGGCGCCAGGACCACGTCGGCATCCATCACCTCCTTGGCGCGGCGCACGAGGAACATGTTCGCGTGCAATGCTTTCGGTATGACGTGCCCGCGGCGGAAAAGCTTCATGGTATAGATGTTCTCGCGCGAAAGCAGGCGCCGCACGCCGACGCTGAGCGCAACCGCCAGGATCATCGGCAAGACGATGCCGTAGTCGCGCGTCATCTCGAAGATCATCGTGACGGCCGTCATCGCCGCCCCGGTGCCGCCACCCACCATTGCCCCCATGCCGACCATGGCGAAGGACGGGATATTGATGGCGAGCGGCAGATGGAGAGCGGAGAGGGCGGCAGCGAAGGCGCCGCCGATCGTGGCGCCCATGAAGAGCGAAGGCGAGAAGATACCGCCCGAGGAACCGGAGCCGAGGCTGACCGAGGTCGCGAGCACCTTGCAGAGGAAAAGCAAGAGGAGCAGTCCGGCCGCGGCCAATTGGCCGAGCAGGATCGCCTGCACCGTCGCGTAGCCGACGCCCTCGACGTAGTAGTGGCCGAAGCGTCGTTGCAGCGCATAGATCAGGATGCCCACCAGCAGCATGCCCAGCATGTGCCGCGTATAGCGCCCCTTGATCTTGTCGAAGAGATCTTCGGCAAGGTGCAGGCCGCGGACGAATCCGGCTGCCGCGACGCCGGTAACGGCCCCGAGCAAGGCATAGAGACAGAGCGTGATCCCCGAGGTGGCGTCGGCGCTCAGAGGGACGAGTGCCGGGACCATGAATGCCGGCTCCGGGCCGAAGAAGAAGCGTCCGATGAAAGTCGCCGTGCCGGTCGCGAGCGCCACCGGCAGGAAGGTGCGCACGCTGACCTCGGGCATCATCAGCTCGATGGCGAACATGACGCCGCCGATCGGCGTGTTGAAGGTCACCGCAATGCCGGCGCCGGCGCCGGCGGCGACGAGAATGATGCGCTGCCCCGGCGGCATGCGCACGACCTGGCCCAATGTCGAGCCGAGGGCCGACCCGATTTGGATGATGGGGCCCTCGCGTCCCACCGCGGCACCGCTGCCGATCGCGATCGCCGAGGCCAGCGATTTCACCACCGCGACGACGGGCCGGATCACGCCTCCCTTGTAGTAGATCGCGTCCATGACCTCCGGCACACCGTGGCCGCGGGCCTCGGGTGCGAACTTCGTGACCAGGAACGTCACCGCGACCGCACCGAGCACCGGCACCAGGATGACCAGGGCTCCCCACGGGCTCGGGGGCGTGAACAGGTTGGCGTCGTAACGCACCGCGAGTTGACCGAGGAATAGGGCGTTGTGGATCAGGCCGATAAGGCCGCGGAAGGCGACCGCGCCAAAGCCGGTCACGATGCCGACCACCAAGGCCAGAAGCGAGAGATAGACGAGCCCGATCCGGCGGACATCGTCGTCCGCGGTTTCGCCCGTAGGGGCACTCGAATGCCCGGCCGCAGAAGGGCCGGCATGCTGATCGGATGACGGGATCGGGCCTGGGCGATTTGCCATCGAGTTTATCAATCGATATCGCGGGATTGTTCAAGAAGGGCCGCAATCGCGGGCAAAGCGCAACTGGGCCGACGTTTCGCGCCCCATACTATACTATTATGCCAAGAGTGAAGACCGCGTTCAGGCCGTGAGCTCCCTCGCCGCCCTGATCGCGCGCGGCGCGCCGCTCGGCCGAGGTGAGGCGTCGATGCAGTTCAGCCATCTCCACTACCTGCCCCTCACGCTGCCGTTCTTTTCCATCTTGGTCGGGGTATTCCTCTTTCTGATGGCGCTGCTTCAGATGGGAGCCTTGCGCTACGCCTACATGCGCCTCGGCATCGGCTCGGGGGCCGCGCTCCTCCTCCTGCTGGGCTCGTTGGTCGGCAGCTACTTCAATATCCCCGTGGCTGAATTGCCGGAGCGGCAGGTCGCATCGGGGCAGGTGATCACTTTCTACGGGATGCGATACGTGGTGCCGGTCATGGCGGAGTGGCCCGGCACCGTCATAGCGGTCAATGTCGGGGGCGCGCTCATCCCGGCCGCGATGTCGTTGTATTTGCTCGTCAAGAACAGCTTGTGGCTCCGCGGACTTGTCGCGACTCTTGGCGTCACCGCGGTGTGCCATCTCGTGGCCCAACCCGTTCCCGGTCTTGGCATCGCGCTCCCGGTGTTCACCCCCGGACTGAGCGCGGCGGTCGTGGCATTGCTGCTTTCGCGGCGGCAGACCGCACCGCTGGCTTACATCAGCGGCAGTCTCGGCGCGCTCATCGGGGCCGATCTGCTCAATCTCGACAAAGTGCAAGGGCTGGGGGCGCCGGTGGCCTCGATCGGCGGAGCGGGAACCTTCGATGGCATCTTTCTCACGGGTGCCGTGGCGGTGCTCATTGCCTCCTTCCCGAGGCGGCCCGACACCCCAAGTCTCGGCCGCGGCGTGCCGCCGGCTGCGCCACCGGAGGAGCGCCACATCCCGTGAGCGATCTCGCCAGGGATGTCGACGCGCAAGATTCGGCGCCGGGCCCGGAAGGTTACCCCCGCGCGACACAGCCAGGCTGGCAAAGGCATGCGACGCCCATTTGACCCGGCTGTACACGAGCACGGCGAGCGACGTGCCATTCTCGAGCGCGGCCGCTCGCCTGCGGCTTGTGAAAGACGACCATCGCGGGCAGATTAAGGCCGCCCTCGGGGCCGTCCGAGGAGCCAGGGGCCGGAGGAGATCATGAGGCGCCGGATCGTCGTCGTCGTCTTGGCGCTGCTCGTCGCCGGAGCCGGCTTGGCCTATTGGCTCACCCATCGCCCGAGCCGGACTGAGGAGCTTGTGATTTACGGCAATGTCGATTTGCGGCAGGTCGATTTGCCGTTCAACGACAGCGAGCGCATCGTCGCGGTGCTGGTTCAGGAAGGCGACCGCGTGAGCAAGGGCGAGGTGCTGGCGCGATTGGACACGCGGCGTTTGCAGCCGCAATTCGCCGAAGCCCAATCGCAAGTGGCGGCGCAGCAGGCGGTCGTGGAGCGGCTTCACAACGGCAGTCGCCCCGAGGAGATCGCAGAGGCGCGCGCGACCGTCGATGCCGCCAAGGCGGACGCCACCAACGCACGGCAGCAATACGAGCGCCTGAGAAATCTGGCGGCGATTTCCGGTGGACGCGCCGCGAGCCAGCAGGATATCGATAACGCCAGGGCCGCGCTCGACGTTGCCAATGCAAAGGTGGTCGCCGATCAGAAAGCGCTCGATCTCGAGGTGGCCGGCCCCCGACGCGAGGATATTGCCCAGGCCGAGGCCCAGCTGCAGGCGGATCAGGCGCACTTGGCCTTCCTGCAACAGCAATTATCGGACGCGGAGCTTCTCGCTCCGGTCGATTCCGTGGTGCGCTCGCGGCTCATGGAGCCGGGCGAAATCGCCTCCCCGCTGAAGCCCGTGTTCACACTGGCCGTCATCGACCCGAAATGGGTCCGGGCCTATGTCTCCGAGCCGGATTTGGGCGCAATTCATCCGGGCGAGGCGGCTTCCATCGCGGTCGACAGCTTCCCCAACCGACGCTTCGCGGGATGGATCGGCTTCATCTCCCCCGTTGCGGAATTCACGCCGAAGACGGTTGAGACCGAGGAGCTGAGGTCGAGCCTTGTCTACGAGGTCCGCGTTTTCGTCAAGGACGCCACCGACGACCTGCGCCTCGGCATGCCGGCAACGGTGTATTTGCCGCTCGGGCGGGGTGCGGTACCTGCTTCAGGCTCCGTCAAGGACGGCCGGCCTTGAGTACTGCGCGCGAAAATGGTGCGGCCGTGCTCGGCCGCGACGTGCGGAAAGCATTCCGGCGTGGCACGGGCGAGGTCGTGAAGGCGCTCGACGACGTCTCCCTCGAGGTCCCTCACGGTGCGCTTGCGGCCCTGGTCGGGCCCGATGGCGCCGGCAAGACCACGCTCATCCGCCTCATCGCCGGCCTGATGCCCGCCGATGCAGGGGAGCTCAAGGTCATGGGCATCGACGTGGCGGCCGAGCCGCAGCAGGTCCAGGACCGCATTGCCTACATGCCCCAGCGCTTCGGCCTCTATGAAGACCTGAGCGTGCAGGAGAATCTGGACCTCTACGCCGATCTGCACGGCGTCGCCGATGAGGAGCGGGCGACGCGTTATCCCGAGCTATTGCAGATGACGGCTCTCGCGCCTTTCACGCGCCGTCTGGCCGGCCGGCTCTCGGGCGGGATGAAGCAGAAGCTCGGGCTCGCTTGCACCTTGGTTCGCTCGCCGGCACTCCTGCTGCTGGACGAGCCGACCGTGGGCGTCGACCCGCTGTCGCGCCGCGAGCTCTGGCAAATCATCGTGCGGCTCGTCCGGGACCAGAATATCACCGTTCTCTTGAGCACGTCCTATCTCGACGAAGCCGAGCGCTGCGATCAGGTCTTCGTGCTGCGCGAAGGGAAAGTGCTGGCCGGCGGCCGGCCCAGCGTGGTTTCCAATGTGGCCGCCGGTCTAGCGTTCCAGGCCGAGCCTCTTCCGGGCGAGCCCGCGAGGAGCCTTCAGTCGCGGCTATTGGGCGACCCGGCCATCATCGACGCGGTGCCCGAAGCGGGCCGCGTGCATCTGGTTCGCGCGGAAGCCGGCCCCGAAAGCGGGCCCGTCGAGACCGAGTCGCCCTTGGCCGGCATTCCCCTAGTCCCGGTGCACGCGCGCTTCGAGGACGGATTCATGGTGCTGTTGCGGCAGCAGGCGGGGGCGGAGCGGAAGGCGCCGGCCATGGCGCCGCTTGAGCGCCGCGTGGAAGGCGGCAGTGCTGAGACGGTCATCCAGGTCCGCGAGCTGGTGCGCAAGTTCGCTGCCTTCACCGCGGTCGACCGTATCAGCTTCGATGTCCATCGCGGCGAGATCTTCGGCCTGCTCGGTCCGAACGGCGCCGGCAAGACCACGACCTTTCGCATGCTCTGCGGCCTGCTTTCCGCGACCGCCGGGACGTTGCGGGTCGCCGGTCTCGATCTGCGCCGGGCGCGCGCCTCGGCCCGGCAGCACATCGGCTACGTCGCGCAAAAATTCTCGCTTTATGGGCAGCTCTCGGTCAGGGAGAACCTCGATTTCTTTGCGAGCGCTTACGGGCTGCGCGGCAGCCGCAAGCACGGCCGCATCGAGTGGGCGATTCAGCAATTCGAGCTCAGAGAGCTGATGCACCTTCAGAGCGGGCAATTGCCGGGCGGCTACAAGCAACGCCTGGCGATGGCGGCGGCCTTGCTTCACGAGCCGGGAATCCTCTTTCTCGACGAGCCGACCAGCGGCGCCGATCCCTTGGCGCGGCGCGAGTTCTGGCAGCGAATCACCATCCTCGCCGAGCAAGGGGTCACCGTGGTCGTCACCACGCATTTCATGGAAGAGGCCGAATACTGCGACCGCGTCGCGATTCTCGATTCCGGCCGCGTGCTGGCGGAAGGGACGCCGGCGGCCGTGCGTGGTCACGCGCCGCCGAGCGAAGCGGGCGAGCCGACGATGGAAGACGCCTTCATCGCGATCGTCGAGAAGGCTCGCAACCGCAAGCCGGACGCCTCCGAGGCGGCGGAAGGCAGCCCGTGAGTGCGGTGCCGGATCGGCCGTCTCCACCGCCCCCTGCCGAGGGGTCGGCCAAGCTGCGCCGGGTCGGCGCACTCGTACGCAAGGAGGCTTACCAGCTCTTCCGCGATCCCAGCAGCATCGCGATCGGGGTGCTCATGCCGCTCTTGCTGATTCTGCTCTTCGGTTTCGCGCTTTCCCTCGATGTGAAGAACGTCCCCGTGGCGGTGGTCCTGGAAGACGCTTCTCCGGCGGCAACGGAGTTGGCCGCCGGCTTCGCGCTCTCCCCCTATTTCGAGGCGCGGCTGCTGACCTCGATGCCGCGCGCGCAGGAGCTCTTGCTCCGGCAGAAGGTCGACGGCATCGTCCGCATGCGCCCGGATTTCGCGCGGCGGCTGAGCGCGAGCGACGGAGAAGCGCAGATTCTCGTCTATGGAACCGATGCCAACCGCGCGCGTATCATCCAAGGCTATGCCCAAGGTGCCATCGGGCAATGGTCGGCGCGCCGCGCCGCCGAGGGGAGCGGGGCGGGGGCCGGCGGCTCGGCCGTGATCGAGAGCCGGCTCTGGTTCAACGAGGCGGACGACAGCCACTACTTCCTGGTCCCCGGCCTCATCGTCCTGATCATGACCCTCATCGGCGCGCTCCTGACCGCGCTCGTGATGGCGCGCGAGTGGGAGCGGGGGACGCTGGAGGCCCTGTTCGTGACCCCCGTCCGCGCCGGCGAAATCCTGCTGGCGAAAATGATTCCTTACTTCGCGCTGGGGATGGTGGGGCTCGGCCTCTGCATCCTCGCCGCCCGATTCCTGTTCCAGGTTCCCTTCCGCGGCTCTGTCCTGATTCTGGTCGGCGTGTCGATGCTCTATCTCTTGGTGGCGCTCGCGATCGGGCTGTTGATCTCGTCGATCACCAGGAGCCAGTTCGTTTCCAGCATGGCGACGATGCTCATCACCTTCCTGCCGGCCCTGTTTTTGTCCGGATTCCTCTTCGACCTTAACAGCATGCCGGCGCCGGTCCGTATCTTCAGCTACGCGCTTCCGGCGCGCTACTACGTGGCTCTGCTTCAGACCGTGTTCCTCGCCGGCGACATCTGGGGGGTCATCCTGCCCAATGCCGCGGTATTGGCGGCCATGGCGGCGGCACTGCTCGTGCTCACGCGTGCCGTCGCCACCAAAAGACTCGTGTGAGGCGGGCGATGGTCGGTTCGGTCCTGCGCATCCTCGCCCTCATTCACAAGGAACTGCTCGCCATTCTCAAGGACCCGCGCAGCCGGGTCAGTCTTTTTCTGCCGCCGATCATTCAATGTCTCATCTTCGGGTACGCGGCGACCTATGATCTCAACAATGTGCCGTACGCGGTGCTCGACCAGGATCGAAGTGCCGCCTCCCACGAGCTGTTGGCGGCACTGGACGGCTCGGGCGTATTTCTCCGCGTCGCCCAGCTTCATCGCGCCGCCGACATCAAATCCTTGATCGATGAACGGCGCGCCTTGCTCGTCATCCAGATCGGGCAGGATTTCGAGCGCCGGCTCATGGCCGGCCGCCCGGCGCAGGTGCAGGTCATCGCCGACGGCCGCAACTCCAATACGGCCGGCACGGCACTGAGCTACGTGAGCGCCATCGTCGACAGCTTCAATGCGGACTGGGCATCCGACCATGGCGAAGGCGCATCGCCCGTTCGGGTCACGATGCGCGCCTGGTACAATGCCAATCTCGAGACCCGTTGGTATATGATACCGGCGTTGGTCGGCACGCTTTCCATGCTGCAGACGCTGCTGCTGACGGCCATGTCCGTCGCCCGCGAGCGCGAAGAGGGCACCTTCGACCAGCTTCTGGTGACGCCCTTCCGTCCGGCGGAGATCATCGTCGGCAAAGCGCTGCCGTCGGTCCTTATCGGGATGATTCAGGCAACCTTGATCCTCCTGGTCGCGCAACTCTGGTTCCGCATCCCGTTCGCCGGATCCTACCTGACCCTCTATGCCGGCCTCGCAGTGTTCCTCCTGGCGGCCGTCGGAATCGGCCTCATGCTGTCCGCGGTCGTCGCCACCATGCAGCAGGCCATGCTCTACGCCTTCGTCGTGATGATGCCGTGCGCGCTGCTTTCGGGCCTGACCACGCCCATCAGCAATATGCCCGAAATTTTTCAGTACATCACGCTTGTGAACCCGCTGCGTTATGCGATCGACATCGCGCATCGCGTCTACCTGGAGGGTGCGGGCTTCGATCGATTGATCCCCGACCTGTGGCCGATGGCGATCATCGCGTCAGTCACGCTTTCCGGAACCGTCTGGCTGTTCCGCCGCGGCTTCGAGTGAGGTGTTCATGCCGGCCAATCTTCGCATGATCGCGCGTCCGGCGGTGAGAGCGCTGCTGCTGGGTGCGCTTCTCGCAGGCTGCACCGTCGGCCCCGACTTCGCGCCGCCGAAGGCGGACACGCCCGCCGCATGGACCGGCAAGGCATTGACGCCCGTGCCCGCGAACAAGGAGACGAGTGCCGTGACCGCGACGGCGATCACGGTGGCGGCGTGGTGGACGAGCTTCGACGATCCCACGCTGACATCGCTCGCCGAGCGCGCCGCGGCATCGAATCTCGATCTGCGCCAGGCCGTCCTGCGGATCGCGGAGGCGCGCGCCGAGCGCGATATCGCCGCCGCGGCGCAGTGGCCGAATTTGTCCGGCAACGGCTCCTACACCAGGGAGCGCATCAGCGAGAAGACGGCCCTGACTTCGCTGCTCGGCAGTGTCGGAGGTGCGGCGGGCGGCCCGAGTGGGGGCGTGAGCATGGCGCTCCCGGGCCTGCAGAATCCCTTCAACCAATTCCAGTACGGCTTCGACGCCTCCTGGGAGATCGACCTGTTCGGCCGCGTCCGGCGATCCGTGGAAGCCGCCGACGCCGATACGGCGGCGTCCGTCGAGGACAGCAGGGACGTGCTGGTCTCTCTTCTCGGTGAGGTCGCGCGCGCCTACATCGACCTCCGCGGCGCGCAGCTCCGGCGGTCCATTCTCGAGGAGAATCTGGCGACCGAGCGCGACGTGCTCGCGCTCGCGCGCGACCGTCGGCGCGCCGGGACCGGCAATGACCTCGACGTGGCGAATGCCGCCGCCGAGGTCACAAGCACGGAGGCGCAGCTCCCTGCGGTGATGACCCGCATAAGCCAAGACATCAACCAATTGAGCTTCCTTCTGGCACTCGAGCCCGGCGCACTCGGCGCCGAGCTCGATGCCGCGAAGCCGGTGCCTCCCGTTCCGCCCCAGGTCCCGATCGGGCTTCCGGCCGATATCGTTCGCCGCCGCCCGGACATTCGCAACGCGGAGGCCGAGCTCCATGCGGCGACCGCCCGCGTCGGCGTTGCCGTGGCGGACCTCTTCCCCCGCCTCACGCTGAACGCGGACGTCGGCTTGCAGGCCCAGCATTTTGGCGATCTTGGCAACTGGGCGAGTCGCTTCTTCTCCATCGGTCCCGATCTCGAAGTGCCGATCTTCAGCGGCGGCCAGCGCCAAGCTACCGTCCGACTTCAGGATGTGAAGGCGAAGGAAGCCGCAGCCGTCTATGCTCGCACCGTCCTGGCGGCGCTGCACGATGTGGAGAATGCGCTCGCCGCCTATGGTCCGGAGCAGAGCCGTCGGGCCTCGCTTGAAGCGACGGTGGCCCAGAACCGGGATGCGCTCGCTCTGGCACGGCAGCGCTATGCGAGCGGCGTCACCACCTTCCTCGACGTGCTCGATGCCGAGCGGACCCTGCAGGCGACGGAGCTCTCGCTCGCCGACAGCACGACGGCGGTCTCGACCGACCTCGTGGCGCTCTACAAGGCGCTCGGCGGCGGGTGGGAGGTGCAACCGAGCGCGGTGAACGACGCGGGTGCCGGAGCGCGCGCTGAAGCGCACGATGGTGACCCGCGCTAGCCGCTTCGAATTTGGCCGATGTCGAGGGCCAATCGCGGCGCGGCTCCTATCTACGCTTTAAGCGTACTTTCCCCTGGACGCGGCTACGCCTAAGGCGTAGTCTGTCTTCGTGATCGCCATCGCAGTCGATCCGGCCAAGGACGCCGTCAACCGGCGCAAGCATGGCATCGCTCTCGCTGCGGCGGCGGTCCTTTTTGAAGGCCCGATCCTGCGCCAGCCCGACGACCGTTTCGATTACGGCGAGGAGCGGTGGCCGGCCGTGGACCGGATCGTCGATCAGGTTTTCACGGTCTGCTACACCATGCGTGGTTCGGTCTACAGAATTATCAGCCTGCGCCGTGCGAGCCGAAAGGAGCGTCAAGCCTATGTACAAGCCTATCCGTAAGCAGGTTACGGCGAAGACGGCGCAGAAATCCGCGCAGGCCGGAAAAACGTTCCGTCACCCGGGCGCGAAAGAAATCCGCCGCGCTGCCGGACAGGCCGTCGCCGCCGCGGCGTCGCGCACGGACAGAGACGTGATGCGTGCGATCGCAAAGGATGCCGACACGTTCGAGGCCGATCCCGCGCGGCTCGTGACCATACGGCCGAATGATGTCGATGTCGCGCGCATCCGTTCGGGCCTCGGTCTTACGCAAGCCGGATTCGCGGCGGCGACGGGGATTCCGCACCGGCTGATTTCGGATTGGGAGCAAGGCCGCAAGAAGCCCTCTGCGGCAGCGCGGGCCTTTCTGCTCCTCGTCGATGAATTCGGCGAGAAGGCGCTCAGGCGGCTGGCGCGGCGCGCAGCTGCCTGAGGGCTCTGGCACGCGCCGCATCGGGCTGCACCGGTCAAGCGCCTTGGCACGACTTGGCCCCGGAATCATGCGTCCGAGCCGCCCCCTAAGGCGAAGCCCGCATTATGGACGCTCGGCATTGCATATTTAGGCCAGGAGATGGGCGGGCGGTCTCCGCCCGCGATCCGCAGCGTCAGCGCGGATCGGCGCGGCGCCGCGGCGGGCGCTTGATTTCCACGGAAACGGCATGTGCGCGGCCATGTGCTAAGCTCTGAACGATCTTGCTCGCGCCAGCGCCGAACGCTCGCGAAGAGCCTCCCAGCCAGTTCAGGCCCAAGCGCTCGGCCGCGACTTCGATCTCCGCGTCCGTTGGCAAGGGGCCGGCCGCCGCCTCGTCGGTTGACTTGATGTCCTGGTCTTTGCGCATCGGCTCAGCGATGTTCGTGCGTGCCGACGGACTATCTCCGTGGCGCTCTCTGCGTGTGTTCTTCATCCTAATTCTTTCTGGTTCTTTCTCGGTGGGATGGGCGGCCGTCTGCCTCTCGAGGCCGGGCGGCCGAAAGTTTCGAAGGGTCATGCGTCGCTGGATTCATGCGCCGCAGGCCGTGGACAGGCGCACGGAGTCGTTTCAGGAGGAACATCGACAATACCGGCCAATTCTCGAGTCTCGGGTTGAGGGCAAGCGTCGCTTCCATGGCTTCAAAGGGCCGGTTGAGGCGGCAGCATGACCGGTCCGCGGAGGGGGCCGAGGAGCCGTGAGGCGAGCGTCATCCAATCTCGCTTTCCGTGACGACGCGCTCCTGGCCCTTGCTGCATCCCTTGATGCGATACTGCAGTTCGGCGCCGTTGCTGGGCAGAAGCCGCGCTATCTCGTAGCGTTCGGGAGCGGCATCGGAACCGTCTTTGCGCGGCACAAGGGCGATCGTCCGTTGAAAGAGCCTGACCTTCTGTCCGACCTTATACTTATGCGGCTGCATTCCAGGCCTCCAATGGGGTGGAAACGTTGCATGCTACCCTGCCGGACGCATGGGCTCCGGACAAAAGCTGGTCTCTGATGCTGCGGCGGAACCCTTTGAAAGTGGTGATCAGTCCTCGGAATTGCAAGCTGCCGGGAGGGAGGCCCGGTATTTTCGCCTTGCCCCCTCCCTCTTCCCGCGGCCTGCGGTCGGGCAAGCGTGCGGCAGGGGCGCTCGAGACCCGGCGCATATCATGTCGAGGTCCGGCGCCAGGAGGGATTCTTGGCCAGAATCCGGTCTGCGGCACGACGGGCCGCACTCACGATCTCGTCGATTCCCCAAGCCGCCGCCTCCGCTTTGGCCGATACGGTGACGTTGCCTCGGTGCGGCGCGCCGTCGGGACCAACCATCTCGACCTTCACCAGCGCACCGGCGGCATTCCGGGGTGCCGCCAACAATACGCGGTCGGCATCGACCGATACTTCGATATGATGGCCGACCATGGCACAAACAGCCTGTCGCGCCACAATCCGGATGTGGCCTTCCTCGCTGGTCACGATGGCTCCTGTGATGGGAACGGCGGAGTCTACCCTTTTTGCGGCGTGAATGCGATCATATTCGGCAAAGGAGCGCGCGCGAACCTCCCTGCACCCACCGTCTCCGATTTCTTGTAAATTCAACAGGATACGTTATGAATTATCGATTGGAAAACGCGCTTGACCGGCTCCCAAGCTGCGGACGAGGGCGCGCTTACCTCAATCCGCGCCAAGCCGAACCAGGCGGTTTTAGCGAAAAACCCTCCCTCTGTCGCTGCGGCGAGGGTGGGAAAATCCCGCTGATTTCGGGCGCCGACGGGCCATTCGGGCGATGACGGAAGCCGGCTTAGCGCGCGAGGCCATCCAAACGGTGCTGGTCATTCATGACAAGCCCGGCGAATTGCGCGAAATGCTCGAAGGGGGCTTCCCCGACATCCGGTTCGTCTATGCCGCTCGAGAGTCCGAGGTCGCGCCGGCGCTCTGCTCCGGCGCGCCGCAGGCCGTCCTCTCCCTCAAGCATTCGGGCTTTCCCGGCGAGATGCATCGCCCGGCCATCCTTTACCCGACAGTACGCTGGTTTCATGTCGGCGGCTCCGGCTATGAGCACATCCGGCCGTGGGATGCCGAGCGGGTGACGGTTACGAATTCCGCAGGCGTGCTCGCGCGCTGTCTTGCCGAGACCGTGACGGGGGCGATGCTGGCGCTCAATGGAAACTTCCACCGCTACATCGCGCAGCAACGCGAGAAAGTGTGGAAGCCGCTCGCTTACCGCTCGCTCGAGGGACAGACCTTGCTGATTGTCGGGCTCGGCGTCATCGGCCGGTACGTCGCCGATAACGCCAAGGCGCTCGGCATGCGCGTCTTGGCGACGCGCCGGACCGCGGCGCCTCATGCCGCGGTCGACGAGCTTCATCCGATCGAGGCCCTCGCCGAAATCATCGGCCGGGCCGACGTCGTTTCGATCCATCTGCGCTTGACCGATGAGACGAGGCGGCTCGTCAATGCGAAGCTGCTTCGGGCCATGAAGGCGGGGGCCATGTTCATCAATACCTCGCGCGGTCCCATAATCGATGAGCGCGCTCTTATCGAGGCGCTTCGGAGCGGCCATCTCGGCGGCGCCTATCTCGACGTCTTCGAGACCGAGCCCTTGCCCGCGTCGAGCCCGTTATGGGACATGCCCAACGTTCTCCTCACGCCCCATGCCTCGGACAATGTCGGCGATTGGCCGCAACGAATTACGCGAATGTTCATCGACAACCTCGAGCGATGGCGGCAGGGAGAGCCGCTCCTCAACGAGGTCGAGCCATAGGCTCGCTTGTGGCTCGCGCAGCGGCGACCCATGCACGGGCGAGAGTTGCATGCTCTTTGCACCAGCCGCATTATTGCCTCGAATGAGGCGCGGCCGGCGAGAGGGGGCGATGAGCGCACTGTCCTTCAGGAGCGAGGTCGAGGGCATCGAGTGGCCGGCCTTGCCCGCGCCGGGCAATGCGGCAGTGCTTGCCCTCCTCTTCCAGATGGAGCAGAGCCAGTGGTGGCCGCCCGAAGAAATCCGCCGCCATCAGGACCGCCAGCTCGCCAGTCTCCTGGATCACGCGAGACGTACGGTGCCTTTTTACCGCGACCGGCTCGCGCAGTTGGGCTCCCTCGACGGCGACGCCTTGTCCGAGGCCTGGTCGCGCGTCCCCCGCCTTCGGCGCAGCGAGATACAGGCGGCCGGCAGCGATCTCGTCTCGACGGCCCTGCCGCGAGGGCACGGCGAGGTCTATGAAACATTCACCTCGGGCTCGACCGGGCGGCCGATCCGCTCCACGCGCAGCGACGTCTGGTTCATGCTTTGGCGCGCGGTGACGCTGCGCGATCACATCTGGCAGCGGCGCGACCTGCGCGGCAAGCTCGCCGGGATCCGCGAATCGGACCGCAAGGTTGCGACCTATCCCGACGGAGTGACGCACGGCGCCTGGAGCGACATCGAGGCCATGGTGGCGGGCCATGGTCCGGCGGTGGCGCTCAACATCCACTGCTCCATCGAGCAGCAGGTCGAATGGCTGGCGCGCCAGGACCCCGACTATCTGCTCACGTTTCCGAGCAACGCCGCGTATTTGGCCGAGTATTGCCTGAGCCGCGGCGTGCGGCTGCCGAAGCTGCGCGAAGTCATCACCATCTCCGAGCGCCTCGACCCGGCCGTACGCGTGACCTGCCGCGAGGCCTGGAGCGTGGGTATCGGCGACATCTACAGCGCGCGCGAGGCCGGTTATCTCGCGCTGCAATGCTCCGACTACGAGCATTATCACGTCCAGTCCGAGGTCACGCTCGTCGAAGTCCTGGACGAAGCCGGACGGCCGGTGGCCCCGGGCGGGGTCGGTCAGGTCGTGGTCACGCCGCTCCACAACTTCGCCATGCCGCTCATCCGCTACGAGATCGGCGATCTCGCCGAGCTCGGCGGGCCGTGCGGGTGCGGCCGCGGCCTTCCGGTCTTGCGCCGCATCCTCGGCCGCACCCAGCAGATGCTCGTGCTGCCGTCGGGCGAGCGGCGCATTCCGCTCTTGTCGAGCGGCAGTCTCAAGACGCTGATCGCGGCGGCGCCGATACGGCAATACCAGCTCTGCCAGAAGAGCCTCGAGCACATCGAGCTGCGCCTCGTCACGGCGCGGCGGCTCGAGGCGGGGGAGGAGGAGCGCCTGCGCGGGTGGGTGCGCGAGAAGTTCGGCTACCCCTTCGTCGTGAGCTTCAGCTATCACGACGAAATCCCCCGCAATCCGGCCGGGAAGTACCAGGACTTCGTCTCGGAGCTCGGCGGCGCGAGCGCGTTCGGCCCCTAGGCCGAAGGAGTCTGCGCCGACGATGACCGGGTGCCGAGCGCAGCCGGGGTGCCGCCGCGCATCCGCAGAAATGCATCGCGGAACGGCCAGAAGTACATGCGTCCGAGCGAGTGCCATTCGCCGTCGCTGCCGTCGCCCAGGCCGAGACGGAGAGGCTCCTCGGCACCCGGTGCGTAGAGCGTGCCGAATAGCCTGTCCCAAACGGCGAGCTCGAAGCCGCGGTTCTTGCCGAAATGGCGCGGCTCGGAGCTGTGATGGATCTGGTGGTGCGCCGGGCTGATGAGCCAGCGGTTCAGCGCCGGGCCGAAGGAGATCCACACCTGCCAATGGCGCAGATTCCCGATCGCGTTGAATGCGGCCAGGCCCACATGGAAGCCGAGGAAGGTATAGAAGCCGATCTCGCCGCCCGAGAGATACCAGACGATGCCGCTCATCACGCCCGTCGTCGCGTTCGCCACCGACGCCATGACGAAAAGCTCGACCGGATGCGAGCGAAAGTTCGTGAAGGGCGTAAGCACCTCGGCGGAATGATGCAGCCTGTGGAAATGCCAAAGCAACGGCACCTCGTGGAGCAGATTGTGCGCGAGGTAGCGCCCGAAATCGTAGGCGAGAAAGAAGAGGACGGTATAGACGACGCGCGCCGCCAAGAGGCCCAGCAACGGCTCGCCGATCGGGCCGCAGAGGCGTGCGAGCCCCGCCTCGACGGCGGTGCCGATGCTGGCACCCGCGATCAAGAGCGGTGCGACAACGAACGGGAAGAGGGCGCCGTTCACCAGATAGAAGAGATAGTCGGCCCGTGCCGACCGATGCGCCCAGATCGCCGGACCGAGGAAACGGCGGCGGAATTCGCCAAGCGCCGCCCATCGTCGGCCGTGCGTGAGCCAAAACGCGAAAAGGGCGAGGGCAAATGCGCTCAGCAGAAAGGGCCACCAAATCAGGGACTGGCGGTAGAGTATCTGCACGAGCGGGAAGAGCGCCGCCGCCACCACCCGCCGCGCGAAGTCCAGGATCTGCTGAACGAAATCGCCGCTCACGCCCTGGTTATATAACGGTTGCGGATTTTTATTAAGGGCCAATCGATGCGTCCCTCGTCGGCGGCCCGCAGGGCCGCCTTTCCTGCGAAGTGCAAGAGGAGGCGCGCATTGCGCGCGGCCGAACTGGACACGGGCGGCGGACTGGGCCAGCATGGCGTTGGGTCGCCCAGGCAAGAGAGGGGGAGAGTCGTTGCTTTCGCTCGCACGCAGCAAGGCGGAAAAGAGGCGCGCCAAGGCCGCATCCATCTTTGCGTGCAGCAGGCTCGATCCCTGCCTTGCGCTCGTGAGCGGCATCCATCTCGCCCTCATGCTCCGGGGCCTCCTGAATTTTCCCGGGCTCTCGCTCGCCGGGGGCGCCTCGTGAAACCCATCGATTTCGGCGCGATGTCGCTCGAGACCGTGAGCGAGGTCGAGCGCGTGCCCATCGACTTGGGCTGGATGTTCCCCGAGGCACCGCGCGATTGGGTGGCGAGGAATCGGGACTGGCTCGACGAGCGGGTGCTCGAGCCCGGCTCCGGGCGGATCGTGATCACCATACAGAGCTACGTCGTGCGGATTCGGGGGCGGATCATCCTCGTCGATACCTGCATCGGCAATCACAAGGAGCGTCCGACGCTTGCCTGGATGCATCGCCTCGACACGGCCTACCTCGAGAACCTGGCCGGGATCGGCCTGCGTCCCGAGGACATCGACGTGGTGCTCTGCACGCATCTCCACGCCGACCACGTCGGCTGGAATACGCGGCTCGTCGACGGGCGCTGGATCCCGACCTTTCCCAGGGCGCGCTACGTGATGGGCAAGGCCGAGTTCGACGCGTTCGAGCGTATGCACCTCAATCGGCCCAAGGAGGCGGTCGCGCGCGGCGCTTTCGTCGACAGCGTGCTGCCGGTCGTGGAGAGCGGTCAGGCCGATTTCGTCGATGCGGCGCACGTGGTGGAGCGCGAGCTCGACTTCGGCGTCTGGCTCGAGAGCTTGCCGGGACACACGCTTGGCCACGTGGGCGTGCACGTGCGCGGGCCGAAGGGTCATGCGCTTCTCACCGGCGACGCCATCCACCATCCCGTGCAGTTCTCGGGCCTCGACGTCGTCATGGTCTCCGATGCCGATCGCGCGCAGGCGGCCGCGACCCGCCGCCGTCTCGCGGAGAGCTACGCCGACACCGACACGATCATCCTGGCGAGCCACTTCCCGCTGCCGACGGCCGGCCGCATCGTGCATCACCGCGATCACTTCCGCTTCCGCTGGCTCGAGGCCTGATGCGGGCCGCTGTGCCGTGCGCGCTTCCCCTTGCGCGAGGCGGCGCTCACCCGCTAGGGCCAATCCATTGTGATGGAAGCGCCCCTGTGACCTATCCTCTCCCCCCATTGGGGGGAGAGGGATGCGGAGGGTTGGCGAGGCGAAGCCGAGCCTTACCCGGAGCTGGGTGAGGGGGGTCCGCGTGAATGGGATCTGCTCTAGCAGGCTGTTGAAGAAGTCATTCGCGGCATCCTTTGAGGATCGCATCGTCGCCGTTGTGGAAGGATAGCTCGATTTCGATGGTTCCGTCGTCGTTGAGTTCGGCCGATCCGATGCCGGAGATTTGGTCGCCTTCGTCGAAGCCGTCCCACTTGAAGAAGACGATGCTCTCGGCATATTCGAGGTCTATGGTGGCGTTGAGCGCGCCGAAGGCAAACTCGCCTCGACCATTCTTGTTGATGGCGAGGTAGGCTGGTTCGACCAGATCGAGATAGCCGCGATCCCACAGGTCGGCCTGGACGATCCGCCATTTGCCGATGAGCTGGCAACCGGCCGCGGCGCTCATGCTGGCTCGGCCAGGAGCTTGGGCAGGCGGACGAGATTGTAGGCCGCTAAGCCCAGGGTGAAGGACGCTTCGACGCGACGGCGTCCTCGGAAGCGGGTCTTGGCGAGGCCCGCCTGGGTCTTGGCCCAGCCGAAGACCTCCTCGATCCGCTTGCGGCAGCACTGGCTGATGGCATACCCAACATGGCGCAGCGTGCGGCCGTCGATCGCCGTCTTGCGCCGCTTGCCGGTCTTGGTCCCATGATCGTCGCGGGCAATGTGAGGCGTGACAGAGTGGGCCCTGAGTTCACACACGAATGCCGCCACATCGTAGGCCTTGTCCCCTGCCAGGGTCAGGCGCCGTTGAAGCCTGCCGCGTCGGCGTTCGATGAGCGACAGCGCGGCCTGCCGCTCGGCCGTGCCGCTGGCCTGCGTCACCTGGCCGCCGACCACCAGGCCGTTGCGGTTCTCCATCAGCGCATGCCCCATGTAGCAAAGCTTTGCCGGCTGGCCCCTCCCCTTGCGGTAGAGCCTAGCTTCGGGATCGGTCGTGCTTTCATGGGTCTCGTTGGACCGCTTTTCCCCATGGAAGTCCCGCTCGGCGTTGCGGCCGAGACCACCGCCCTCATCCTTGCCGTCCTTGCGCCGGAAGCTTTTGATCGACGCCCAGGCTTCGATCAACGTTCCGTCCACCGAGAAGTGCTCGCTCGACAGCAGCCGTTTCACTTTGGGTTGCGCCAGCACGGCTGCCAGGAACTTCGCGGCGATCTCTCCTTCGAGCAGCCGGTCTCGGTTCTTCGAGAAGGTCGAATGATCCCAGACGGTATCATCCACCCCAACTCCGACGAACCACCGGAACAGCAGATCGTACTCCAGCCGCTCCATCAATTGCCGCTCGGAACGCACCCCGTACAACGCTTGCAGCAGCATCGCCCGCAGGAGCCTCTCCGGCGCGATCGACGGTCGGCCGAACTCGGTATAAAGCGCCGCAAACTCCCCCGATAGGGCGGCCAGCGCTGCGTTCGCTATCTCCCGAATCGTCCGCAGCGGATGGTCTCTCCGAACTCGCGCCTCCAAGTCAACATAACTGAACAGCGATCCCGACCGTTCGTCACTTCCCCGCATCTCTCGCCCCCTCGATAAGCTAATATCGAGGGAATCACGATCAGGACGATCACGCCAGCGACTTCTTCAACAGCCTGCTAGGCCGCTAACCCGTAAATCGGGACTGACAGCAGCCCGCAAGCTTCTGCTTCCAGGCGGAAAATCGCCATCCTTTGCTCGCCCCGGAATGTCGCGGAAGTGCCGAAGGCGGGCACCTGGAATACAAATCGGACATTGATAATAATATGGAATCAGAGCAATGCAGCGCTGAGGCACGCACCGATTTAGAGAGTGACGGACCTGAAAAATGAATGTGTACGAATTATACAAGCCGCTGCGAAATTACTTACGCCAGGTATGTCTTCTGGACTCTCTCGCGGTTATCCATGCTTATCTTCAGAACCTTCAATTTGGTCGGCCGTTTCCAAATGGGATCGAGGTCCATCCCAGTTACACCCTTGTGAACAAAAAAATTGGGAAGAGGATCTACGAGTGGGAATTAGAGCTTCTCGCCAAAGAAGTCATCTTAAACTCTCCTGACCTGGCGACATGCCCCAAATCGTTTTCGCATTGGGCTCAGTTTGCCGGGGCCATTAATAGGCTGAAAAAATTAGACCACGATATCGCAGACCTTTACTCGGAACTTCACGAGAAAAATATTCTGCTCGAACTTCACCGAGTCGCACATAGGCAATTTCCGTGGCAAAGCCTTCCAAAATCGTCAACGTTGACACGGTATTTCCGAATCTTCAGTCATCCCGTTTTGGACCGAATATTGCAAGAACGCGTAGGTGTCACGACGCGTCAACTGTACACGCTCGGATTAGCGCTTACAGGTCATTACGCCAACGAATTTACAATGGACTATCCGGCACCCGTCACGATTCCTGGGCTTGACGGTGAACACGCTCAGCGCTTCTTGTCACGGTTCGCAAGGGATATTTCGATACTCCGCAGCGAGATCTCTGCAAGCCAAGCCTACGACGAAAATTACTTGTACGCGTTCAACCCATTGAAAACGCGCCCACTGATCTTGGCGCATTGGCGCGGCAGGCAAGTACTGATCGCTCCCATTCCGACGTACCTGTTCCAGCGATTTACCGAGGGGGTCTACTACGAAATTTGCGGTGATCATGAATTTGCCGCTGCGTTCGGCGAGTCCTTTCAGACCTATGTAGGCGACGTATTGCGCGCGGTTAAAGGAGATAGCCATTTATTCGTTGCGCCGGAAGCCGAGTATCTCGTCCGGAAGGACCGCAAAGACAGTGTCGACTGGATCATTGCGGACCACGAAGCGGCCCTCTTTGTTGAATGCAAGACCAAGAGGCTTCAATACGCGTCCAAGATTGCTCTCTCTGATGTGGAGTCGCTCAACGAAGATTTGGCAAAAATGGCAGCATTTATTGTCCAAGCCTATAGGACCCAGGCTGATTGCATGCGCGGGCACTATCCGCATTGGAAGCCAGGAAGTCTGCAGATTTTCCCCGTAATCGTCACACTGCAGGATTGGTATATTTTTGGCCCAAAGTTGGTGCCGGAACTGGATAGGAGAGTTGCGGAGGGACTGAAAAAGGGGAACGTCGATCCGTCAATTATGCGAACGAGTCCCTACACAATTTGTGCAGTCTCGGGCTTTGAGAGGGCCGTTCAAGTAATGAAAGAGGTCGGCATCCAACGGTTCATGGGCAAAAAAACGGCGGGCGAAGAAAGACTGTGGGCGCTGGAGCCATTCATAACAGGCAATTTTAGGGATGAGTCCCGGCTGACAAAAGTGGAGCTGTTTCCAGACGATTACGCGAAAATTCATCCGCTGTTGAATTAGCGTTGTTATCTTAAGTCCGTCTGCGCCTCGACCGTCCGGCAGAGAATGTTCGCTCCGGGCAGAGTGCGAAGTGGTTCGTCAACCGTTGGAGGTCCGTCAACCGCCGGATATCGGACTTACCCCGGCCGAACCGCTCTTCGCCGATTGACCCGGAGCGGACTCCCAACAACAGGCATCAGGTGGTATTAACAACTTATGGGCATTACGTGAGCTCAGCGAACCTAAGAACACATCCTTTCGAGCGAGCCCAATTAGGACTGCTCGTGAATGGGACCTTAGGGTGCTGGCGCTTGGCGCCCCGTCAAATCCGGCTTTGAAGCGCCAATGGCCTCAACGAACGTCCATGATACGGTTGGGTCCAGCCGTTCCCAGAAAGCAACCCCGTCGGGTGCCACCGTTTCGGATGGCGCGATCTTGAACCCACGTTCAGCCAGGACCGCCCTCGCGTAGACATAGAGGGCACTGCCGATTCCGTTCCTGCTGTTGTCGACGTGGAACCCATAAGCAGACCAGAATCTCGGATATCGAGGCGGGTTTGGAGGGGGTGGCTCACCCGGCCACTGTCTGAAGTTCACCATAGCGGTGTAGTTATCATTGTGCACGATGAGCACACAATCCCACTCGTGGATGATTTTGACGTGAGATCCATCACGAGCCGTAAAGTCCGCACTGGCAATCTTTCCATTGTGCCTATGAAAGGTGACGTTCGCTTGTAGGCCCGGCATATCGGTATCGACTGGAAACCGAGGCATCCGAATTACTCCCCAGTGCTGACCTGCGCAAATTCCGAAGTGATGAGCTACAGCGGAACGCGAATTACTAGCTCCGGTTAATGTCAGCGTAGCGCTGATTCATATCTGCGTATACATCTCCCGTAATCTTATTTCTTTTTCATCGCGGCAGTAAGCAAGCTGTGCAGCGAACTGTGTACGCTCCAGCTGGCCTTGGCATTTGACCGCTCCACACCCGGCCATTGTTTGGAAGCGTAATAGATCGCCGCCTGAATGTAGCTTGAGACTGAAGCATAGATCGCGATAAGCGCTTTCCGGCGCGTGTGATCTCCGAAGCGGCCGACATAGATTGCAGCGATGGCTCTCAGTGCATCGTGCCTATTGGCATCTCTTAGCAGGTCCAACGCGACCTTCACAGCCGAGTCGTCCGCTCTCGTAACCTGAGAGAGCGCGGCTAGAACCCACATTTTCTGCCAGTCGGCGAGAGATGCATCCTTCAAATGGTTCAAAAGGAATTCATGGACACCGTCCGTGCCAAGGAATTTGACCAAATACGAAGAATATATTTGGGACATGGATGGGCGTTTCTTGAATGAGTCTAGTACGTGTGAGATCGCGTAATCAGAGCCAGCCTTCGAAAAGAGCGGCAGGCAGAAGCGCTCGATGTTCTCCTCGTGCCCGGGATATTCAGAAAGCGAATCAAAGAGAACTGTGGTCGCCTGGAGCTCCAAGGCCTGCTCGTCGATCTCTTCGTCTTCCCATTCCGATTGAAATCCGTAATCGGCATCAAAATCGTCGTCGTTGACTTGGCTGGAAATCTCCGCCACGGCGTCGGCGAATAGCGCCTCAAGGTCCGGCTCTTCGGTAATGAGCGCCGACTTAGGCATTACAACCGACTTCGCCTCATTGAGGACGAGATCGTAACTGCGAAGGACTGGAATGAACCCTCGGAGCAGCTGATCGGTGGCGTCAACGCTTTCCACGAACACGTAAATGTCATCGACGTATCGCGCCGACGGGACACCGTAGTCGTCCAGGAACCGGTCGATCGGTGCCATATAGTAGTTACCGAGCAGATCGGAGGGATACATGCCTTGCAGGATTCCGCGGGAACTTCGCTCGCCCGTATAGCTCGTGAGGATCGCCTCGAGCCTTGACGAGAGCGACCTCGAATAACCCGCGTCGTTCAGCAGGTTGATCAACGTGTGCTGATTGAGCGAGCCGAAAAAGTTCGCGACATCGATCTTAAGAATATAGCGCGCGGTGTCCGATTTTGCATGCTTGGCGAGCGATTTCTGGAGTTCGTTCCAGCAAGTTCGGGCTGGAAGGAACATGCTGGCGCTTCCGGGGGGTCCCAACCGGTGACTGAAAGACCGCTTAGTGTCGGTCTTAGCGTCCACGATTGGTGCGGCTTGATCGGCCAGAGCTTGGTAAAGCAGGCGATCGCGCGGGAGTAGAATGCTTCCCGGTCGAGAAAAGCTGGGTCCGAGCCGCTTCGATTGTACGGCGACTCGGATGCGAAAGGACTTCGGGACTTCGATCGTGAGTGGGACGCCTGGGCTGAACGCCCCGGATTTCAGCTCACTCTTGAGTAGGGCAATCAGTTCGTCACCTGCCTTGCTGTAGATAAAATTCAAATGCGGCGCATAGATGAAATCCGACCGAAGGTCGTGAATAACCCGCTTCAGAGCCAGGGCCCAATCGATGTTCTTGAGCACTGCCGCGTCCAAGCCGAAGGGCTCGCCGGCCTTAATATCCGCCATCGCTTCACCTCCAATCTCGAGGCCGTTGTAGCATATTGAGGCCGATGCCGAACGCGGACAAGCCGGAGGAGTCGCTGGTGAAATAAACGTCCGCTTCACAGAGATATGGAATGGTTCGCGCTTGGCGCTTCCGCGACATCCCGCGACGGGTAAAGGATGGCTGCTTTCAGCCGGAAACCGCAAGCTCGCGGGCTGCCGTCGGTCCCGATTTGCGGGTCCACGGCCTGATCCCACTTGCCATCGCCGCTCTGTCAAGCGGCGGCAAAAACTCGAATCGTACGGGCGATAGCCATGCCTTCTCCCGCTAGATTGGGTCGCCTTCGCACGGGCCCCCTCACCCAGCTCCGGGTAAGACTCGGCTTCGCCTCGCCAACCCTGCGCAACCCTCTCCCCCTTCAGGGGCGAGGGCAGGGTGAGGGGGCGCTTCCATCACAACGGAATAGGCTCTTGCGCGATAGGCACCTCACCCGCGCTCGCGCCGGAGGAAGGCGAGGTCGAGGGCCAGGAGCGCCAGGGTGACGAGGATCAGCACTACCGCGACCGCCGCCATGGTCGGGTCGATGTTGTCGTTGATGCCGTCCCAGATGCGCCGCGGGAGGGTGAAGATGGTGCGGCTCGCGATGAAGAGCACGATCACCAGCTCGTCCCAGGAATGGATGAAGGCGAAGATCGCGCCCGAGACGACGCCGGGGAGGATGTTGGGGAGGATGACGCGGCGGAGCGCCTGGCCGACCGAGGCGCCGAGGTTGCGCGCGGCCTGCTCGAGGCGCGCGTCGAAATTGGCGAGTGCCGTCGAGACGGTGATCACCACGTAGGGGATGGCGGTGACGCCGTGCGCGAGGATGACGCCGGTGTAGCTGTCGAGCATGCCGAGCGCGATCCACAGGCGGTAGATGCCGAGCGCGTAGACGATGGTCGGCACGATGAGGGGGACGAGCATGAGCACGCGCACGGCCTCGGTCGCGCGGCTGTTGACGCGCCAGCAGCCGATCGCCGCGAGCGTGCCGACCGTGACCGCAAGCGCCGTCGCGGCCACGGCGATGACGAGGCTCTGCCCGATCGAGGAGAGCCACGCCTCGCTGGTGAAGAGCTTGACGTAATATTGCAGCGAGAGATGCTCCCTCGGCAGCGAGAGGAAGCGCTGGTCGGTCAGCGACACCGGCACCACCACCGTGATCGGCAGCACCAGGAACATCACGACCGCCCAGCCGAGCGACTTGGTGAGTGGGAAGCCGGCCGAGAGCCGCTCCATCTCAATGCGCTCCGAAGAGCCGGCGGAAGTCGACGATGCGGGCCAAGAGCGCCATCAGCGCCAGGACCGCCGCCATCAGCACCGTCGCCATCATGGCACCGAGCCCCCAGCGCACCAGGTCGAGGATCTGGATGCTGATGTACTGCGCGATCATCAATATGCGGTTGCCGCCGAGGATCGCGGGGGTGACGAAGAAGCCGAGCGAGAAGATGAAGACGAGCACGCCGGCGCCGACGATGCCGGGGAGGCTCAAGGGCAGGAAGACGCGCGCGAAGGCTTGGAGCCGTGTGGCCCCGAGCCCGCGCGCCGCGGCCAAGAGCCGCGCGTCGATGCCGCGCATGTTGGCGTAGAGCGGCAGGATGGCGTAGGGCAGCATGTAATGGACCATGCCGATGGTGATGCCGAGCTCGTTCCACATGAGGTGAAGGGGCTCATGGATGAGGCCGAGGCCCTGGAGGAGCTCGTTGACGACCCCTTCGCTGCGCAAGAGCGTCAGCCAGGCAAAGGCGCGCGCGAGCACCGAGATCCAGAGGGGCAGCAGCACGCCCAAGAACATCCAGCGCCGCGCCTGCGGCGAGAGATGCACGAGCGCATAGGCGACAACGTAGCCGAGGACGATGGTGACCGCCGTGGTGACGCCCGAGATGCGCGCGGTCGTGAGCAGCACGTGCTCGACGGCGGCCGAGCCCAGCAGCGCGTAATTGCCGAGACCGGGCTTGGGCTCCGTGACGCTGACCCAGAGCACGCCGAAGAGGGGATAGAAATAGACGGAAGCGAGGAGGAGGACGGCCGGAGCGATGAAGAGCCAATAGACGCCCACGGTCCCGAGCCGGCCGAGAAGCGGCCTCGGCAACCCGGCCACGGCGCCCGTGCTGCTCACGCGGGACGCTCCCGCGCTCTCATGCCTCGTCGTCCCCCACCCGGATCGAAGCGTCCGCGTCCCAGCCGAGGCGCACCGGGAGGCCGTCCTTCGGCTCGAAGCGGCAGCGCCAGGCCGGCACTTGCACCTGGAGCGGCCCGAGCACCTCGGTCGCCACGGTCATTTGGAAATTGGTGCCGTGATAGCTCCAGCGCTCGATGCGGCCGGAGAGCGTGTTGGCGGTCTCGGGCGAGCGGTCGGCCGCGATCTGGATCTTCTCCGGCCGCAGCGCGATGAGCACGTCGCTTGCCTGCTGCGGCGCCGCGGCGTCTGCCTGCACGAAGCCCTGCCCGCCCGCCGTATAGCGGAAAGCACCGCCGTTCGCCTCGACGACGCGGCCGCGGATGAAGTTGCTGCGGCCGAGAAAGTCGGCGACGAAGCGCGTCGCCGGCCGCTCGTAGAGCTCGTCGGGCGAGCCGATCTGCACGACCTTGCCGCGGTGGAGGATGGCGACGCGGTCCGACATCGAGAGCGCCTCCTCCTGGTCGTGCGTGACGTAGATGAAGGTGAGGCCGACGCGCTGATGCAGGCTCTTGAGCTCGACCTGCAGCTCGCCGCGCAGCTTCTTGTCGAGCGCGCTCAAGGGCTCGTCGAGGAGGAGGAGGTGCGGGCGGAAGACGAGCGCGCGCGCAAGCGCCACGCGCTGCTGCTGGCCGCCGGAGAGCTCGCGCGGCAGGCGGCGCTCGAGACCGCCGAGCTTGACGAGGGCGACCGCCTCGGCGACGCGGCGCTCGATCTCGTCGCGCGCGATGCCGCGCACCTTGAGCGCAAAGGCGACGTTGTCCGCGACCGAGAGATGCGGGAAGAGCGCATAGCCCTGGAACACCATGCCGAACTCGCGGCGCTCGGGCGGGAGCGGCGTGATCGGGTGCTGATCGAGCAGAATCTCGCCCTCGCTCGGCTCGACGAATCCCGCGATCATCATGAGAAGCGTGGTCTTGCCCGAGCCCGACGGGCCGAGCAGGGTCACGAACTCGCCGCGGCCGATGCTGAGATCGACCGCATCGACCGCAAGCGTGGAGCCGTAACGCTTGCTCAGGCCGCGAAGCGTGAGCTCGGTCTTGAGTTCGGCCATCGGCGCGCGCCCGCTCCTTCTACTGGGAGCCCGCGCGGCCCTCGCGGCCGCGGGCCCGCCCTCTGCTCATGCCCGTCAGGAGGAGATGGTGTCGACGTATTTCGCGTTGGCGTCGGGGTAGTTGGCCCCCCACCACTCGCCGTTGATCACCAACTGAGGCTTCGCGTTCTCCGGGTCGGTCGGATTGAAGCGCCTGAGCTCGGGCGGGACCATGGCCGCCGCCTTCGGGTTCGACGGCCCGTTGCCGAGCAGGCCCAAGAGACCGATCTGCGGCTCGGGCTTGGCGCACATCGAGGCGAGGAGCTGTTGCGCGAGCGCTCCCGCCGGATTGCCCTTGGGGATCACGAAGATGCCGGGCTGGAGGAGCGCCTGGTTCCAGGTCCAGCTCATGCGGTCGTTCGATTCGCGCGACAGCACGCTCGCGCGCGTGTGCCAAATGGCGCCCATCACCGCCTCGCCCGTGCGGATGAACTGCTCGGACTCCGAGCCGGAATTCCAGTAGATGCAATGCTCCTTGATCTCCTTGAACTTGTCCAAGGCGAGCTTCATGTCGATGGGATAGACCTTGTCGAAGGGGGTGCCTGCGGCCATGATCGCGAGCTCGAGCATGCTGAGCGCGTCGTGGCGCAGGAGCCGCCGTCCCGGATATTTCTTGAGGTCCCAGAAATCCGCCCACGTCTTGGGCGGGACATCGCCCACCTTGGCCTTGTCGTAGGCCAGCACCGTGCTGAAGGAATAGGGCGCCACGCCGTAGGGGATGGCAAAGCCCACGGGCGGCACGTTGGCCTTGTCGACGACCTTGTAGTCGATGGGCTTGAGCAGCTTGAGCCCGCCCAGCCAAAAGGCGCTGCTCGACGAGCTGTCGCACAGGTCCCAGGTGACGTGACCGCTCTCGACCATGGCGCGGATCTTGCCGCCCGCGGGGCCGCCGCTGTCGGTCGAGACCTTGGCCTCCGGATGGTCCTTCTCGAAGGGCTGGCCGTAGAAGCGGAGGAAGCCGTCGTTCGCGAGACCGCCCCAGTTCGCGATCACGATCTCCTTGGCGTCCGCGGCGCGCGCCGCACCGCCCGCGGCGAGGGCCGGAAGCACGCCCAAGGCCGCGAGGCCCTTGAGGAAGCTGCGGCGGTCGATTTCGCCGCGCTCGAGGCGCTCGCGCGCCAGCTCGATGCAGTCCTGCTGAAATGATTGTGGCTTGCGCATTTCCCTCTCCCGTCATGGCTCTCCCATTTCAAGATTGCGCGCGATAGCGTAATTTTCGCAATACAAAAATGACGCCGCGACGGGACCATCTCGATGCTTGAGGCCGAGCTCGCGCTCGTGAACGGACGCATCGCCACGCTCGATGCGGAGAACCGGACGGCCGCCTGCCTCGTGGCGCGCGACGGGCGCATCCTCGAGGTGGGGGAGCGCTCCGCGGTCGACCACCTGATCGGCCCCGGGACGCGTCTCATCGACCTCGGGGGTGGGAGCGCTGTCCCGGGCATCGTCGATTCCCATTGTCACCCCGATTCCTACGCCATCCGGCTCCTCAAATGGCGGGAGCTGAGCCCGCGCCTCGTGGCGTCGAAGGAGGCGCTCCTCCGCGCGATCGATCAAGGGGTGCGGGCTCTCCCGTCCGGGCAATGGTTCGTCGGCTACCGCTACAACGAGCGCGAAAGCGGGGGCTACCCGAGCCTCGCCGAGCTCGATGCCGCAAGCCGCGGCCGGCCGCTCTTCATCCTGCGCACCGACGGTCACCTCGGGCTGGCCAATTCCGCCGCCTTTGCCGCCTGCGGCATTGGAGAGGACGCCGCCGACCCGCCCTTCGGCCGCTTCGATCGCATGCCCGGCAGCGGCCGCTTCACCGGCCTCGTGCGCGAGACGGCCGCCCACATCTTCCTCGAGCGCATCCACGCGGGCGACACGGAGGCGGAGATCGCGGAAGGCATGGCGGGGGTGTTCGACGAGGCGCTCGGGCTCGGCATCACCTCGATGTACAACTCGCTTGCCTCCGCGCGCGCGATCCGCGCTTACCAGAAGATGAAGCACGACGGCACCTTGCGCGTGCGCATGGGCATCATCGCGAGCGGGCGCGAGGCGGGTCTGATCGAGGCTCTCATCGCGAGTGGGGTGCAATCCGGCTTCGGCGACGACGAGCTTCGCCTCATCGGGGTCGAGTGGTGTCCCGACTGCAGCACGAGCGGCCGCACCGCCGCCTATTACGAGCCCTACGCCGGCCCGCGCGTGCCGGGCGAGCCCGAGGACAACCGCGGCATGCTGCTCTACGAGGCGGAGGATCTGAAGCGCCGCGTTCTCGCCGCGCACAAGGCGGGCCTGCTCGTTTGCATCGAGGGGGTGGGGGACCGCGGCATCGATTTCGCCCTCGATGCCATCGAGGCGGCGCTCGCGGCCCATCCCGTGCCCGACCACCGCATGCGGGTCGAGCACTGCTGCTACGTGACGCCGCCAATCCTCGCGCGACTCCAGCGACTTGGGGTCGTCGATTCCTCGGCGACCGGCTTCATGTACGATCTCGGCGACGCCTATCTCGCCAACCGGGGTGCCGCCGCCATGCGTCACATGTGGCCGCACCGCTCGCTCATCGACGCGGGCGTGCCCGCGCCCGGGCACTCGGATGCCGCCGTGTGCCAGCCGAGCCCGTGGCTCGCCATGTGGTCGATGGTGACGCGCAGGAGCGCTGGCGGGCGCTCCCTCGATCCCGCCGAGGCGATCAGCCCGCTCGAGGCCTTGCGCGCCTATACCCTTCTCGGCGCCTATTCGGGACGCGAGGAGAGCAGCAAGGGGAGCCTCGAGCGCGGCAAGCTCGCCGATGTCGTGGTGCTCGACCGCGACCCGCTCGCGCGCGATGCCGAGGAGCTCCGCGCGGTCAAGCCGGTCATGACCTTCGTGGGCGGCATCTTGCGCTACGAGGCGTAGCGGCGCCGCTCCGCGTTGGGCCGCTGCGATTTGCCGTGCTCAAGGGCAAGGCGCCGGATTGCTGCTCGCGATCGGCGGCGGCACGCCTCAGCCGCGGCTCAGGTAATCGTAAGCCGAGAGCACGTGGGTCGTGAGGACGCGAAAGAAATCCTCGACCTTCACATGCTCGTCGTAAGAGCCCATGCCGAAGGGCGGCGGGCCGTAGACGTAGGCCGGCACACCCTTGTAGCGCCACAGCCGCGCGTCCGTGCCGCCGAGGCTCACGATCGGCACCGGTGTCACGCCGGAGAGCTGCTTGGCGTTCGCGCGTAGAATCTCGACCATCTCGCCGAAGGGATCGCACCAGGAGGGGGCGCTGTAGTTGATCTCCTCGAGTGCAACCTCGGGAAAGCCGCCGGCGATCCGGCGCACCTCGCGCATCACCTCGTCCTTCTCGACGCCGAGCGGGAGACGGATGTCCGCCTCGAGGCGGCATTCGCCGGGGACCATGTTGACCTTGAGGCCGCCGTGGATGACGCCGATGTTGAGGGTCACCTTGGGCACGATCGCCGCCGCACCCTTCCCCATCGCGGCATCGACGGCGGGTGCCGCGGCCTCGAGCGCGCGCACGACGTTGTCGGGCGCGCGCGCCGGGATGCGGGTCACCGCCTCGAGCTCGGCGATGAGCCGGCCGGCGATTTTGGTCGCACTCGCGCTGAAATGCGTGTAGGCGCCGTGGGCACCCGGCGTGCGTATGGTGAAGGCGAGCCAAAGCGGCCCCTTCTCGCCGAAGCGGATCGTGCCCAAGCCGCTCGGCTCGCCGTTGAGCAGGCAATCGCCGCGCACCTCGGGATGATGCTCGATGAGGTAACGCGCACCCCACGGCCCGAAGGTCTCCTCGTCGGAGACGCAGGTGAGCGTGAGCTTGCCTTTGAGCTTGTCACGGATGCGGCTCAGATAGAGATAGGTGAAGATGGAGGCGGTGGTGCCCGCCTTCATGTCGCAGGCCCCGCGGCCGTAGATCCTCCCGTCGACGAGTGCCGCACCCCAGGGATCCTGCGTCCAGCCCAACCCTTCGCCCACGGGAAAGACGTCGATGTGGCCGTTGAGCACGAGATGGCGGCCGCCGGCACCGCCCTCGAAGCTCGCCACGATGTTCGGCATCTCGCTCTTGGGTGCTATGGTCCGGTATTGCACGGCCTCGCCGGAGAGCAGCTTGCCGATGTGCGCGGCCGCCTCGCGCGTGTCGCCCGGCGGGTTGGGGCTCTTGGCGCGGATGAAGCCGCGGTAGAAGTCGAGGATCCTCTCGCGATCGCGCTCGATCGCCTGCAGCAGCGCCTCCCTCTCATGAGCCATGGCAGCACCCCTACCAGCTCTTACTGTCCTGGTTCTGAAACCCACCACATCAGGAGAGACTTGTCATTGCGCGGCGCCCGAAGGGCAACGAAGCAATCCAGCCCCGGCGTACGCCGGGGTTCGCGCCACATGCCCTGCCCCGGCGTACGCCGGGGTTCGCTGCGCTCGCAATGACGGGTATTTCCGGGTGAGACGAACGCCCGACCCGCGACACTAGAGCTTGAATCCCGTCACCAGCTTGATGGCGAGGCAGGCGCCCCCCGCGATGAAAAATACGAGCTTCTGGCTGTAGATTGCCCAAGCAAGCAAGCCAAGTCCGATCCAAAGCAGCACGCCCGGTAGCTCCCCTAAGCGCTATGTGATCGTCCCATTAGGCCGCAACCAGGCGGGAAAAGGAAGACATTATCGTCTGGCCGTGCTTACCCGGGGCGGGGTCGAGAGGGCCGCCCGTCCCCCCAGGCTCATTGCGCGAGAAAGCCGCCGTCGATCGAGAGATTGTGGCCGACGACGAAGGAGGCCGCGTCCGAGGCGAGCCAGAGGACCGCCTCGGCGACTTCCTCGGGCTGCCCCATGCGCTTGAGCGGAAGTGCCGCGGCAACGGCCTCCACGTCCGCAATCTTGGCGGCGAGCATCATCGGCGTGGTGATGCGGCCCGGCGAGACGGCGTTGATGCGAATGCCGAGCGGAGCGTATTCCATGGCGGCCGAGCGGGTGAGCGAGATGACCGCGGCCTTCGAGGCGGCGTAGAGCGCGATGCCGGGGTTCGCGTTGCGCACGCCGCTCACGGAGGCGTTGTTGACGATGACGCCGCCTCCTTGCCGCAGCATCGCGGCGATCTCGGCCTTCATCGCCTGGAAGAGCGACTTCACGTTGGTGTCGAAGACGGTATCGAAGGTCTCGTCCGGCTGGTCCGCAAGCAGCGCGCGCGGCTCCTGCATCGCGGCATTGTTGAAGGCGACGTCGAGCCTTCCGAAGCGCTCGAGCGTGAAGGCCACCATTCGGCGTGCCCCATCGGGGCGAGAGAGGTCGGCCCCGAGGAAGGCCGCACCAACCCCGAGCTCCGCTGCGACGCGCGCGACCTCGCGTCCGCGCTCCGCGTTGCGGCCGACGATCGCAACCCTGGCACCACGCCGCGCAAAGGCAAGGGCAGTGGCCCGGCCGATCCCCGAGGTGCCGCCGCTGACGAGCGCCACCTTGCCGCGAAAGGAGGTGGCGTCGTCGCGCGACGGAGCAGACGATCCGACTTGGCTCATGGCGGCTTGTCCGTGGTTCCGTCCGGCTTATTGTCGTCGAGCGTGCTTGCGCCGTATTGGCCAAAATTGCCCGCCCCGGCGCGACGCGGAGGCCGCGCGGAGAGCGGGAGCCAAGGCGCTCCTTTTGACCTAAATCAATGCGCCGGCCCGAGCCGTTTCTTCAATGCCTGGAGACGGACAGGGGGTATCGATGCCGTACAGCGTCGACGGTTATCTGGCGCGAGCCGAGGAATGCGCGCGCCTGGCCAATCTCACCAAGGACGACATGATCCAGCGCAAGTTGCTCGAGCTGAGACAGACTTATCTCAAGATCGCTGAGAGCCTGAAGAAGCCGATAGAGATGAAGGGAACGAAATAAGGAGTTCCTCCTCTCGACCTTTCGCCGGCGAACGTGCTCGAGCGGCTTTTGCCTAGAGCGTCAGACAGAGCCTGAGCGAGTCGAGCACCGCGGCGTGGATATTGCGGCTCGCAACCGCGTCGCCGACGCGGTGGAGCTCGAAGCGGCCGTCGGGCCGGAAGCTCCGCGGCTGCGCGCGCCCGGCGAGGAGTGCCTCGATGTCCGTCACCCCGTCGTTGGCGGCGCTCGCGCGGAGGCGATGATAGAGTGCCGCCGCCGGGATGGTGCCGTGCTCGACCACGATTTGGTCAGTGCTCAGCTCAAGCTCCGCTCCCGTCATCAGGTTGCGGAAGGTGGCGGCGATGCGATTGCCGCGCCGCTCGACCTTCTCGATCTCATGGTCGAAGGTGACCCTGAGCCCCAAGTCGTAGGCGCGCTTCTTCCAGATGGCGCGCTCGGCGTAGGTCAATTCCTGCGCGAGCTGGGCATCGATCGAGACGAGGGAAACGCTGCGGCCCTCCTTTAAGGCAAGCTCGGCGAGCTGCGGAGCGGGATGCCGGCCGGTGCCGTCGTAGACGAGAATCTCGGCGGCAAGCGGCACAGTGCCGCTTAAGGCATCCCACACGCTCGTGCAATGCTCGGCCCCCGCGATCCACTCGATGTCCGGCACGCCGCCCGTCGCGATGATCACGACCTCCGGGTCCTCGGCGAGCACGTCGCTTTCCTCGGCCAGCGTGTTCAGCCTGAGCTCGACCCCGAGCCGGGCGAGCTCGGCGACGCGCCAATCGATGACGCCGATGAGGTCCTTGCGCCAGCTCGCGCGCGCGCCGAGCAGCACCTGTCCGCCGGGGCGGGGTGCCGCCTCGAAGAGCACCACCTTGTGGCCGCGCTCGGCCGAGACGCGCGCCGCCTCGAGACCGGCGGGCCCGCCGCCCACGACCACGATCTTCCGCCCCGCTTTTTCGGCGCGAGCGATGATCTGGGGCAGGCTCTCCTCGCGTCCGGTCGCGGGATTGTGGAGGCAGGAGGGGCGGTATTGCGACTGGCAGTGCGTGGCACCCACGCAAGGCCGGATGCTGTCCTCGCGGCCCGCTTGGAGCTTCGCCACGATATAGGGGTCCGCGATATGGGCGCGCGTCATGGCGACCATGTCGAGGAGGCCTTCGCGGATTGCGTAGCGCGCGGTCGCGACCTCGGAGATGCGCGCGGCGTGGAAGACGGGGAGCGCGACTTGGCGCTTGAAGGCGCCGACGCGCGCGAGCCAGGGTGCGATCGGCGAGGCCATGCCGGGCATGTTGTCGACGGCGAGCGCCAGCTCGGTGTCCATGCGTCCATAGATGGCATTGAAGAAGTCGACGACACCCGCGCGCTCGAAGAGGTGGGCGATCTCGAGGCAGTCCTCGAAGGGCAAGCCGCCTCCCTCGCCCTCGTCGACGACGTAGCGCAGGCCGACGAGGAAGCGAGCGCCGACCCGCCGCCGGATCTCCTCGTGCACCATGAGGCCGAAGCGGCAGCGGTTCGCGAGCGAGCCGCCGAAGCGGTCCGTGCGGCGGTTCGTCCGCGGCGAGAGGAATTGGCCGATCAGGTGGCCGCCCGCCAGCGTCTCGATGCCATCGAGGCCTCCCTCCTCGCAGCGGCGCGCCGCGTCGCCGTAGGCCTTGACCACGCGCGCGATGTCGTGCTCGTCCATCTCCTTGGGGAAGCTGCGGTGGAGCGTCTCGCGCACGGGCGAGGGTGCGATCGTCGGCAGCCAGTTGGACGCATAGGGCTCGCCGCGCCGGCCGAGATGGGTGATCTGGCACATCAAGGCGGTGCCGTGCCGGTGTATGCGCTCGGAGAATTGCTGCAGGTGGGGGATGATGGCGTCCACGCCGACGTTGAGCTGGCGAAAGATATTGGGAGAGTCGGGCGCCACGTTCGAGGAGCCGCCGAACATCGTGAGCGCGATGCCGCCTTTCGCCTTCTCCTCGTGGTAGAGCTGATAGCGCTCCTTCGGCATGCCGCCTTCCTCGAGCCCGCAGGCGTGGCTCGTGCTCATCAGCCGGTTCTTGAGCACGAGCGCTTTGATCGCGAGCGGTCGGAGGAGGGGGTCTTGCGCGCCGGCAGCCTTCGCAGCCGCCGGGCGCCCCTCGACGTCCATTTGCTAGGCTCCCTTTGATGCACCTGCACGAAGACGCCGGGTCGTCGGCGAGCAATCAAGTCCGATCGTAGGTCCGCCGCCTTCCGCTGTCACGGCGGAAAAGGCATGGCGCAGGTGGGCAGGTCTTTGCTCCGACCCGCTTGCGCAATGCGCCGGCGCTCCGAGGTGCTGCCGTTATGTCGAGAGCCTTGCGCTTCCTTAGGCGCGCAAGCGGCCCGCTTGCTCCGCCTCGTCTTCAGATAACGCGGGCCGCTCTGTCGCTTGCGCCGAGCCTATAGGCGCCTCGGGGCCGGCCACCAGCGCACTGCATAGCGCGTCACGTAGGGGTAATAGCCGGCCGGGTAGCCGCCGTAGTAATAGAGCGCAGGGGGCGGCGGCACATAGGCGGGATAGGGATAGACGGGTGCCGTGTAATAGTACCAGGCGTTGCCGGCGATCCACCACCAGCCGAGGCGGCCTTCGTGCGGGCCGCGGAACCAATGCCCGCCGCGCCAAGCGACCCAGCCGCGATCGTGAGCGCCCCGCCAGTGATTGGCCTGCGCGAGGGCCGGCGCCGTACCGGCAACCGAGAGTGCGGCAACCGCCACCGCGGCAAGGGCCAAGGAGCGCAAGGCAGGGGCGCTGCCGAGCTTGCTTCTCATGCGTTCGAGGATAGACATTGCTGCCACTCCTTCCCGTTCGAGCCAAAGTCGGGCGAACCGAATATGAAACGGGGCAGTAGCGTTTTCCCTGCGCATGAAGGGGGCGCTTTGCGTCCGCCACGGGCTCACATCCTCTTGAGCGCCCGCCACAATCTCGCCACATTGCGCTGCGCCGGCCGCCTGTCTATGGCCGTGTTTCGCGCGTGAGCTTTCTTCCGCGCCGTCCTATAGAAGTAATGAGTGCTTCGCGTGCCGACGACGCACGAGGGTCAAGGGCGAAGGGCGGGCGCTGTCTCAGCGCCGCCTTCGGATGAGGCAAGGCGGAGAGGGAGAGAGTGCGGGCCATGCCGGTCGAGATTCTCGCCATGGGCGAGGCGATGGTCGAGTTCAACGCGACGGGGCCCGCGGGGGAGGGTGCCACCTACGTGCAGGGCTTTGGCGGCGACACCTCGAACGCCGCGATTGCCGCGGCCCGTCAAGGCGCCGCTGCCGGCTATCTGAGTGCGGTGGGCGAGGACGTCTTCGGCGAGGCGTTGCTCGGTCTGTGGCGGCGCGAGGGGGTCGATGCCAGCTGCGTCAAGCGCGATGCCGGCGCACCCACCGGCATCTACTTCGTCACGCACGGCCCGCAAGGTCACAGCTTCACCTATTACCGCAGCGGCTCGGCCGCGAGCCGCCTGGCGCCGGCCGACATCCCCGAGGCGGCGATCGCCGCAGCCAAGATCCTCCACGTCTCGGCCATCAGCCAAGCGATCAGTGCCACCGCCGAGGCCGCAGTCAAGCACGCGATCAAGTGCGCCAGACGGCACGGCGTCGCCGTCTCCTACGATACCAATCTGCGGCTCAAGCTGTGGCCGCTGGCGCACGCGCGCGCGACCATCCATGCAACCCTGGCCGAGGCCGACATAGCGCTGCCGAGCCTCGAGGATGCGCGGCTCCTGACCGGATTGGAGGAGCCCGACGCCATCGTCGACTTCTATCTCGAGCTCGGCGCGCCCTTGGTGGCGCTCAAGCTCGGCAGCGAGGGCTCGCTGGTGGCGACGCGGGACCGGCGCCGGCGCCTCCCAGGCCACCAAATCAAGGCCGTGGATGCCACCGGTGCGGGCGATACCTTCGCGGGCGCCTTCCTCGCGCGTCTCACCGCCGGCGACGACCCGCTCCGCGCCGCCACCTACGCGAACGCGGCCGCGGCCCTCTCGACTTCCGGCTACGGCGCCGTGACCCCGATTCCCACCCGCGCGCAGGTGAAGCGCTTCCTCGCCGAGAGCCACGCGCGCGCCGTGAGCTGAGCACCGAGGGCCATGAGCCGGATGCCGCATTCCCAGTCTCCCGAGATCGCCGCCCTCCTTGCCAGGGCAGCCGTCATCCCGGTGCTCACGGTCGAGGACCCCGAGCGCGCCCTATCCCTCGCGCGCGCGCTGGTGGCGGGCGGGCTCGCTGTCCTCGAGATCACGCTCCGGACCGAAGCGGCACTTGCGGCGGCGCGCGCGATCATGGCGCAGGTCGAAGGAGCCGTCGTCGGCATCGGCACGGTCCTGACCGAGGCGCAAATGCGCGCGAGCCGCGAGACGGGTGCCCGCTTCGTGGTCAGCCCGGGAGCCACGGCCGGTCTCCTCGACGCGGCGGCCGAGGACGGCATTCCCTACCTCCCGGGGGCTGCCACCGCGTCCGAGATTCAGGTGCTCCTCGAGCGCGGCTATACGCACCTCAAGTTCTTTCCCGCCGAGAGCCTGGGCGGGGTCGCGGCCTTGAAGGCACTCTCGGCACCCTTCCGCCAGGTCCGCTTCTGCCCGACCGGCGGCATCGATGCCGCCAAGGCGAAGGCCTATTTGACGCTCGACTGCGTTGCCGCGGTTGGCGGGTCCTGGGTGGCGCCGCCGGACCGTATCGCCGCGGGCGACTGGGCCGCGATCACGCGGCTCGCGCGCGAGGCGGCAGCACTCGCACGCAAGGTCATGGTGGCGTAACCGGGCTGCGGCTCGTCGTCTCCCGTATTCGGCGCGGCACTTCCCTCTCACGGCGGGCGCGCGGCTTTCGGCCTGCGTCCAACGAGGATGATGGACGCAGCCGCGACCTCGAGCGCCATGCAGAGCCCCAGCGCCGGGCGATAGCCGCCGCTCGCATCGTGCACGGCGCCGAGGAGTGCCGGCCCGAAGGCATAGGTGAATTGGCAGATCGCCGTGCTGAGCCCCATCACCAGGCCGAAGGAGCGCGCGGCGAACTCGTGCTGGATGATGAGGGCTGGCAGCGTGATGAGATTGCCGACCGAGAGGCCGAAGACGATGCAGCCCAAGGTGAGCACGAGGGGGCTCTCGTGAAAGAGCACCATCGCCAAGAGTGCTGCCACCTGGCTCGCGCAGGCGGCGGCCGAGACAATGCGCTGGTCGAGCCGGTCGATCACCAGGCCGAGGCCGACCCTTCCGACCGCCGCGGCAATCGCGGTCGCGGCCACGGCTGTGCTGGTTCCCTCGTTGCCAAGCGTGGGCAGGAGAAAGGCTACTTGGTGGACGATGAAGCCGACCTGGGCCGCAAGCGCCAGCGCGAAGGGTGCCGTGACGCTCCAGAAGCGGAAGCTGGTGAGCGCCTCAGCGCGCCGTAACAACACCGGCAGCGGCGTGGTAGCGGCTGGCCCTTCTTCGGCGCTCAGTGCGCGCGGCGCCACATCGCGACCCTCAGGCTCCTCCTCGCGCCGGCCGCCACGCATGCCGAAAAGGGCGGCGGGAACGAGAAGGGCGAAGAGGGCCGCCGCCAAGACGAGGACGGCCGTCAAGAGCCCATAGGCGGCGCTCAGCTGGACGAGGGCGGGGGCCACGGTGAAGCCGGCTGCGCTCGCGCCATTGAGCGCCAAGCTGAGGGCCAGGCCACGGCGGCGGTGGAACCACAGCGAGATCGTCGTGGCGATCGCCGTCGTGCTGGTTGAGGCCCACCCGAATGCCATGGCCAGGTTCGCGGCATAGAGCTGCCAGGGTGCCGAGGCCAGCGCCAAGCCCACGGCGGCGGCGGCGAGAATCGCGGCTCCGCCGAGATGCACCGCGCGCGGGCCCAGGCGCTCGATGGCCGCAGGCGCGAGCGTGAGCAGGGCGGCGCCGAACAGGTAATAGAGGGTCGTGGCCGAGGAGATGAGCGTTGTCGACCAGCCGTGCAGCTTGTGAAGCTCGGCCAAATAGACGGCCTGGCCGTAAAAGCCGAAGCCCCAGCCGAAGAGGGCGGTGAAAAAGCAGGCGACCACCACGGGCCAGTCGAAAGCAGGGGAAGCACGAGGAGGGGCGTGTGGCACGCGTCACAGAGTCCTGGCACGAGGGAAGCACCAGGCACGAGAATTGCGGGCAAGCGCGGGTCCGGGCAAGCAGGATTATCCGCCTGCACGATCTCGCCCGTCACGGCAACGTGGCGGTCCCCGTTGTCAAAAGGCTCGCCGCATGAGCGGCGGCAACGCCGCCCTGCGCCGAGACAGGAACCGTTAGGACGTGCGCGGCGGCGAGGGCCCGAGACCCGAGCGGCTATGGGGAAAAGTGTTCAATTTCAACAAGTTGATGATCTGACGCCGAGCCTGGGCCACGCTCTGCCGAGGGCGCAAGCGGTGGGATGCGCGGAGCCGGAAAGACGGCTCCGGGCCGTCGCTGGGCGCGGCGACGGCCCGGATCTGCGAGCTTCTTGTGGAGACCTCAGAGCTTGAGGGCGGCCCGTGTCGCCTTGTCCAGCCTGCCGGTGGCCTTGAGGCCGTGCGCCTGCTGGTAGCTCTTGAGCGCGGCGCGCGTCTTGGGACCCAAAATGCCGTCAACTTTGAGGGCGCCACCCTCCTTGTTGAGGGCCTCCTGAGCACTCTTCACCGCGGCGCTGCCCGCATGGTGATGGTGCATATGCTTCATGTGCATGGACTTCATCGGCGCCGCCGGAGTCGCCGGGGCCGGAGTCGCCGGGGCCGGACTTGGCTGAGTCTGGGCGGTGGCCGCCAGCGGCAGGACGGTCGCGACCCCGAACATCAGGGCAGCAGAGAGAGCAGCGAGGCGGATGGTCGTCTTCGTCATTTTTACGCTCCTGTGAGACGAGGCAGGCTGTCGAAAGTACTTCTACCAGCAATGCATGTATTCTTACAAGCCAGTGTATGCGGGAATCTTGCGCGTGAATGAGAAAGTCGTTTCAACTGCGCCGCTTCGCCGTTGCCCGCCTCTTGTTCCTTGATCGAGCTCAAGGTGTCTCGCGCTCGAGCGCGGCATGTGCCGCGAAATTCCCTAAACGGGGCCCCCCTCGGCTCCTTCCCGGCCTCTGAGACCGCGCTATGATCTCTCCCATGAGCGCACCCGCTCCAGCGATCGTCGATCTCTCGGAGCCCTTCGCCGGATGGTTTGCCCGGCGCGGCTGGCGGCCGCACGCGCATCAGCTCGAGATGCTGGCGGCCGCTGCGCGCGGGGAGTCAGCACTCCTCATCGCCCCCACGGGCGGAGGAAAGACGCTCGCCGGCTTCCTTCCCACGCTCATCGAGCTTACCCGGCAGCCGCAGGAGGGGCTCAATTCGCTTTACATCTCGCCCTTGAAGGCGCTTGCCGTCGACATCCACCGCAACCTCGAGCAGCCGATCGCCGAGATGGGACTCGCCATCCGCGCCGAGACGCGCACCGGCGACACGCCGCAGGCGAAGCGCGAGCGCCAGCGCAGAGCGCCGCCGCAGCTTCTGCTCACGACACCCGAGTCGCTTGCCCTTCTCCTCTCCTACGAGGATTCGGCGCGACTCTTCGCGGGCCTCCGCAGCGTCATCGTCGACGAGCTGCACGCGCTTGCCGACAACAAGCGGGGCGATCTTCTCGCCCTCGGCCTGGCGCGGCTCGCGGCACTGGCACCTCAGCTCCGCCGCATCGGGCTTTCCGCAACGGTTGCCGAGCCCGGGCTGCTGCAGGACTGGCTCTCGCCCGAGGGCGACGCCGCCAAGGCGCCGGTGCGTCTCATCCGCGGCGGCGAGGGGCCGCAGGCCGAAATTTCGATCCTCATGCCGCAGGAGCGCATGCCTTGGTCGGGCCACATGGCGCTCCACGCCATGCCCGAAGTGATGCGCGCGATCCGCGCTGCCGGATGCACCATCGTCTTCGTAAATACCCGCGCGCAGGCGGAGCTCGTCTTCCAGGCGCTGTGGCGGCTCAACGACGACAACCTGCCGATCGCGCTTCACCACGGCAGCTTGGCCGCCGAGCAGCGCCGCAAGGTCGAGGCGGCGATGGCGCGGGGCGCGCTCAAGGCCGTGGTCGCCACCTCCTCGCTCGACCTGGGCATCGATTGGGGTGCGGTCGATCTCGTGATCCAGGTGGGAGCGCCCAAGGGCGCCTCGCGTCTTGTCCAGCGCATCGGCCGCTCCAACCATCGTCTCGACCGGCCGAGCAAGGCGCTGCTGGTGCCGGGCAACCGCTTTGAGTTGCTCGAATGCCGCGCCGCGATCGAGGCGATAGCAGCAGGAGAGCTCGATCGCGAGCGGCGGCGCGAGGGCGCACTCGACGTGCTCGCCCAGCACATCACCGGCATCGCCGCGGCCGGCGGATTCCAGGCCGAGGCACTCTTCGCAGAAGTGCGGTGGGCCGGCCCTTACCGGCACCTCGCGCGCCGCGAGTTCGACGATACGCTCGCCTTCGTGGCCACGGGCGGCTATGCGCTCGGCGGCTACGAGCGCTTCCGCCGCCTCGTGCGCGACGGGGGCGGAAGCTACCACGTTGCTTCGCCCGACATCGTGCGGCGCTATCGCATGAACGTCGGCACCATCGTGGAGCAGCCGATGCTCCAGGTGCGGCTCGGCGGCCGGCGACTGCTTGGCGAGGTCGAGGAATACTTCATCCAGGGGCTCGTCCCCGGCGACACGTTCGTCTTCTCGGGCGAGCTCTTGCGTTTCGAGGGCGTGCGCGAGACGGCCGCCATCGTGACGCGCGCGACGGGCGAGGCACCGAGGGTTCCGGCCTACGCGGGCGGGCGGTTGCCGCTCACCACCAACCTCGCCGCACGCGTCCGCGCGATCCTCGCCTCTCCGCCGCTCTGGCGTCGTCTTCCCCCGGAGGTCGGCGAATGGCTCGAGATGCAAGAGCGGCGATCCGTCCTGCCCATGCCCGAGGGACTGCTCGTCGAGCTCTTCCCGCGCGGCGGCAAGGAGTATCTCGTCGCGTATTGCTTCGAGGGCCGCAACGCGCATCAGACGCTCGGCATGTTGCTCACCCGCCGCATGGAGCGCATGGGTGCCAACCCGCTCGGCTTCGTGGCGAGCGACTATTGCCTCGCCGTGTGGAGTCTCGCGCCGCCGCGGGACGTCCCGGCCCTGTTCGATCGCGACATGCTGGGCGACGATCTCGAGGCATGGATGGCCGAATCGACCATGCTCAAGCGCACCTTCCGCAACGTCGCCGTGATCGCGGGCCTCATCGAGCGGCGCCATCCCGGTTGGGAGAAGACGGCGCGCCAAGTCACCTTCAATTCGGACCTCATCTACGACGTGCTCCGCCGCCACGAGCCCAATCATGTCCTCCTGCGCGCGACGCGGGCCGACGCCGCAACGGGCTTGACGGACGTGCGCCGGCTCGCCGAAATGCTGGAGCGGGTCGCCGGGCGCATCACGGTCAAGCGCCTGGCGCGCGTGTCGCCGCTCGCGGTGCCTGTGTTGCTGGACATCGGACGCGAGAGCGTGTACGGGGCTGCGATCGATACGCTGCTCGACGAGGCGGCTGCGGAGCTCGTTGCGGAAGCCTACGCGCTGCCGGACCCTCAAGGGGTGCTGCTGTAGCCGCCTCGGCTCCGCACGAAGTCTCGCTGCGCGTCCCGGCCGAGCATTGCGGTGGAAGGACGTTGCCGAAGGATTTTAGAGGTGCGGTTTGGCCGCGACGGTGACCCTCAATGGCGCGGAGCTGACGCTCGATCCGTCCGGTGCCGTATGGTGGGCGGAGCGCTCGACGCTTGCGGTGGCCGATCTTCATCTCGAGAAGGGCTCGGCCTTCGCCAGGCAAGGCCGGCTCTTGCCGCCCTATGATACGCGTGCGACGATCGCGCGCCTCGCCGTGGTGCTGCGCCGCTACCGTCCCGCGCGCGTCGTCGCGCTAGGCGACAGCTTCCACGACCAGGAGGCCTTGGCGCGCATGGACGCCGCGGACCTGGTGCTGCTGCAGCGCCTCGTCGCCGAGCATGATTGGGTGTGGATCGCGGGCAATCACGATCCTGCTCCGCCGCGCGGGCTCGGCGGCAGCGTGCGCGCGGAGCTGGCACTCGCGCCGCTCGTCTTTCGCCACGAGCCCGAGGCAGGACATGTGGACGGCGAGGTATGCGGACACTTCCATCCCAAGGCGGCGGTGCGCGCGCGCGGCCGGCGCATCTCGGGCCGCTGCTTCGTGACCGACGGCGGGCGCCTCGTGCTCCCCGCCTTCGGCTCCTATACGGGCGGCCTCGACGCGCTCGATCCCGCGCTCAGCGAGCTCTTCGAGGGGCAGGTGCGCGTCTATCTCATCGGGCGCGATGCCATCTATCTCTTCGCCGCCGAGCGGCTCGAGGGCATGCGCCGCAGCGAGCCTGCGGCATCCGTGCGCTGAGGGCGCGGCTGCGCGCCCTGCCGGGCCGGTGCGCCTAGGGAGCGAAGCGAAATTCGAGCACCTCGCCCTTCTTGTCGACGTATTGCTGGCGCAGGAGCAAGCCGTCGCCGCCGTACCACAGATCGCGCGCGAACTCTCCGCTTGACGTCACGTGGCGTGCCGGCAGGTCCTCGGCTCCGACGGTGAGCGGCTCCTCGGCACCCTGGTTGAAATGCACGTTGAGAATGCGGCCGCTGTCGAGGTCGAGGACCGGGTGCCCCTGCGTCATCTCGATCTGCCACAGGCTCGAGGGTACGAGGCCGGGCGGTGCGGGGAGCCGGCCGGCGGGCCCGTCGACCATGAGCCCATTCGGCGTCGCGTCGAGATCGACCTCGACGGCCTCGTCGTAATTGTTGACGTCGGTCGTGACCTCGGCGAGGGCGCCGTCGCGCCAGACCTCGCGACAGCGCAACGTGTAGCTGTCGGAGACCTGCTTGCCGACACGAAGCAGCTCGAGCGCGCGATCGGCGAGATTGTGCCAGAGTTCGGGGGCCACAATATAAATCTCGTTCTCCACGACCAAGGCTTTGCTCTCGTGGTGGAAGGTCAGCAACTGGCGGCCGACCTTGACGCCGTTGACCAAAACGTCGAACGGACGCTTGGTGTTGGACGCATCCAAGGCAAGCGCCGGGCTCGCCATCACGCTCGTCAGCCCGAGAATGAGGGTGGCAAGGCCGAGGCGGCGGACAAGCGGAAGGGGCGGGAGGATCGTCATGGCGGCGCAGGGCATGGGCGGAGTGTCCCATCGCACAAGGGGCGACGCAAGCTCGCTCGGCCGGCAGGGCTCTGCGGCATTCCTCGGCGTTCCGCGCGCGCCCGAGAGCGTGTAGACTCGGGTCCATGAGACGAGCCAAGGTCAAGCCCGCGCGGCGGCGGTCCGATCCCTTCGGGCGCGCCCGGCACGACCACACCGATTGCCTGGCGCAGGCGATGCACACGGCCGAGCGCCTTTGCGCGCTGCGCGGCGCGCGCTTGACGAAGCTGCGCCGGCGCGTGCTCGAGCTCGTTTGGCGCAGCCACGATCCCGTCGGCGCCTATGCCATTCTTGACGCGCTCAGGGAGGACGGGCGCGCGGCGGCCCCGCCGACTGTCTATCGCGCCCTCGATTTTCTCTCCGAGCAGGGCCTCGTCCACCGTATCGAGTCGCGCAATGCCTATCTCGGCTGTGCCGACCCCGAGCACGCCCACGCCAGCCAGTTCCTCATCTGCGCGCGCTGCGGAGCCGCCTCCGAGCTGCACGACGGCCATATCCAGAGCGTCATCGGCGACAGCGCGCGCGAGATCGGCTTCCGCATCCAGCATCTCATGGTCGAGGTGATCGGCCTCTGCCCGAGCTGTGCCCGCGAGGTGGCCGCGGCCTGAGCTCCTTTCAGGCCGGGAGCTTGGGCGAACCCCCAAGCTCGAATGTCGTCCAAAGCGCCAGCGTGAAAAGCAGCAGGGCGCCTGCCTGATGGCAAGCGGCGAGCGGGATCGGCACGACCAGAAGCAGGGTGGCGATTCCCAGCGAGAGCTGAACGAGTACCATGAGGACGAGGAGATCGGCAGCCAGGCGCGCGCGCGGCGCCAATTCCAGCCGGCCGAGCGAGAGCCGGAAGAGAATGACGAGAACCACGGTCAGCAGCGCCAAGAGACGATGGACGAACTGCGCCGTCATCGCATCCTCGAAGAAGCTCGAGAACCAAGGTGTTCCGCTGAAGAGGCCATCGGGGACGAGTTTGCCGTCCATGAGGGGAAAGCTGTTGAAGATGAGCCCGGCATGGAGCCCGGCGACGAAGGCGCCCGAGGCGGCCACGAGAAAGATCCAGGCGAGGAGGAGGTAGCCGCAGAGCGAACCGCCGGCGGCACGGACCGCGCGCGGGCGTCGCTCGCGGGGGAACAGGAGGTCGAGCGCGAGCCAGAGCATGTAGGCATAGATGACGAGCGCCGCCGCCAGATGTGCGGCGAGCCGGTATTGGCTCACCGAGGTGCGCTCGACGAGCCCGCTCGTCACCATGAACCAGCCGAGCGCGCCCTGGAGGCCGCCCAGGACGAAGAGGACGGCGAGCCGCGGGGCGAGCCTGCGCTCGATGCGGCCGCGCCAGAGGAAGTAGAGAAAGGGGACCAGAAAGACGGCGCCGATGAGCCTGCCCATGAGACGATGGACATACTCCCACCAGAAGATCGTCTTGAAGTCGGCGAGCGTCATGCCCGCGTTCTCGAGGCGGTATTGCGGGGTTGTCTTGTAGAGATCGAACTGCGCCTGCCACTCCGCCCGGTCGAGCGGTGGAAGCGCCCCGCTCACCGGGTTCCATTCGGTGATCGAGAGACCCGAGTGGGTGAGCCGCGTGATGCCGCCGATCACCACCATGGCGAAGACGAGCGCGCAACAGGCCAGCAGCCAGTAGGCGAGCGGGCGGTCGTGCGCTCGTGCGCGCGCTTTGGGCGTTGCCAGGCCGAGCTCGGTCATGCGCCTCCGAGAGTGCCGAGCCCGCAGGCACCTCGCAAGAGGCCTGCGCCAATCCGTCGCGGGCGCGCTCTGTTCCCGAGAGAGCGTCGACGCGTTCGGCGACGGCGGCGCGTCAGGTCAATGCAGCCTGAGCTCCGAGTGGGCGTAGCGGAGCTCGGCCGGGCGCAAGAGGCGCGTGCTCGCGATGCGCACCGAATGAAGCCGGCCGTCGAGGTTGCGTTCCCAATAGGCGAGGAAGCGCCGCAGCACCGGGAAATCGGGGCTGATGTCGGGCTGCTGCCAAATGAAGCTCTGCAGCAAGGTGGGGAAGTCCGGCATGTGGTAGAGGATCTCGGCCGTCGTCAGGCGGTAGTCCTTGAGGGCCGATCCGATAACGCGCATGGGTTGCACCTCTTGGCCGTTGCCGCTGACGTTGCCGCCAGCGCTCCATTGTCCATCGAGAAAACGCCGATGCAAGAAGAAAGTTTAATTGAATCAATATTTTAGCAGCATAGGTGGAAGATTGCTGCCAGCGCGGCCTTCGACGCGACTTGGTACTTTCGGGCTGGCGCGGCGGGCTCGCCAAAGCGCTGGCACTCGCACGATAAGAGTGCTAATCATGGCGGCAGGCGTAATCATCCCACGGAAAAGTCACGGAGGAGTCGACATGAAATTTCGGCCATTGCACGACCGCGTCGTCCTGCGCCGCATCGAGCAGGAGACCAAGACCCTGGGCGGCATCATCATTCCCGACACGGCCACGGAAAAGCCGCAGGAGGGCGAGGTGGTCGCAGCCGGCCCGGGCACGCGCGACGAGAACGGCAAGCTCCATGCGCTCGACGTGAAGGCGGGCGACCGCGTGCTGTTCGGCAAGTGGTCGGGCACCGAGGTGAAGATCGATGGCGAGGAGCTCCTCATCATGAAGGAGTCGGACGTCATGGGAGTCATCGAAGGTGCGAAGGCCGGCAAGACCAAGGCGGCTTAGGGAGGAGATCGGATCATGGCAGCCAAG
>JBKQRV010000012.1:0-8334 GCA_052143835.1 Alphaproteobacteria bacterium
AACAGCTCATCACCCGCCATCGCAGCCCCCCTTCACCTCAAGCGCTGCTGCGACGGAATCACTATGCCCATGGTTGCGCAACTCAAATCCTTCAATGTCCCCAAAGATTCACAGGCTCTGAGGAGCGAGCGCAGCGAGCGTCTCGAAGGACGCACCGCCCCCGGTCCGAGGCGCTTTGGCACAGCGCAACGCCGCCATTTGCCGGCGCGGGAATGACGGCGCATGCCGGATAGCGCGTTGAAAATAACGTCTTCGTTTTCGGGTCGGCCGTTAGGACGGCTCGACGGCCTCCGCGCGCGCTTGAGCCGGCTCGAGCCCGCGGTGGTCGTCTGGATCCTGTTGATCGGCCTCCTGCTCTTTCTCGTCGTCGGGCCGCTTCTCATGCTCGTCGTGCAGAGCTTCCAGCACGAGGGTGGTGCCGGCTACACGCTCGAAAACTACCTTGACGCCTTCACCAGCAAGCATCACTTGGAGGCGCTCGAGAATTCGCTCTTGCTCGGCGCCGGTGTCGCGGCGCTCGCGGCCGTCTTCGGCGTGCCGGTTGCCTGGGCGGTCTCGCGCACCGACATGCCGGGCAAGGACCTCGTGCGCATCATGGTGCTCGGCGCCTTCGTGACCCCGCCCTACCTCGGCGCCATCGGCTGGATCCTCCTCGCCGGGCCCAACGCCGGCTGGATCAACCGCATATGGATGGCGCTGACCGGCGCCCAGCACGGCATCGTCAACATCTTCACCTTCCCCGGCTTGATACTCTCGATCGCCGTCTACTCCTATCCCTACATCTTCATCTTCACGAGTGCCGCGCTCGATGCGGTCTCCTCGGAAATGGAGGACGCCGCCCATATCCTCGGCTCGGGCGGCCTGCGCACCACGCTCAAGGTGACGCTTCCGCTGGTGTGGCCGGCCATCCTGGGCGGCCTCATCATCAGCTTTCTCGAGGCGATAGCACTCTTCGGCACGCCCGCCATCATCGGGCTGCCCGCGCGCATCAACGTGGTGACGACGCAGCTCTGGCAGTTCTTCGAATACCCGGTCCGCGCCGAGGTCGCGGCGGCCTTCGCCATGCCGCTCCTCGGCATCACGGCCGTGCTCTTCTGGGTGCAGCGCAGGACCTTCGGCCGCAAGAGCTTCGTCACGATCACGGGGAAGGGCGGAGAGCGCCGCCTGATCAAGCTCGGGCATTGGCGCTGGCTGGCGCTGGGATACACCGCCTTCGTCGCCGCCATCTCGGTCGTGCTCCCCTTCATCGTGCTCGCCCAGGCCGCATTCAGCCGGGCCTGGGGACGCGGCTTCTCGCTCGCCAATCTGACGCTTTCCAACTTCCACTACGTGCTCGTCGAGCACACCACGGCCGGGCGCTCGATCATCCACAGTTTCGTCTACGCCGCCGCCACCGCATCCATAGCCCTCGTGCTGGCGCTTGTCGTCGCCTACATCGTGAACCGGCGCCTCCTGCCGTGGAGCGGCGTCTTGGCCTTCCTCTGCGTGGCCCCCTTCGTCATTCCCGGCATCGTGATGGCGCTCGGCTATTACGCCGCCTATGCCTCGCCGCCGATCCAGCTCTACGGCACCGCGGCTCTCGTCGTTCTCGCCTTCACCGCGCGCTTTCTGCCCATCGCCTACACCAACAGCGACGCCGCCATGCGCAGCCTCAACCCGGAGATGGAGGACGCGGTGCGCATCTTGGGCGGCGGCCGGCTCACCGTGCTCGCCAAGGTGGTGGCCCCGCTCCTGCGCCGCAGCCTCATCGGCGGCTGGATCCTGGTGTTCATCCCGGCCACGCGCGAGCTCAGCGCCGCGATCTTCCTGACCGGGCCCGACACCCAGGTCATGTCGGTGGTGCTCTACGAGCTGAGCGGAGAGGGCAATTTCGAGTACGTCGCCGCCTTGGGCGGCGTGCTATTGGTGGCGACCGTCGTCATCGTCGCCGTGAGCTCCCGGCTGGTCGGACGCGATTTCATGTTGCGCCGGGGCTGATGCGAAGACCGGGAGAGAGGGATGGCCAAGCTCGCGCTCAAGGGTCTCTCTAAGCGCTTCGGCGAGGTGGCCGCCGTCTCCAACGTCGATTTGGCGCTGGAGGCGGGCGAGCTCGTCTCGCTCCTCGGCCCCTCCGGCTGCGGCAAGACGACGACGCTGCGCATGATCGCCGGCTTCGTGCCGCCGAGCGAGGGGACGATCGAGATGGACGGGGTGCTGCTCTCCTCGCCCCAAGGCGTGGTGCCCCCGGAGCGCCGGCGCATGTCGATGATATTCCAGAGCTACGCCATCTGGCCGAACATGACGGTCGCCGAGAACGTCGCCTTCGGGCTCCGCTTGCGCAAGCTGCCGCGGGCCGAGCTCGCCGAGCGGCTCGAGCGCATGCTTTCGGTCGTCCACCTCGAGGAGCTCAAGGAGCGCTATCCCTCCGAGCTCTCGGGCGGCCAGCAGCAGCGCGTGGCGCTTGCGCGCGCGATGGTGATCGAGCCCGAGATTCTTCTCCTCGACGAGCCGCTTTCCAATCTCGACGCCAACCTGCGCGAGGAGATGCGCTTCGAGATCAGGCGTCTCCACGACGCCTTCCGCATCACCACCGTCTACGTCACGCACGACCAGTCGGAGGCCATGGTGACCTCGGACCGCATCGTGGTGATGAACCGGGGGCGGATCGAGCAGGTCGACCGTCCCTTTGCACTCTATAACCGGCCGAAGACGCGCTTCGTCGCGGGCTTCGTCGGCCGCACCAACTTCCTCGAGGGGCGGCTCGAGGGCGGCGAGATCGGCTTTCCCGGCTTCGCCGTGCCCGCCGGGCTCTTTCCGGAGGCGGGCTCGCTGGGACAGCACGTCGTCTTCTCGGTGCGCCCGCAGACGATCGGCCTCCACCGCGGCCGCGGCGAGCGCCCCGGCTGGTGGGTCGAGGGGCGCATCGTCAAGCGCGCCTATCTGGGCGACGAATGGGACTATTTCGTCGACCCCGGCGGCGGTGGTACAGCTTTGCGCGTCTCGGCCTCGCCCGAGGAGGTCTTCGAGGCGGGCGAGACCGTCTGGCTCGAGATCGATCCGCAACGCATTGCCCAAATCGTAGAGGACACATGAGCAAGCTCCCGCTTTCCCGCTTCAAGGTCGTCGATCTGACGCGCGTGCGCGCCGGCCCCACCGCCGTGCGCCAGCTCGCCGATTGGGGGGCGGACGTGGTCAAGGTCGAGGCGCCGGAGGGCGATGGGGGCCTGGGCGGGGAGCGTCACGGCCCCGACTTCCAGAACATCCACCGCAACAAGCGCAGCATCACCCTCAATCTCAAGGACCCCCAGGGTGTCGCGATCCTGAAGCAGCTCGTCGAGAGGGCGGACGTTCTCGTGGAAAACTATCGCCCGGACGTGAAATTCCGCCTCGGCATCGATTACGAGAGCTTGAAGGCGCTCAATAAGCGCCTCGTCTATGCCAGCATCTCCGGCTTCGGCCAGGACGGGCCCTACCGCGACCGCCCCGGCTTCGACCAGGTAGCGCAAGGCATGGGCGGGCTGATGTCGATCACCGGGCTGCCCGGACAGGGGCCCGTCAGGGTCGGCATCCCGGTCGCCGATCTGACCGCCGGCATCTTCTGCGCCATGGGCATTCTCGTGGCACTCCTCGAGCGCGAGGAGTCGGGCGAGGGGCAGTGGGTGCAGTCCTCCCTCCTCGGCGCCCAGATCGCCATGCTCGATTTCCAGGCAGCACGCTGGCTCATCGCCAAGGAGGTGCCGCCCCAGGCCGGCAACAACCACCCGACCAGCATTCCGACCGGCGTCTTCCGCACCAAGGACGGCTTCGTCAACATCGCCGCCGCGGGCGAGGACATCTACCGCCGCTTCTGCAGCGCGATCGGCGCCGAGCATCTCGCGGAGGATGCGGACTACGCGACCGCCAAGGCCCGCTCCAAGAACCGCGACAGGCTCAATGCGGCGATCGAGGAGATCACCAAGGGCTACGGCTCGACGGAGCTGGTCGACGTGCTCAACCGCGCGGGCGTGCCGAGCGGGCCGATCTATCGCATCGACGAGGTGTTCGCCGACCCGCAAGTGAAGCACCTGGGGATCGCCCAGCCGGTCGACCACCCGACCCTCGGCCGCATCGAGCTCGTGGGCCAGGCGGTCAGCTTGAGCCGCACGCCCTCGGCGCTGCGCATGCCGAGCCCCGAGCGCGGCGAGCATACGGATGCGGTGCTCGGCGAGTTGGGCTACGACGCGGCCGCGATCGCGTCCTTGCGCCAGCGCGGCGTGATCTGAAAGGAGAGCCGATGATGGTATCGCCTAGCGAGCGCATGATCGTCGAGACCGATGGGGCCATCGGCTGGATGGTGTTCAACAACCCGGAGCGGCGCAACGCGATCTCGCAGGACATGTGGGAGGCGATCCCGCTCATCCTCGATCAGTTCGAGAGCGATCCCCAAGTGCGTGTCATCGTGCTCAAGGGTGCCGGCGACAAGGCCTTCATCTCGGGTGCCGACATCTCGCAATTCGAGCAGCTGCGCTCCTCGCCCGAGGCCGTCAAGCAGTATGACGCGATCGGCGATCGCGCGCAGACGCGCCTCCAGGCGGCCAAGAAGCCGACGCTCGCCATGATCCGCGGCTTCTGCATCGGCGGCGGGGTGGGGGTCGCCCTCTCGTGCGACCTGCGCATCGCGTCCGAGGGTGCCCGCTTCGGCGTGCCGGCGGCAAAGCTCGGCCTCGGCTACCGCTGGAGCGGGGTCAAGAAGCTGGTCGATCTCGTGGGCCCGGCCTACGCCAAGGAGATCTTCTACACCGCCCGCCAGTTCACCGCTGCCGAGGCGCTCGCCATGGGCCTCGTCAACCGCACCCTACCCGAGGCCGAGCTCGAGGCCTATGTGCGCTCCTATTGCGCCATGATCGCGGAGAACGCGCCCTTGACGCTTGAGGCGATCAAGGGCGTCGTCGCCGAGCTCGCCAAGCCCTCGCCCGCCCTCGACAGCAAGCGCTGCGACGAGCTCGTGGCGCGCTGCTTCGCGAGCGAGGACTACGTCGAAGGCCGCCGCGCCTTCATGGAGAAGCGCAAGCCCGCGTTTCAGGGGCGGTAGGACGAATCGACGTTCATTTTCAGGGCCGTCATTCCGGACAAGCAAATCATCGTGTCGACGATGATTTGCGCGATCCGGAACCCATGGCCGGCACTGCGCGAGCGCAGCTATGGATTCCGGATAGCTAGGCTCGCGGCCGGGAAAAGCTCGGCTTTTCCCGGGCTCGCCTAAGCTTCCGGAATGACAATGAAGCAAATGTCGATTGGACGTAGTCGTCCTCACCCTGCCGCGGTCTGACCGCCGCGGGCCCTTCCTTCTACCATAATTTCCCACTTCGATTTTGCATTTCGAATCCCGCTCTGCCAAAATCAGTCTGCTGCCGTTTGGCCTGCGCCAGGAAAATCGTGAAAGAAGTAGAGGCTTTTGAGGCCAAGAACACCCTGAGTGCGCTGCTCGACCGGGTTGAGCGCGGCGAGGAAGTTGTCATCACCCGCCATGGCAGGGAGGTCGCACGCTTGGTCCCGCCTAAAGGTGTCGTCAATCGCGAGGAGGCGCGCGCGGCTGCTCGGCGCATCCGGGAGATGAGCAGGGGCGTGACACTCGGCGGTCTCAAGATCAAGGATCTGATCGACGAGGGGCCCAGCGCGCAGCGCTGGGAGGGTGAGGGGTGATGCCGGGACCTCTCGCTTGCGGTTAGTTTCCGGCCTGCCGGCCGTAAGACCCCTCACCCGGCCCTGCGGGCCGGCCTCTCCCTCAAGGGGAGAGGCGAAGTTCTCTCTCGCCGGCCTCAGCCGACGAGATAGGCCGCCGCGCGCTCGCGCAGCTCTTGCGGGATGGGGGTCGAGCGACGGGTCGCGAGATCGAAGTGGGCACCGGACTGGCTGCCGCTTGCCACCAGACGCCCGCTCGGCACCTCGCACATGCGGTGCAGCATCTGGAGCGAGGAGCTGCCGAGACGCCGTAGTGCGGACTCGACCCTGAGGCGCACGCCCGCGCGCGGCCGCGGCTCACGCAGCTCGAGGCGGATCTCGAAGGTGGCAAAGCCGCGCTGGTTCGCGCGCAGGTACTCGGGCGTGATGCCGGCGGCACCGAGGAGCTGGGCCGAGGCGGCCGAGCTGCGGTGAACATAGCCGCCGAGCGAAAGCTCGCCGTGCTCGTCGAGCTCGGCGGCGCGCACCACGTCGAGCGAGCCCACCATGAAGCCTTTGCCCGGCTGAGCGGCGATGGCTTCCTCGGCCGCGGCACCTGGCACTCTCGGGGTAAGCGTCTCCTCGACGGTTGTCGCCACGGTACCGCTCACGGAGTTGACGAGCTTGTGCTCGAAGCGCAGGCGCTCGGCGCTTTGCTCGGCGACGGTCGTGAGGATGTGCAGCCCGTCGCCCGCGCGCAGCTCCTCCTGGAAACGAGCGACGAAGGCGCTCGAGCGCCAATCCTCGCCTTCGGATAGGAGGCCACGCGCGCGCAAGCCGGCGAGCGTCGCGATCGAGGCCTCGCCGAAGCGCTCGAAATAATAGGCCACGGTGAAGTGGCCGAAGTTGTCGCACTCCCAGGCCTTGACCACGCCACGATAGCTCTCGATGAAATCGGCCATCAGCACGCCTCCGAGAGACATCCATGCTCGGCATGTCCTAGAGCAAGCCCGGACTCGCCGTCAAACGCTCGTTCTGTTAAAGGGGAGCCATGCGCGAGCTTCACGGCCTCTTGAGTGGTGCCGACCACCTCACGTGGGAGACCTTGGCGACGCGCGTGGCCAAGGCGGCGGGCGGCCTCCAGCACCTCGGCGTCGGCGAGGGCGACACCGTCGCCATATTGATGCGCAACGACGCGCCCTTCCTCGAGGCGAGTCTCGCCGCCCTCCGCCGCGGCGCCTACGCGGTGCCGATCAACTGGCATTTCAAGGAGGAGGAGGTCGCCTATGTCCTCAAGGACAGCGGTGCCGGCGTGCTCGTCGTCCATGCCGATCTCTGGCGCCCAGTGCGCGACGCCGCCGCTCCCGGCCTCTCCGCGCTGATCGTGCCGACCCCGCCCGCGCTTTGCGCGGCCTACGGGATTGCGGATGACGAAGCCCGCGTGCCCGCCGGCGCCGTCTCCTGGGACGAGTGGGTCGAGCCGCAGGCGCCGAGCGAGGTGCGGGCACCTCCGCCGTGTGAGAGCATGATCTACACCTCCGGCACCACGGGCGTGCCCAAGGGCGTGCGGCGCTTCCGCCCGACGCCCGTCGAGCTCGCAGCACTCCACGCCTTGCGCGCCCGCGTCTACGGCTTCCGGCCGGGCATGCGCGCGCTCATCCCCGGGCCGCTTTATCACAGCGCGCCCAACGCCTATGCGCTCAATGCCGCGCGCATGGGCGGCCTCGTGGCGCTCATGCCGCGTTTCGATGCCGAGGCGTTCCTGGCACTTGTCGAGCGCCACCGCATCAGCCACGCCTTCATGGTGCCGACGATGTTCGTGCGCCTCCTCAACCTGCCGGAGCGCGTGCGCCGGCACTACGACGTCTCCTCGCTCGAGTGCGTGGTGCACGCGGCCGCCCCTTGTCCGCCCGAGGTGAAGGGGGCGATGATCGAGTGGTGGAGCGGTGCCCTCGTCGAGTTCTATGGTGCCACCGAGACCGGCCCGGTCACCTTCTGCGATAGCGCCGAGTGGCTCGCCCACCGCGGCACCGTCGGCCGCGCGGTCGAGGGCGCCGTCGTCAAGGTGCTCGACGAGGAGGGGTGCCAAGTGCCGCAGGGGAGGGAGGGCGAGCTCTACGTCCGTGTGGGCGCCTATCCCGACTTCACCTATCAGAACCAGCCCGACGAGCGCCGCCTCATCGAGCGGGAGGGCCTGATCACGGTCGGCGACGTCGGCTATTTCGATGGCGACGGCTATCTCTATCTCTGCGACCGCAAGCGGGACATGATCATCTCGGGCGGGGTCAACGTCTATCCCGCCGAGATCGAGGCGGCGATCCACGCGCTCCCCGGAGTTGACGATTGCGCCGTCTTCGGCATCCCGGACGCGGAGTTCGGCGAGAGCATCATGGCCGTGGTAGCACCGGCGGAGGGTGCCGTGCTGCGGCCCGAGCAGGTGATCGCGGCGCTCGCCGCTCGGCTCGCCGACTACAAGCTGCCGCGCCGGGTCGAGATCCGGAACGAGCTGCCGCGCGAGGATTCGGGCAAGATCAAGAAGCGCGCGCTGCGCGATCCCTATTGGGAGAGCACGGGCCGGCGCATCTGAGACATCTGCACGCCGATCGGAGCGCCGGTGCCAACTAGAGCGAGTTCCGCCTTGATGGAATCGCCAATTTTTCTCGTCACCCCCGGGCTTGACCCGGGGGTCCATGGATTGCCGGGTCAAGCCCGGCA
>JBKQRV010000013.1:0-35227 GCA_052143835.1 Alphaproteobacteria bacterium
AGATGCCGACCATCGCGGCGATGGCCTACAAGTACTCGATGGGCCAGCCCTTCGTATATCCGCGCAACGAGCTCAGCTACGCCGAGAATTTCCTGCACATGACCTTCGCCGTGCCGGCCGAGGAATATAAGGTGAGCAAGGTGCTTGCGCGCGCGCTGGACCGCATCTTCGTCCTGCACGCCGACCACGAGCAGAACGCCTCGACCTCGACGGTCAGGCTCGCCGGCTCGAGCGGCGCCAATCCCTTTGCCTGCATCGCGGCGGGGATCGCCTCGCTGTGGGGACCGGCGCACGGAGGGGCCAACGAAGCGGTGCTCAACATGCTGCGCCAGATCGGCAGCAAGGACAAAATCCCCGAGTTCATCAAGCGCGCCAAGGACAAGAACGATTCGTTCCGCCTCATGGGCTTCGGGCACCGGGTCTACAAGCATTACGATCCGCGCGCGGCCATCATCCGCCGCACCTGCTACGAGGTTCTCGAGGAGCTCGGCGTCAAGAACGAGCCGCTCCTCGAGCTCGCCATGGCGCTCGAGAAGATAGCACTCGAGGACGAGTACTTCGTGTCGCACAAGCTCTATCCGAATGTCGATTTCTACTCGGGCATCATCCTCAAGGCGATGAACTTGCCGACCAGCATGTTCACAGCACTCTTCGCCGTCGGGCGCACCGTCGGCTGGGACGCGCAGTGGAACGAGATGATCGAGGATCCGCTGCAGAAGATCGGCCGGCCGCGCCAGCTCTACACGGGCTACGGCCAGCGCAGCTACGTGCCCGTGGAGAAGCGCAAATAGCGGATCGGCCGGTCGCGCCCGCGCTTCCTGCCGACAACTGTCATTACCGGGCCGTCATTCCGGACAGGCAAATCATCGCCGATGCGATGGTTTGCGCGATCCGGAATCTACGGATGGGACGGCACGAGCACACCCACGGATTCCGGATAGCAAGGCTCGCGACCGGGAAAAGCACGGCTTTTCCCCGGCTCGCCTAAGCTTCCGGACTGACGATGAACTGAATGTCGTTTGGGCCTAACTCCGCTCGATCAGCTCGATCTTGTAGCCGTCGGGATCCTCGATGAAAGCGATGACCGAGCCGCCGTGCTTCATCGGGCCGGGCGGGCGCGGGATCTTGACCCCTTCCTTGGCCAGGCGCTCGCAGGCGCCGTAAATGTCGGCGACCGAGATGGCGAGATGGCCGAAGGCCTCGCCGAGCGCATAGGCATCCTTGCGCGGCCAGTTGTGGGTGAGCTCGACCACCGTTGCATCCGTCTCGTCGCCATAGCCCACGAAGGCAAGAGTGAACTCTCCCGTGGGATAGTCCTTCTTGCGCAGGAGCTTCATGCCGAGAAGGCGGGTGTAGAAGTCGAGCGACTTGTCGAGGTCGCGCACCCGGATCATGGTGTGCAGAAAACGCGAGCCTTCGAACCCGGACTTGCCGGTCTTGGTCGGTTGGGCTTCGGTCACGGTCATCTGAGTGTCCTCATCCTGAGTTCCGCCCCCATTCCGCCTAAGCGGTGCATCGGGCGATGCTACGACAGTCGGGCGGCCTTTGTCTTCTCCGCGATCACGCGAAGGATGGTGCGCGCGGCGCGCAGAGAGGGCGACGGGCCGCCCAGGTCGAGCGCCTTGAAGGCGGCCCTTGCGCCCTCGATCTGCGCCCGGCCCGCCGCGGGCTCGCGGAGCAGCGTGGCGACCGCCTCGGCCAGGCGCGCGGGGCGGCAGTTTTCCTGCAGGAGCTCGGGGATGAGAGCTCTGTCGAGCAGCAGGTTGATCACGCTCACGTAGCGTATCTTGATCATGAAATGGCGCACGATCCATACGGTGATCGGGCTCGCCTTGTAGGCAATCACCATCGGGCAGCGCGCGAGCGCCAATTCAAGCGAGACCGTGCCCGAAGCGGCGAGTGCTGCGTCCGCGGCGGCAAACGCATCGTATTTCTCGGCAATGCCGCGTACCACGATTGCCGGCACCGGCCACCGGGCCGCCGCACGGGCGACCTCCTCGTCCACCGTGCTCACCGTGGGGACGACGGCGTGGAGGTCCGGGAAGCTCTCTTTGAGTAGAGCCAGCGTCCCGGCAAAGGCCGGAAGAAGGCGCCGCACCTCGGCATGGCGGCTCCCCGGCAGAACGGCGAGCAAGGGGACCTTGGGAGGAATGCGATGGCGCGCGCGGAAGGCGGGGCCGTCGCCCTTGTCCGCCGGCTCCTCCACGACCGAATGACCGACGAAGGTGGTGGCGATACCGCAGCGCTCGAAATAAGGCGGCTCGAAGGGCAAGAGCGCGATGAGATGATCGAGGAACTTGGCGAGCGCCCGCGCCTGCCAGGGCCGCCAGGCCCACACCATCGGCGCCACGTAATGGATGAGCGGAATGCCGGCTCCCTTGAGCCGCCGCTCGACCCGGAAGCAGAAACCGGTGGCATCCACCGAGACTACGGCGGCCGGCTTGAGCGCGCGCACGCGCGCGGCGGTCTCGTTGATACGGCGCAAGATGCCCAGCGCGCGCGGCAGCACTTCCGCCAGGCCCATGATGGAGAGCTCCTCCATCGGAAACAGGCTGTTGAGCCCCTCGCCGATCATGCGCTCGCCGCCGATGCCCGCGAAGCGCACGGTCCCGTTGGTCTCGCGCCGGAGGGCGGCCATGAGACGGGCACCGAGCGCATCCCCGGAGGGCTCGCCCGCCATGAGGAAGATCAGCGGCCCGCGGGCATTCGCCTCTTGAGCCGTCGACGGAGACGCGCTCACGCGCTCACCTTGACCCCGACGACGAAGATGCGGGCGGCATCGGCGGCCTCGACCACTTCCTCGCGGTCGATCACGAGGGCGCCGCCCGCCTCGATCGCGATCCCGCTGAGGCCGGCCGCCTTGGCGTGCTTGATCGTGCGCACGCCGATCACGGGGAGATCGATGCGCGCCTCCTGCGCCGGCTTCCTCGCCTTGACGAGCACGCCGCCCCGCCCCTTGAGCCGGAGCTTGCCCGCGCGCGCGATCATCGCGTCCGTCCCCTCGATCGCCTCGACGGCGAGTACCACGCCTTGTTGAACAATGGCGCCCTGGCCGACATCGGCACTCCCGAGAGCCCGCGCCACCTCGATGCCCCGCGCGATATCGCTCCAGGCCTCGGCGTCCGGCTCAACCGCTCCCAGCACCCCTTCCGGAGCCAAGAGCCCCCGATCGATCGTCTCCGGGCCGAGGATGCGGAAGCCAAGCCGTCCGGCCCAGTCGACCACCGCTTTGTGAAACCCGTCATCGCGGAAGACGTGCTTGCCGACCTCGAGGATGAACTGCATGGCCAGCCAGTCGGGAAAGACTTCCAAGAGGCTCGGGCGGCGGAAGCGGCCGGCGAACACTACCTCGGTGATGCCGTGCTCGCGCGCGAGTTCGACCGCCCTGCCCGGCGCCCCGATGCGCACCCATTCGTGCGGCGTGCCGACGAGCGCCGCCGCATCGGCCTGGCCTTTGACGGCGACGACGAAGACCTCGCGTCCGTCTCTGCGGCAGGCCTCGATCAATCGCTGCGGCAGCGAGCCGCCGCCTGCCACGATGCCGAGCTTACTCGACATCCCCCGGCCTGGGCTGGCAGATGGCGCGGCTCGAATCCGCGCGTATGAACGCCACGATCTCCATCACGGTCTCGTTGTCGTGATAGATCTCCTCGGCGTCCGACAGGCGCTCCGCCATGCTGCCTTCCTGCGCGAAGAGGAGCCGATAGGCCGTCCTCAGCGTGTGAATCTGCTCGCGCGTGAAGCCCCGGCGCTTGAGCCCCACGACGTTCAGCCCGGCAAGGCGCGCGCGATTGCCCATCACCGAGCCGTAGGGAATGACGTCGTGCTCGACCCCCGACATGCCGCCGATCATGGCGTGACGGCCGATGCGCACGAACTGGTGCACAGCCGAGAGCCCGCCGAGGATGGCCCAATCGCCCACGTGCACGTGGCCCGCGAGCGTTGCATTGTTGGCCATCACGACATGGTCGCCGACCTGGCAATCATGCGCCACATGGGAGCCGACCATGAAAAGGCAGTTGTCACCCACCCGCGTCACCATGCCGCCGCCGGTGGTTCCCGGGTTCATGGTGACGTGCTCGCGGATGGTGTTGTTGGCGCCGATGACGAGCTCGGAGGGCTCGCCCTTGTACTTGAGATCCTGCGGAATATGGCCGATCGAGGCGAAGGGAAAGATCGCCGTGCCCGGGCCGATCGTGGTCCTGCCGTCGATCGCCACGTGCGAGTCGACGCGCACACGTTCGGCGAGACGCACATGCGCCCCGATCACCGAATAGGGTCCGATCCGGACACCCGGGCCCAACTCGGCGCGCGCATCGACGATGGCGGTCGGATGAATATCGACCGCCGTGCCGCCTGCCTTGGTGGCCGCCTCGCGCCGCAGTACCGCCATGTCGCTATTTGTTCTCCAGGATCATCGCGCCGAACGTCGCCTCGGCGACCAGAATGCCGTCCACCTTCGCCTCGCCGCGGAATTTCCATACCGCACCCCGCTGACGCTGCTTCTTGACGTGGATGCGCAGCTGATCGCCCGGCATCACCGGCCGGCGAAAGCGGCAATCGTCGAGCGTCATGAAATAGACCACCTTCCCGGCCGCCGAGTCGCCAATCGTGTAGACGACCAGCACGGCGGCGGTCTGCGCCATCGCCTCGATGATGAGCACCCCGGGCATGACGGGATGCTTCGGGAAGTGGCCGGCGAAAAACGGCTCGTTGACCGAGACGTTCTTGATGCCGACCGCGCTTTCGCCCAACACCACCTCGACAACCCGGTCGATCATCAAGAAGGGATAACGGTGAGGGATGAGCTCCATCAACCGCTCGATGTCGATCTCAGCGGGCTTGATCTTGGTTCCCGACGCTTCCATCGCTCCTTCGCCCATCGTCCAGCATCCGCGGCGCCCGCCCTAGGACGGCCAGCGCGCTTCCATCCCCCAATAGCTTATCCGGCTGAGCCGATCCCGCTTGCGGCCATGCTCAAAACGCCACGGCGCTTGTTCCCCGGCGACCTCGCCAAGGTTCGCTCAATACTGCACTTTTTGCCCGATTCTCCGCAAGTTATCAATGTCAGATCGGCAAGTGCCGCGCTGCCACCCCTTTCGCGCGGAGCGGCATGGCGGGTGGTGGGAAGCCGGGGCCCGCCTCGCGGCGCGCAAAATTACTTTGGAATCGCCACGGCAACGGAGGGCAGCTTCGCATTGAGCCGCTTGATGACCTCCTGGGTGATGTCCAAGTCGGGCTGGGCGTATAGGACGATGGCGGCCCCCTTGTTGAGGACGAGCGTAGTACTAGTCTCCTTCGCCATCTGATTGACGATCTGAACGACCGCCTGCTCCACCTGCTGAAAGGCATTGTTGAATGCGGTATCGAGCTTGCCGCGACGCTCCTGAACCTCGCGCTGCGCATCTGCGACTTTCTGATCGAATTCGCGTTGGCGCTGCTGATAGGCATCGGCTGCCAAGACGCTGCGCTGCGCTTGCAGATCCTGATCAAGCTTCTTCAACTCATCGTTCTTGCCTTGCAAGCCCTGCTGAAAGCCGGCCTGTGCCTTCTGCATTTGCGCCCGGATTCCCTTGGGCGCCTCGGCAGTCTGCATGACCTCCTGTATGTCGACGACGGCGATGACGGGGGTGGGAAACTTCCTTTGCGCCCAAGCTCCCGGCACCGCAGTCAGCTGAGCAAGTGCCAAGGCGGCCAAAGTCGTGATGACGATCCTGCGTACCATATCCATGTCCTAAAACCGTGTGCCGAAGTTGAAACGGAACAGCTGTGTCTTGTCGCCCTTGTCCATGATGTAGGGCCTGGCGATGTCCACCCGGATGGGCCCGAAGGGCGAGGCCCAGGCGATGCCGATGCCGGCCGAGGCCCGCAGGTCACCCGTATCGGTGACGCCCGGGCCGACGTAATCCGCCTTGGTGAGCGAGCCCGCCTCGGTGAAGACCTTGCCGACGATGCCGAACTCCTTGGGCAGGCCCAAGGGCACGGTCAATTCCAAGGTGGCGTCGTAATACTCCCGCCCGCCGAGCGCATCGCCGGTATTGGAGTCGCGAGGGCCGATGCCGGCGGTCTCGAAGCCGGGGAAATTGTCGCCGCCGAGGAAGAAGCTGTCGGTGATGCGGATCTTCGGCCCGAGCCGCAACATGTAGCCGCCCTCGCCGGCCGCGCTGATCACCCACTGGTCGGCGATCGGATAATAGTATCCGGCGGCCAACACGTCGCGCTGATAGACGACGCTGCCGCCGAGCCCCGCGAAGTCGGTTGAGATCCTCCAGAAATAGCCGCTGGTCGGATCGAAGCGGTTGTCGCGCTTGTCGTACATCAGCTCCTGGCCGATGAGCGAGGTCACGGCGGCGCCGTGCTGCTGCTGGATGAAGAGCGAGGCGTCCGAGGCGATCTTGTCGACGATGTCCCGCCGTATCGTGTAGTGCCAGGTCTCGCGCAGATCCGGGATTATCCCGTAACCGGCGCGCGCCGTGCCGCCGAGTGCCACCTGCCGGAACGTGCTTTCGGTCGTCAGGTCCTGCTGCAGATCGAACACGTCGGCGCCGACCGCGATATTGCTGTCCATGAAGTACGGATCGGTCCAGCTGCCGTCGAGCTCCTGCGTGCGGAACGAAATCGCGAAGCGCGTAGATAGATCCTGACCGGTGCCGAGGAAGTTCTTCTCCCGAACGCCGACATCGCCGATGACCCCGTCCGTCGTCGAATATCCGGCGCCGAGCGAGACCTCTCCCGTCGGCTTCTCCTTGACCTCGACGGTCACGTCCGTGGTATCGGGCTGCGAGCCGGGCGTGTTGCTGATGTCGGCGGTATCGAAAAAGCCGAGATTTTTCAACCGGCGGCGCGACTCCTCGATCTTCGACGTGCTGAAAGCGTCGCCCTCGGCGAAATCCAGCTCGCGGCGAATCACCTTGTCGAGCGTGCGCGTATTGCCCTTGATGTTGATCCGCTCAACATAGACGCGCGGACCCTCTTGCACGTCGAAGGTGATGGAAACGGTCTTCTTGTCCTTGTCTCGCTCGATGCGCGGACGAACGTCCACGAAAGCGTAGCCCCTGCTCCCAAGCGCGTCCGAAATCGCCTTGATCGTGGCCTCGACCTGGTCGGCATTGTACCAATCGCCTTCCTTGACGGTGAGGAGGCCCTCGAGCGTGGCCGCGTCGATGTCCTTGACCGAGCTCTTCACCGCGATCTTGCCGAAGGTGTAGCGCTCGCCCTCGTCGAGGGTGAAAGTTATGTAAAATCCGCTCTTGTCGGGCGCGAGCTCGGCGACAGCCGAGACGACGCGGAAGTCGGCGTAGCCGTTCGCGAGATAGAACTTCCTCAAGAGCTCGCGGTCGAAGGTCAGCCGGTCGGGGTCGTAGGTATCGTTGCTGGTGAAGAATTTCCACCAGGCGCTCTCAACCGTCTGGACCACCTCACGCAGCCGACCGTCGCCGAATACGTGATTGCCGATGAAGCTGATGCGCGTGACCTTGGTCTTGTCGCCCTCGTCGATCTCGTACACCAAGTCGACGCGGTTCTCGGGAAGCGTGATCACCTTGGGCTCGACCGTGGCGGAGAAGCGCCCGCTTCTGCGATAGACCTCGAGAATGCGCTTCACGTCCTGTTGCACCTTGGTCCGGCTGTATACCGTGCGCGGCTTGAGCTGGATCTCGTCGTTCAGCTGCTTGTCTTCGATCTTCTTGTTCCCTTCGAAGGCGACCCGATTGATGACCGGGTTCTCGACGACGCGCACCACGAGCGTGTTGCCGTCGCGGCGCAGGACAACGTCGGCAAACAGCCCGGTCGCATAGAGCGCCTTCAAGGACTCGTCCATCTTCTCGGGGTCGAACTTGTCGCCGAGGTGGATGGTGAGATATGAGCGCGCGGTCGCGGGCTCGATGCGCTGGGTTCCTTCGATGCGGATTTCGCGCACCACGTCGCCGCCGGAGGCGGGGGTCTGGGCGACGGAGCCGAGCGGCAACAGCAGGCAGGCCGCCGCCAGCCACAATGCTATCCTCCATCGCGCAATGAACCCCACCAAGGCCTCCCCGCTCGCGGTTTTCGAGGTTTCTAGCCGACCCTCAGGATATCAGGCCGGTAACGAATTGGATCACCTTGAGGTGCACAAGGTCGTTCCATGTCGCGAAGACCATCAACAGGAATACCAGAGTGAGCCCGATCCGGAAACCGTAATCCTGTATGCGGGGGGCGAGCGGCCGACGCCGGATGGCCTCGAGCGCATAGAACAGCAGATGGCCGCCGTCAAGCATGGGAATGGGCAAGATGTTGATGAGGCCGAGATTGAGCGAGAGAACCGCGAGAAACCAGACAAGCGGAACGATACCGCCCTCGGCCACATCGCCCGCCATCTTGCCGATCCCGATAGGGCCTTGCAGCTCGTCCGTGCTGCGCGTGCCGGCGACCATCTGCCCGATCGCCTTGAGCGTAGCCATGGTAAGGCTGCCGGTCTCCTCGGTCGCCCGCCAGAGCGACGAAAGCGGGTCATAACGGACGTATTCGACTCCTTTCGCGCGCAGGCCGAGACGGCCGATCTGATAACGGTGGCCGAAATTGTCGCGCCGTTCGATCACATCGGGCACGGCGTGCAGGATCGTCGTCTTGCCCTCGCGCGCGACCTCGACCGTGAGCGGCTCGCCCAACCCCACTTCGACGATCTGGATGACCTGTTGGAAGCGTTCGATTCTCGTCCCGTTGATCGACATGATACGGTCGCCCGGCTCAAACCCGGCGCGCGCCGCAGCACTCCCGGGATCGACCTGCCCGATGACCGGAGAGGTGAAGGGCTGCCCCACGATCGAGAAGAGACAGGCGAACGCGAAAATCGCCAGCAGGAAGTTCGCGACCGGTCCGGCCACGACCACGGCGGCGCGCTGCCCCACGCGCTTGTGGTGGAAGGAGACCGCACGCTCCTCGGGCGTCATCGCCTGGACCGCCTCGTCCGGCTCGCTCATCGCGTTGGCGTCGCCGAACATCCGAACGTAGCCGCCCAAAGGCAGCGCGCTGATCTTCCAGCGCGTCTGGTGCTTGTCGGTCCAACCGATGATCTCCGGCCCGAAGCCGATCGAGAACACCTCGACGCGCACGCCATTCCTCCGTGCGATCCAGAAATGGCCCATCTCGTGCACGAACACCAGCACGGTGAGCACGACGAGGAAAGGCACGACGTACTGAAGAGCGCTCAGGATAAAGTCCATATCGTTAGCTCGTTCTTCTCCGGACCTCAGCTCGGCCGCGGCAGGGCGCCAGCGCGCCGCTCGGCCACCTCGCGTGCGACCCCGTCCGCCGCGCGCACTTCCGCCAGTGTGGCGAGCGGCGTGTTCGGGATTTCCCCGAGCGTCCCCTCGACGACGGACACGATGTCGAGGAAGCGGATGCGCCCCTCGAGGAACGCCGTCACGGCGACCTCATTGGCGGCGTTGAGGATAGTTGGCGCGTTCCCCCCGCTTTGCAAGGCCTCGCGGGCCACGCGCAGCGCCGGAAAACGTTCCGCGTCGGGCGCCTCGAAGGTGAGCGCCGAGAGGTTGGCAAAGTCGAGCCGTTTCGCGGGCGCCGCCATGCGCGCCGGCCATGATAGCGCATAGGCGATCGGCGTGCGCATGTCCGGCGTGCCGAGTTGAGCGAGCACCGAGCCGTCCACGTATTCGACCATGCTGTGGATGACCGACTGGGGATGCACCACGATCTCGATCCGCTCGGGGGCTACCGGAAAGAGATGGGACGCCTCGATCACCTCGAGCCCCTTGTTCATCATCGTCGCCGAGTCGACCGAGATCTTGGCCCCCATCGTCCAGTTGGGGTGCGCGACCGCTTGAGCCGGCGTCACCGAATGGAGCTGGGAGGGATGGATGGTGCGGAAGGGACCGCCGGAGGCCGTCAGGATGATGCGCTCGACGGCACCGGCGTGGGCGGAATCGAAGACCTGGAAGATGGCGCTGTGCTCGGAATCGACGGGAAGCAGCGTCGCCTCGCTGAGAGCCACTTGGCGCATGACGATATCGCCCGCGCACACCAGCGTCTCTTTGTTGGCAAGGCCCACGATGGCGCCGCGCTCGATGGCGGCAAGCGTCGGCTCGAGCCCGGCCGCCCCCACGATCGCGGCCATCACCCAGTCGGCCGGCCGGCGCGCCGCATAGAGAAGGGCCTCGCGGCCGGCCGCAATCTCGATGCCCGTGCCGGAAAGCGCTGCCTTGAGGGCCGGGTAGTGCCGCTCGTCGGCAATCACCGCGAGTGCCGGGTGATGGCGCAAGGCCTGCTCGGCCAGGCGCACGACGTTGCTCTTTGCCGTGAGGGCCTCGACCTCAAAGCTCTCTGGGTTGCGCGCGAGGAGATCCAGCGTGCTGCACCCGACCGAGCCGGTCGAGCCCAAAACCGTGACGCGCCTGGACGCCGGCTGTCCTTCGATGCTGCCATAAGGCTCTCTTACGCTCAGCGCCATGAGAGCACGCCGCCACCTGAGAAAAGCGCAACGAGGGCAACCGCCGGGGCGGCCGCCAAGAGGCCGTCGACTCGGTCGAAGAGGCCGCCATGGCCGGGTATGAGGCCGCTCATATCCTTGACCTTGAAATGGCGCTTGACCGCCGATTCCGCCAGATCGCCCAGCTGAGCGGCGAGGGAGACGAAGGCGCTCAGCGCGCCGACGAGGCCGCGGGAAGAGACGCCGAAGGAGGGCCCCAGGACAGAGCCGGTAACCACGGCCGCCACGAACCCCCCCGCCACCCCGGCCCAGGTCTTGTTGGGACTGATTCTCGGGGCGAGACGAGGGCCGCCCAAGAGGCGCCCTGCGGCATAGGCGCCGATATCGGTCGCCCACACCACGAGGAACAGCCAGAGAACCGCATAGGCGCCCGTCTCGCTCCGCAGCCAGAGCAGGGCGAGGCTTGGAAGCGCCAAATAAAGCACGCCCCCCGCATGCCACAACGGCGTGGGCCGCCCAGCACCTGCGGCCGCGCCATAGACCGCCGCAGCGCCGAGGAGGGCAAGCGCCCCCGCAACCGCGAAGGCGCCCTGGCTTGCCGCGCCTACCACCGCCATAAGCACGCCTAGGAGCGCCCATCCGGGTCCGTCGGCGCGCCCGCCGCCGCACAGGCGGTTCCATTCCCAGGCAAGCACGCCACAGCCAAGCGCCACCAAGAGGTCGAAGTAGGGTGGGCCCAAGAGAATGGCACCGATGGCGACCGGCGCCATGGCCAAGGCAGAGATCGCGCGGAGCGCCAAGCTGCCGAGGGTCCTTTCAGCCACGGCTGGTGCCGTACCGTCGTTCACGACCGTGAAACTCCCGGATCGCGCGCTCGAAGTCGCTTTTGGAGAAATCCGGCCATAGCGTATCAAGGAAGACGAACTCGGCATATGCCGATTGCCAAAGCAAAAAATTGCTCACCCGGCGCTCCCCGCTGGTGCGAATCACGAGGTCGGGGTCCGGGATGTCTCCGGTCCAGAGATAGCGCGCAAAAAGCGCCTCATCGATCTCGCTCGCGCTGAGACGGCCGGCCGCCGCCTCGGCGGCGAGTCGCTGGGTGGCTTGGACGATGTCCTGCCGACCGCCGTAGCTCAAGGCGACGGTGAGGACAAGGGCGCTGTTCTCTCGCGTCAGCGCCTCAGCGCTCTCGATGAGCTCGACGATGTCGGGGGCGAGGCGTCCGCGTTCGCCAATAACGCGGATCCTGACCCTGTTCCCGTGAAGCTCGGCCACCTCCCCGCGCAAATAATGGCGCAGGAGCCCCATGAGGTCGTGGACTTCCGCGGCCGGGCGGCGCCAATTCTCGGAAGAGAAGCCGAAGAGCGTGAGGTAGCCGACGCCAAGCTCGACGGCGCTGCGCACGGCTTGGCGCACGGCGTCGGCGCCACGCCTGTGCCCCGCGGTGCGCGGCAAGCCGCGCGCCTTGGCCCAGCGCCCGTTGCCGTCCATCACGATGGCGACATGGAGCGGTGCCGCCGACGTGGCCGAGGTGGATGGAACGGAATCGATATGCGAGGGCGGGCTCATCAGACCTGCATGATCTCCTTTTCCTTTTGCGCCAACGTCTCGTCGATTCTCTTGATGTAGCCGTCGGTCAGCTTCTGGATCTCGTCGGAGCGGTGGCGATGATCGTCCTCGGAAATCTCGTGGGCCTTCTCCTGGCGCTTCAAATGCTCCATCCCATCGCGCCGCACGTTGCGCACGGCAACGCGGGCCAGCTCGGCGTATTTGTGGGCGACCTTGGAAAGCTCCTGCCGGCGCTCCTGGGAGAGCTCTGGAATCGGCACGCGGACCAAAGTGCCCTCGGCCTGCGGGTTGAGCCCGAGGCCGGATTCCCTGATCGCCTTGTCGACCGCACTGACCAGAGTCTTGTCCCACACCTGCACGGTGATCATGCGGGGCTCCGGCACGCCCACGGTGCCGACTTGGTTGAGCGGCATGGTGGAGCCGTAAGCGCTCACCTGGACGGGCTCCAACAGATTGGCCGACGCCCGCCCGGTCCTGAGACCGCCAAGCTCCTTGCGCAACACCTCAATGGCGCCATCCATGCGCCGCTTGAGACCGTTGATATCCTGCTCGCTCACGGCTTGCCTCTATGCGCAGTCAAGAATCTGCAAGCTTTGCCGCCTTCTCTTCGCCGATCAGGGTGAAGAGGCCACGGCCTTGCACCACATCCGCAAAAGCGCCCGAATTGTGCAGCGAAAACACCAGGATGGGAATGCGATTCTCGCGCGCGAGCGAGATCGCCGAGGCGTCCATCACCTTGAGATCGCGGGAGAGCACGTCAAGGTAGCTGAGCCGCTCGTAACGGGTGGCGTTCATGACTTTGTGCGGGTCGGCCGAATAGACGCCGTCGACCTTGGTACCCTTGATAAGCACGTCGCAGGCGAGCTCTGAGGCGCGCAGCGCTGCCGCAGTGTCGGTGGTGAAGAAGGGATTGCCGGTGCCGGCGGCACAAATTACCACCCGCCCCTTCTCGAGATGGCGGTGCGCCCGGCGGCGGATGTAAGGCTCGCACACCGCCTGCATGGGGATGGCCGAGAGCACGCGGGTGTCGACGCCGAGCCGCTCGAGCGCGTTCTGCACGGCAAGGGCGTTCATCACGGTCGCCAGCATTCCGATCTGGTCCGCGCTCGCGCGCTCCATGCCATGCATGTTGCCCTCGAGGCCGCGGAAAATATTACCGCCGCCGATGACGAGGGCGATCTCGGCCCCGAGAGTCCGCACCGTCTGGATGTCACTAGCGATCTGCCGCACCGTGAGCCAGTCGAGCCCGTATTCCCGCTGGCCGAGCAGCGCCTCGCCCGAGATCTTGAGGAGGATGCGGCGATAGCGGAGGCGCGGCTCAATTGGCGATTCGATCGACATCGTCCTAGGCTCATCCTCTCCCGGGAAGCCGGCGGCGCCGCACCAAAAAGGCCCGTCATCGCAGGTGCGGTCGGGCGCGCAGCGCAGGCGCACTATACCCCAAGCGGGAGGGGTCCGCGCCAGCAAAATCAAGGTCTTAAAATCGTCACCGCCGATCCGGGAATAGCCGCGTGGCCGCTTGCCTTAGGTCGTCAGCTGCGTCACTTCCGCCGCGAAATTGCCTTGCTTCTTCGCGATGCCTTCACCGAGGGCGAAGCGAACATAGCCGGCAACCTTGATCGGCGCCGCGAGCGCCTTGCTCGCCGCCTCGACCGCCTTGCCGACCGAAGTGCCCGGCTCCACCACGAAGTCTTGCTCGAGGAGCACGACCTCCTGGTAGAACTTGCGCAGCCGACCCTCGACCATCTTTTGGATGATCTCCTCCGGCTTGCCGCTCCCGCGCGCTTGTTCGGCGAGCACCTGCCGCTCCCGCTCGACAAGCGCCGGATCGAGGCCGCTCACCTCGAGCGCCTGCGGGTTCGCAGCCGCCACCTGCATGGCGATCTGACGGCCCAGGGCGGCGAGCTTCCCAGGCTCGGCGCCGCTCTCCAATGCCACCAGCACGCCGATGCGGCCGAGGCCGGGCGAGACTTGATTATGAACGTAGCTCGCGACAACACCTTGCCCGACTTTGAGGCCGGCAGCACGGCGCAGGTTGATGTTCTCGCCGATGGTCGCGATCAGCTGCGCGAGCTCCTCCTCGACCGTGCGCCCCGTCGGCAGCTTGGAGCGCCTGATGGCGTCGAGCTCGCCGCCCGCGACAAGCGCCGACTCGGCAACCGCACGTGCAAATCCCTGGAATGTGTCGTTGCGCGCCACAAAGTCGGTCTCGCTGTTGACCTCGACGATGGCCCCGCTCGATCGATTGACAGCGACGCCGACCAGGCCCTCGGAGGCAATGCGTCCGGCCTTCCTGGCCGCCGCGGCAAGCCCCTTCTTGCGCAGCCAGTCGACGGCAGCTTCAAGCTCGCCGGCACTCTCCGCGAGCGCCTTCTTGCAGTCCATCATGCCGGCGCCGGTCTTCTCGCGCAGCTCCTTGACGAGCGCAGCGCTGATCTCGGCCATGACTTTACCTCTTACCTAAATGCTTGCCCTAAAACGTCTGATATGACTCGTTTTTTGCCTCAAAGCCTCCGCAGAAAGGGGGCTTCGCCGCGACCCTACTCTACCTTCTCCGCGGCCGGGCTTTCCGCACCGGCCACCGCAGGTGCGGCGATCTCGGCCACTTCCGCAGCACCCGCGCCCTCTTCTTCCGCGGGCAGCTGCTCGAGCGGAGCCTCCGCTTTCTCGCCGATGTCGACGCCGGATTTCACAAGCTGCTCTTGTAGCCCATCGAGGACGGCGCCGGCGATGAGCTCGCAGTAGATGCGGATGGCACGCTGGCTGTCGTCGTTGCCGGGAACCGGGTAGTCGATCGCGTCCGGATCAGAGTTGCTGTCCACGATCGCCACCACCGGAATGCCAAGCTTTTTCGCCTCGGCGACCGCGATGGCCTCCTTGTTGGTGTCGATCACGAAAAGGAGGTCCGGCAGCGCGCCCATCTCCTTGATGCCGCCGAGCGCGCGCTCATACTTGTTGCGCTCGCGCGTCAGATTTAGGAGCTCCTTCTTGGTGCGGCCGAGGCCTTCCTGGGCGAGGGCGTCGTCAAGCGCGCGCAGACGCTTGATCGACTGGGAAATCGTCTTCCAGTTGGTCAGCATGCCGCCGAGCCAGTGGTGATTGACGTAATACTGGCCGCAGCGCTTGGCTTCCTCCGCGACGATATCCGCGGCCTGGCGCTTGGTGCCGACGAAGAGGACGCGGCCGTTGTTGGCCGCCACCTCGCGGACGAGCTGAAGTGCCCGGTAGAGCAGCGGCACGGTCTGCTGCAGGTCGATGATGTGGATATTGTTGCGCACCCCGAAGAGGTAGGGTGCCATCTTGGGGTTCCAGCGCCGGGTCTGATGGCCAAAATGAACGCCCGCTTCCAGGAGCTGGCGCATCGAGAAGCTCGGGATCGCCATGATCTTGTCCTTTTCCGGTTGCACCGCCGCGGGCGTTTGAGGCCGGACATACAGTCCCGCCACCGGAGCGAGCGCCCAGGATGTCTCCCCGAGCGACCGCGATGCCCGCGTGTGGATTAGTGGCCGGTTAGATAGCGGCAAAAGAGCACGGATGCAAGGGCAAAGGGGGACGGCGGGACGCTTGGAACGGCGCCCGCCGGCGGGGGAATCGTTGCGCCGAGCTACGCCTTCCGCAGCTGAGGCAGCAACCGTTCGGCGTTGCCGCGGTCGATCGCGTGGAGCTCCCTTCCGGTAAGACCGAGCTTGGGGAACCCGTCGACATTCTGCGTGATCATCAGGTAGGGGAAATCGGAGCCGAACAGCACCTGCGAGACGGGCACGAACTTGAGCAGGGCCGCCATGGTCGGCGGATAGGCCGAATTGGCCGTATCGTAATAAAGTTTCTTGAGCTCGTGCTCGATGCCGTTAGGCGCGATCTCGGCGAGATCCTTGCGGCCCTTCGAGCCATTGACGATGCGGCCGGCGAGCACCGGGATCGAGGCGCCGGCGTGGGAAAAGAGGAAGCGGATGTTCTTGTAACGCGCAAAGGCCCCGCTCATCAGCAAGCTCAAGACGGCGCGGGCGGTATCATGCGGATACTCGATCAGTGCCGCCGGCACGCCGGGCAGGAGGTGGCCGCAGCAAGTGGGCGCCAGAGGGTGAAAATAAGCGACGACCTTGCGTCGATCGAGCTCCTCGAAGATGGGCGCAAAGCGCGGATCGCCCGGCCAAACGTCGCCGTAGCTGGTCATGAAGCCGATGCCGTCCGCCTTGAGCACGTCGAGCGCGTACTCGATCTCATGCAACACGCCGTCGAGGTCCGGCATCGGCATGGCGGCGAAGAGACCGAAGCGACCGGGATGATCGCGGCCCATTTGCGCCCCGTAATCATTGCAGATTCGCGCCAAACGCCGCGCTTGCCCCTTTTCGCCAAACCACACCCCCGGGGTGGAGATTGAAAGAACCCCCGTGGCCACGCCGCCCCGGTCCATCTCCTCAAGCGCGCCGGCGACGCTCCAATCCTGCTGGGGCTTCTGCAATCCCGCGGCAACGCCTTCCTGCTTGTTCCATTCGGCAAGCGGCGCAAGGTACTCCGGCGGGAAGAAATGATGATGCACATCGACACGACGCCCCTTGGCCGCGGTCGCCGCGGCTACGCCCGCCGGCAATGCCGCCGTGGCGCCGAGGGCCGCCAATCCGGCGAGAAACTGCCGGCGCGAGCCGCCCAGACTAGAAAGCGCCTCCTCGTTCCGAGCCATGCTGCTGGCTGTCATTGCCCTTCCCCCCCCCGTTTCGCCGGCCGCTGTGACCGCCGTCACACCTCCTCGACCTCGACGATGCCCGGCAGCGCCCTGATTGCCTGGCGGAGCTGGGGTGAGCAGCCGTAACGGCCTTGCAGCGCGATCTCGATCTCACGACCCTCCGCCATGGCGACGAGCCAGATGCGCCCTTTGCCTTTGCTCTCGCGCGCGAGAAGGTGCCGGAGCGGGGTCAGAGGATCCGCGCCATTGACATAGATGCGCAATGAGGCCCCCACGTTCTGGGCCGCCTTCTCCAACGCCTCGATCGACTGGGCGGTAAAGCGCACCTGATCGCCATCGGCGCGTCCGTCGGCCGCGATGAGAAGCGGTGCGCCCTGGTCGATAAGCTCGCGCGCGGCCGAGAGGGTCTCGGCGAAGAGCGTCACCTCGAACACCCCGCTCGTGTCGGAAAGCTGCAAGAAGGCGAAGCGGTTGCCGCGCGCCGAGGTGCGCTCCTGCTTGCCGATCGGCGTGCCGGCAAGGCGGACCCGGCTAAGCCGGCCTTCGGCCACACGCTGGAACGCTTCCGCCGCCCTGATCACGCCCAGCCGCTCGAGCGTCTTGCCGTAGGAATCCAGCGGATGGGCGGAGAGATAGAAGCCGACCGCCTCGAACTCGCGCTTGAGCCGCTCCATGGGCGGCCAGTCCGCTACGGCGGGCAGCACCAGCGGAGCTGCAGCCTGGCTGCCGCCCTCTGTTGCGAGGGCCGTGAAAAGCGAGGTCTGCTCGCTCGCGCGCTCCTCGGCCGCCCGGCTCGCGTGGCGCATGATCTGCTCGACCGCCTCGAACACTTGGCGCCGGTTCGGGCACAGCCCGTCGAAGGCGCCGGCCGCGGCCAAGCTTTCCAGCTGCCGCTTGTTGAGGTTGCGCCCATCGAGGCGATCCGCGAAATCGGCGAGCGACTGGAAGCGCCCGTGGCTTCTACGCTCCTCGACAAGGCTCTTCATAGCGCCAGCCCCCACACCTTTGAGGGCGGCGAGCGCGTAGCGGATCGCGATACCTCATTCGCCCGTCTCGACCGTGAAGCCGACCTCGGAGCGGTTGATGTCCGGTGGCAGGAGCATAATGTTAATTCGTTGTAATTCCTGTCGAAAAACGTTAAGCTTGTCCGTGTTCCCCAAATCGTAGGCCATCGAGGCGGCGAAGAACTCAACGGGATAATTGGCCTTCAAGAAGGCGGTCTGGTAGGCAATCAGCGCGTAGGGTGCGGAGTGACACTTGTTGAATCCGTAGCCGGCGAATTTATTGACTTTGTCGAAGATGCCGGCGGCCTGGGCGGGGTCCACCCCGCGCACCACCGCCCCCTCGATGAAGCCCTTGCGCTGCGCCTCCATTTCCTCGCGGATTTTTTTGCCCATGGCACGACGGAGGAGATCGGCCCCCCCGAGCGTGTAGCCCGAGAGCTCCTGGGCGATTTGCATGACCTGCTCCTGGTAGACCATGATCCCGAAGGTTTCCTTGAGGATCGGCTCCAGCGAGGGATGCAGGTAATCGGCGGGCTCGATTCCATTCTTGACGTTGATGTATTTCGGGATGTCGTCCATCGGGCCGGGCCGATAGAGCGCCACGATGGCGATGATGTCCTCGAAGCGGTCCGGCTTGAGACGGCGCAGCACGTCGCGCATGCCCGAGCCTTCCAACTGGAACACTCCGGTCGTCTCGCCTCCAGTCAACATCTCATAGGTCAGTTTATCGTCTAGAGGGATTGCATTGATATCCAACAAAATATCTCGTTGACGCAACAATTCGGCGGCACGCGCGATCACGGTCAGAGTCTTGAGGCCGAGAAAGTCGAACTTCACCAGCCCGGCGGCCTCGACCCATTTCATATTGAATTGGGTCACGGGCATCTCGGAGCGCGGGTCGCGGTAGAGGGGGATGAGCTCGTCGAGCGGCCGGTCGCCGATCACCACGCCGGCCGCATGGGTCGAGGCGTGGCGATACAGCCCCTCGAGCTTGAGCGCTATGTCGATCAGACGGGCGACCGTCTCGTCCTCGGCACGCATGTGCTGGAGAAGGGGCTCGCCCTCGATCGCTTTCTGCAGGCTTACCGGATTGGCCGGATTGTTCGGGACCATCTTGCAGATGCGGTCGACCTGACCGTAGGGCATCTGGAGCACACGGCCCACGTCGCGCAGCACCGCCCGCGCCTGGAGCTTGCCGAAAGTGATGATCTGGGCGACCCGGTCGCGCCCGTAGCGCTCTTGAACGTAGTGAATGACCTCGTCGCGCCGCTCCTGGCAGAAATCGACGTCGAAGTCGGGCATCGAGACGCGTTCAGGATTGAGAAAGCGCTCAAAGAGCAGCCCCCAACGCAACGGATCCAAATCGGTAATGGTGAGCGACCAGGCGACCACGGAGCCCGCACCCGAGCCGCGCCCGGGCCCCACGGGAATGCCTTGCGCCTTGGCCCATTTGATGAAATCCGAGACGATGAGGAAGAAGCCGGCAAAGCCCATCTGGCTGATCACGCCGAGCTCGTAGCGCAGGCGCTCGCGGTAGGGCCGGGCCGCAGCCTCCCGCTCCTCTCTGCTCATTCCCGGCTTGAGGACGTGCGCGGCCAGCCGCCCCTCGAGCCCCTCGCTCGCCTGGGCCTTGAGCTCCTCCTCCTCGGAAATTCCGCTTGGCGTCGGGAAGGGCGGCAGGATGGGCTTGCGCGGAGAAGGATAGAACGAGCAGCGCCGGGCGATGGCGAGCGTGTTGTCGACGGCCTCCGGGATGTCGCGGAAGCACTCCCGCATCTCCGCCGCCGACTTGAAGCGATGCTCGGGGGTGAGCCGGCGCCGCTCCGGCTCCGAGATATAGGTGCCCTCGGCGATGCAGAGCAGCGCATCGTGCGCCTCGAACATGCCCTCGTCGGCGAAGAACGCCTCGTTGGTCGCGACAAGCGGCAGACCGTGACGATAGGCGAGATCGAGGAGCGGACCTTCGACCTGGTCCTCGATGGCCAAGCCATGGCGCTGCAGCTCGACGTAAAGCCGCCCGGCGAAGACGCGGGCGAGTTCGAGCAACAAGGCCTCTGCCGCCGGCAGTTGCCCCTCGGCAAGGAGCCGGCCAACCGGCCCCTTGACTCCGCCGGTGAGCGCCAAAAGGCCACCGTTGGCCCCGGCAATGTCCGCGAGAGCCAATTGCGGCGCCGCACCGCCGGAGCTGGCAAGGAAGGAGCGGCTCACGAGCTTGAGGAGCGAGCGGTAGCCGACCTCATCCTTGGCCAGGAGTACGAGTTGGTCGGGGCTGGCCGCCCCTACCCCCGCATGGACCTCGCGCTCCTCGCGGCGGAGTGCGATCTGGCAGCCGATGATGGGCTGGACCCCCGCCGCCTCGGCCGCTTGGGCGAACTCGAGGGCGCCGAAGAGGTTGCCGGTATCCGTAATCGCCACCGCGGGCATGCCGTGGCGCTTGGCGAGCTCGACAAGCGCCTTGATCTTGATCGCCCCCTCGGAGAGCGAGTAGGCCGAATGGACCCGCAGATGAACGAAATCGGCGTGGGGCATAGCGCTTCAAGAGCGGCCGGACGAGCTCGAGACCGCTCCCTCGGAGGCGATCTCCCTGCAAAAAGGATAGCAGCATGTTGCGGTCCCGGGGAGAATATTTATCCACATGTTGTTGGCAACAAGTGGAACTCCCGCGCTTTGCCGCCGCTTAGGCTGGCACGACCCGGCCCGCGCTGAGCTCGAGCACGCGGTCCATGCGCCGGGCCAACTCCTGGTTATGGGTGGCCACGAGGGCGGCGAGCCCGGTCTGCCGCACGATGGCGTGGAGCTGCGTGAACACGTTCTGCGCCGTGTCGCGGTCGAGGTTCCCGGTGGGCTCGTCCGCCAAGAGGACGCGCGGCGCGTTGGCGATGGCGCGCACGATGGCGACGCGCTGCTGCTCGCCGCCGGAAAGCCGGGCCGGCCGGTGGCTCTCCCGCTCCGCGAGCCCGACCATGGCGAGGAGCTGGCGCGCGCGCTCCCTTGCCACCTCGCGCGAGAGGCCGGCGATGAGCTGCGGCAGCATGACGTTCTCGAGGGCGGAGAATTCGGGCAAGAGATGATGGAATTGGTAGACGAAGCCCAGGTGAATGCGCCTGAGCCGCGTGCGCTCGTCGTCGCCGAGCGTGCCGCATGGGATGCCGTTGACGATGACCTCGCCGCCGTCGGGGCGTTCGAGCAAGCCCGCCACGTGCAGGAGCGTGGACTTGCCGGCGCCGGACGGTCCGACGAGGGCTACGATCTCGCCGGCCTCGACCGCAAGCGAGAGGCCGCGCAGCACCTCGAGCGCCTCGTCGCCCTGGCGGAAGGTGCGCACGATGTCGCGCAACGCCAGTGCCGGTGCTGTCGCGGTGAGAGCGCTCGCCTCACTCATAACGCAGCGCCTCCACGGGATCGAGGCGGGCGGCGCGCCACGCGGGATAGATGCTGGCAAGGAAGGAGAGACCGAGGCTCATGGCCACGACCATGACGACCTCCGCCGGGTCGACCACGGCGGGAAGCTGCGTCAAATAGAAGAACTCGGCCGGGAAGAGGTTCTGGCCGGTGGTGCGCTCAAGCCACTGGTGGATGGCCTCGATGTTGTCGCAGAAGAGCAAGGCGAGCACGAGGCCGGCCGCGGTACCGACGACGCCGATGCTCATGCCGCTCATGAAGAAGATACGCATGATCATGCCGCGCGTCGCCCCCATGGTGCGCAGGATCGCGATGCCGCGCGCCTTGTCGTTCACCAGCATGATCAGGCCGGAGATAATGTTGAAGGCGGCGACGACGATGATGAGCGTCACCACAACGGTGTAGAGATTGCGCTGCAGTGCCACGAAATTGAAGTAGCTGGCGTTCACCCGCTCCCACGGAATCGCGGACATGCCGGGACCCGCGGCATCCTGGACGGCCGGGACCATCGCCTGCGCCCGCTCCGGATCCTGGATGCGAACCTCGAGCTCGCTCACCGCGTTCGGCAGCCGGAAGTAGAGCTGCGCCGCCTCGAGTGGCATGTACATGTAGGCACTGTCATATTCGTACATGCCGACGTTGAAGATGGCGACGACATGATAGGTCTTGATGCGCGGAATCGTGCCGAAGGCGGTCACGGCACCCTCGGGCGTGATCAGCGACACTTGGCCGCCTAGGTTGACACTCAGACGATTGGCCAAGCGATAGCCGACCGCGACGCCGTCGTCGTTGAAGTCGTCGAGCGAGCCGGCGATGAGCTTGCCAGAGACGATGACGAGCTTCTTGAGGTCCTCCTGCTTGATGCCGTGCACAATCGCCCCCGTCGTGCTGTTGCGCGCCATCGCGATCGCCTGACCGTCGACCTGGGGGATGGCGCTCACCACGCCGGGAATCTTGCGCACGGCCGCGGCGACGGCGTCGTAATGGACGAGTTTGCCGGTCGTATCCTCGACCGAGATGTGGCCGTTCAAGCCGAGAATGCGCTCGATGAGCTGCTGGCGGAAGCCGTTGAAGATCGCGAGCGTGATGATAAGCGCCATCACGCCAAGCAGGATGCCGATGAGCGAGAACCAGGAGACGACGGAGATGAAGCCCTCTTGGCGCCGCGCGCGCAGGTAGCGCATCGCCACCATGCGCTCGAAGGGCGAGAAGATCATATCCCGGGACCTAGCGAGCGAGACGCGCAAGCGCGCTCTCGAGGGAGAGCTCCTCGCGCTCCCCGCTCCTGCGCGCCTTAAGCTCGACGACCCCCGCCTTGAGCCCGCGCGGGCCGACGACGAGCTGCCAGGGCAGCCCGATCAGGTCCATCTCCGCGAATTTGGCCCCGGCACTCTCGTCGCGGTCGTCATAGAGCACCTCGACCTGCGCCGCCGCGAGCTTGCCGTAGATGTCGTCGCAGGCGCTCACGCAAGCGCCGTCGCTCGCGCGCAGATTGACGAGCCCGAGCTTGAAGGGCGCCACCGGCTCCGGCCAGATGATGCCATTCTCGTCGTGGCTCGCCTCGATGATGGCGCCGACAAGGCGGGAGACGCCGATGCCGTAGGAGCCCATGTGCGTGGCGTGCTGCTCCCCCTTCGCATCGGCGACGTAGGCCTTGAGCGGCGCCGAGTATTTCGTGCCGAAATAGAAGATATGGCCCACCTCGATGCCGCGCGCCTCGACGCGCTTCTCGGGAGCGATCTTGGCAAAGGCCTTGGCGTCGTGCTTGTCGTCGGTCGCGGCATAAAGGCTGGTCCAGTAGCCGACCACGGGCTCGAGATCGGCCTCGTAGTCGACGTTGCTGCCGAGAACGTCGAACTCGACGAAGTCGCGGTGGCAATAGACCTTGCTCTCGCCGGTCTCCGCGAGAATGATGAACTCGTGGCTCATGTCGCCGCCGATGGGTCCGCTTTCGGCCGCCATCGGGATCGCCTTGAGCCCCATGCGCGCGAAGGTGCGTAGGTAGGCGACGAACATCTTGTTGTAAGCACGCTTGGCGCCGGCGAAGTCGAGGTCGAAGGAGTAGGCGTCCTTCATCAAGAACTCGCGCCCGCGCATGACGCCGAAGCGGGGCCGCACCTCGTCGCGAAACTTCCACTGGATGTGATAGAGCAGCTTCGGCAACTCGCGGTAGCTCTTGACCGAGGCGCGGAAGATCTCGGTGATCAGCTCCTCGTTGGTGGGGCCGTAGACCATCTCGCGCTCGTGCCGGTCGAGGATGCGCAACATCTCCTTGCCGTAGTCCTCGTAGCGCCCGGACTCCTTCCACAGGTCGGCCGCCTGGATGGTCGGCATCAGGAGCTCCTGGCAGCCTGCCCTGTCCTGCTCCTCGCGCACGATCTGCTCGATCTTCTTGAGCACGCGGAAGCCGAGCGGCAGCCAACTATAGATACCGGCGCTCGCCTGTCGGATCATGCCGGCGCGCAACATGTAGCGGTGCGAGACGATCTGCGCCTCGGTCGGGTTCTCCTTGAGGGTCGGCATGAAATAAGCGGAGAGTCGCATCCTGCCCTCTTCTCGTGGCTACGCTCTGAAGGGCCCGGGCTCTCAGGCGCTCGACAGTGGGCCGGAATGTAGGCTAAGGGCGCGAGCGATAGCAATGCCGCCGAGCGCAGCCAAGCCGGCGCAGCGACAGCGTGCGACACGCGTCCTTCCCCCGCTCGGCGCGATCGTCCGGGCGATCATATTCGGCTGGGCAAGGCGGCCGGCATTTCTCGAGCCGTGGGACGGCCTGCCGCAAAAACGGCAAGTTGCTGCGATTATTGCCGTTTTTCATTGCAATCGCCACTCGCCTTGAGCATGATGCCAAGTGCCGCATGGAAGGCGCCCAGCGCCTTTTCCGGGCGGCCAAGAAGGGGCTCGTCTCGCGAGGACGGCCACAAGTGTATGGAGGAAAACTCGGCGTCGTACGAAAAAGGCAACTCATCCGCTCGTAGAAAAAAATACATCCGTAACGCCACAGAAAATTTCGGCGACGCGACAGGGCAAGGCTCCTCCGGAGCGCTTGCCTTTTTTTCAACGCAACTCGGCGGCGGCTCTCAGCTATGCCCGCATCCACGGCGGTGAGAGCTTGGCGATGCGCTTGAAGACGGGACAGCTCTCCCGGTGTGCCCCCTTGAGATAGCCGATCGACATCAGGAACTCGCCGGTGATCTCCCCGCCGGTGAAGACGAAGGTCTCTTTGAACAGCTTGACCCATTCGTCCTTCGGCAGCGGGTGATAGGCGGCGAGCCAAGCGGCGAACGAGCCGTGGCTCTCCCGCAAGCGCCGGATGCGCTTCGCGTTCTCGATCACGGCGGCGACCTTGAGGCGGTTGCGGATGATGCCCGGGTCGGCCAAGAGGCGCGTCTCTTGGCGCTTGCCGAAGCGGGCGACGCGGTCCACCTCGAAGCCGTGGAAGGCGCGCCGGAAGCCCTCGCGCTTCTTGAGCATGGTGAGCCAATTGAGCCCGGCCTGGTTGATCTCCAGTGCCAAGCGCTCGAAGAGCTCGCGCTCGCCGGCAAGAGGAAAGCCGTACTCCTCGTCGTGGTAGGCGCCATGCCACTCGTGGCCTGGCGCAACGTCGCAGTAATGCGAGCCCATCTCAGCCGTTGCGGAACGAGATCAGGTTGGTGGATGCCAAGCCGTAGGCCATGCCCCAAAGCAGGATCGCGATCCCGGTCGTGACCAGCGCCTTGAGCCACAACTTCGGCCGCGTCGGCGCGCTCGTCGCGTGACCCTTCTCGACCTGGCCTTGATCGGGAATGCGCACGCCCCAGGGCAAGACCATGAACAGCACCAGCCACCAGATGATGATGAAAGTGACGAGTCCCTCGAACCAGGTCATCGCCTGCGGTCCTAGACCTGCTCGAGCTCGACGAGCGTGCCGCAGAGGTCCTTCGGATGGAGAAACAGCACCGGCTTGTCGTGCGCGCCGAGCCTGGGCTCGCCGTCGCCAAGCACGCGCAGTCCGCGGGCCTTGAGCCGATCGCGCGCCGCCAGGATATCGTCCACCTCGTAGCAGACGTGGTGGATACCGCCTGCGGGATTGCGCGCCAAAAAGCCGGCGATCGGCGAGCTGTCGCCATAGGGATGGAGGAGCTCGATTTTGGCGTTGGCGAGCTCGACGAAGACGGTCGTCACCCCATGCGTCGGCATGTCAACGGGCGCCGAGACCTTGGCGCCGAGCGTATCGCGGTAAAGTGCCGCCGCCGCCGCGAGATCGGGCACCGCGATCGCCACATGGTTGAGCCTGCCGATCATGCTTTCTGTCCCAGCCTCGGATTTCGTGTCCGCCGGCGGCCATTATACACGGACGAGATGCACGTCGATCGCCGGCTTCTTGCCGCGCGCCAGGCGAATGCTGCGCCGGATGGCCAGCCTGACGGCTTCCTTGAGCGCCTCGTCGTCCCCGCGCATGGCCTTGGGCAGGCCCTCGATCGCCGCCGCGATCGCCTCGCGCGCCCGGCTTGCGAGCTCGGCCGTGCCCTCGTCCCCGGCCAGGCCCGGGAGGGCGATCTGCGGGTCCGCAACCAGATCGCCATGGCCGTCGACCACCACGGTGGCAACGGCAGCGCCATGCCAAATCAGGCGTGTGCGGCCCTTCACCACCTCTCCTGCCGCGGGCACGAGCGTGGTGCCGTCAAGCGCCAGTCGCCCCGAAGGCGCCTGGCCGACGATCTCGGCAGGCCCCGGTGCTAGGCGCAGGATGTCGCCGTTCGTCACCACCACCGCCTCGCGCACCTGGCAACCGCGGGCGAAGCGGGCGTGCTCGATGAGATGGCGCGCCTCGCCGTGCACCGGGACGGCGATCTGCGGCCGCACCCAGGCATACATCTCGGCGAGCTCGTCGCGCGCCGGGTGGCCCGAGACGTGCACGAACTCCTCGTGCTCGGTGATGATGTCGACGCCGAGGCGCGCGAGCGCGCTCTGCAGGCGGAAGATCGAGCGCTCGTTGCCGGGGATGATGCGCGAGGAGAAGATGGCCACGTCTCCCGCCTCGAGCGCCACGTGGGAATGCTCTCCCGCGACCACGCGCGAAAGTGCCGAGCGCGGCTCGCCCTGGCTTCCCGTCATGGCCAGCACCACTTTGTCGCGCGGCAGGTACGCCGCCTCGGCGTCGCCGAGGAAGCGCGGAATCGAGCGCAAATAGCCGTTTTCGAGCGCCGCCTCGTAGAAGCGCCAGAGCGAGCGGCCCACCAGCGCCGCCTGCCGGCCGTTCGCCTCGGCGACTTTGGCGATCGTCTCGAGGCGCGCCACGTTCGAGGCGAAGCAGGCGATGACGACACGCTGCTCGGCGCGCGCCACAAGGCGCGAGAGACTCTTGCGCAGCTCGGCTTCCGAGCCCGACACGCCGCTGCGCAGCACGTTCGTCGAGTCGCAGACCATGGCGAGCACGCCTTCCTCGCCCACCCGCCTGAGCGCGTCTGAGTCCGTCACCGGACCGACGAGCGGATCGGGGTCGATCTTCCAATCCCCGGTATGGAGAACGGTGCCGAGCGGGGTGCGGATGGCAAGCGCGTTCGGCTCGGGGATCGAGTGAGTGAGCGTGATCATCTCGAATTCGAACGGGCCGAGCGCGAAGCGGCCCGAGAGCGGCACCACCGTGATCGCCGCCTCGCCCGCGAGGCCCGCCTCCTCGAGCTTCCGCCTGAGAATGGAGGCGGTGAACGGGGTGGCGTAGATCGGGCAGCGCAAGAGCGGCCAGAGATACTGGACGGCGCCGATGTGGTCCTCGTGGGCGTGGGTGAGCACGATGCCGAGCAGGCGCTCGCGCCGTTCGACGATGAACGCGGGGTCGGGCATCACCACCTCGATCCCCGGCAGGCGCTCGTCCGCGAAGGTGATGCCGAGATCGACGATCACCCAGTCGTCCGCGAAGCCGTAAAGATTGAGGTTCATGCCGATCTCGCCCGCCCCGCCGAGCGGGACGAAGACGAGCTCGCGCAATGCAGCACTCGCGCGCACGGCGGAGCCGGCTCCGGCGGCATCGGGTGCGGCCATCACTTTCCCTTGTTGCGCCGATGGATCAGCCAGAGGCCCCACAGCGTAAGCGTGGGATCGACGGTCTCGATCACTGGGCTCGCCCCTTCGAAGAGGGGGGCCAAGCCGCCGGTCGCCACTACCCCCATCGGCTCGCCCCATTCCGCGCGAATGCGCGCGACGAGGCCCTCGATCAATCCCACATAGCCCCAGAAGATGCCGGACTGCATCATCGGAATGGTGGCCTTGCCGATCACGCGCTCGATGCGCCGGATGCGCACGCTCGGCAGCTTGGCGGCGGCCATATGGAGCGCATGAAGCGAAAGATTGATGCCGGGCGCGATCACGCCGCCGCAGTAGTTGCCGTCGCGATCGACGACATCGAAGGTCGTCGCCGTGCCGAAATCGACGACGATGAGCGGCAGCTTGTGCCGATCGGCTGCGGCGACCGTGTTGAGGATACGGTCGGCACCCACCTCCTCGGGGCGCTCCACCAGCGCCTGACAGCCGAGGGAGACCCCCGGCTCTCCCACCACGAGCGGCGTGCTCTTGAAATAGTGGGTCGAGAGGCGGACGAGGTTGAAGTCCGCCTCCGGCACCACGCTCGCGATGATCACGGCGTCGATTTCCGCGCGCGCGATCCCGCCGAGCCCCATGAGCTGATCGAGCCAGACGACGTACTCGTCGGCGGTGCGCTTGAGATCGGTCGACGCGCGCCATACGCCGCGCATCTCGCCCTCGCGCCATACCGAGAATACCGTGTTCGTGTTGTTGCAATTGATCGCGAGCAGCATGCCGCACCTCACGTGCGCACGGAAGCTTCCATCACGTCGCCGGCGCTCAAGCACCGGTGCCTGCCATCTTCAAGTGCCAAAAGGAGCGCTCCCGAGGCGTCGAGACCCTCGAACAGGCCGGCGAGGGTCTCGTCCTCGAGACGCACTTCGATCACCTCGCCCCTCTTCCAGGCGCGCGCCAGCCAGGCCTCGCGCGCCGGCCCAAAGCCCTCCTCGCGCCAGATGTGCAGCCAGCGCCGCAAGGAGCGGCTCACCGCCTCCAGCACGGTCTCGAGCTCGAGCTTGGCACCCGCCTCGCGCTCGAGGCAAGTTGCCCGAAAGGGCGTGTTGTCCGGACAGCTCTCGATATTGATGCCGATGCCGATGATGACCCAAGCGAGCCAGTCGGGGCCTTGAGCGCCGGATTCGAGGAGAATCCCCCCGACCTTGCCGCCCCCCACCAGCACGTCGTTCGGCCATTTGAAGCGTACTTCGGTGAGCGGCGGCATGAACGCGCCCAGCGCATCGCCCAAGGCCACGGCCGCGACCATGCCGAGGCATGCCGCCTCCGCGGGCGTGACATGAGGACGCAGCACCAGGGAGAGGTAGAGATTGCCGCGCGGCGAGCGCCACTTCCTGCCGCGCCGGCCGCGCCCGGCGGTCTGCTCCCGCGCCCACACGAGCGTGCCCTCCTCCGCCCCCTCCTCGGCGAGCCGCCTGGCCTCCTCGTTCGTGCTGCCGCAGCGCTCGAGCGCGATCAGGCGAAAGCCGGGCGGCAGCCGTGGCGGACGGCTCATCCCGGGAAGAGCGCCGCCGCGGCGATCTTGGCGCCTGTAAGGATCGGGGCCGGATAGACGAAGAAGAGCAGCGTGAAGAGTCCGGTCAAGGTCAGCACGGCCGACATGGAGCCGGCGATCGGCCGCTCGAAGGCGATTGCCGGCTCGTCGAAATACATGATCTTGACGATACGCACGTAATAGTAGGCGCCCACCACGCTGGTCAGCACGCCGATGACCGCGAGCGTATAGAGCCCCGCCTCGATCGCGGCGAGGAACACGTAGAGCTTGCCGAAGAAGCCGGCGAGTGGGGGAATGCCCGCGAGCGAGAAGAGAAATACCGCGAAGACCGCGGCCAAGAGCGGCTGCGTCCTGGCGAGGCCGGCGAGGTCGCCGATGCCCTCGACGAAGCGCCCCTTCTCGCGCATGCAGAGGATGCAGCCGAACGCGCCCACCACCATGACGACGTAGATCGCCATGTAGATCATCACGCCGCGCACGCCCGCCTCCGTGCCGGCGGCCAATCCCACCAGCGCATAGCCGATATTGGCGATCGAGCTATAGGCCATCAGCCTCTTGATGTTGCGCTGATTGATGGCGGCATAGGCGCCCAGCACCATCGACGCGATCGAGATGGCGATGATGATCTGCTGCCACTGGGCCACGAGGTGACCGAACGGCCCGATCAGCACGCGCACGAAGAGCGCCGTGGCCGCGACCTTGGGTGCCGCGGCGAAGAAGGCGGTCACGGGCGTGGGCGCTCCCTCATAGACGTCGGGCGTCCACATGTGAAAGGGCACCGCCGAGACCTTGAAGGCGAGTGCGGCCGCCACGAAGGCGATGCCGATGACGACGCCGACGGAGGGCGCGGTGCCGCCTGCGAACATGGCCGCGAGGGCGGAGAAGCGCGTAGTGCCCGCGAAGCCGTAGATGAACGAGGCGCCGTAGAGGTAGAGCCCCGAGCTCAAGGCGCCGAGCACGAAATATTTGAGCCCCGCCTCGGTCGAGCGCAGCGAATCGCGCTGGAAGGCGGCCGTCACGTAAAGTGCCAGGCTCTGGAGCTCGAGGCCCAGGTAGAGCGCGATGAGGTCGTTCGCCGACACCATCATGAGCATGCCCAAGGTGGCGAAGACGAACAGCACCGGATATTCGAAGCGCGCCATCTTCTCGTGCTCGTTATAGCCGAGCGAGAGGACGAGGGAGAGCGCCGAGCCCGCGAGTACCAAGAGCTTCATGAAGGCGCCGAAGCGGTCGTTCACGAAGAGCTCCGCGAACGCCGTCGTCGGCTTGACCGGGGTCACGCCGACGACGAGTGCCGCCGCCACGACGAAGGCGAGCGCCGCGAGCGAGGAGAGCGTGCGCGTGATGCCATCGCCTTTGAAGACGCCCAGCATGAGGAGCGCCATGCCGACGATGGCGAGCCAGAGCTCCGGAAGCACGAGCTGAAGATTGGCGAGGTAGCTCAAGGGCCGGCTCTCCCTAGCGCGGAAGCGCTGCAAGGATGGGGTGCGCGCCGTCCGCGGCGGCGACGGCGGCGCTGTATTGGCCGAGCACATGGTCGATCGAGGCATGCATCGGGGCGAGGAAGGACACCGGGTAGACGCCCATCCACAGCACCACGGCCACGAGCGGAGCGAAGACCGCCACCTCGCGCGGCGAGAGATCGAGGATCGCCATGAGTTCGGGCTTGGTGAGCTCGCCGAAGATGACCCGGCGATAGAGCCAAAGCATGTAGGCGACGCCGAGGATCATGCCGGTGGTCCCCAGGGCCGCGACCCAGGTGTTGACGCGGAAGACGCCGAGGAGGCTCAAGAACTCGCCCACGAAGCCGCTCGTCCCGGGCAGCCCGACCGAGGCGAGCATGAAGAGCATGAAGACGGCCGCATAGACCGGCATGCGGTGGACGAGCCCGCCGTAGGTCGCGATGAGCCGGCTGTGCATGCGGTCGTAGACCACGCCGACGCAGAGGAAGAGCGCCGCCGAGACGACGCCGTGGCTCAGCATCTGGATCATGGCGCCCTCGACCGCCTGCGTCGTCGCCGCGAAGATGCCCATGGTCACGATGCCCATGTGCGCGACCGAGGAGTAGGCAATGAGCTTCTTCATGTCCTCCTGCGCCAACGCCACGAACGAGGTGTAGATCACGGCGACGACGCTGAGGGTGTAGATGAAGGGCGCGAAGTGGAGCGAGGCCTCGGGCAGCATGGGCAGCGAGAAACGCAGGAAGCCGTAGCCGCCCATCTTCAGAAGCACGGCCGCGAGCATGACCGATCCCGCCGTCGGCGCCTCCACGTGAGCGTCCGGCAGCCAAGTATGCACCGGCCACATCGGCACCTTGACGGCGAAGGAGGCGAAGAAGGCGAGCCAGAGCCAGGTCTGCATCTCGCGCGGGAAATGATAGGCAAGTGCCGCCGGGATATCGGTCGAGCCGGTCTGGAAATAGACCGCGAGGACCGCGAGCAGCATGAGCACGGAGCCGAGCAGCGTGTAGAGGAAGAACTTGAAGGCCGCATACACCCGGCGCGGACCGCCCCACACGCCGATGATGAGGAACATCGGCAGCAGGACGCCCTCGTAGAACATGTAGAACACCACGAAGTCGAGGGCGCAGAACATCCCGACCATGAGCGTCTCGAGCACGAGGAACGCGATCATGTATTCCTTGACGCGGACCTTGATCGCTTCCCAGCTCGCCAGCACGCAGATGGGGGTCAGAAGGGTCGAGAGCAGCACGAAGAAGAGCGAAATGCCGTCGATCCCCATGCGGTAATAGATGTTGAAGCTCGGAATCCACGCCGCCTGCTCGACGAACTGGAACTCGTGCGTCGTCGGATCGAACTCGAGCCAGAGATAGAGCGACAGAACGAAGGTGATGAGCGAGGTCCAAAGGGCCGTCCAGCGCGCGTTCCGCGCCACGGCCTCGGGCTCGCCGCGCACGAAGAAGATGAGCACCGCCCCGAGCGTGGGCAGGAACGTGACCGTCGAGAGAATGGGGAGCTCGCCCATATCCTAGCCCCTCATGGCGTAGAGGTACCAGCTGACGATCAGCACGATGCCGATGAGCATGGCGAAGGCATAGTGATAGACGTAGCCGGTCTGGAGCCGGCCTGCCCGGCGGGCGAGCGCCAGCGTCGTGGCCGCCAGGCCGTCGGGACCGAGCCCGTCGATCACGGCGCCGTCCCCGCCCTTCCACAAGCCGCGCCCGATCGCGAACGCAGGGCCCACGAAGAGCGCGTCGTAGAGCTCGTCGAAGTACCATTTGTTGTAAAAAAGAAGATAGACCGGCCTGAAGCGCGCGGCGAGGACACGCGGCAGCTCGGGACTGCGGACGTAGAAGACGTAGGCGAGCGCGATGCCGCAAAGACCGAGGAGTGTCGGCAGCCCCTTGACCCAGAGCGGGGCCAAGTGCGCGTGCTCGAGCGCCGGATGGCTCGGCAGCGCCAAGATTGAGTCGCGCCAGAACGCGTGATTGCCCTCGCCTACGAACATCTCCTCGGCGACCCAGCCCGCGATCACGGCGCCGAGTGCGAGCACGTAAAGCGGGACGATCATGATGTTGGGCGATTCGTGCACGTGCTCCTGCACGTGATGATCGGCCCGGCTGGCGCCGTGGAAAGTCATGAAGAGGAGGCGCCAGGAGTAGAAGGCCGTCATGAAGGCGACGCCGACGCCCAGGACATAGGCGTAGTCGCCGAGTGCTGTGTGTGCGCTCCAGGCGGACTCGAGAATCACGTCCTTCGAGAAGAAGCCTGCGAACGGCGGCACGCCGGCGAGCGAAAGCGAGCCGATCCACATGAGGCCGTAGGTGATCGGGATCTTGTTCCACAGCCCGCCCATCTTGCGCATGTCCTGCTCGCCCGATACGGCGTGGATGACCGAGCCCGCGCCGAGGAAGAGGAGCGCCTTGAAGAAGGCGTGCGTCATGAGGTGGAAGATCGCGGCCGAGTAGGCCGACACGCCGGCGGCGAAGAACATGTAGCCGAGCTGGCTGCAGGTCGAATAGGCGATGACGCGCTTGATGTCGTTCTGCACCAGCGCGATGGTCGCCGTGAAGAACGCCGTCGAGGCGCCGATGAAGATGACGAGCCCGAGCGCCCACGGCGCGTGCTCGAACATCGGCGACAGCCGGCAGACCATGAATACGCCGGCCGTCACCATCGTCGCCGCGTGAATGAGTGCCGAGACCGGCGTCGGCCCCTCCATGGCATCCGGCAGCCAGGTGTGCAGGCCGAGCTGCGCCGACTTGCCCATGGCGCCGATGAAGAGCAGGACGCAAAGCAACTCGAGGGCCGGCAGGTGCATGCCGAGGAAGTCGAGGATGGCGCTCTCCTTGCCGCCCACGGCCGCGAAGATCGTGTCGAAGTTCACCGTATCGAACAGGAGATAGGTGCCGAAGATGCCGAGCGCGAAGCCGAAATCGCCGACCCGGTTGACGACGAAAGCTTTGATTGCAGCGGCGTTCGCGGACGGACGGTCGTACCAGAAGCCGATCAGGAGATAGGAGCAGAGCCCGACCCCCTCCCAGCCGAAATACATCTGCACCAGGTTCGACGCCGTCACCAGCATGAGCATGGAGAAGGTGAAAAGCGAGAGATAGGCGAAGAAGCGCGGCACGCCCGGATCGCCGTGCATGTAGCCGATCGAGTACCAATGAACGACGCAGCTCACCACGGTAACGACGAAAACCATGACCGCCGAGAGCGTGTCGAACCTCAACGCCCAGGAGACGTCGAGCGTGCCCGAGGTCATCCAGGCGAGGAGTTGGATCGTCCGCTCCTGCCCCCCGAGGGCGACCTGCCAGAAGATCACGCATCCGAGCACGGCGGCGATCAGCATGGCGCCGCAAGTGACGAACTGGGCGCCGCGACCGCGCAAGAACGGTCCGAGGAGCCCGGCGAGCGCAGCACCCAGAAGCGGGAGGAAGATGGCCGCGACGTAGATCATATCGCCAATTCCTAACCCTTCATCACGCTGACGTCCTCGACCTCGATCGAGCCGCGGTTGCGGAAATAGGTGACGAGGATGGCGAGCCCGATCGCCGCCTCCGCCGCGGCCACGCTGAGCACGAAGAGCGCGAAGACCTGCCCGACGAGATCGTTGAGGAAGGCCGAGAAGGCCACCAGATTGATGTTGACCGCAAGCAGCATGAGCTCGATCGACATCAGGATGACGATGACGTTCTTGCGGTTGAGGAAGATGCCGAAGACCCCGAGCGTGAACAGGATCGCGGCCACCGTCAGGTAGTGTCCAAGGCCGATCGTCATGAGTGGATGCCGCCCCCCACCGGTACTTTCTTCACCTCGACCGAGCGCTTGGGATTGCGCGCGATCTGGTGGGCGACGCGCTGGCGCTTGACCCCTTCCCGGCGCCTGAGCGTCAGCACGATGGCGCCGATCATGGCGACGAGCAGCACGAGCCCGGCCGCCTGGAAGAGATAGACGTATTTCGTGTAGAGCACGAGGCCGAGGGCCTCCGTGTTGGGCACTTGCGAGAAGAGCGGGATCGGGTCCTTGACGGTCTGCGCGACCTCGGGGGCGAACACCCAGCTGCCGCCCACGAGCGCCAGCTCGCCGAGAAGGATGAGGCCGATCACGGCGCCGACCGGCAGGTATTTCGCGAAGCCCTCCCTGAGCTGGACGAAGTCGATGTCGAGCATCATCACCACGAAGAGGAAGAGCACCGCGACCGCGCCCACATAGACCACGACGAGGATCATGGCGAGGAACTCGGCCCCCAAGAGCACGAAAAGCGCCGCCGCGTTGAAGAAGGCGAGAATGAGGAAGAGGACCGAGTGCACCGGGTTGCGCGCCGCGATCACCATGACGCCCGAGGCCACCATGATGCCGGCGAAAAGATAGAACGCGAGGGCCTGGATGATCATGCCCGCCCCTCGCTCACGTTTTCCGATGTGGCCGCGTCGCGCGCCATGCTCGCCCCCTCTCCCCTATCTCACCGGTAGGGCGCGTCCGCCGCGAGATTGGCGGCGATCTCCAACTCCCAGCGGTCGCCGTTCGCGAGCAGCTTCTCCTTGTCGTAGAGCAGCTCCTCCCGCGTCTCCGCCGCGAACTCGAAATTGGGGCCTTCGACGATGGCGTCGACCGGGCAGGCCTCCTGGCAGAAGCCGCAGTAGATGCACTTGGTCATGTCGATGTCGTAGCGCGTCGTGCGGCGGCTGCCGTCGGCGCGCGGCTCGGCCTCGATGGTGATCGCCTGGGCGGGACAGATCGCCTCGCACAGCTTGCAGGCGATGCAGCGCTCCTCGCCGTTCGGATAGCGGCGCAGCGCATGTTCGCCGCGATAGCGCGGCGACTGCGGATTTTTCTCATGCGGATAGTTCAGCGTCGCCTTCGGCTTGAAGAAATAGCGCATCGACAGAAAGAAGGCCGCGACGAATTCCGAGAGGAACAGCGCCTTTGCGGATGCATCGAGTTTCATCGTGCTTCTCCTCAATGCGCCATCGTCGCGCCCCAGCCGGTGAATTCAACCACCGCGGCGACGACGACGACCATAAAGAGGGAAATTGGCAAAAACACCTTCCAGCCGAGCCGCATCAGCTGATCGTAGCGATAGCGCGGCACGAAGGCTTTCACCATGGCAAA
>JBKQRV010000014.1:0-26164 GCA_052143835.1 Alphaproteobacteria bacterium
CATCCACGCCTCGGTGATCACGCCGAGGATGCCTTCCGAGCCGATGAACATGCGGTCGGGGCGGGGGCCGGCGCCGGAACCGGGCAGCCGCCGCGTCTCCATGAGGCCGCGCGGCGTGACCACGCGCAGGCTTTCGACGAAATCGTCGATATGCGTGTAGAGGCTGGCGAAATGCCCGCCCGAGCGCGTCGCGATCCAGCCGCCGAGCGTCGAGTACTCGAAGCTCTGCGGGAAGTGGCGCAGCGTCAGGCCGTGGGGCTTGAGCGCCGCCTCGAGCGCCGGACCGAAGGCCCCGCCTTGAATGCGCGCCGCGCGAGAGACGGGGTCGACCTCGAGCACGCGGCCCATCTCGCGCATGTCGATGGTGACACCCGCCTTGTAGCGCCGGCGATCGACGCGCGGCTCGATGCCGCCGACCACGCTGGAGCCGCCGCCGAAGGGGATCGCCGCCGCTTCCGCCCCACCCGCCCAATCGAGGACGGCCGCCACCTCCGCCTCGCTCCTCGGGTAGGCGACCACGTCGGGTGCGGCGGCATAGTCGCCGCCAAGCGCGCGCACGTAATCCTCATAGGCCTTGCCGTAGGTGTGCGCGGCGCGGTCGTAGCGCTCGCTCGAGCAGATGGGCTTGAGGGACGCGGGCGGCGCCAGGCGCGGAGGAGCAAGGGCCAAGTCGGCAAGCGCGGGCGGCTCCACCTGCTCGAAGTCTTGCACGCCGAAGCGCGCGCGGGCGCGGTCGAGCACGAAGCCCTCCTCCTCGGGCGTCAAGCCCTCGCCCTCGCGGCCCCAGCCGAAATGCTTGAGGCGGCCCTCTCTCATGGTTCCTCCTCCTCTCGCGGCGCTCCTTTGGCGCGTTCCGGGAAGAATAGGGAAAAGGACAGGGCGACGCCTCACAATTTCTCGCCTCGAGCGTCAATGGATCCAGCACCGCCCGGCGCTCCCCGTCCTCGCGGTGCGGCATCGGAGTTTATGGATACTGGGAAGGAGAGGCGAAATGGCTATTCCCACCCCCGTGAACGGTCAGATCACGGATTCCGTCACCCAGGCCAACGTCAAGGTGCTGGGCGACGCGCCGGCCGTGGCGATGAGCGCACTCTACCAGTCCGTCGCGCATTCGACCGGCATTCTCTTCGAGAACGCGACGAGCGCCCAGCAGCAGCTCGCCATTGCGGGCCAGGCGGCGGTCAATCAGGGCGTCATCCAGGTCTATAGCATCGACACCATGGCCGGCGCGGTCTCGACCGCGAAGGTCGCCCAAAGCGACGTGCCGGACACCATGCTCTCGCTGCTCACGGCACTCAAGGCGGTGTCGCCGTAGCGCGCCGACCGCTAACCACGATTCGAGACGCGCAACGACGCGGCGCGCTTCGCGGGCCCCCGCCGCAACGCCCTAAGCCCCGCAACAGAGGAGACTCGCAATGGCATTCGACACTCCGGTCAATGGCCAGATCACCGACGCCGTCACCCAGGCGAACGTCAAGGTGCTCGCCGACGCGCCTGCGATGGCGCTCGGCGCCATCTATCAGTCGCTCTCGCACTCGACGGGCATTCTCTACGAGAATGCGACGAGCGCCCAGCAGCAGCTCGGCATCGCCGCCCAGGCGGCGACCAACCAGGGCGTCATCCAGATCTACAGCGTCGATACCATGGCGGGCGCCGTTTCGACCGCGAAGCTCGCCCAGAGCGACGTGCCGGACAACATGCTCTCACTGCTCACCGCGCTCGACGCGCTCAAGGCCCAGAAGGTCACCTAGCCTTCCCGGGCGGCAAAGCGCATCCTCCGAGGCCCAGCGCCGACGACATCCTTGCCCGCCCCGGGGAGCGTCGACGGCCTGGGCCTTCTCCTTTAAGGAGCGAGGACATGCCACCGCGGACCCGCCACGAGACTGATTTCACAGGCGCCCCTCCGCGTGCGTTATTCAGCATGCGGGACCGCATGCGGCGGAGTGCCATGTAATACCGCGGGGCCGATGCAAGAGAGACCGCTCGCTCAAGCCGGCATGCCAAAGGAGACGCGCCATGACTTTGTTCCCACCGAAGGACAGCAGCGGGGCCGGCGAGAAGAGCGATCCCGCTCCCCAAGGCGAGACGAGCCGTGTCGACCAGTGCCAGGACCAGCTGCGGCAATGTCCGCTAACCGTGTCGGCACAGATCACCGATGCCGTCACCCAGGCCAACGTCACCTCGCTCGGGATCGGACCGGCCTTCGCCATCGTGCAGTCCTTCCTCGCGCAGAGCCAGGCACAGAGCGTGCTCTTCGCCAACATGGTGCAGGAGCATCAGCAGCTCGGCACCGCCGGGCTCGCGGCGACCGTCCAGTCGGTGATCCAGCTCCTCGGCGTGGGAGGCGGCAAGGAAAGCGGCGCCCAATGACAGCCCGGCGAACGGCGGCATCTCCAGCACCTTCGGCCGAGCGCGCTGAGAAAAAGGAGAGGCGACCATGGCGAACGCAGTAGAAGCGCAAGTGATCGATGCGGTGGCAGAAGCCAATCTCGCCACCATCGGCAACGGCATCCCGCTCTCGTCCACGCAATCTTTTCTCGCCTCGACCAGCGCCCAGGGCACGGTCTTCGCAAGTGCGGTGCGGCAGCAGAGAGAGTTCGCGATCGCGGGCCTCGCGGCGACGCTCAAGGGGGCCTCGCAAATCCTGGCGCTCTCGCGACGGCAGCCGGAGAGGCCGACTCCTAACATTCATGAGCATCAATTCGCCGAGCCGCCGGCGCCACCGCCGCCGCCACCGCCGCCCTCGGGGTGGAAACCCGGTGATGCGGTGACATGATTCGCCTCCCCTCGCGCGGTCTTGCCGACGCCGAGGAGAACGGGCGGACGTGAGGCGGACGTGAAGCGGCCTTGAGCTCGAGAAGGATTTGCGACAGTGGCCGAGACCCAGGTCAATCCCCAGATCACCGATGCGATCACCCAGACGAACGTCAAGGTGGTCGGTGAATCGCCGGCCCAATCGCTGGGCCTCGCCTACCAGGCGCTGAGCCACTCGACCGGGCTCGCCATGGAGAACGCGATGCAGGCGCAAGCCGGCATGCAGCAGATCGCCGCCTCCGCCACCTCGGTCATCCTCAAGATGATCGTCGAGGCAGGTGCCTGATGCGCGCGGAGTTCACAAATCGCGCGCCGCAGCCGTCAATGGAACGGCACCGCGAAGAGCGACGCCGGCCGCGCTAATCGAGGAGATCGACCATGGCGCTTTCCACTCTCGTGAATGGTCAGATCACGGACTCGGTCGCCCAGGCGGGCGTCACCGTGCTGGCGAACGCGCCGGCGATGGCCATGGGCTCGATCTATCAGAGCCTCGCCCATTCGACCGGCATCCTCTACCAGAACTCGGTCCAGGCTCAAAAGATGGCGGCGATCTCGGCGCAGGCGGCGACCAACCAGGGCGTCATCCAGATCTACAGCGTCAACACCATGGCCGCCGCCGCCACCACCAACAAGCTGGCGCGGAGCGACACGCCCAATTGGATGCTGACGCTCCTGGTCGTGCTTGCGGCGCTCAAAGGCAAGTAGGGAGGGCGGCGCCGAGGCCTGCGGGCGTGAGGCGGCAAAGGCGAGAATGGGCAGCGTACCATGGCAAACGACACCCCGGTCAATGCGCAGATCACCGACGCCGTCACCCAGGCCAACGTCAAGGTGCTGGGCGAGGCGCCGGCCCAGGCGATGGCCCTCGTCTATCAGACGGTCGCCCACTCGCTCAGCCTAGCGATGGAGACCGCCGGCCATAGCCAGGGCGGCCTCCAGCAGATCTCGAACGCGGTCACCTCGAGTGCGGTGCGCATGATCCTCGAGGCCTCGGGCGGCGGGATGAAGACGTAGCGCCGTGGCCGCGCCGACCGGCACCGGCGGGCGTGGGAGCGGTCGGGAAGGGAGGATCGAAGTGCCGCAGACGTCGAACGGTCCAGCGAGCGAGCCGAAAGCGCCGAGCGGCTCCTCGGGCGCGCTTACGACGGTCAATCCGCAGATCCTCTCGGCCGTCTCCAGCACGAACAAGAGCGTGCTCGGCGCCTCGAAGGACACCGGCCAGGGTGTCGCCTACCAGAAGGTAAGCCAGGCCGCCGCCTTCGCCGTGCAGGACGCGACCGACTACATGCGCAACGTCATGACCGTGGCGCTCACCGCGCAAGGCATCGCGCTTAAGCTCATGATCGAGACAAAGGACCCAAGCTACGTCCCCGTGCTCACCGCGGCCCAGGAGGCCGTGACGGCGGCGAATGCCGCCTTCGGCGCCATCGGCGCGTCAGCGGGCCAGGTGGTCACGAACTTTCCCTCGGGCGCTTGAGCGGCCGTAGCGCGCGACCGCAGCTCTCCCCTCAGCGAATCCCCCGTTTGCGCAGGAAATCACGGGCGAGCTGTATGCGCTTGCGCACCGCGCAATTGCTGAGATTGAGCTCGCGCGAGATCTCGTCGTAGGACTTGTCGTCGAGCACGCGCATGAGGAGCGGCTCGCGCAGGCTCCGCGGCATCCGCTCGAGCTCGGCGGCAAGCTCGTGCAACTCGCGCCGGACGAGCGTCTCGTCTTCGGGCGTGCGCCTCGAGGCCGCCGCCATCGCGCCCGACGTCTCGAAGTCGCCGCCGGTCGTCTCCTCGATCGAGCGCGCGATGCGCTGATTGCTGCGATGAAGGTCCATACAGACGTTGTGCACGAGCCGGGTGAGCCAGGCGCGCTCGTTGACGATGGCACCGGCATAGGTGTCGAATTTCTGCAAGGCCTTCAGCATGGCATTGCTGAGGGCGTCCTCGGCATCCGCCAGATGCCCGACATGAGCCGCAGCGTTTGCTTGCGCAGATAGCCCTGATGCGCCGTCCAGAGGCGCCAAAACGCGGCATAGGGGTCGGCCCCTACCTGCGCTGCGGCGGTCCCGGCCGAGGCCGGCGCGCCCATGGCATTGGCGATGACCGCGACCGGGTCGTCCGTCGCCGGTCCGCCGGCGGCCTCAGCGATGATCCGAACCGGATCTAGGGTGCGCGGCGACGGCGCGCGGCTCTCGGCGAGCGGGTGCGGATGTGCCGCGTCGCCGCGGTCATGCCCGTCCTCGTATTTCGGCTTGTCGGCGCCGATCCCGCTATCCGCCATGCTCACTCATGGCGGGCCAAGCGCGTTTCCTGCCGGGGCCGCGACGTGCTGCCGGAGCGCGATCGGCCGCTTGATTGCACCGAGCTTGTAGAGGGAGCGCACGCGTTGCACTCCCTCGACGGCCCACGACCGCCATAAGACGCTCCCACTGCCGGCTCTGCGCGCAAGGCAAAGATCGTGACGCCGCTTTTGCTTGCGTCTCTCGCGTGGCACCGCCATGCCTCCCTGACCCGACCGCAACAGGACTTGCTGATGCGCGCGCCTTCTATAAGACGAGCATGTGACCCGGTTGTGAAAGTAGATTAAAACTTAACCGAGAGGAGAGTTCGGCCACGCCCCCGGCCGACCGCCGCCACCTCAAGGCGATGGCCAGGGCTCAAGCCTCCCGGCACTGAACGGGGCTAAAGCCGGTGCTGCGCGCGCTCGTCGGGGGTTGCCGGCGCGGCAAGCTGGCGGCGGACCTCGGCGGCAATGATGTGCCGCAGGCGCTCGGCGATCCGCTCGGCGACGGCCGCCATGAGCGCACGGGTTAGCCGTTCGGCCAAAGCCGCGTTGTCGGGGCGGGGCGCGGGCGCGCGCGCCGGCTCCGCTCCGCCCGCGGCCGGAAGCGCCGCAGGGAGCGGCAGGGCCTTGGAGCGCTCGGCCAGAGCCGCGATGCGCTGGGCGGCAACGGCACTGGCGATCGCGCGCCGCCGCGCGTGGAACGCCCGCGCGTAGGCGTCTCGCCAAGCTCGAGGATCATTCACCAGCGGCCTTGCCGCGGCAGATTTGGCAGGAGCGCCAATGCCGCGAGGCACTCCCGTTGCCGCCTCGGTTGCCGCGGCCACGGTCGGAGGGCCGGGGCGCTCTAGGGGCTGGGCCCGCGAAGCATCGCCGCCGCCGGCGTCACGCGAGCCGGCCGTGGCAGGGGACGGAGCCATCGTCAAGGTTTTGTGCTGCGTTGGCGTTTACGGCGGCCGGGGGCCGCTGCGCTGCTTGCCTCGGGCTCGCTTGCTGAGCCCGCCCGCGCCTTCTCATTACGGTCCGCTTTCATGAGGCGCTCGGCCTCGCGCACGACCTCCTCCTCGAAGTGGCGCACTGAGGCTTCGAATTCCCTTACGAGGGCCTCGAGCTTTTTTGCTTGCGTCCTGCTTGCAGCGGCGCAGCGCTCGCTTTCCCGGGCGACCTCCTCCTCGAAGCGGCGCACGGAGGCCTCAAATTCCCGCATTTGGGCCTCGAACCTTTTTGTCTCTGCCTCGCGCGCAGCGGCACCGGGGCGGTCATGCCTTTCGCCGGCTGTCTTGCGCGGGGCTGCCTTGGCCTGCGAGGTTTCATTCATGGCCCGGCCCTTCCATTGCCGCCGCTTAACACCCGCCGCCGCAACCCAGGGGCGGGAAGCTTGCTCACCCGGCCGCCGCGGCGTATGAGAAGTGCCGCGCGTGCGGCCGCTCGGGGTTCGCCTTTCCCGATGACGCGCAAAGGCAATGATTTGTGAAGTTGCTATGCGGTGACCGGTCCGTGCCGGGAAAGCCGCTGGATGTGCAGGCCGCCCCCGGCGACGAAGTGCCCCAGGGAGCGCGAAGCTCGCGTCTCGAAGGGCGAGGCGGAGCTCCGGTACGCCGCGCGCCCGCTTTACTTACCGGAACAGGCGGCCCTCCGGGCCCAATTATCGAAAGAGGCGGCCCTCCGGGCCCCGGGCGCGCGCAGCGCGCCCGCTTCAGTTATCGAAAGAGGCGGCCCTCCGGGCCGCCGGCAAACCGCACCCGCGCGCCGGCCGCCTCCTCGATGCGCAGGCCCTCGTTCCACTTCGCCATGCGCTCGGAGCGCGCGAAGGAGCCGACCTTGAGCTGGCCGATGCCCCAGCCGACCGCGAGATGCACGATGGTGGTGTCCTCGCTCTCGCCCGAGCGGGCGGAGGCGATCGCACCCCACTCCGCCTCGCGCGCGGCGTCGAGTGCTGCGCGCGTCTCGCTGACGGTGCCGGCTTGGCTGGGCTTGAGCAGCATGGCATTGCACGCGCCGATCTTGGCGGCCTCGCGCACGCGCGCGGCGCTGGTCACGAGGAAGTCGTCGCCCACGATCTGCAGCCGCTCGCCCACCGCCGCGGTGAAGCGGGCGAGGCCGTCGGCGTCGTCCTCGGCGAGCGGATCCTCGACCGAGCGGATCGGATAGCGGTCGAGCCAGCCGATCAGCATGTCGATCATCTCGTCCGAATCGAGTTCCACGCCGTCGAGTGCTAGACGGTAGAGGCCGTCCTCGTAGAATTCGGATGCGGCGATGTCGAGGGAGATCGCCATCTCCTCGCCGGGAACGAGGCCCGCGCGCTCGATGGCACTCACCAGCGCATCGAGGGCCTCCTCATTCGAGTCGAAGGCGGGCCACAAGCCGCCTTCGTTGGTCACCCCTTGCAGCGTGCCCCACTCGCGCATGATCGGTCCGGCGGCGCGATAGACCTCGCCCGTCCATTCGAGCGCCTGATCGAAGGAGCCGGCGCCGATCGCCATCACCATGAAGTCCCGGATGTCGACGCGCCGGTCCGCGGGCGCGCCGCCGCCGAAGATCTGGATCTCCGGGAGCGGCAGCGTCACCTCCTCCTCGTCGAGGAGATAGGCGTAAAGCGGCAGCCCGTGCGCCGCCGCCGCCGCGTGCAGGTTGGCCATCGAGACGGCGACGATCGCATTGGCGCCGAGGCGTCCCTTGTCGGGCGTGCCGTCGAGGGCCACGAGGGTCTCGTCGACGCCCTCCTGATCGGTCGCATCGCGCCCCATGAGCGCTTTCGCGATCTCGCCGTTGACGTGCGCTGTGGCGCGGCGCACGTCGAAGCCGCCGAGGCGGCTGCCGCCGTCGCGCAGCTCGACCGCCTCCCCGCGCCCCCGCGAGGCCCCTGCCGGCGCAATCGCCCGGCCGCGTGCGCCGCTCGCCAGCGCGACCTCGGCCTCGACCGTAGGCCGCCCGCGCGAATCCCATACGCGCCGGCCGACCACCTTGACGATGCGGCTGTCCGTCATCTCGCCCCCTCGGGGGATTCTCAGGCCCCGCAAAGGCGCGGCCGCGCGGCCGGCGGGAAGAGCGCCCCCCTTGCTTCCAGTTGTGCCCCAGCTCGCGGCCGCAATCAACCGACTCACGTGCGCGATTGACGCCTGCGCCAAAGACGGCGATCCTCCTCCCCGTCCCGGGCGAAGGGGAGAAAAAGCAAATGGCCCACAGTTCAAGCGCAGACCAGCTCGCGTTCCTCGCGCGCTACGACACGCCGACCATCTGCAACGGCCTCGAGCTCGTGATGCCAGAGCGCCAGGCGACCGGCTTCACCACCGAGCATCTCTTCGCGGCGAACCCGTCGCTGCCGGCCTTCGTCGGCTATGCGCGCACGGCCACGATCCGCGCCATGGACGCGCCGGCCGCGAGCGCCGCCGAGATGCGCGAGCGGCGCATGAATTATTACGACTATGTCGCGGCGGAGCCGCGCCCGACCGTCGTCGTCATTCAGGACATCGATCCGCGGCCCGGCTTCGGCGCCTTCTGGGGCGAGGTGCAGACGGCGGTGCACAAGGGCCTGGGGGCCGTCGGCGGCGTCACCAACGGCTCCATCCGCGACCTCGACCAGCTGGCACCGGGATTCCAGCTCCTTGCCGGCAAGATCGGGCCGAGCCACGCCCACGTCCACCTCGTCGAGTTCGGCGGGCAGGTCAACGTCTTCGGCATGACAGTAAGGCATGGCGACATCATCCACGCCGATCGCCACGGCGCCGTCGTCGTCCCTCAAGCGGCACTCGGCGGGCTCGCCGCGGCCATCGACAAAGTGGCGCGGCGCGAGAAGCTCATCCTCGACGCCGCGCGCGCCCCAGGCTTCACCACGGCGAAGCTCAAGGCCGCGATGAAGGGTGCTGCCGACATCCACTGATCGCCCGGGACCTCGGCCGCACCGCCGCCCATCACCGCTCCATCGCCACCGCCGCCACCTTGGCGCGGCGGCCGCGTCCCGCCACCAGCACGAGGCTCGCGAAGGAAAGGGCCAGAAGGATGAGGGCAAGCGCCGAGGCGCGGTAGTAGAAGCCGCGCTCGACGTCCTCGATCACCACGATCGGCACGGTGGAGAAGCCGGGCGGGTAGACCATGAGGGTGGCACCGAGATCGCCGATCGAGAAGGCGAAGGCGAGCGCCACGCTCGCGCGGATCGCGGGCTCGAGGAGCGGCAGGATCACGCGCCGAAGCACCATCGCGGGCGGCGCGCCCAGGCTCGCCGCCGCCTCGCGAAACACGGGGATCTCCTGCTTGAGCGCGGCGGCGCACATGCGGTAGCAGAACGGCATCACGAGCGCGGTCTGCACCAGCACCACGATCGCCGCCGAGCCCGAGATGTCGAGCGGCGGAGCATGGTAGGCGAGCAGCACGGCCAGGCCGAGCACCACGCTGGGCACCGAATTCGGCACCATAATCACCGCATCCAAGAGGCCGCCGAGCCGGCGGCCCTCGAGCGGATTGAGCGAGATTGCCAGCCAAAGGCCGAGGATGGTGCCGAGGGCCGCCACCATGCCCGCGACCTCGAAGCTGGTGAGCATGGCGTCGACGTCGGTCGCATCGAAATGCTCGAACCAGCGCAGCGTGAAGCGGGTCGGCAGCACGGTCGCCACCCAGTCGGAGGCGAAAGCCGAGACGATGACGACGAGCCCGGGGACCGCAAAGAGCCAAAGGCAGACGGCCGCGGTCAGGAGGCGCAGGCCGGCAAGCGCAAGGGTGCCGCGCCTAGCCACGCGCGTGGCTCCGCGTTCCGGCGCGGGTCACGCGCCGATAGACGACGAAGACGCTCAAGGAGGCCACGAGCATGACGGCGGCCTGCGTGGCCGCGGCCTGGAGGTCGAGATCGACGGTGGCGGCACTGTAGATCGAGAGCGGCAGCGTGATGAGCTTGGCGCTGCCGAGGACCAGAAGGATGCCGAACTCGTTCATGATGAAGAGGAAGCAAAGGATGCTCCCCGCCACGATCCCCGGCAGCGCCATGGGCAGCACGACCTTGCGCGCCACCAGCGCGGGGCTGGCACCCAGGCTGCGCGCGGCCTCGACCACCCGCTCGTCGATCAGCGTGAGGGCGGTGAGCGTGGGGCGGACGACGAAGGGCGTGTAATAGATCACCTCGGCGAAGACGATGCCGCCGAAGCCGTAGAGGAAATCGATCGGCGCGTGCGAGAGGTGGAAGGTCTCTACCAGAAAGACGTTGACCGAGCCCTGCGTGCCGTAAAGGAAGATGAGGGTGAAGGCGACGAGGAAGGAGGGGAAGGCGACGAAGAGCTCCATCAGCCGCACGAGCATGGTGGAGCCGCGGAACGGCAGATAGAAAAGGAGTGCTGCAAGTGCCACGCCCACGATCGTCGCCACGGCGGCACTCGCGAGCACGATCGCGAGCGAGGTGTGGATGACCTCGAGACTCGTCGGATCCGAGAAGAAGCGGAGATAGGGCTCGATGGACACGCCCGACTTCGTGCGCACGCTCAAGAGAAAGAGCCCGCCGAGGGGGTAGAGGATAAAGGGACCGAACACGAGGAGGACGACGGCCGAAAGGTTGGCGCCGCGCGCGAGCAGGGTACGGCTAGTCGCGGACAAAGACGCAGTCCTCGGCGACGTAAGAAAGCACGACGCGCTCGCCGGGCTCGGGCACGCGACCTCGCCGTGCCGTCTCGACCATGACCGGCTCCGCGCATTCGCCCGTGCGGACGGCGAGGAGCACGGCGGAGCCATGCCACTCGCAGCGCAGCACCTCGCCCATGAGGCGGCCGGGGCCGCCGTCGTCGAGCCGCAGGCTCTCCGGCCTGAGGCAGAAGGCGCCCGCCTCGCCGCGCGGCGGCAGGGCGATGCCCGGCAGCGTGCGCGCCACCGCCTCCGGCGAGAGGAAGTTGGCGAGCCCGAGATAAGTCGCAACGAAGCGGTCGCGCGGGCGATCATAGAGCTCCTGAGGCGTTCCCATTTGCGCGATGCGTCCCTCGCGCAGCAGCATGACGCGATCTGAGAGCATGAGCGCGTCCTCGCGGTCATGGGTCACGTAGATGACGGCGAGCTCGGGCATCGCCTCGTGGAGGAGCTTGATCTCGGTGCGCACGGCGGCGCGCAGATTGGCGTCAAGCGCGGAGACCGGCTCGTCGAGCAGGAGGATGTCCGGCTTGATGACGAGGGCGCGCGCGAGCGCTATGCGCTGCTGCATGCCGCCCGAGAGCTGGGCCGGACGATAGCTCTCGAAGCCTTCCATGCGCACGCTCTTGAGCGCCCCAGCCACGCGCTCCCGGACCTCGGCATTCGGCGCGTTGCGGGCGCGCAGGCCGAAGGCCACGTTCTCGAACACGGTCATATGGGGAAAGAGCGCGTAGTTCTGATAGAGGAGGCCGATGTTGCGCTGGTGCGGCGGCACCTCGGTCACGTTGCGCGCGCCGATCCACACCTCGCCCCGGCGCGCCGGCACGAAGCCCGCGATGTAGCGCAGGAGCGTGGTCTTGCCGCAGCCGCTGTTGCCGAGCACGGTGACGAACTCGCCGCGCGCGACTTCCGCCGAGAGGTCCTCGAGTACCACGCGGCCGCCGAGCTCGACCGTGAGCCCCGCGATACGCACGCCCGACGCCGGCTCCCGGGCTGCCGCCGCTTTCGGCGCGGCGGCAGCCCTCGGCAGGGTTTCGACCACGGACGCCGCCCCGCCCGGCCTCAGCTCACTGCGGCTTCACGCGATCGATCGTCTTGGTGGAGGCGCCGATCACCTGGCTGCGCCAGCGCTCCTGCCACGCCTTCTGCTTGTCGATGATGTGCTTCCAGTCGACCGGCACGACCTCGACGTCCTTGATGGCGTCCGCGAGCACCTTGGCGTTCGCCCCCTCGGGCTTGACGTCGCTGCGCCCGGGCAGGCCGAACACGTCGCTCACTTTCGCCTGCACCTCCTTGGAGAGCAGGTAATCGATGAGCGCCTTGCCGCCCTCCGGGTTCGGGCCCTTGGCGAGCTGGATGGTGTAGGGCAGCGAGAAGGTGACGGGCTTGGCGCCGGGCGAGGGCCGCAAGAAGATGGGCTGGATTGCCATGCCGCCGTGCACCTTGTCGTCCATGTCCATCTGGAAATCGCCGTTGGCGACCGTGATCTCGCCGCGGCCGACGAGGGTGTCGAGGAAGCCGGTGCCCTTGGTGTGGAACTTGACGCCCTGCTCGAGCTTGGCGAGGAACTCGAAGGTCTTATCCTCGCCCCACAGCTTGTCCAGGATGATGATGACCGCCATGCCGTCCCCCGCCGAGATCGGGTTCGAGTAGGACACCATGTCCTTGTACTCGGGCTTGAGCAGGTCCTCGAAGGTCTGGGGTGCCTTGGCGAGCTTGGGGTTGTAGATGAAGGAGGCGAAGTTGTCGATGAAGGTCGCCCATGCGCCGTTCGCGTCCTTGCGATCGGCCGTAATGGCGGGGTCCGCGCTCGACTTATAGGTCGTGGTCAGGCCCTTGTCGATCGCCGCATAGGTGAACGGCGGCAAAGTGATCAGCACGTCAGCCTTGGGCGAATCCTTCTCGGTCTCCATGCGGGTGACGAGGGCCCCGCTCCCGGTGTCGACCATGCTGACCCGCGAGCCGGTCTTCTTCTCGAATTCGGGCAGGATCGCCTTGTAGAAATCCTCAAGCCCGTCCGCCGTATAGAGGGCGACGTTGCCGGCCGCCTGAGCCGGTGCTGCGCCGAGCGCGCCTAGCGCCAGTACGGCGGCAGCGAGCGCCGTATACAGCCATGTCGAAAGATGCTTTTTCATTCCGGTGGCTCCCCCTCTAGGATTTGCCTTTCGTCGAAGACCGCGACCTCGCGGGAGCCAGGCGGCGGGACGAATTCTCCGCGCCTTGTACGGTCCCTCTTTGGCGGCAGTCAGGGCGGAGTGCCCCCTCGACCGCGAGGATGCTAGGCGGGCGCCGTGGCCAGGTCAAAAGACATTTCTATGTAACTTATCTGTGTGACCGGCCACGCGACGGGCGCCGATTTCCCGTCCGCCCCTCGCTCGCAAGCCGCGCGAGCTCCGGGCGTCTCGGGCGGAGGCTCGACGAAACGCAGGCGGAGCTCGCCACGCTGCGAGCCGCAGCCGGCGGCGCTTGCCTCGCGCGAGCGGTGGTCGCGCTTGGGCGTCTGCCCGCTCACGGCAAGCCAGGCTCTTTCTGCACGTATTTCCTTGCTTAAGCCATCGGAATAGGAAGAACTGCATTTGACAAATCTCTCTAAACGGGAGAATCATGTAACGTCATAAACCTTAACGCTAGCGCCGATCCGGATTGTGCGCTCCGGCTCGCGCCGAAACACGGGGAGGTCCCGATGCTGAAACTACGTTACGCCGCGGCGGCTGTGGCACTCATCATCGCGGCCGGTACAGCCGCAAGCGCCTTCGCCGCCGACACCACAGACGTTTACCAGATGCGCTTGGCCCTGCGCTCGCTGCACACGACCGAGCGCCATCTCACCACGGCGAAGCAGGATTTCGACGGGCACCGCGCGAAGGCGCTCGATCTCGTCAAGCAGGCGGAAGCCGAGGTCCAGGCAGCGCTCCCGCCGCGACCGCCGAGGCCGTCAAAAGCCAAGCCGCCCGCGACGCCGCCGGCCGCCGCCGCGCCATCGACCGCGCCGGCAACCACGACGCCGGCACAGAAGCCGTAAGAGCGCGCAAGCGCCGGACCCGGCGCCGCCGCTCCACTCACGCGGCCGTTGCCTCGAGCTCGGCGAAGCAACGCTGGTGATGATCGGCGTTGCCGAAGAGCACGTCGATCATGGCGAGACGCTTGAAGTAATGGCCGACGGCGAGTTCGTCGGTCATGCCCATGCCGCCGTGGAGCTGCACGGCCTCTTGTCCGACGAGCCGCCCCGCCCGGCCGGCCTGCACCTTGGCCGCCGCGGCCAGGCGCGCGCGATCCACGGCAGCGGACCCCGCGTCGCCGAGGACGTGCGCGGCCGCCTCGCTCGTCGAGCGCGCAAGCTCGTGGGCCATGAACATGTCGACCAGGCGGTGCTGGAGCACCTGGAAGCTGCCGATCGGCACGCCGAACTGCTTGCGCGTCTTGAGATACTCGCGCGTCATCGCGAGGAGGGCCGCCATCGCACCCACGGCCTCGGCGGCAAGGGCCACGAGCGCCTCCTCGGCCGTGCGCTCGAGGAGGACGGCACCGCCATCCAGCGCGCCGAGGATTTGACCGGCCTCGACCTCGACGCCCGCGAGCTTGACCTCCGCCGCGCGTTGGCCGCAGGTAGTGCGATAGGGCAAGAGGCTCAAGCCCGCGGCCGACTTGGGAACGAGGAAGAGGGTGATGCCGGCGGCCTCGGCGACGGCACCCGAGGTGCGCGCGGAGACGACGAGATGGTCGGCACTCGCGGCACCGAGGACGACCGCCTTGTGGCCGCTCAGCTTGAAAATGCCGCCCGCGCGCTCTGCGCGCGTCTCGACGTGCGCGAGGTCGAAGCGCGCCTTGGGCTCGGCGTGCGCGAGCGCAAGCATGAGCCTGCCCTCTCGAAGCTCGGCGAGAAGTGGCGCGAGCTTGGCGCCGGCTTGCCGCAACAGGCCAGCACCAAGGATCACGCTCGAGAAATAGGGCTCGACCACGAGATGGCGGCCGATCCCCTCCATCACGATGGCGCTCTCGACCGCACCGCCGCCGAGCCCTCCCAACTCCTCGGGCGAGCCGATGCCGAGCCAGCCGAGCTCGGCAAACTGCTTCCAGACGTCGCGGCTGAAGCCGAGCTCGCTCGCGACGAGCGCGCGGCGTTTCTCGAAGGGGTATTCCTTCTCGAGAAAGCGCGCGACGCTCTCCGCCAGCAGTCTTTGCTCCTCGCTCAGCGAAAAATCCATCGCGCGTCAAAATCCCAGCATGTGCTTGGCGATGATGTTGCGTTGAATCTCGTTCGAGCCGCCGTAGATCGAGACCTTGCGCCAATTGAAGTAGTGCGAGGCGAGTGAAGGGGCATAGTCGGGCCCGACCGGCTCGCCGTTCCAGCCCGGCTCAAACCACTCGGGCTGGTAGGGCAGCGCATAGACGCCGATCGCTTCCGTCAGGAGCTCGGTGAGCGCCTGCTGGACGAGCGAGCCCTTGATCTTGAGGATGGAGGATTCGGGCCCCGGCGGCTTTCCCGCCCCTTGCGCGGAGGCGATGCGGAGCACGGTCGCCTCGAGCGCCAAAAGGTCGATCTCGACCGCGGCGATCTTGGCGCGGAACTCGGGGTCCTCGCCGAGGGGACGGCCGCGGCTCAGCTCTTGGGCGGCGATCCGCTTGAGCTTGGCCAGGAGACGCGTGGAGAGGCCGACGCGGGCGATGCCGGTGCGCTCGTGCGCCAAGAGATATTTGGCATAGGTCCAGCCCTTGCCCTCCTCGCCGATGAGGTTGGCCTTGGGCACGCGCACATCGTCGAAGAAGACCGTGTTGACCTCGGCGCCGCCGTCGATGGTGACGATCGGCGTCACCGCGATGCCGGGGCTCCTCATGTCGATGAGGAGGAAGGAGATGCCTTCCTGCTTCTTGCCCGCACCTGCGGTGCGCACCAGGCAGAAGATCATGTCGGCGTACTGCGCATAGGTCGTCCAGGTCTTGGAGCCGTTGACGATGTAATGATCGCCGTCGGGCTCGGCCCGGGTCTTGAGCCCGGCGAGGTCCGAGCCCGCCTCGGGCTCGGAGTAGCCCTGGCACCACCAGTCCTCGCTCGCGAGAATGCGGGGAAGGTAGCGCTTCTTCTGCGCCTCGTTGCCGAAGGCGATGATGACGGGACCGACCATGGTGACGCCGAAGGCGATGACCGGCGGGGCGGGCGTGGCCCCGAGCTCGGCCTCGAAGATGGCGCGCTTGAGCGGACCCCACCCGGTGCCGCCGTGCTCGACCGGCCAGCCCGGTGCCAACCAGGCCTTGCGATGGAGAATCCTCTGCCAGACGACGTGGTCCTCCTTGCCGAGGCGCTTGCCTGCCTCGACCTTGTCGCGGATGTCCTGCGGCACGCTCGCGTCGAGGAAGCGGCGCACCTCGTCGCGGAAGGCAGCGTGGGCCGTATCGAGCTTCAGACGCACGAGACACCTCCCGATCGTTCTCTCCGAGCGGACACGCGATGTCGCGCGCGCGCGCACTTTGCTATCATCGCGGCCGCTATCATAGCCGCCCCGGACGCGCGTGCCTACCGGCCCGCGTATGCCCGCTCGCCTGCCCGCAACCTCTCGAGGCTCGCGCCATGAACTACAAGGATCTCTTCGATCTCTCCGGCAAGGTGGCCGTCGTCACCGGCTCGACCAAGGGCATCGGCAAGGCGATCGCCGAGGCCATGGCCGCATTCGGCGCCAAGGTCGTGATCTCGAGCCGCAAGGGCCCTGTTTGCGAGGAGGTCGCCGCCGCCATCCGTGCCGCGGGTGGCGAGGCGGTCGCCATCCCCTGCAACATCTCGCGCCTGGCGGAGCTCGACGAGCTCGTCGCCCGCGCACTCGCCGCCTGCGGCCGCATCGACATCCTCGTCTGCAACGCGGCGGTCAACCCCTATTTCGGGCCGATGTCCGGGATAAGCGAGGAGGCCTACGACAAGACCATGGACACCAACGTGAAGAGCAACCTCTGGCTCTGCAACAAGGTGCTTCCCGGTATGGCCGAGAGGAAGGACGGCGTGGTCATCATCGTCTCCTCGATCGGCGGGCTCAAGGGCCACGACAAGCTCGGCATCTACGGACTCTCGAAAGCGGCCGACTTCCAGCTCGCGCGCAATCTCGCGGTCGAATGGGGCCGGCACAACATCCGCGCCAACTGCCTGGCTCCCGCGATCATCCGCACGGATTTCGCCAAGGCGCTGTGGCAGAACCCGCAAACCTACAAGGAGGCGACCGCCGGCTATCCCTTGGGCCGCATCGGCGAGCCCCATGAGGTGGCAGGGGCCGCGGTGATGCTGGCGAGCCGTGCGGGCAGCTTCATCACCGGCCAGGTCATCGTGATCGACGGCGGCTCGACCATCGCGAGCGGGAGATATAGCTGAGCGGCACCGCGGTGCCGGGCGTATCAAGCGGCGTTGTGCGCGATCTCGCGGCGCTCCGACGGCGTGGAGCCAATGGCGGAGCGCCGATGCGACCCGGCAGCGTCGCGAGTCTTCTCGAGGTGCTTGCGACCCCAGAGCCGAACCTGCTCGAGAAGCGGCAGCAACGAGCTTCCGTAGACGGTCATGGAGTAGATCACGGGACACGGAACGCTGCCGGTCCGCTCTCGATTGACGATCCCGTCGGCGATCAGCTCGCGAAGCTGTTGCGCCAGAACCTTGTGCGATATGCCGGGAATGGCGCGGCGAAGGGCCGCAAAATGCCGGGACGATTCCGCCAACCAATAGACGATGATGAGCTTCCACTTCCCGCCGACCGCGGCCAGTGCGGCGGTGAGCGGGCAGTCGCTCACGGGATTCGGTCGCCTTGCACGGACCATGGTTACCTCCGGGTGCGTTCTGGCGAGGCCTCACGGACGGCGCTATCTTGACACCTGACTCTGCTCTACCGGAAGGCCTCCATGATCGTAGAAGTGCGGACCTACAAAATCAAGGCGGGCCAGCGCGACGCCTTCATCGAGTTCTTCGAAACCCGGGCCGTGCCGGCGCTGCAGTCCGCGGGAATGCCCGTACTCGGACCGCTCTTGGACCTGGAGAATCCCGATGTCTTCGTCTGGTTGCGAACGTTCTCGTCCCTCGAGGAGCGCGAGCGCGTGAAGAGCGCGTTCTATGACGGACCGGCGTGGAAGAACGAGCTCGAAGCCATCGCGATGCCGATGCTGGAGAGCTATACCGTCGCGCTCACCGCCACATCATCCGGCTTCGTGACCTTCGCGGGGGCCGCGACGCGGGACGGACGACCGGCGTCTGCCGCAGGGCTCGAAGGATAGGCTCATGGCACGACTCTTCGCCGTTTGGAATACGCGGGGTGCGGCGTGGAACGATTCGCGCCCGATGGAAGAGCAGGAGGACTGGAAGGGCCATGCCGCGTTCATGGACGCGCTCCAGGCCGAAGGCTTCGTCGTGATCGGCGGGCCGCTCGTGGGAACGCGGGACGCCCTCTTGATCATTCGCGCGGATGATGCGGAAGAAATCCAGTCGCGCCTGGCCGAGGATCCGTGGCGGCGCAAGGGCCTGCTCACGACGACACGAATCATCCCCTGGACCCTCCGCCTGGGATCACTCGGGTAGGATGCTTACTCATAAATCGAGGTCGGTGCGCAGCGGTTAGTCAACATCCGGTTTGGAGCGCATTACGGACTCAAGTCGGACATCGCGCCAGGTCCGAGAAGTGCCGATAGTGTTGCAAAAGTCCGCGAGTATCGGCTGGCTAAACCATGTTCCGATGGCGCGGAATCACCCCCTCACCCAGCTCCCCCTCCGAGGGGGAGAGGGTAGGGTGAGGGGGCTGCTTCCGAATCAACGGGACATGCTCTAGCAAAAACGGGCAATTATCGAATCGAGGCGGTCGCACCTTTGAATCATCGTTGCGGCATAGCGCACGAACTCGAATCAATGTTTCCCACTCAGATGCTCGAAATACTCTTGCAACAGTATCTGCCAATAGCGGACGTTCTCACCTCCAGGCTGCTTTGAAATTTGGTCTCCCAATCAAAGGAGGATTCCGAGCTTATTCCAGCCCGGCTTTGCGCATGCCTTCGAGGAATTTCCTCATCGGACCGGGCGTATAGGGAACGTATTGCTCGATCCACGCGATCGAGAGAGTCGGCTGCACTTCCTTCAATCGCTGCAGTGATGCGCGAGCCTCGTCGATCTGACCTGCCTGCGCCAGGCTGGCAATGTAGATGCGATGACCGGTGATGAATCCGGCGTGCTGCTGCAAGGATTTGCGGCCGAAGCCGACGGCTTCGGCGTACCGGCCTGCGAGGTAATGGGCGATGGCGAGGCCCGTGTTGAACATCGAATTCTGCGGATCGTGCGGACTCATGCGCATCGCTTGCTCGATCTTCTCGATTGCCTGGTCCGATCGGCCATCGAACGCCAGCGCCAAGCCGAGATAGCCGAGCGCGGCGGCGAAGTTCGGGTTGAGGGCGAGCGCGCGCTGGAATTCTTCGACTGCCTCATCGGTTTGCCGCCGCGTGAGCGCCACGAAGCCGAGCGCCAGATGCGCCCATGGGTCGCTGTCGTCAAGTTGTGCTCCTCGCGCGGCGAGCGTCGCTACCTCGTTTAGTTGCGGCTCAAGCTCCGATGAGGGCTCGACGGCATAGCGTGTTATCAAGAGTATGAAGGCGAGCATGCTGTGCGCCGGGGCATAGTCGGGGTACCGCGTGACCGCGCGCTTGAGCATGGCGATGGCGGCTTCGCTCTCGGTCTTGGTCAGGCGCCAGAACAGCGAATTGGCGCGCATCACCATGTCCCAGGCATCGATATCCTCGGGCGAGCGGCTTTGCGAGCGGAGAGCCTCGGCCTCCAGCAGCCTCGGCTCGATAGCGGCGACGACTTTCTTAGTGATCTCGTCTTGAAGGGCGAAGATATCGCTGAGGTCACCGTCGTAACGATCCGCCCAGAGGTGATTGCCGGTCGTGGCGTCGATCAACTGGGCGGTAATGCGCACGCGGTTGCCGCTCTTGCGGACGCTGCCCTCCAGCACGTAGCGCACACCGAGCTCTCGTGCAACGCGCTTCACGTCGATCGCCTTGCCCCTGTAGGTGAATGACGAATTGCGCGCGATCACGAAGAACCAGCGCAGCTTCGAGAGGCCCGTAATGATATCCTCGGAAATACCGTCCGCGAAATACTCCTGTTCAGGATCACCGCTCATGATCTGGAACGGCAAGATGGCAATCGAGGGCTTGTCCGGCGAAGCAAGCGCCGGCGCCTTTGGTTGAGCCGTTGCCCGCCGGCAGTTGGTATCCACGACGATGCGGTAAACATGGACAGGCCGAGCGATGTTCTTCAGAGTTTGCTCGCCCGCGTCCTCCGCCTCGAAAGGCACCTTATCGCGCACGTGGTTGAGAACCGTCTCAGAGATGCAAATGCCGCCGGGTTCTGCGATCGCCTCAAGCCGGGCTGCTATGTTCACGCCATCGCCATAGAGGTCGCGACCTTCGATCATCACGTCCCCAAGGTTGACCCCGACGCGAAACTCAATTCGTTTCTCCTGCGGCACGTCGGCATTGCGTTCGACCATGCCTTGCTGAACCTCAATCGCGCAGCGCACCGCATCCACGATGCTTGGAAATTCCATTAGAATGCCGTCACCGGTCGTTTTCACGATGCGGCCACGATGTTGCTTGTTCTTGGGATCGATCAGCTCGCTGCGGCACACCTTCAGGCGGGCGAGGGTGCCTTCCTCGTCCTCGCCCATCAGCCGACCATAACCGGCGATGTCAGCGGCGAGAATGGCGGCGAGTTTGCGTTTGACCTGATCAGAAGCCATCGGGGTAGGGTTTTTCCCTCCCGTTACCGATGGCCATACTATCACGGAATATTTTAATTTTGGGGTTATTCACGGGGGATGGCCCGCCACGAGACGGAACGGCTATGTCCGTGACCGGTCCGGTCAACCTCCGACTGCGGTCGAATTGGTGCGCCGCAGCGAACAGGCGAGACGTGCCAGAAGGAGACATGCCGGACCAAGCCAACTCCTGACGAGCAGCGCGGTAAAGTCGCTCCACATGGTGCTGCGATCACTCCGGTAGCCCAGCTTTTCGCAAAGCCTCCGCGTACCTGGCAAAATCATCTGTTCCAAAAAACCCGATCACGTCCTTGAGATTCGAAACGCGCAACTCGGGATCAAATTGGCGCATGCATGCCATCGCCTTCTGCGCTTCCTCCAGTCGCCCGGCGAGCGCGTGGCCTGCCGCGGACATGCGCATTCCCTGTACGTAATTCGGTTGCTCCCGTAATGCCTTTTCCGCCCATGATGACACCTCGTCATAGCGGGCGGCGAAGAAGTGAGCCCACGCGATCCCACCTTGCGCGAGGAAAGTGAGCGGATCGAGTGGGCTCAAGCGCATGGCGCGCGTCAAATGCTCGATCGCCACTTCAGGCTCGCCGAGAAAGGCCCTGATCCAGCCACTTAAAAGCCATGCTGTGGCCAGGTTCGGGTTCAGCACAAGGGCCCGATTGATTAAGACTGCGCCGCCTTCAAGGTCGCCTACGACATGGCCGAGCGCAAACCCGCCCCTACAGAGCGCGACCGCGTCATCCTTACCCAATTCGGCCGCCCGTTGAGCCAGCCGTCGGGTTTCGGCGATCCCTTGCTTACGGTCAACCATCCAGCCATTCCACTTGCGCCAGGCGTAGCACCACGCGGCCATGCCATATGCCGAGGCGAAATCGGGGTCGAGTTCGATCGCCTTGTAGAACAGGCGCAGCGCCTCGCTGTTGGCCTCTTTGGTCCACAGATGAACATTGGCCATCCCCCGCAGATAATAGTCGTAGGCGTCGAGGCTCTCGGTCGGCTTGCGCTTGGCGCGCTCGATCTCCGCCTTCTCCAGCGTTGGTGCGATCGCCCCGACCACGCTCGCGGTCACTTGATCCTGTAAATCGAAGATGTCATCAAGCCCACCATCAAACCGATCTGCCCAGAGATGTGCTCCCTTCGTTGTGTCGACGAGTTGCCCAGTAATCCGCACCCGGTTTGCCGCCTTTCGTACGCTACCTTCCAGCACATAGCGTACGCCGAGCTCGCGCCCGACCTGCTTCACGTCGATGGCCTTTGCCTTGTAGACGAACGAAGAATTTCGGGCGATCACGAACAGCCAGCGCATCCGCGACAGGGCGGTAATGATCTCTTCCACGATGCCGTCAGCGAAATACTCCTGCTCCGGGTCGCCGCTCATGTTCTGGAACGGCAGGACGGCAATAGAGGGCTTGTCCGGTAACGCGAGCGTTGGGCTCTCGTTGGCTGGGGTCCCACCAAGCTGAACGCGATACACGCGTACGGGTCGCGCGATGTTCTTGAGTTGATGCTCGCCCATATCCTCGAAGTCGATGGCAAGCTTGTCACGAACTTGCTGATATGAAGAGTCAGAGATGTAAGTGGTGCCCGGGTTGGCAATGCCTTCAAGCCGGGCCGCAATATTCACGCCGTCGCCATGGATGTCGCTGCCGTCGATGATGATGTCGCCGAGATTGATGCCGACGCGGAATTCGATCCGCTTGACATCCGGAATTTCCGCATTGCGCTCGGCCATCGCGCGCTGCACTTCCGTCGCGCATCGGACAGCATCTACTACGCTGGAGAATTCGATAAGAATGCCGTCGCCCGTGGTCTTGACCACGCGACCCCGATGCTCCGCAATCTTCGGATCGATCACCTCGGCACGATGGGCCTTGAGACGCGCGAGGGTGCCCTCCTCATCCGCGCCCATGAGTCGGCTGTAGCCAGCAACGTCCGCGGCTAGGACGGCTGCCAGCTTGCGTTCGACGCGCTCGGGCGGCATGGATAGGCCTCTTTGTCCCTATGGGCAAAGTCTACCCCAAGTCCAGGGATCGGTACACAGAGGGATCGTCGGCCGAGGGCGTGTCCCGAGGAGGCGCATGTCCGCGCCGGGTCATTCGCGTCGATTCCGCCACGTCCGACATATGTCCGGTTAGCGCGTAATTTCGCACATGCTGGGTCGAGCGGTTCCTCAACAAGATCAAGCAATGTCGCCGCATCGCGACCCACTACGACAAGCTCGCAACCAACTGTCTCTCCGTTAACAAGATCGCATTCACCCGGATTTGGCTAAGTGCTTATGAGTCCACGCCCTGGTTGCGGTTAGCGACGCGAGAAATAGCCGGCTATCCGCCCGCGGCCTTCTGTACATCGGCGGGGAAGTCCGAGAACTCCTGCACCTGCCGAACCTCGATCACCTCGTTTTCGGAAGCGGGGCAGCGCGACGCCCATGCGATCGCCTCTTCCTTCGACTTCAGCTGGATCATCCAGTAGCCGCCGATCGCCTCCTTCGCCTCGGCGAAAGGTCCCTCGGTCACCTTGGGCTTCCCGCCGGCGAAGGAGACGCGGGCACCGATCGAGGGCGGGTGAAGGCCGTCGAGCCCCAGCAGCACGCCGGCCTTCTTCAGGGATTCGTTGTGCCTCATCATCGCTGCCACGGCCTTGGCATCCGGCATCGCGCCCGCTGCTGCCGCTCCGTACCCTTTGGGGATCATGAGCATCATGAATCGCATCGTCAGGGTTCCTTCCTTGCCAGCTTGAGTATCCGCGGGTCCCCCTCAAGCTGCGACGATGACCATCCACGCCACGCCGAAGCGGTCGACGAGCATGCCGAAGCGCGAGGAGAAGAAGGTCTTGGCCAGCGGCGTCTGTACCTTCCCGCCGTCGGCCAATGCGGCGAACAGCCGCTCGGCCTCGGCATCCTCACGCACCGTGAGCGAGAGCGAGAAGCCCTGGAAGCTCGGCCGCCCCTGGCAGCGGCCGTCGGACGCCATCACGCTCGTATCGCCGATGCGGACGCTCGCATGCATCACCTTCTCCGCGGAGTCGGGCGGGACCATGGCGTGCTGATCGCGCTCGGGGCACTCCTTGAAGCGCATGAGCATCGTCACCTCGGCGCCGAGCGCCTTGCGGTAGAACTCGAGCGCCTCCTCGCAGCGGCCGTCGAAGAACAGGTAGGGTTGGACTTGCATGGTCTCTCCTCCTCGGGGGTTGGCAATGATTGACGCGGCGATTCAGTCGTCGATCGCCTGATAGGCCGAGGTCCAGAAATCGAGACAGACATCGGGCGGCCGCGGCGAGGTCCAGGCGCGCTGGGTCATCAGGATCCCAACCATGTCCTCGCTCGGGTCCGCAGCCCAGGAGGTCCCCAAGCCGCCGTCCCAGCCGAACTTGCCGACCGGTCCCGCCACCTCCTCGCGCCGCGTGACCACGGCGAGGCCGAAGCCCCAGCCGTGGCTCTCGAAGTAGCCAGGGACGAGGCCGGAGACCGCCTTCTGCGCGGGCGTCAGCTGGTCGGTCGTCATGGCCTCGACCGCAGGCCTGGAGAGCACGCGCGTGTTCCCGTGCTTGCCCTTGTCGAGCATCATCCGGCCGAAGGCGAGGTAGTCATCGATGGTCGAGACCAGCCCCGCGCCGCCCGAGGGGAATGCGGGCGGGCGGCTCCATTGACCGCCCCGCCCCTCGTCATAGAGCTCGAGCGCACCGCTTTGGAAATTGGTCCAGTAGCTGGTCGCGAGCCGGTCGAGCTTCGCAGCCGGCACGCTAAAGCCCGTGTCCTTCATGCCGAGCGGGGCGAAGAGACGCTCGCCGAGGAAGGTCTCGAACGGCTGGCCCGAGGCGCGCGCGATCAAGACGCCCAGCACGTCGGAGCCCGTATTGTACATCCACTTCTCGCCCGGCTGATGCATGAGCGGCAACGTGCCCAGGCGGCGGAGCCACTCGTCCGGTACCGGCGGGGTCGAGGGGTTGGGCGGCCCTTGGCCAAGGCGCAGCTCGCTCATGGCCCGCTGGATGGGATAGCTGTCGGGCGCCGCCATGACGATGCCCATGCCCATACGGAAGGTCAAAAGATCGCGCACGGTGATGGGCCGCCTCGCGGGCACGGTATCGTCGAGCGGCCCGTCGAGCCGCTTCAGCACCTTGCGCTCGGTAAGCTCGGGTAGGAGCCGATCCACCGGCTCGTCCAGCCGCAGCTTGCACTCCTCCACCAGGATCATGGTCGCCGCGGCCGTGATCGGCTTGGTCATCGAGGAGATGCGGAAGATCGTGTCGCGCCGGGCCGGGTCACCGCCGCCGAGCGTCTTCATGCCGATGGCATCGAGGTGCACCTCGCCGCGCCGGCTCACGAGCGTGACGACACCCGGCACTTCGCCGCGCTCGACGTAGCCCGCCATGACTTCGCGCATGCGGCCGAGCCGCGCCTTGGAGAGCCCTCCGCTCCTCATCGTCCGTGCGCTCCGTCGCCTTTGCCGTCACCCCGCCGCGAAGCGCACGGCCACTCACGGGCCCGCCTCGCCCGCGATCAAGGCGCAGCCCTTCTCGGCAAGGGTCGCCACGCGCTCGCCGAAGGTCGCGAAGCGGGCGTCCGAGGTCTGGCCGCGCAGGTAGCGGATGTAGATCTGCTGGATCACGCCGGTGAGCTTGAACACGCCGAAGACGTGGTACCAACGCACGTCCGCGACGGTGAAGCCGGTCTTCTGCGCATAGCGCTCGACGGCTTCAGCGCGGCTGGGGAAGCCCGGATACCAGGTGGGCATGAAGGCAGCACGGCGCCACGCCTCGTCGTCCCTTGCCTCGGACCAGTAGTTGAGCATGTAGCCGAGGTCCATGAGCGGGTCGCCGCGCGTGCACATGTCCCAATCGAGCACGGCGACCGCACGTCCGGGGTCGTCGCTCCCGACGATCATGTTGTCGAGCTTGAAGTCGTTGTGGAGAAGGGAGGCGGCCTGCGGCTTGGGCACGTGCCGGCGCAGCCAACGCGCCATCTCGTCGACCCGCGGCAGGTCCTTGTCCTTGGCGGCGTGCCAGCGCTTGGTCCAGCCCTCGAGCTGGCGCTCGACGTAGCCCTCGGGACGCCCGAGATCGCCAAGCCCGGCGGCGGCGGCATCGGCGGTGTGCAGGGCGGCGAGCGTGTCCACCAACATCTCGCCGATGCGCCACGCCAACGCGGTATCGCCCTTGAACTCCTCGGGGAGATCGCTGCGAATGACGATGCCGTGGCGCCGCTCCATGACGTGGAACTCGGCGCCGATGAGGGCTGTATCGCCGCAATAGAGATAGCTCCGCGGCGCCCATGGAAAGATGTCGGGCAAGGCCGCGAGCACCCTGTGCTCGCGCTTCATGTCGTGCGAGGAGGGCGCCACGGGGCCGAGCGGGGGACGGCGCAACACATATTCGCGGCTGCCGAAGCGCACCTCATAGGTGAGGTTCGCGTGCCCGCCGCCGAACTGGCGCAGCGAGAACGGCCCTTCGGTCTCGGGCAGGCCCGCGCGCAAATAAGGCTCGAGCCTCGAGGTGTCGATCTCCTCGCCCGAGCGCGGCTCGATCAGCTCGGCCGGCGCTTCCGTCATGACACCGCCGGTCGAAATAAAGACCCCGAGTCCGGCGCGAAAGCTTCACCCCCGCCCCAACCCTCCCCCCACGAGGGGGAGGCGGAATTCATCGGGTATACAGGCGCATCCCCTCCCCCCGTGAGGGGGCGGGAGCGGGAGGGGGGTGTGCG
>JBKQRV010000015.1:0-24405 GCA_052143835.1 Alphaproteobacteria bacterium
ACCCCGACCCTCTCCTCCTAAAGGAGGAGAGGGGGAATTTGCCCACAGCGTCAATGATTCCCTCTCCCCCTTCAGGGGGAGAGGGCAAGGGTGAGGGGATAAGGACAACATCGTCCTACCGGAACAAATCCAATTCCTTGGGCCGGATCAGCGCCTTGGCGGGGAGCGGCGGACGGTCGCCCCAAGCGAGGCCGCGCACGAGGACCGCGGGCTGGGCCTCCGCCGCTTGCCCCATGAGGAGCGAGGCCGCGGCCGCGATCTCGTCGGCAAAGGCGACTTGCGTCACCTTGAGCTCGCGTCCGAAGAGATCCGGCTCGCCCGCCATGTCGAGGAGTGCGGGCAGCCCGGCGGCGCCGAGGGCGACGCCGGCAACCCCGTTGCGCCAGGCGCGACCGAAGCTGTCGTTCACGATGACGCCGAGGCTGACGCCGAAATGCGCGTCGAGCCTCGCCTTGAGCGCGGCCGAGGTGGCGTCGGGATCCTTGGGCAGCAGCAAGACCCGCTCGCCGCCCTCACCGTGCTCGATGTTCGACTGGTCGACGCCGGCATTCGCCATCACGAAGCCGAGCCGGTGCGCGGTGATGAGAACATCCCGCTTATGGCGCACCACCTCAAGCGACTCGGAGAGCACCACCTCGACGAAGCGCGGGTCCTTGTGAACCGCCGCCGCGAGCTCGCGCGCGCGCGCGCCCGGCGTCACCTCGGCAAGGCGGAGGTAGCGCCCTTCCGCCTTGGAGACGATCTTCTGGGCAACGACCAGCACGTCCTGGTCAGAGAGGCGCGGCTCCACGCTCGAGAGGGCGTCGATGAGAATGGCGCCGAGATCGTCGCCGGGGCGAACGAGCGGGATGCCTCGGAGGGCAACGAGTGTCAGCGCCGATGCTGCCATTCTTCGACTAGCCGTGGCTCGCCGCCGTGCCGAACGCGCCGGTGACGCGGATGCCGGCGCCGTCCACCTTGTAACGCCGGTTGATGCCGATGAGGACCGAGGTCAGCGCCTCGGCCGCGACGGAATTGGCGAGCGGACCGGCCTCGATGCCGCGCAAGCCGAGGGCGGCGACGAGGGCCACGACGGTCTCGCGCGCGGCACGGTCGTCTCCCGTGATCAGCACGTCGCAGTCGATCGTCTCGTTCGCTTGCAGCTTGTGCGCCGCCACGTTCTGGAAGGCCGAGACGACGCGCACGCGCTCGCCGAGGAAGCGCTGTGCTGCAAGGGCAGCCGATCCCGCGGCAGGCAGCTGCACGGTCGCGACCTTGGGGGGGACGAGGGGGACGGTGGTATCGACCACGATCTTGCCCGCGGCTCCCTCGCGGATCTCGGCGAGAATGGCGTCGTGGCTGGCATAGGGCACGGTCACCACCAATATCTCGCCGGCTGCCGCGGCGGCGCGGTTGTCCATGCCGTGCACGGGCACGGCCACGGCGGCCGAGATCGCCTTGGCCGCATCCGCCGCCTTCTGGGCGCTGCGCGAGCCGAGGATCACGGGGTAGCCGGCGGCTGCCCAGCCTGCGGCGAGCCCGCTCCCGAGCGCCCCGGTGCCGCCGATGATGGCGAGAGTCGGGAGCTTCCCCGTCATGCGCGCCCTTTCCTTTGCCGTGGACGGCCCGTTCCGGAGCTTGCCGAGGCGGACCGATTCCCGCCGCGGCGAGCGCTCAGGCCAGCTTCATCTCGGTGAGCGGGATCACGCGCACGCCTGCGGCCTCGAGGCCCTTGCGCACGGCGCGCGCCGCCTCGACGGCACTCGGCTCGTCGCCGTGGACGCAGAGGCTGTCGATCTTGCGCGGAATGTGCTTGCCGTTGCGTGAGACGATCTCGTCGTTGAGCACCATGTGGACGACGCGCTTGCTGATCTCGCCCGGGTCGTGCAGCACAGCACCTTGGATCTTGCGCGAGGTCAGGTTGCCGTCGTCGTCATAGAGGCGGTCGCAGAAGCCCTCGCGCGCAAGCGGCAGGCCGAGCTGTTGGGCGGCCCGTTCCATCTCCGAGCCGGCAAGGGCGACGTAGATGATGCTGGGATCGACCGCCTTCATGGCGCGGCCGATGGCGAGCGCCAAATCGAGATTTTCCGCCGCCATGTTGTTGAGCGAGCCGTGTGCCTTGAGGTGGGTCACCTTGGTGCCGGCGTAGGTCGCCATCGCCTGCAGCGCGCCGATCTGATAGGCGACCATGTACTCGGTGTCTCGCACGCTCATGTCGATGCGCCGACGCCCGAAACCCCACAGGTCGTTGAAGCCGGGATGGGCGCCGATGCTGACCCCCTTCTCCTTGGCGCGCATCACCGTAGTGTGCATGACGTTGGGGTCGCCGCCGTGGAAGCCGCAGGCGATGCTGGCCGAGCCGATGATGTCGAGGAGGGCATCGTCGTTGCCGACCTTGAAGGCGCCGAAGCTCTCGCCCATGTCGGCGTTGAGATTGACTGTTTTCGTCATTTGCTTCTCTCCTCTTCGCGCGAGTTCCCGAACGCCCGGCAGCCCCTCGCCCTAGGGCAAGGAGCTGGTTTGATATGATCTCCCTTCTCCCGAGGAGCAACCGGCAGGGCTGCCTTTCGCGAGGAGGGAGCGACCGCGAACCCGTTCGGCCGGGACCTAGCCTTCCGCGGCCCCGTATGGTACCAACATTAAGACGATAATAAGATAGGCCTTCTGGGCCGATCAACCGATTCATGCGCGTGCCCGGGGCCTCCCTCGGGGGCGCCCGGCGCATCGACCCCGAGGCCAGGCAGCGGACGTGACGGTCAGGTTTCTCTCCAGCGGCGATGCTGCGCTCGTGGTCGAGTTCGGCGACCGCATCGAGCGCCGGCTCAGCGAGGAGGTGCTGCGCTTGGCGGCGCAAATTCGCCGAGCGGGCCTCGCGGGTATCGTCGAGACCGTGCCGACGCTGCGCTCGCTCATGGTTCACTACGATCCGCTCAGCACAAGCGCGGCCAAGCTCAAGCGCGCGATCGAGGCGCTCTTGGGCGCCAAAGGCCGCCTCGAGCAGGAGGCGCGGCTCTGGCGCGTGCCGGTCTGCTACGAGGGCGAGTTCGCCCCCGACCTCGCCTATGTCGCCAAGGAGACCGGGCTCGCGGCCGAGGAGGTCGTGGCCCTCCACGCCGGGCAGCGCTACCACGTCTACATGATCGGCTTCCTTCCCGGCCTTCCCTATATGGGCGATCTGCCCGAGCGCCTCGTGCTGCCGCGGCGGGTCGATCCGCGCGTGCGCCTGCCGCCCGGCTCGGTCGCCATCGCCACCACGATGACCATCATCTATCCCCTCGAATGTCCGGGCGGCTGGCATCTCATCGGGGCGACGCCGGTGCGTCTCTTCGATGCGCAGCTGCCCGCGCCCGCACTTCTCGCCCCCGGCGACGCGGTCGAATTCGAGGCGATCGACAAGCGGAGCTTCGCGAAAGTGCGCGCGGCGGTCGAGCGCGGCGACTACCAGGTGCCCCACGAGAGGCTGTCGCCGTGAGTGCTGCGCTCAAGATCGTCGCCCCCGGCCTCCACACCACCGTGCAGGACCTCGGCCGCTACGGCTATCAGGCCGTCGGCGTGCCGGTGTCGGGTGCCCTCGACAGCCTGAGCTTTCGCCTCGCCAACCGCCTCGCCGGCAATGACGACAACACAGCCGCACTCGAGATTCTCTATCAGGGCCCGACGCTCGAGGTGGCCGCGGACAGCCTACGCGTGGCCCTTGCCGGCGGAGACGCCGAGCTCGAGCTCTTGGGCGAAGGCAGGCGCAGAGTGGGCGGCTGGCGCAGCCTGCGCTTGGCGCGCGGCGAGACCTTCCGGGTGCGCGGGCCGAGCGAGACCGCCTGTTGCTATCTCGCCGTCGAGGGCGGCTTCGCCCTGCCGCCCTGCCTCGGCAGCGCCTCCACCTACGCGCGCGGCGGCTTCGGCGGCTTCGCGGGACGGGCGCTTCAGAGCGGCGATCTTCTGCCGCTCGCGCGGGAAAGCGTCGTGGAGCGCGCGGAGCTCGCCCTGCCGCAGCCGCCTGCCTCCGCGCGGGAGCAGACGATCCGCGTGATCCTCGGCCCGCAAGCCGATCATTTCACCGACGCCGCGTTAACACTCCTTCTCGACAGCGAGTTCCGCGTTTCCAAGGACGCCGACCGCATGGGCCTCCGTCTCGACGGCCCGCGTCTCGCGCACCGTGACGGCTACAATATCGCGTCCGACGGAATTGCCACCGGCGCCATCCAGGTGCCGGGCTCGGGTCAGGCGATCCTGCTCCTGGCCGATCACCAGACGACGGGCGGCTACCCCAAGATCGCAACGGTGATCTCGGCCGACCTGCCGGTCGCGGGACGCAGGCGGCCCGGCGATCAAGTTCGCTTCGCCGCGATCGAGGTGGAGGAGGCCGAAGCCTTGCGCCGGGCGCAGGAGGTAGCGCTCGAGGCGCTGAGCGCGAGCTTCGTCCCGGCGGCAGCGGCCGGCCTCGATCACGCGCGGCTCTACGACCTCAACCTCATCAGCGGCGTGGTCTCGGGCCATGAGTAGAGCAAATTCAAGCGTGACCCCCTCATAGAAGGGACAAGCAGACGATGGGCCAATTGGCAAAGACGTTCCGCCTCAGTCAGATCCCGCTTTACATCCAGGTCGCGGCCACGCTGCGCCGCCGCATCGAGGACGGGCATTGGCAGCCCGGCGCCAAGATCTCCACGCTCGAGGAATTGCAGGAGGAGTTCGAGGTCGCCCGCGTCACCGTGCGCCAGGCGGTCGACCTGCTCGAGAAGGAGGGGCTGGTGCGGCGCCAGCAGGGCAAGGGCACCTTCGTGGCCGAGGGCATCGAGGATCGGCGCTGGTTGGCACTCGACACCAGCTGGTCCTCGCTGATCGACAAGCTGCGGGGCGTCGTGCCGAAGTTCATCCCGGTCGGCACGCCGGTGCGCGCGCCGCGGCTCGTGCCCGGCGAGGGGCGCCTCGCCGAGGAATACGTGTTCCTGCGCAGCGTTCAGTTGCGCGGCCCCCGCGCCTATTCGCTCGTCAGCCTCCACCTCGCCAAGGACATCTACGATCGGGCGCCCGACGACTTCCGGCGTCACGCGGCCCTCCCCGTCTTGGCCGCCATGAAGGGGGTCGAGATCGCGTCCGCCCATCAGACGCTGGTGATCGCGAGCGCCGACCCCGAGACGGCGCGGCTCTTGAAGGTGCCGCTCAACTCGCCCACGGCGGAGGCCCATTGCGTAGTGATCGACCGTCAGGGTGTCGCCACCTATGTCGCCGACATCATCTATCGCGGCGATTGCATCAAGCTCGAGACCAACCTGTTGCAGCCGTCGCAAGATTGACCTCAGGTGCCGGCAGCCGGGTGCTGCCGAATTCGAGGGGAGCCAGATGACGACGAAGGGAGTGGGGGCCCGCCTGGAGCGCAAGGAGGACGAGCGCTTCCTGACCGGCCGCGGCCAGTACGTGGCCGACATCCGGCTCGCGGGCATGCGCGAGGTCGCCTTCGTGCGCAGCCCGCTCGCCCATGCGCGCATCAGGGCGATCGAGGTCCCCGAGCTGATGCGCGATGCGGTCTTCACCGCAGCGGACATGGCAGGCGTCAAGCCGATCCGCGCCGTCTCCGGCTTGCCCGGCTTCAAGGTTTCGCTCCAGCCGGCCCTCGCCACCGACAAGGTGCGCCACGTCGGCGAGCTCGTCGCCATGTGCGTGGCCGAGACGCGCGCCGCCGCCGAGGACATCGCGCAAGCCGTGACGCTCGAGCTCGAGGAGCTGCCCGCGGTCCACGACATGCTGCAGGGCAGGCGTGCCGACGCGCCGCTCCTTCACGAGGCCTGGGGCGACAACATCTTTCTCGAGACCCGAATCGAGGGCGACATCGAGGCGGCCGCACGGGCGGCTGCCATCAAGGTCACGCGCGAGTTCCGCACCGCGCGCCAGTGCATGGCGCCGATCGAGGGCAGGGGGGTGATCGCGCACTGGGACAGCCGGCTCGAGCAGCTCGTCGTGCATAGCGCCACCCAGATACCGCACATCGTGCGCACGGGCCTCGCCGAGTGCCTCGGCCTCGACCAAGGCAAGATCCGCGTCATTTCGCCCGACGTCGGCGGCGGCTTCGGCTACAAGGGCATCCTCGCCCCCGAGGAGGTGGCGCTCGCGTGGCTGGCGCTGAAATGCGGCCGCCCGGTCCGCTGGATCGAGGACCGGCGCGAGCACCTCATCGCGTCCGCCAATTGCCGCGAGCACCACTACGTCATCACCGGCTACGCGGACCGCGAGGGCAGGTTGCTCGCCATCGACTGCGAGGCGACGGTCGATTCGGGCGCCTATTCCGCCTATCCGTTCTCCGCCTGCCTCGAGGCGGCGCAGGTGGCGAGCATCCTCCCGGGCCCATACGATTTCTCGGCCTATCGCTGCCGCACCTACTCGGTCGCCACCAACAAATGCCCGATCCTGCCCTTCCGCGGCGTGGCACGGACCGGCGTGTGCTTCGCGATGGAGCTCTTGCTCGATGCGATCGCGCGCGAGGCCGGGCTCGAGCCCTCGGAGGTGCGCCTCAAGAACCTGGTGCCGCCCGAGCGCATGCCCTTCGAGAACATCACCAAGAAGCATTTCGACAGCGGCGACTACCCCGAATGCCTGAGCCGCGCGGTCGCCGCGATCGGGCTCCCGTCCGTGCGCGCGCGGCAGCGCCTGGGCGAGGCCGACGGCAGACTCATCGGCGTCGGCCTGTCGATCTTCTGCGAGCAGGCGGCGCACGGCACCTCGGTCTACGCCGGCTGGGGCATCCCCATGGTGCCGGGGCACGAGCAGGCGACGGCGCGCTTGACGCCGGACGGCGGACTCGAGCTCCGCTTGGGTATCCACTCCCACGGCCAGAGTCTCGAGACCACGCTCGCCCAGGTGGCGCACGAGATCCTCGGCATCGAGCCTGAGAAGGTCAAGGTGGTGCTTGGCGACACCGCCTTGACGCCCTACTCGACGGGCACTTGGGGCTCGCGCTGCATGGTGATGGCGGGGGGTGCCGTCACCCGTGCCTGCCAGGAGCTCGCCCGGCGTGCCGCGCGCATCGGCGCCAAGCTGCTGCAGAGCGAGGAAAGCAAGGTCGCGGTCAGGGACGGCATGGTGGTCGGAGCGCAAGGCAGCGTGAGCCTCGCCGACATCGCGAGGGTCTGGTATCTGCGCCCGCAGGACCTGCCGGGCGACGTCGAGCCGGGCGGGCTCGAGACCACGGCCGGCTACAAGCCGGTACGCGACAGCGGCACCTTCAGCTACGCCGCGCACGCCGCCGTCGTCGCCGTCGATCCCGAGATCGGCGAGGTCGAGATCCTCGACTATGTCGTCGTCGAGGACGGCGGCGTGCTGGTCAATCCCATGGTCGTCGACGGCCAAGTCTACGGCGGCACCGCGCAAGGCATCGGCACAGCACTCTACGAGGAGATGCCCTTCGATGCGAACGGGCAGCCCCTTGCCTCTACGCTTGCGGACTATCTCCTCCCCGGCGCCACCGAGGTCCCGGACGTGCGCATCGAGCACATGGAGACGCCTTCGCCCTACACGGAGTTCGGCGTCAAGGGCATCGGCGAGGGCGGCGCCATCGGGCCGCCCGCGGCGATCGCGAATGCGATCAACGATGCGCTGCGGCCGCTCGGTGCCGAGCTCACCCAGACGCCGATGACGCCGCGGCGCATCCTCGAGGCGATCGCCGCGGCCAAGCTGCTGCGCGCGCGCGAGGGGAGCGGGGCCCCATGAAGCCGGCCCCCTTCGACTACGCGCGGCCGGCGAGCCTCGCCGAGGCGCTTGAGCTCCTGGAGCGCCGCGAGCTCGCGGCGCGTCCGCTCGCCGGCGGGCAATCGCTCGGGCCGATGCTCAATTTGCGCCTCGTGCAGCCGCGGCTCGTCGTCGAGCTCGGCGGCATCGGCGAGCTCGTGCGCGTCGAGGAGACGGCCGACGCGGTGACGCTCGGCGCCTGCATCAGCCATGCCGATATCGAGGATGGGCGCGTGCCCGATCCTACGGGCGGGCCGCTCAAAGCGGTCGCGGGCGGGATCGCCTATCGCGCGGTGCGCAATCGCGGCACCATCGGCGGCAGCCTGTGCCATGCCGATCCGGCGGCGGACTGGGTCTCGGTGCTCGCCTGCCTTGGCGCCGAGGCGCTCATCCGCGGCACTGCCGGCCACCGCAGCTTGCCGGTACAGCACTTCGTCGTCGGCGCCTTCGAGACTGCACTTCAGCCAGGCGAGCTCCTCGAGGCGGTGCGCATCCCGCGCCTCTCGCGCCAGGCGCGCTGGGGTTATTGCAAGTTCTGCCGCAAGCCGGGCGAGTTCGCGCATGCGCTCACCGCGATCCTCTCCGACCCCGAGCAGGGCGTCTTTCGCCTCGTGATTGGGGCCACGGGTGGCGCCCCCATCCTGCTGGCGGGCGCGGCGGCCTTGTTCGATGGCGCGGGCGGGGAGGGTGTTCCCGGGCGTCTCAGCGCCGAGCGCGCAGAGAAGCTCCTCGCGGAGAAAGGCATCTCCGACGCGATCGAGCGGCAGATCCGCCTTGCTTCCTTGAAGCGCGCCGCGGCCGAGGTAGCAATGCGATGACCGCGATCCGTCTCACCGTCAACGGCAGGAAGGTCGCGGCCGAGGTCGAGCCGCGGCTCCAGCTCGCCGACTTCCTGCGCGAGCATCTCCTCCATACCGGGACCCATCAGGGCTGCGAGCACGGGGTGTGCGGCGCCTGCACGCTCTTGATCGACGGGGCGCCGGCGCGCTCCTGCATCACCTACGCGGTGTCGTGCGATGGCGCGGAGATCACCACCATCGAGGGCATGGACAAAGATGAGACCATGGCGGAGCTGCGCCGGGCTTTCACGCGCGAGCATGCGCTGCAGTGCGGCTTCTGCACGCCGGGCATGCTGGCGACCGCGCGCGACATCGTGCTGCGCCTGCCCGACGCCGACGAGCGGCGCATCCGCCTCGAGCTCTCCGGCAATCTCTGCCGCTGCACCGGCTATGTCGGCATCGTGCGCGCGATCAAAAGCGTGCTCGCGGAGCGCAAAGCCACCGGCCGCCCTCGCGCGGCAGCTCCCGTAAGACGCCTGGGCCCGGTCGGCGCGCGCGAGGGCAGGGCTGCCACGGCGATCGCCCCGGCCGCGCTCGCGGCTGCCGCTGCCGCATCAGCACCGGCGGCGCAAGCGCGGTCGGCCGCGCCGTTGCAAGGGATGGCCCAAGGGAGCGGAGAGAGCCGGCCCAGCACGCTCATCACGCAATCTTTCACCCTGAGCGAGCCGCTCGAGCGCGTTTGGCTGGGCTTCAAGGATGTCGGGCTGCTCGCCGCTTGCCTCCCCGGTGCCGCCCTCACGGCACCCTTGAGCGGCAACCGTGTGGAGGGCGTGCTCAGGATCAAGCTCGGGCCGATCAGCGCCTCCTTCGCCGGCGAGGGCGAGGTCCACTGGGACGATGCGCAGCACCGAGGGGTGATCCGCGGCGGCGGCCGCGACAGCGCGAGCAGCTCGCAGGCGCGCGGCGAGATCGAGTTCGCCCTCTCGGCAACGCCCGAGGGTAGTACGCGCGTCGACGTGCAAGTCGGCTTCTCGCTCGCGGGCCCGCTCGCCCAGTTCAGCCGCGGCGCCATCGTCAACGATCTCGCCGAGCGCCTGACCGCCGAGTTCGCGCGGAACCTCGACGCCCGTATCGGTGCCGCCGCGCGCGGCGAGGCCGGGCCCGCGGCACCGGCGGCCGAGCTGCGCGCGGGCGCCCTCCTCCTCTCCGTCATCTGGACGCGGATCAAGCGGGCCTTGCGCCGCCTTCTCGGCCGGCGCTGAGTGGCCTTCGTCCGCCGCCGCCGCGGGCGGCCGCCACAGCATTTCCCCAATCGGCTTGCGCTGGGCGGGCTTGCCCGCACTCGCGGGCCGGCCGAGGGTGACGAGCGCCTGCGGCTCCCAGGCGGGCGGCAGGCCGATGGCGGCCGCGACCGTGTCCGGGCAGAAGAGCGGCGCACACATCCAGCAGGCGCCGAGGCCCTCCGCATGGGCGGCGAGCAGCAGGTTCTGCGTCGCCATGGCCGTGCTCTGCACCGCCATGAGATATTCGGCGCGCCGCCGCCGCTCGTCGGGATAGCGATCCATCTCCGCCATCTCGAGAGCCACCACGATCGCGAGCGGTGCGCCCGTGATGCGCGCGTAAGAGCGCGCCACGTCGGCCTCGACGTCGCTTTCCGCATCGCCGTCCGCGAGGCGATCGCTCCTGAGGCGGGCACCCATGGCACGGGCGAGGCGCTCCTTCCACGCGGGCGCGTCGAGGAGGGCGAAGCGCCACGGCTGCCGGTTGTGCGCCGAGGGCGCCCAGCGTGCGGCCTCGATGAGCCGCTCGACCGTCTCGGCCGGCAGCGGCTCGCTCTCATAGCGCCGGATGGAGCGCCGGCCGGCCACGAGCTCGCGCCACAGTCGGGCCTCTTGCGTTTGCGCACGCGCCGTCATGGCTGATCCCTTTCTTGCCGCCGAGGCCGGCCTCGATTGACTCCCCAATCGTCCGCTTATATCGTCGTTCTAAAGTTAGGACATCAACGGCGCTTCGCACACCCGTAAAATACCAGGACGCGATGGCAGGCCGCCCGGACAAGCGAGGGACAACGGCCGCGCCGCCGCTATCGTTGGCTCGGGCCTGTCAAACGAACGGAGGAGGCAATGAAGGGAATGAGATGGTTGGCGGCAACGGCCGTCGCGGCAATGGCGCTCGCGGCTTCGCCGCTCCACGCGCAAGACAAGCTCGTCGTCGACATCTGGGGCGGGAACTTCCGCGACGGCGCCAATGAGGCGATCGCCAAGGAATTCACCAGGCGCACGGGCATGCCGGTCGAGTTCATCACCGGCGGGACCCTGGACCGCCTGACCAAGGCCAAGGTCAACAAGGGCCATCCCGAATCCGACATCACTTTCACGACCAGCCACGTCGGCTATCTCTATCTCACCGCCGGGCTCTTCGAGAAGCTCGACATGAGCAAGATCCCCAACGCCAAGGAGCTCTTCCCGGTCGCGATCCGCAGCCCCTACCACATCGGGCTCTATTCCTACGTCTATACGCCGGCGTTCCGCACCGACCTCATGCCCGCGGGCTACGACATCAAGTCGTGGCGCGATCTCTGGGCGCCCGAGGTCAAGGGCAAGCTCGGCCTTCCCGATTTCGATCCCAGCCACATCATCGTGGTCGCGGCGATTCTCTCGGGCGGCAGCGCGCAGAACTGGAAGGTCGGCATCCCGCTTCTCGAGAAGCTCAAGCCGAGCATCAAGGCCTTCTACCAATCCGACGCGACGAGCCAGGATCTGATGAAGTCGGGCGAGACGCCGGTGCAGGTGCTGCTCTCGATCAACGCCTTCCACCAGATCGAGCAGAAGATCCCGATCAAGATCACCATCCCCAAGGAAGGGGCGGTCGTCGGCATCGATGCGATCGCGATCAACAGCGGCACCAAGCACCTGGAGGCGGCCTACCAGTTCATCAATACAGCACTTGACGCCGGCGTGCAGGCGAAGCTCTGCGAGCTCTACCGCTGCGGGCCCATGAACATGCACGCGAAGCTCGACCCGGAGCTCGCCAAGCTGCCCGGCGTCTTCACCACGCCCGAGCAGTGGAAGACCCAGGCGATCGTCATCGACGACGAGACGCGCGCCAAGAACCTGCCGGAGTGGAAGGACTGGTTCACCGAGAACATGATGCATTGAGCGGGATGCTTTCGCCACGGTCATCTGCAATTTCCGCTCGAGCGTACTTTCGAAAGTGCGAGCGTCACCCCCACCCCAACCCTCCCCCTTCAAGGGGGAGGGGGAGATTTTTGAGAGTTGCGCACATATCCCCTCCCCCCTTGAGGGGGAGGGTAGGGAGGGGGGTGTGCCACGGGCCGATGATTCCTGGTCGAGCGCCCGCATAGAGATTCACCAATGCGACAGCGACCCTTCTTCCTTCCCTTCCTTTTGCCCGCGTTGCTCGCCGCGGGCCTTTTCCTCGTCGCACTCGCCTTCGTGCTCCAATACAGCCTGCATGCCTTCATCCCGGGCTCGCTCGAGGTCGGCGGCTTCACGCTCGACAATTTCGCGCGGGTGTGGCGGCCCATCTATTTCTGGGTCCTGCTCGACACGCTCACCATCAGCCTGGTGACCGCACTCGCGACCCTCGTGCTGAGCTACCCGATCGCCTACGCGCTCGTGCGCGCGCGGCGCAACTCCGTGCGCACGCTCCTCGTCGTGCTGGCGATCACCCCGCTCTTCACGGGCGAGATCGTACGCACCTACGCCTGGATCCTGGTGCTCGGCTCGGACGGCTTCCTCAACAGCGTGCTCGAGGGCCTCGGCCTCATCTCGACGCCGCTCGCGCTGCTCTACACCCGCCTCGGCGTCACCGTGGCCCTCGTGCAATTCTCGATGCCGGTGATGATCATCCTGCTCGCGACCGCCATCGCCCATGTTGATGCCGATTGCGAGCGCGCCGCGGCCAATCTCGGCGCGCGGCCCACGACCGTGTTCTGGCGCGTGACCTTGCCGCTCACCATGCCCGGCATCGTCTCGGGCACCGTCGTGATCTTCGCCTGGACCATGAGCGCCTTCTCCACCCCGCAGCTCATCGGCGGGGGCAAGGTGCTGATGATCTCGAACCTCGTCTATCTCCAGGGGCTCTCATCCTTCAATTTTCCCTTCGCGGCGGTCTTGAGTCTGGTGGCGCTCGTGCTGGCGCTCGGCTCGCTCGCGCTGATACGGCCGGCGACGCGGCGGCTCGAGGCCAAGGTAGCGCCCGCGTGAGCCCGGCATTTGCAGCCAAGCTGAGAGCGGGCCTCTTCTGGGGCGCTGTCGCGGCGATCCTCGTCTATATGACGATCCCGGCACTCGTCGTGCTGATGACGTCCTTCAGCCCTTCGGAGCTCCTCGAGTTTCCGCCCTCCGGGCTCTCCTTGCGCTGGTATGTGCGCGCGCTCACCTATCCCGATTTCCGCGACGCCTTCGCCAACGGGCTGATCGTCACGGCCTTCGCCTCGACGATCGCGCTCGCGGTCGGTGCTGCCTTCGCCTATCTCGTCGACCGCTATTCCTTCGCCGGGCGGGGGGTGCTCGAGGCGATCCTCTCCTCGCCCCTCATCGTGCCGCATTTCACCACGGGCTTCGGCTTCCTCCTCTTGGGGGCCCGGCTCGGCCTGTCGCGGAGCTACGGCATCGTGGTTGCGGCCCACGTGGTGCTGGTGCTGCCGTTCGTGGTGAGGAGCGTCTATGTGAGCCTCAAGAACATCGATCCCCGTCTCGAGCGCGCCGCCGCCAATCTCGGCGCCTCGCCCGCGCGCGTGCTCGCGCGGGTCACCCTGCCGCTCCTCCTTCCCGGCATGGCGGGCGGCTGGCTCGTCGCGGCCGTGCTCTCGCTCACCGAGTTCACCGCCTCGCTCTACGTGACGGCCGAGCGCACGCAGACCCTGCCGGTCGCCATGTATGGCTACATCCGCGAATACAGCGATCCGACCATCGCCGCGATCTCGGCGCTCCTCATCATTGCCACCACCCTCCTGATGTTCGCCGCCAACCAATATCTCGGCCTCAGCCGGGTGCTCTCGATCGATGGCCACTGAGCATCAGGCGAGGGCTGCCAACGCCGTCGAGCTCGTGCGCGTGAGCAAGAGCTTCGGTGCCGTTCTCGCCGTGCACGAGCTCGAGCTCGCGATCCGCCGCGGCGAGGTCTTGACCCTGCTCGGGCCGAGCGGCTGCGGCAAGACGACGGTTCTCAACATGATCGCGGGCTTCGAGACGCCGAGCTCGGGCGAGATCCGCATCGACGGCAAGCCGGTCACGGAGGTGCCGCCCCATTTGCGCGACACCGGCATGGTGTTCCAGAGCTACGCGCTCTTCCCGCACATGAACGTCTTCGAGAACGTCGCCTTCGGCTTGCAGATGCGCCGGCTCGCGAAAGGCGAGATCACGGCCGAGGTCGGCCGCGCGCTCGAGATGGTCAAGCTCGCTGGCCTCGAGGGCCGCCGCGTGCGCCAGCTCTCCGGCGGCCAGCAGCAGCGCGTGGCGCTCGCGCGCGCGATCGTCATCCGGCCCAAGGTGCTGCTGCTCGACGAGCCGCTCTCCGCCCTCGACAAGAACCTGCGCGCGGAGATGCAGATCGAGCTCAAGGAGCTCCACGCCAAGACCGGACTCACAACCGTGTTCGTGACCCACGACCAGGGCGAGGCCTTGAGCCTCTCCGACCGCATCGTGGTGATGGACCGGGGGCGGATCCAGCAAGTGTCGGCGCCGATCGAGCTCTATCGCCATCCCGCCAACGGCTTCGTCGCCTCCTTCATCGGCGAGATCAATCGCCTGCCGCCCGCGCGCTGCACGCTCGAAGGGAGTTCGGCACGCTTCGAGCTCGGGCCCTCGCTCAAGCTCGAGATGCATAAAGGCCGCGGCCTCGCCGCCTATCACGGCCGCATGGTCAATCTCTTCGTCCGTCCCGAGCATTTGACGATCGCGGATGCGGGCGAGCGGGTGCTAAACCGTATCAAGGCCCGGGTGCTGACGCACGTCTACCAGGGCACGCATACGCTCGTGCGCGTCGACGGCGGTGCCTTCGGCATGCTGCAGCTGCGCGTCTCGGGTGGAGAGGTGATCGAGCAGGCACCGGTCGGCGCGGAGATCGAGGTCGCGCTCAACCTCGATTCCGCCATCATCCTTGCCGATTGAGACGGAAGCGCGAGATGTTCACAGAGGGAAGGGCTAGAGCATGTCCCGTTCATTTGGAAGCAGCCCCCTCACCCTACCCTCTCCCCCTCGGAGGGGGAGAGGGTTGCGTAGGCTTAGCGAGACGAAGTCGACCCCGGATTTGATCCGGGATGGGTGAGGGGGTGATTCCGCGACACCGGAACATGCTTTAGGATGCAAGGTGCACCTTCATCGCGGGCGCCCAAACGAGGCGCGAACGGATCAATGATGCGCATTGCATCGGTACCGATACGAATTGTATTGCTCGGGGCCGCGCTGCTCTTGGGCCTCGCGGGCGCGCCCGCCTTTGGGGCGGAGGTCTGCGGGCTGGCCGAAGCGCAAGCAGGCCCGCAGGACGAGGCGCTCAAGACCTTCGCCCACGATCTCGGCCTCGCGCAGGTGGACGCCTTCGTGGCCGTTGCCAATTACCTGCACAACACGGGCCGCCTCCCGCCCTGCTATCTCACCCGGCGGCAAGCCGAGGCCAAGGGCTGGCGGCCGGGTGCGGACCTCTCGGCTGTGGCACCCGGGGATGCGATCGGCGGCGACCGCTTCGGCAACCGCGAGCACCGCCTTCCCTCAACCTACGACGGCCGCTATCGCGAGGCCGACCTCGACTATGCGGGCGGTACGCGGGGGGCCGAGCGGCTCATTTTTGTCGACAATGGCCAGGGCACCTGGCGGCAATGGGTGACCATCGACCACTACCGCCATTTCTACGAGCTGCCGGAGGCGGAGTGAGTGCCGCGGCACCCTTCGGCAGCGAGCCCCGACCCTGGCGCCAGGCGCGGATCGGAGGGACTGCCATCCATTCGCTCGAGGAGGCCTATGCTGCCCTCGCCGAGGCCCTGGCGCTTCCCGCCCATTTCGGGCGCAACCTCGATGCGCTGTGGGACGCGCTCACGGGCGACGTGGCGGGACCGCTCGAGCTCCTGTGGGAGGATGCGGCGGCCACCCGCGCGGCCCTTGGCAGCGCCGCCTTCGAGCGTCTCATCGCGGTCCTGCGCGAGGCCGAGGGAGCGCGGCGGGATTTCCGGTTGCGCTTGCGCTAGCGCCTATTACATCGATATGGAATCAGACCCAAATCTCCACTCGCGAGCTCGCCCGGCACGATGCCGAAAATCTCGCGAAAGCCTTCGCTGACGTAGGCGAAGGCGATCGACCCATCGGGCTTGAGCAGCCGGCGGAAGACGGCGCCAGGGAGGTTCTCGGCGATGTCGCGGAAGCGTTCTTCGCTCTCGCGCAGCGCCTCCTCGGCTTCCTTGCGCTGCCGGCGCCCCTCCTCCCACGTCAACGCCTGGACAATCGCGTGCGCGAGCCGATCGGCGCCGTCCTTCGGAATGTCTCGCTTGAACACGACGTCCTTCGCCCCCGCCTTAACCAACTCAACCGCCGCCGCCGCCGGCGGCGAATCGGCCAACACGATCACTGGAATTTCCGGATGCGTGCGGCGCACGTGGTCGAGGGCCGCGCGAGCGCTGTAGCCCAGCACCTTGGAAGCGGCGAGGACTATGGTGGGGGCGAACTCCGCCAAGGCGCGAGCGAAGGCGCTTTCGCTGTCGACTTGCTTCGACTGGAAGCTGAGCCCCGTCTTGCGCAGCGCGCCCTTGACGAGCTCGGCGTCCTCGGGCGCGCCCGCGAGAATGAGGAGACGTCTTTCCCCGACGGACTCGACCCGCCGGGGGATCATCTCGGCGGCCTTTTGACAGGGCCTCGAGACGCACTCGGCCGCGCCCAGGTCTCGGCAAGTTGCCCACGCCCGACCGGCGCGCAACCATAAGTATTCATACGCCCAGTCTACTTGTCCAATTCTTTACCGGCCCGCCCGCCGGCATATCGCTCCAAAACGGCATAAGAGTCCTTGTTCAATCAATAAGCATACTGTCTTTAGGAATATATACTAGAGAGGGATTTATAATTTAACTAATCTATAAGAAGTTGCCATGTGTCGCCCGTCGGTCATTCCGTATCCGTGGTATCATTTACGCAGCGGAACCCGTCTCGCCAATACTCTCGTCACGTGATTTCATACCACATCTTGCGTATCCGTCGCTAGCCGCGACAGAATGGAATAACAACCGGTTGAAATCTTTTAATCTGTTGCTTTCACTTAACATTTATGAAAAATCTTGACCACCGTGAAGAGTTGAGATAATATAATAATAAGCAATGTCGCGAACATTTGACTAAATTTGCTGCGATACAGGGCAAAACGCGGCGAGTAATTGAAAATCGGTTTATTCTTTTCGTTTGTTTAAACGATGCGCTGGGGACCGCCCGCTACCCGACAAGGGAGGGTAGAAGGCCATGGGCCCGCGGCTCAAGAAGCTTGTGCCGGCACATCCCAACGGCGTGAACGTTTCGCCGCCGGATGCTGTTTCGCGTCATGCAGAGAATTGGGACGGCCTTTCAGCAGAGTATTCAGAGAGCCGGGATCTGGTGCCCTTTGCTTACAGCATCAGGCCAACACATCATCTATTCGTTTATGTCGAGCGAGGGTTGCGGCGCGATGGCGAGTCGCGGCTCGAGGGCCTACCGTCGTCGACACTCCGCAATTTGACCCGAAGGATCTGTGTCGTGCCTGCCGGCCATCAATTCGAAGGATGGCACGTTCCCCGCATTCCCGTGAAGGCCACAGTTTTCCATATCGAGACGGATTGGCCGCTTTTGGACCCCGAGCTGCTCACAGTCGGGGCGCCGCTGAGGCCTCAGTTGTGGCTGGATTCGTCAAGCATCGAGGCGACGGCCGGCAAGTTGAAGGCGTTGATCGGAAGCAAGGACCCTGGCGACCGCCTCTACGCAGAATCCTTGTGTGTCGTGCTCCAGCACGAATTGTTCCGGCTCGCATGCGGGACCGTCAACCTCCGACGGCCGAAGGGAGGACTAGCGTCGTGGCAGGAGAAGCGCATTCGCGACTATATCGAAGAGAACCTCGCGGGCGGCGTCTCGCTCGCGTCGCTGGCGCAGCTCGTAGGTTTGAGCAAATTCCATTTCGCCCACGCCTTCAAGCGTACCTTTGGCCAGCCGCCGCATCAGTACTACGTCTCGCGCCGCATCGAGGGCGCCAAGGCGCTCCTCGCGGCGCCTGGGTACTCAGTGACCGACATAGCACTCGCTCTCGGTTTCAGCTGGACCAGCGCCTTCACGTCGGCGTTTCACAAAGCGACCGGCCTCACGCCTTCTGAATACCGCCGGGAGCGTCGCTAGACGACGTTCGACGATTTTCGGTGACGGTGTATCCGCTCCAGGAGCGGGAGGGGGCATGATCCGGCCTGTTCGGCTGTGCCCTCGAGGGCAGGGCGCGGGTGCGTGCGCGACGATCGTGGGCGGCAATCCGCGCATCCATCTGGGCGGCATCGATGACGCGCACTATTGAGAAGCCCGCGTCGGGCATCGCCATATTGACCGCACGTGCGCGCGCTTGCTTCGGCCGGAAGCGCTTGCGTCAATCGAACGTGAAGCCGCGCTCGCGGAACAGCCTCAAACAGGCCCGGACAGCGGCATCGTCGTAAAGCCGCCCCGAGCGCGCCTCGATCTCCGCCAGTGCCACGTCCACACCGGGCGCAGGACGATAGGGGCGGTGGGAGGTCATCGCCTCCACCACGTCGGCTACGGCGAGGATCTTGGCCTCGATGAGCATTTCCTCCCCTCCGAGGCCGCGCGGGTAACCCGAGCCGTCGAGCCGCTCGTGGTGCTGCAGCACGATTTGCGCGATGGGCCAGGGGAAATCGATGCCCTTCAAGATGTCGTAGCCGGTTTGCGGATGACCCTTGAGCAAATCGAACTCGGCCTGCGACAGTTTGCCGGGCCTGCTGAGGATCTCGGCAGGTACGTTGATCTTGCCGAGATCATGAATGACCCCGGCAACTTTGATCCCCTCGATCTGCGCTTCCGAGAGCCCCATCTCCCGGGCCATCGCGACCGCGAGCGTGGCGGTGCGCTGATGGTGGCCGGCGGTGTAAGGATCGCGCAACTCGATGGTGCCGGCGAGCGCCTGGATCGTCCCCTCCATGCTTCGCCGCAGCGCCTGTTCGGCCTGTTTGCGCTCGCTGATGTCGACGAAACTGGCGCGGATCAAGCGTCCTTCCAATGACGGCAGTCTGACGAGCCGGACCTCGCAAAGAAGGTCCTTGCCTTTTGCATTGTGGATGCGGCGCTCGAAGAACGTTTCCGCGCCCGCCAGAGCGCGCTCCGTATACTCCGCAAAGCTCCCTTCAGATAGACGACCGTCGGGCTGCTCGGGCGCATAGAAGTGCCGCGGTCCTAGCCTCAGGAGCTCATCCCGGCCGCAGCCGAAGAGCCTTTCCGCCGTCCTGTTCGCGCCGACGAAGCGATCCTGATCGGCATCGTAGACGAGGATCGCATCCGGCGCCTCCTCGATCAGCAGGCGGAAGCGTTCCTCGCTTACCCGAAGGTCTTCCTCCATTCGCTTGCGCTCGGTGATGTCGAGCGCGACGCCGACGATTGCGGGCCGTCCCTCGTAGGCGGCGAGCGCGCGATGGGCCAGGATGTCCGCCGTTCCGCCGTTCTTCCGCTTGATGGCGAGCGCCATTTGGTTGGATTTCGCTTTTCCGGCCTTCAACGCCCGCAGGCTCGCCGCGACCGCGACCTTCTCGGCATCGACGACGAAATCCAGGAGCGGCCGGCCGATCACCTCGGCCGAGGTGTAGCCGAACATTTCGGCGAAGTGCGGATTGACGTAGGCGAGCGTTCCGTCGTCGCGGGCGATGTAGATTCCCGCGATCTGCTGTTCCACGAGGGCGCGGAACTGCGCCTCGCCCTCCATGATTCTTGTGTCCGCGAGCCTGCGTTCGCCGATGTCGCGGATATTGCATTGCATGAGCGTGCGGTCGCCCTCGGGGTAGGCGTTGCAGACGAGCTCGACCGCGATGCGCCGCCCGTCCTTGGTTTCGAGCGGTAGTTCCTCGCAGTGTAGATAGCGCTTCTCCCGCAGCTCCGCGAATGCGACCTTGGCCGCTGTCGAGCCCCTGAACGGGGCGACGTTCCACAGCACCTTGCCTAGATATTCCTCGCGCGGGTAACCCAGCAAGTCGATGACGCGCTGATTGATGTCGGCGATCCGTCCAGCCTCGGCGTCGATGAGCAGTATGCCGTCTTTGGCTGTCTCGAAGAGACGCCGATAGCGAAACTCGCACTGCCGCAGCGCCTCCTCCGCGCCGTCGTGCTTTCGGCGGCCCTCCTCCCACGTCAACGCCTGGACAATCGCGTGCGCGAGCCGATCGGCGCCGTCCTTCGGAATATCCCGCTTGAACACGACGTCCTGCGCCCCCGCCTTCAACAATTCAACCGCCGCCTCGCCCGGCGAATCGGCCAACACGATCACTGGAATTTCGGGGTGCGTGCGGCGCACATGGTCGAGGGCCGTGCGAGCGCTGTAGGCCGGCACCTTGGAACCGGCGAGGACCATGGTCGGGGCGAACTCGACCAAGGCGCGGACGAAGGCGCTTTCGCTGTCGACATGCTTCGACTGGAAGCTGAGCCCCGTCTTGCGCAGCGCGCCCTTGACGAGCTCGGCGTCCTCAGGCGCGCCCGCGAGAATAAGGAGACGTGTTTCCGCGATAGACTCGACCCGGCGGGGGATCATCGCGGCGCCCGGTTGACAGGGCCTCGAGACGCAGCCGGCCCCGCCCAGGTCTCGGCAAGCCGCCCGCGCCCCACCTGCACGCAATCACAAGTCGTCATATGCAAGGTCTGCCCATGCAATCTTTCGCCGGCCCGCCCGCCGATGATTATTGCATTAATATTAGGATAAGCGGATTTTCACCTGAAGCAATAGTCCGCAATTAATCAACACAAATGATCGCGAGTGTACTGGGTTACTACCATATATTGAGCTATAATAAGAAAAGCCTCTAAGGGTTGCGGCGTGCCCGCCTGGGGGCGCTCGCGGGCGCTTGACCATACGTCCGTCGCCGGGCGCGCGGCGGCACCCCCGATTCGGCCCGGTGCCAAACGCGGCGGCACGGCCCGGCCGACTTAGGATGCGTGGCGACGCAGCGCGCGCCGCCCGAGAGGCTCAACCCATCACCGACGTGGAGACAGGCTCGATCTCGTAGATGAGGCGGACCTCGCCGGGCTGACGATAGGGATATTTGTCCTGCCCGAGATATTTCTTCGCGAGCGAGTCGATATGCGCGTCGGCCCCTTGCTCGGTGACGCGCTTGACGCGGCCGCGGACCTGGATGTGGCGGTAGGGGTTGTCGGGATCGAGGATGGCAAGCGCCACGCGCGAGCCCTCCTTCATGTTGCGCGCCTTGACCCGGCCCTTCGCCGTGTTCACGCGGATGGCACCGCCCTTGTAATCGACCCAGACCGGGGTCACCTGCGGCGAGCCGTCCGGCATCACGGTTGCCAGGCTGGCAAACGCTTTCTTCTTCTCCAAGAGATCGAGATATTTTTCGGGGATCGCTGCCATCGTCGTGTACTCCTTGCGCTTGGCCCGCATCCGGCATTGCCCGGATTAAGGGGAAGAGGCACTCCTGGGGCGACAGGCTAACGCGGCCTCGCCGGCGTGACAACCGGCGAGATCGCTCGGGGCAGGAATGAACTGCTTATCCGGGTCCCGGAGCCGCGCGTTTCCTTTGGCAGCCGCAAAGTCATTGGCCTCAACGTCGCCGCGCGCTATATGACGCGGATGGAGAGGCTCTTTTCCTATCTCGTCGGCATTGCCATGGCGGCCGTGCTCGCGGTGCTGGTGGTGGGCGTCGCCTCGATGTTCCGCGGCGGGGAGTTCAACCGCAAATATGCGAACAAGCTCATGCGCCTGCGCGTGCTCCTGCAGGCCCTAGCCCTCCTGCTCTTCGCCATCTTCATGCTGTTCTTCCGCCACCAGAGTTGAAGGCACTTTGCCATGGTGAGGCTGACCCGGATCTATACGCGCGGCGGCGACAAGGGCGAGACCTCGCTCGGCGACGGCACGCGCGTGCCGAAGCACGCCCTCCGGGTCGCCGCCTTCGGCACGGTCGACGAGGCCAACAGCGTCATCGGCATTGCGCGCCTCGATACCACGGGCGAGGCGGATGCCATGCTGGCCCGCATCCAGAACGATCTCTTCGATCTGGGTGCCGATCTGTGCCGGCCCGAGGGTAGTGCGGGCGACGACAAGGCCTTGCGCATCGTGACGGCACAGGTCGAGCGTCTCGAGCGCGAGATCGACGCGCTCAACTCGGGCCTCAAGCCGCTCGACTCCTTCATCCTGCCGGGGGGCACGCCGGCGGCGAGCCATCTCCATCTCGCGCGCACGGTCGTGCGCCGCGCCGAGCGCCTCGTGGCCGAGCTCGCCGCGGCCGAGCCCGTCAACCCGGCGGCACTCAGCTACTTGAACCGCCTCTCCGACCACCTCTTCGTGCTCGCCCGCCATCTCAACGAGCGCGGCGCCAAGGACGTGCTGTGGGTGCCGGGCGGCAGCCGCTGACCCGCGCCGCCGCCTGGGGACCCCTGCTTGACTTCAATCTCTGCCGCAACCTAGTGTGCAATTGCGAAATGACCGATTTCCCGTGGATTTCCGCCCCTTTGAGCGGCGGTCCCTTGCTTGACAGGCTCTCCCCGGTCCCCTAAACAAGCGAGCCCCGGCTCGTTGCCGAGCGGCTCGCGGGCATGCGCGTTGGGATGAAGGCAGCACGATGAAGGTATTGGTCCCGGTCAAGCGCGTCATCGACTTCAACGTCAAGGTCCGGGTCAAGGCCGACCACTCCGGTGTGGAGACGGCCAACGTCAAGATGTCGATGAATCCCTTCGACGAGATCGGCGTCGAGGAGGCCATGCGCCTCAAGGAGGCCGGCAAGGCGAGCGAGGTCATAGCCGTCTCGATCGGCCCGGCAGCCTGCCAGGAGACCATCCGCACCGCCCTCGCCATGGGGGCCGACCGCGGCATCCATGTCGAGACGGACCAGCCATTGCAGCCCCTTGCGGTCGCCAAGCTCTTGAAGGCGGTGGCGGCCAAGGAGGCGCCGGGCCTCGTCATCCTGGGCAAGCAAGCCATCGACGACGACTGCAATCAGACGGGCCAGATGCTGGCAGCCCTCCTCGGCTGGCCGCAAGGCACCTTCGCCTCCAAGCTCGCGTTCAAGGACGACAAGCTCGAGGTGACGCGCGAGGTCGACGGCGGGCTCGAGACGGTGCTGCTCAAGCTGCCCGCGATCGTGACCACCGACCTGCGCTTGAACGAGCCGCGCTACGCCTCGCTTCCCAACATCATGAAGGCGAAGAAGAAGCCGATCGACAAGCTCACCCCCGAAGCCCTCGGCGTCGACGTGGCCCCGCGCCTCACGACGCTCAAGGTCGAGGAGCCGCCCAAGCGCGTGGCCGGCGTCAAGGTCAAGGACGTGGCCGAGCTCGTCTTGAAGCTCAAGCAGGAAGCCAAGGTGATCTGATGAGCGTGCTCGTCTTGGCCGACCACGACAACGCCTCGATCAAGCCGGCCACCCTCAATGCGGTGAGCGCCGCGAAGGAGCTCGGCGAGGTGGTGGTGCTTGTGGCGGGCAGCGGCTGCAAGGCCGCCGCCGAGGCCGCCGCGAAGATCGCGGGCGTCGCCAAGGTGCTCGTCGCCGACGCGCCCGCCCTCGATCATGGCCTCGCCGAGAACATCGCCCCCCTGATCGCCAAGCTGGCCCCCGCCTACAGCCACGTGCTGGCCGCCGCCGACACCTTCGGCAAGAACGTGATGCCGCGCGCGGCCGCCCTCATCGACAGCCAGCAGATCTCCGAGATCGTCAAGATCGTCTCGCCCGACACCTTCGTGCGGCCGATCTACGCGGGCAACGCGCTCGAGACCGTGCAATCGAAGGACGCGGTCAAGGTGATCACCGTGCGCGGCACGGCGTTCGATCCGGCGCCGGCCGAGGGCGGGGCGGCTCAAATCGAGAGCGTGGCCGCAAGCGCGGACGGCGGCCTCTCGAGCTTCGTGGGCCAGTCGCTCAGCAAATCGGAGCGGCCGGAGCTGACCAGCGCGCGCATCGTCATCTCCGGCGGCCGCGGCATGCAGTCGGGCGACAATTTCGCGATGCTCGAGCGCATCGCGGACAAGCTCGGAGCGGCGGTCGGCGCCAGCCGTGCTGCGGTCGACGCAGGCTTCGTGCCCAACGATTACCAGGTGGGCCAGACCGGCAAGATCGTGGCGCCCGACCTCTACATCGCGGTCGGCATATCGGGGGCCATCCAGCACCTGGCGGGGATGAAGGATTCGAAGGTGATCGTGGCGATCAACAAGGACGAGGAAGCCCCGATCTTCCAAGTGGCGGACTACGGGCTGGTCGCGGATCTGTTCAAGGCGTTGCCCGAGCTCGAGGCCGAGCTCGCCAAGCAAGGCTGAGGACATGGCCCCAAAGGACATGCTAGTTGATGCACAAAAATCCGAAGATCACCCGCAAATCTTGATGTTGCGCTGTGCAAAGGTGCCTCGGATTGGCCGCGGTGCGTCCTTCGAGACGCTCGCTGCGCTCGCTCCTCAGGATGAGGTTAAGTCTTTATGCCACACACAAATTCGCCTCATCCTGAGGAGCGACCCGAAGGGGCGCGTCTCGAAGGACCCACGACGGCACTGCAAGCGTCCTTGAGATGTGTGCATCAGCTAGCGCGTACGCGGGGGTCAGACAACGCGCGGTTTTGGTAGCCCTGGATGCCCGCTTTCGCGGGCATGACGAAATTGAGGATGACGTGCGAAGCGTTAATTTTCCAGCGAGTCCTTAGCGTTTATTGGCGCGGAAGTTCTTGCGATAGACGCCGCGCTCGGCGTTGATCGTCATGCGCAGCTCAGC
>JBKQRV010000016.1:0-39716 GCA_052143835.1 Alphaproteobacteria bacterium
GGGCAATCCCACACCCTTCCCATCCCCGGGCACTTCGTCCCGGGGACGGGCCCCTTCCCTCTCCCGCAAGCGGGAGAGGGATTGAAGGCACTTGGACCTCAGCCCGCATCGACATAATCGCCCAGCACGATGCCGTCGAATCCGGGCGTCCTCTTGCGCTCGAAGTCGGCGGCGTGCGCCTGAGGCTTGACCGCGGCGACGCCGAGCCTGCCCCAATGCATCCTGTGGGGGTCGCGCGCGAAGGAGGGCAGGTTCGGGATCTGGAAGATGTCGCGGTCCGGCCGGCAGCGCGTCGCCATCGCCCACAGCACGTCCTGCCAGTCGTGGATGTTCACGTCCTCGTCGACGGCGACGCAATAGAGCACGCGATTCATCTCGGCGCCGAAGGCGGCCACGATCGCACGCTGGGCATGGCCCTCGGGCGGGCGTTCGAGCTTGAGCGCGCAGAATTGCAGGAGCGGGAAGCAGCTCACGTCGCGCAGGCTCGGGACCCACGTGCGCACGGCCGCGTAGATGCTGCCGGCGATGGGCACGGCGCTGATGGCAAGCTCCTCGCTCGAGCCCGAGCTGATCGCGTAGAAGACCGCACCACGCCGCGCGAAGACGCGCTCGACCCGGAACACGTGGTTGTCCGTGACCGGGACGTAGTAGTCCATCCATTCGCCGAACGGCCCCTCGGGACGGCGCACGCCCGCGAGGATCTCGCCTTCGATGAGGAACTCGGTGGCGGCCGGCACCGGAAGGCCCAGGCCGGGCGAGGCGACGAGGGGGAAGCGCTTCCCCTCGATGCGCGCCGCGAGCTCGTACTCGCTGCGCTCGGGGGCGATCGTGCTGCCGCCCGCCAGCATGACCGCGGGCGGCACGCCGATCGCGACCACTACCTTGAGCGGCTCGCCGGCCTTCTCCCTCTTCTGCTGGATGCGGAAGAGATCGCCCGAGGTGCTGAGCCGGCAGCGCAGCTCATCGGGGCCGATCATCTGCATGCGATGGTAGGAGAGATTGACGACGCCGCTCTCGGGGTCGCGGGCCACGATGATGCCGGCGGTGATGTAGGGCCCGGCGTCCTTCTCGCAATAGACGATGTGGGGCAGCTCGGCCAAGCCGATCTCCTCGAGCGCGGTCGCCTCGGGTGCGGCATGCTCGCCCTCTGCGGCCGGGGCTCCAGGGTCCGTGAGCGCTGCCCAGTGCTGAGCCACGCCCTCGATGCCGACGCCGAGCAGGCGGGCGACGGCGGCGGTGCTCCCGAGCGCGTTCGAGAGGACGGGGAAGCGGCTGCCGCGCACGCGCTCGAACAAGACCGCGTGGTTGGGGCCGGCCTGGATCTTCCGCACCACCGCGTTGAGCTCGAAATTGGGATCGACCTCGCGGCGCACGACGAGGAGCGCTCCCTCCCGGCGCAAGCCCTCGACGAATTCTGCCAAACTTGCCGGCAAGCCGCCTCTCCCGGGCCCTCGCCGCGGCGCTCTCTGCCGGGACAAGCCGTTGCTGCTAAATTCCCCGGACGCGCGGGGTGCAAAGAGAAGGATAGCATCCGGCCGGAAGGCGCGGAAGCGAGGATGGGATTTTCCTTGACGCTCGCCTTGTGCCGCGGCGGAGCTACCGTGGGTGTTATCGGCGTCGGCAAGACGTTCTTACGGTTGTCGGCGAGGGCGAGCGGGAGGCTTGGCCGTTCCTCGCCGCGCCTCCACATGGCGCAAGAGCTCGTGCATGGGGCCGTCCTTGATGCCGAGCTCGTCGAGATGGCGCACGGTGTTGACGAGGTACTCGGCGCACGGGCCGCGGGTGCCGTGGCCCTGGCAGATGAGCTCGGCGATGCGCTCGAACTCGAGCGGTCCGGTGTGCTGCGGATGGCCGCATTTGGTGATGTGGGCGTAGGCGTAAACGCGCCTCCGCCCGCCCACGAGCTCGACCGGAACGGCGCGCTGCTCGTAGACGTTGCCGGTCATCTCGCGCTCGTGGAGATAGGCGAAGACCTCCTCGCGCCGCACGGGGGCCACGCGATAGGCGATGCCGCGGCAGGAGCCGCCCGGCTGGAGGCCGAGCACCAGGCCGGGCCGCTCGGGCGTGCCGCGATAGCGCCGCGAGTAGATGCAGAAGGCGCGATGGTAGCCGCGCAGGAGGGCCGCCTCGCGCTCGAGATAGGCGAAGCCCGGGTCCCACATGAGCGAGCCGTAGCCGAAGATCCAGAGCTCTTCGTGCGCCGCCATCGGGTCAGCCGTTGACGAGGGCGACACCCGTGGCCGCGATCGCCATGCCGGCGATGGCCGTGGGTGCGAGCGTCTCGCCCAAGAGGAGGTAGGCGAAGAGTGCGGTCATCGGCGGCACCAGATAGAAGAGGCTCGCGACGCGCGCCGCGGCCCCCCGCCTGATCATGACATAGAGCAGGAAGACGGCACCCAACGAGAGCCCCAGGCTGAGCCAGAGCAGCGCCAAGACGAGCTCGGGCGTCCACTCGATGCGCTGGCGCTCGAAGAGCGCGGACAAGAGCACCATCAGGAGGCCTGCCGAGGCATATTGGATGAAGGCGCCGGTGCGCAGGTCGAGGGCCGCGCAATATTTCTTCTGATAAAGCATGCCCGCCGTGATGCCGAGAAGGGCCACGAGCGAGGCAAAGAGCCCGACCCTGCCCACGCCTTCGAGATCGAGCGTACGCGAGACCACGAGTGCCACGCCCAAGAGGCCGAGGACCAGGCCCAGCCACTGGCGCGGTCCCACGCGCTCGCCCAAGAGCGGTCCCACCACGGCCGCGGTCAGGAGCGGCTGAATGCCGACGACGAGCGCCACGATGCCCGCGGGCATGACCGTGAAGGCGACGAAGCAGCCGCCGAGATAGACCCCTTGCACGAGGAGCCCCGCCACCGCGATATGGCCGGCCTCGCCCCAGCTCGCGGGCCAGGGTGCTTTGAAGACGAGCGCCAAGGGCAACAGCACCGCGACCGCGCAGAGAAAGCGGAAGGCGAGGAAGGTGAAAGGCTCGGCGTGCAACAAGGCATATTTGGCGCCGATGAAGCCGCTGCTCCACAACAGCACGAAGAGCACGGGTACTAACGCGCGCTGGTCGAGACGATGGCGGGAGATGGGAAAGCTGGACATGACCCTCCGAAACCGCGGCAAAAATCTCACGGCCGCGGTCTCGCATGCAAGCCTCGCGCTGAGCGGGGGCGCCATGCCGTGAGCGCAGAGCGTGACGCGGGCCCCCCTACCACTTGGAATCACAAATGCCTGATACGCCCTCGCTGATCGTCATGGCCGGGCCGGCCGCAGGCCGAGTCCCGGCCATCCACGTCTTGCGACGGACGCAAAAAGGCGTGGATGGCCGTGACAACCCCCGGGTCACAGCCCGGGGGCATGACGGTTGGAGAGGGCAATCCGAATCACGTATTTGCGACAGCGGGTACTACCCTCTATAACCGCAATAACGCTCGCCGCTCTCTCGTAATTGCCGGGACCGCCATGCCCCAGCACCGCCGCCTCCCTATTGCCGCCGCCGCTTTGGCGCTGCTCGCCGCCGCCGGCTACACCGGGTTCTGGTTCTTCGAGGCGCATCTGGTCAGAAGCGGACTCGCCGATTGGACCGCGGCACGGCGCGCAGAGGGGCTCTCGGTCGATTATGGCGCGCCGCAGCTCTCCGGCTTCCCCTTCCGCATCGCGGTGCACCTCGACCATCCGGCGGTGGCCGCACCCGAGCAGCACTGGCGCTGGACGGGCGAGGCGGTCGAGGCCGACGTGCGCCCCTGGGCCTTCCACCACGTCACGGTGCACCCGTTGGGCCGGCAGGAGGTCGCCTTCGTCGCCGCCGGCGAGAATGCGGTGGCAAGCGCGAGTGCCGCAGAAGCGACCGCGGTCGTCGATGTCGACGCGCGCGGGCGCCTCCAAGAGGGCAGCTTCGATGCCGAGGCGCTCACGCTCGCCGGAGCGGGCGGGCCGCCGGCGCTCGTGGCGCGCTCCGTCCATCTCGAGCTCGCAGGGCCCGGGGACGCGCCAGCCGCCGCCAAGGGCCCGGCGCTGCCTCTGAGTGCCGTGCTCAGCTTGCGCCTCGAGGAGGTGACGCTCGCCTCGGCGGCCGGAAGCCCGCTCGGCGCCACGCTCGGCTCGTTAGCACTCGAGGCCCAGGTGAGGGGCCCGTTCGAGGGAAAGAGCCCCATGCAGGCCCTCACCACCTGGCGCGACGCCGGCGGCACGCTCGAGCTCAAGAGCTTCGCGCTCGCCTGGGGACCCTTGCAGCTCGCCGGCAACGCCACCTTGGCGCTCGATCCCAACTTGCAGCCCGAGGGGGCGGGGACCGGCGAGATCCGCGGCTTTGCCGAGACCATCGATGCGCTGGTCGGGCAAGGGCTGGTCAAGCCCGACACCGGCGCGCTCGCCAAGGCGGCACTCGGCCTCGTGGCGAGGGCGCCGGCGGGCGGCGGGGCCAAGGTGCTGACCGTCCCGCTCACCATCCAAAAGCAGGTGCTCTACGCCGGCCCCTTCGGCCTCATGAGGCTGCCCACGATCAAATGGGCGGGGTGAGCGCCGCGGCGTGCCGCTCACTCACGCGCCGACCGCGATCGAGCGCGATCGCGGGCGTCGCCGCCGCGCTCACTCTCCCCAAACGAGGAAAAGGCCGATGTCGCCGGGGAAGCCGCCCGGGAACTCGATCACCCGTGCCGCCAAGTGGAAGCCTTGGGGCTTCAGCTCGCGCTCCCAGCGCAGGTACATTTCCGCGGCCTCGCCGCGCAGCGTGCGGGGCCAGCCGGCCTCGGGCGCGTTGATCGCCCGGCCGCCGTCGCTGCACAGCTCGCGCGGAAAGCGCAGCAGCATGAATTCCTTGGCGCCGTGCTCGGCGGCCTCCCGGGCCTGGTGGAGAATGGCCTGCCACTTCGCGTCGGCGACGTGGTGATCGATGAGCTCCTTGACCGTTTTCCGGCGCTCTTCCGCGGCGGTGCTTTGCTCGGCGGCGCGCTGCAGCGCCACCTGCTGCTTGGAATCGACCACCAGGCCGCGAAAATGGTCAGCACTCACGCCGGCGGCCGGAGTGCTGCCCGAGAGCGCCGCAGGGCGCGCGGCGGAATCGCGGGCGTGGAGGTAATGCTCGTCGATGTCGGCGAGCAGGCCGAAGAGACGCTTGACCCCGTGAGGTTCCGGCGGTAGCGAGCCCTCCTCGGCGGCAAGGGCGTTGAGAAGGTCGGCGCGGCTCACGATGCCCACGATGCGGCCCTGCCGCACGACCGGCACGCGCTTGATGCGATAGGCGGCGAGGAGGCGCGCGATCTCCGCGGCCTCGGTCTCCTCGCTCACCGTCACCACGGGCGCCGACATGATCTCGCCCGCCGTTTGCTCGCGCGCGCGCATGCTGGCGAGAAACTCCGGGCTGAGCTCCTCGCCCTCCGCGAGGAGCGTCAGCCACCAGTCGCGCCGTGCCTCGCGCTCCTTATCCCTGCGGCCGAGGAGGTCGCCCTCACTCACGATGCCGAGCACAGTACCGTCACGGTCGACCACCGGGATGGCGCTGATGCCGTTTTCAAGGAGAAGCCGGGCGACCTGCCGAACGGGGGTGTCGGCGTAAGTCGACACGACCTTCGTGGTCATGATGTCCGATGCCTTCATCGGCTCCGCTCCAGGCTCACGCCTGCTTCGCCTCGATGAGGCCGCGGCGCACCGCGCGCGTACGCGTGAACCAGTCCTCGAGCATGTCGCCCTGGCCGTAGCGCACCATGCGCTGCAGCGCGGTCAGGTCCTCGCTGAAGCGGCCGAGCATCTCGAGCACCGCGTCGCGGTTGTTGAGGAAGACGTCGCGCCACATCACCGGGTCCGAGGCGGCGATGCGCGTGAAGTCGCGGAAGCCGCCGGCCGCGAACTTGATCACCTCGGAATTGGTCAGCTCCTCGAGGTGCGTCGCGGTGCCGACGATGCAATAGGCGATCAAGTGCGGCAGGTGCGAGGTGATGGCGAGCACGATGTCGTGGTGCTTGGGGTCCATGCGCTCGATGTTCATCCCGCAGCGGCGCCAGAACTCGGCGAGCTTGTCCGTGGCGGCCTCGTCCGTGCCCTCGGTCGGCGTCAGGATGCACCAGCGCCCGTCGAAGAGCTCGGGGAAGCCCGATTCCGGGCCCGAATGCTCGGTGCCCGCGACCGGATGGCCCGGCACGAAATGCACGCCCGCGGGCACGTGCGGAGCGATCTGGGCGATCGCCTGCTCCTTGACCGAGCCCACGTCCGTCAAGATGGCGCCCTTGGCGAGGTGCGGCGCGATTGCCCGAGCTAGCGCCGCATAGGTGCCGAGCGGCGTGCACAGCATGACGAGATCGGCGCCCTCGACGCACGCCTCCGCGCGCGCAAAAGCGGCGTCGACGATGCCGAGCGCAAGGGCGGTCTTGCGGCTGCGCTCGCTCTTGGCGCAGCAGACGACGCTCTCAGCCAGGCCGTCGCGCTTCACCCGGCGCGCCAGCGAGGAGCCGACGAGCCCGATGCCGATGAGGGCCACGCGCTCGAAGAGCGGTCCGCTCGACATGGCTAGGCGCCCATGAACTCGGCGAGCGTCGAGACGACGAGGCGCATCTCGTCCTCGCGCCCGATGGTGATGCGCAAGCTGTCCGGCAGCTTGTAGGCGCCCATCTTGCGCGGGATGATGCCGTGCCGGGCGAGAAAGGCGTCGGCCGCGTCGGCATTGTGGTGCCGGTCCCGGGGAAAGCGCACCAGCACGAAATTGCCGACCGACGGCGCCACCTTGAGCCCGATCTTCTCGAGCTCGGCGCTCACCCAGGGCAGCCAGATGTCGTTGTTGGCGCGCGCCGCGTCGACGTGCGCGATGTCCTCGAGTGCCGCGAGGGCCGCGGCCTGCGCGGGTGCGGTCACGTTGAAGGGGTTGCGCAGGCGGTTGAGCACGTCGGCGACCGCGGGCGGGCAATAGGCCCAGCCGAGGCGCACGCCCGCGAGCCCGTAGATCTTCGAGAAGGTGCGCGTCATCACCACGTTGTCGTGCGCGTCCACGAGCTCCGCGCCCGCGCTGTAGTCGTTGCGCGTCACGTACTCCGCGTAGGCCGCGTCGATCACCAAGAGCACGTCCTTGGGCAGGCCGTCCACGAGGCGCTGCACCTCGTCCTTGGCGAGGTAGCTCCCGGTCGGATTGTTCGGGTTGGCGAGAAAAAGAATGCGCGTCTTGTCCGAGAGCCCGGCAAGGAGCGCTGCCACGTCCGCGCGGAGCGCCTTCTCGCGCGCCGCCACCGGCTTGGCCCCGACGCCCAAGGCCGAGATCGGGTACATGAGGAAGCCGTACTCGCTGTAAAGCACCTCCTCTCCCGGCCCGGCGTAGGCGCGCGCGAGGAGGGTGATGAGCTCGTCCGAGCCGGCGCCGCACACGATGCGCTCGGCATCGAGGCCGTAATGGCGGCCGAGTGCGCGCCTCAACGCCTCGCACGTGCCGTCCGGGTAACGGTGCTGCTCGCGCGCGCACTTCTTAAGGGCCGCGATCGCGCGCGGGCTCGGGCCGAGCGCGTTCTCGTTGGAGGACAGCTTGATGATCCGCTCGACGCCGGCGACCACCGACTCGCCGGGCCTGTAGGGCTCGATCGAGAGAATTCCGGGCTTTGGCTTGAGTGCATTCACGGCTCTCTGTCCTTCACGCATTTGTCGCCCTCTTCGCCGCGAGCTCCTTCGCCTCGAAGGGAAGCGCGTAGCCGCCGATATGGAAGAGGCGCCGGATGCCGCCCGCCATCGCCTCCGCGAAGGTAGTGAGCCGCGCGTCGTCCTTGGCGACGAGCTCGGAGAGCTCGACGAGAACGAGACGGCGCGCGCCCTGCCCCTCCTGCCAAGCGGCGAAGAAGCAGGGCTCGAGCCCGGCCTTGTCGAGCTGCGCGCGGAGCCGCGCGCGGCTGAGCTCCTCCCCCACCTCGAACGCGATGTAGCTGTGATCGCGCCCGCTCGCCTCGGCTACGACCGGCCCCACCACCAGTGCCGCCAAGCCCTCGCCGCGCGCATTGTTGCTTGGGGCCAAGGGGAGGCGCGCCATGACATGGGGGACGCGATCGTCCTCGCGCGCCAACAAGCGCCACCAGGGGTCGGGGTCGTCGTTCTGGATCGCGGGCAGCACGCCGACCACCGCATTGCCCTCGTTGAGCGCGCCGATCACCTGGCTCGAGGTGGTGTGGGCGATGAAGGTCGCGGTGCTGCCGTAATGGTCGCGCGCCAGGTCCCAGTAGCCGGGCTGCTCCTTGGGCGCGAAGACGGCGACCGAAAAGGCGCCCTGCACGGCGAGGGGTGCTGAGATGATCTCGCGCCAAAGACGCACCAGGGCCGGCTTGGGGAAGGCCCCGCGATGGCGCGCCACGAGGCGGCGCAGCACGATCGCCTCGCGGCCCGGGCGCAGATAGGTCCCGGCCGCACCCGTAGCACTCCCCTTGACCGCGGCGATCTGCGAGATCACCGCGGCGCGCCGCATGATGAGATCATGGATCGCGTCATCGATCTCATCGATCTCGCGGCGAAGCTCCTCGAGGGAGCGAAGGGGTTGTTGCATCTTCATGGGAGCCTGGGTTCCGAGGGCGGCATAGTCATACTGGCAGCGCCCCCCGAAAGCAAAGAAAACATTGACAGTTGGCCCCCTTGGTCCCCATCTATCCCCCTCGCGCGGCGGCGCTTAAGACGCCTCGCGGACAAGCAATGGACGAGAGAGGGATGGCCGCAGCAGACGCGCTTTCCGAGGCCGAGGCGCCCGCCCGCCCCGGCCTTTATGCCGAATTCGGCCGCGACCAGCCGTTCAAGCTCGATTCGGGCGCCGAGCTCGGCCCCTTCACCATCGCCTACCAGACCTACGGCAAGCTAAATGCCGCCAAGTCCAACGCCATTCTCGTCTGCCACGCGCTCTCGGGCGACCAGTTCGTCACCGGCATCAATCCGCTGACCGGGCGCGAGGGTTGGTGGGAGCCCATGGTGGGGCCGGGGCTCACCCTCGACACCGAGCGCTATTTCGTGCTCTGCGCGAACGTGCTCGGCGGCTGCATGGGCACGGCCGGGCCCAAGGAGATCTGCTCCGCGACGGGCGAGCCCTGGGGCCTTTCCTTTCCCGTCATCACGGTCGCGGACATGGTGCGCGCCCAGAAGCTGCTCATCGACCGCCTCGGCATCGAGAAGCTGTTCTGCGTCACCGGCGGCTCGATGGGCGGCATGCAGGCGCTCCAGTGGGCCGCGAGCTATCCCGAGCGCCTGGTCACCGCCGTGCCGGTGGCGACCGCGGCGCGCCACTCCGCCCAGAACATCGCCTTCCACGAGGTCGGGCGCCAGGCGATCATGGCGGACCCCGACTGGTGCGAGGGCGATTACCTGCGTCGCGGCAAGGTGCCCCAGCGCGGGCTCGCCGTGGCCCGCATGGCCGCCCACATCACCTATCTTTCGGAAGCGGCCCTTCACCGCAAGTTCGGGCGCAATCTGCAGGACCGGCTCAGCATCACCTACGGCTTCGACGCCGATTTCCAGGTGGAGAGCTACCTGCGCCATCAGGGCTCCACCTTCGTCGACCGCTTCGATGCCAACTCCTATCTCTACATCACGCGCGCGATGGACTATTTCGACCTGGCGCAGGAGCACGGCGGGGTCTTGGCGAACGCCTTCAGGAAATCGCCGGTGCGCTTCTGCGTCATCTCCTTCACCAGCGACTGGCTCTTCCCCACCCGGGAGTGCAAGGAGATCGTGCGCGCGCTCAACTCGGTCGCGGCGAACGTGAGCTTCGTCGAGGTCCGCTCGGACAAGGGGCACGACGCCTTCCTGCTCGACGAGCCGGAGTTCTTCGCGACCTTCAGCGGCTTCCTCGCGGGTGCGGCCGAGCACATCGGGCTCGAGCCCGCATGAGGGCCTCGTGGAAATGAGCCGGCCTCAGCGGAGCGCGGCCCCGCTCCGGCTCGACCTCCAGGTCATCGCCGACATGATCGAGCCGAGGACGCGCGTGCTCGACGTCGGCTGCGGCGACGGCGCGTTGCTCGCCTATCTCGATCGCGCCAAGGGGGTCGACGGGCGCGGCATCGAGCTGAGCCAGGCCGGCGTGAACGCCTGCGTGAGCCACGGGCTCTCGGTCATCCAGGGCGACGCGGATACCGATCTCAAGGACTATCCGAAGCACTCCTTCGACTATGCCGTGCTGAGCCAGACCCTGCCGGCGACGAGCGACCCCAAGGGTGTCTTGCTCGACCTCGTGCGCATCGGCCGCCACGCCATCGTCTCGATCCCCAATTTCGGCAATTGGCGCCTGCGCTTGAGCTTGCTGGTCGGCGGCCAAATCGCGATCCCGGACGGCAACGCCCACCGCTGGCACGACACGCCCAACATCCATCCTTGCACGATCGCGGACTTCGTCGATCTCTCGGCGGAGCTAGGCATCCGCATCCTGCGCAGCGTGTCGATCGACCGGCGCGGGCGCATCCGCCAGTCCGGCACGCCGCGCCCGCTCGCCAATCTCGTCGACGAGCAGGCGATCTTCCTCCTGCGCAAAGACTAGGGCGTGAGCTCGTAAAGCCGCCCCGGGTCGGCGCGCCAGCGTCCGTTTCAGCTCAGCAAGCGGCCGTCGCTCGCGGCAGGCGGCGGAGAACTCTTGACCTGAGCGGACCCCTCGGCCGCCGATAAATCACCGGTATCAGCTGAGCCCTAATCGCCGTTGGCGGCGAGTTGGCGCAGCAGCCAGGGCGTCGTTACCTGCTTGAAAATTACCGCGTCGGACCAGGTCTTGGCGTCGCGGCCCATATGGCCGCCGGCCGGATTGATCCAAGCCTCCCGGGGCGTGGTGCCGGTGTGCAGCAAGAGATCGATGTCGGCCAAGGGCACTTGGGTGTCATGCACACCGCCGATCACCAGCAACGACGGCATCGGCCGGTCCAAGAGGCCTCGCGTCTTGAGCGACAGGCTCTCCCTCACCGCGGCCAGCTTGTCGATGTCGGTAGCGCCCGAATAGGTCGACATCTGCGCCGGCAGGTAATCGAAGAGGTATTCGGTGTTGCTGGCGAGCGCCATGGTCCTGGCGCGCGAGAAGGTTTCGTCCACCGGCGGTGATTGCGCCACCACGGCCTTGATGCGGTCTTTGTCGCTGGCGGCGAGAAGCACCGCCCAGAAACCGCCGAAGCTGCCGCCGTAAACGGCGACGCGGCTCTTGTCGACGTCGGGACGGGCGAGCGCCGCGTCAAGGGCGCGCTCGAGCATGCGCTCGGCGCCGGGTGCCGCCTTCACCGGCGCCTCGCCCGTGCCCGGCGCGTCGATCGCCATGTAGGCGACGCCTTGGGCCAAAAGCGGACGGAAGCGCTCGGCCATGTCCTCCTTGCGGCTGTCGAGGCCGCAAATGGCGAAGACGATGGGAGCCGGCGTCTTGGCCTTCGGCATCTGCACGTAGGCCACGATCGTCTTTCCCTCGAAGGGGATGCGGACGACCTCAAGGGGCGGATCGAGCAGCCGGGCATGCGCGATGTAAGCCTCGAGCGCTTTCTTGTAGGCCGCCTCCTTGCCCGGTGAATTGGGCACCGGCCAGCGCGCGAAGGAGTAATAAAGCCATGCGGCGACATAGTCCTTGTCGGCCGCGGCCGGTGATGCTTTCGCCTCGGCGGCAGCCTTGGTCCTATAGCGATCGCCGATCCAGCTCCAGGCGGCCGCCCATTCGTCACGATCCAAGCTCTTGATGCGGGCGAGCGCCTCGCGCACCTCGTCGGGCTTGAGGCCTACCAAGGGATAGGCGTTGCGGTCGGCGCGCGCCTGGATCTCGGCCTTGAGCTCGTCGAGCGAGCGCGGCGAGACGGCCATTTCGGCATAGGCACCGGCGAGCGCGGCGCCGGCCAAAGCGGCGGCGAAAATCGCGATGCCAAGTCTACGCATGGAGCCAATCTCCGGGTGTCGGTGGTGGGCGAAGTGCCTCCAACCATGTTTCAGGTTGGCGAACATGATCATGCGGACGATGGCCCATTATCGGCTGTCTCCGGCGAGGGGCGTCGGAAACCCCAGCAGCCGGAGCCGCAGTTTGCGACTGCTTGTTTTTTATCTTCAAGCAGATGGGCAATTCGACCGAGCAGCGCCGCTTACGCAGCGGATAACGCAATCGCGCCTGGGAGCAGCCACTTCTCCCACATCTCGTCCGTCTTGGCCTGGACGTAGGCGATATCTTCCTTGGTGAAGTGGGCGAAGCGTCCCTGCCTCAAGAGATACTCCTCGACCGGCTTGCGTTTGGCCGTTCCATTCGCGAAACGCTGGCTCTTGCCGTACATTTTGAGCTTGCGATCCTCAATCTCGTAAAGCGGCCAGATGCCGGTATCGACCGCAAGCTCGCCGATTTCATGGGAATACTTCGGATCGTAATCCCAGCCCTTGGGGCAGGGATCGAGCGCATGGATGAACGTCGGGCCGCCGATGCTCAACGCCCGGCGTACCTTGTTCAAGGTATCGATGCCGTTCGAGGAGACGACGGTCGCGACATACCTGCACTCGGTATGACCTACCGCCAGCATTGCCGCGGTGTTCTTTTTCCAGCGCTTGTGCATGATGCGGTGCGCCTTGCCCGGCGGGCTGAAGCTGGTGTTCGCGCCATAAGGCGATGAGCCCGATACCTGGATGTCGGTGTTGGCATAGGATTCGTTGTCGTACATGACGATCAGCAGGTTGTATTGCGTATGGAGAAGTGCGGCCGAGATCGCCGACAGCCCCATGTCCGCACCTCCACCATCGCCGCAGACGGCGATGACGTTGATCGGCTCCTTGTCCATCTTGCCCTTGCGCATCAACGCCCGCAGCGCGGCGGCGGTACCGGTGGCCGCGGAGCCCGCTGAGCCGAGCTGCGTGTGCATCCAGGGCAGTACCCAGGGGGTGGAGTAATAGGTCGTATTGGCCACGTACATGCAGCCCGTGGCGCCGAGGACGATCGTGCGCGGCCCGGCTGCCTTGGCCATGAGCCTCATGACTTGCGCTGATTCGCAGCCCTGACAGGTGCGGTGACCCGAGGTGAAATACTCCTCCCGGGCGACTTTCTTGATGCCCTTCCACGGAGCGAGAGCCTGCGGCGAGGTGAAATCACCGACGTTTTCTTTCGCTTCTTGCATGGCCGTTACTCCCTCGCTCCGACCCAATAACTGTCTTGACCGTCGCTGCCGGCGCCGCTCGCGGCGTTGAACACAGTTTTGGTCATTTCCATGACGTTATTGGTGCTCACCTCGCGTCCGCCGAGGCCGGCGATGAACGAGAGGATCTTGGGCCGGTTCCTTGCCGGGTACAGGGCGGCACGCAGATCGTTGGCCAACACGCCGCTGTGGAAGGCCGAGCCGAAGCTGAAGTCGCGATCGATCACGCCCACGGCGCGCACGCCGGCGAGCGCTTCCTGCAGCTCGGGCGTGGGGAAGGGACGAAACCACCTGACGCGCACGAAGCCGACCTTCTTGCCCTGCTCCCGCATTTTGCGGACGGCAACCTTCACCGGCATCGCCATCGTGCCCATCCCCACCAGGGCAACCTCGGCGTCCTCCATCATGTAGCGCTCGATGAAGGGCTCGCCGCCGCGTCCGAACTTGGCGTTGAAATCGCCGTAGGCCTCGATGAGGACATCACGGGCGCGGCGCGCCGCCTGATCGCTCTGACGGCGCATCTCCATCAGCCAATCCTCGTTCACCTGCGGGGCGATCGTGATCGGATTGTCAGGATGCAGCCGCTTGTCGCCCCGCTCATAGCGCGGCAGGAAACCGTCGACCATCGCCTGGCTGGGAACCTTGACCATCGCCTGCGAGTGGGTGAGAAACGCACCATCACAGCTGATCGCGCAGGGAAGGAAGCCCCGCGGGTCTTCGGCCACACGGTAAGCGATGAGCGCGGTGTCCAACGCCTCTTGCGCCGTCGACACCCAGGAGAGCATCCAGCCGAGGTCGCGTACCGCGAGCGCGTCATTGTGCTCGACGCCGAAGGCACCCGGATCGTCCAGCGCCCGGTTGCCGACCATGGCGACCATCGGCAGGCGCAGCCCGGCGGTCACCGCCAGCGCCTCGAAGGCGTAGAACCAACCGACGCCGCTGGAGCCCACGAACACGCGCGCGCCCACGGCCGAAGCGTGCTTCACGATCTCGAACTGCGAGTGCTCGCTCTCGGCGACGATGAATTCGCAGTCGAGGGCGCCGTCGGCGACCATCTTCGACACGTACTGCATGACGGTATCGTACGGACGGATCGGGTACGCCGTGATCACGTCCACATCGGCGAGCCGGACGGCATGCGCTATCGCTTCGCTGCCGCTGATCAACTCCTCGGTCTCAGTGCGCGGGACGCGAGCGACATCGGCATCCGATTTCTTCCGAGTAGCCGTTTCAACGGTGCTCATCGGCTATCTCCTCAGCGTATTGGCCTACATGATGGAACCCGTGGCTGCGGGCGGGCTGTGCCGAAGTCTTTTCGGACCTCCACGCAGCGTAGCCCTTCTTATCCTTGCTCCACATCTGCCACTGGCTCTGGTTGTCGGTGAAGGCTTCCTCGTTGACCATGGTGATGCACTTCTCCACCGGGCAGACGGCCTCGCATATGCCGCAGCCGCAGCACGCCTCCATGTTGGCGTCGTAGTAGCCGTCAGGTGCCACGTCAAAGGCGGTGTCCGGACATTGCAGCCAGCAGAACCTGCACTTGGTACAGGTGTCGAAGTCGATCACCGGCCGCATGGTGCGCGTCGAGAACTTCCGGAAGGTGGGGTTGCGCCCGGGGACGAAGCCCCCCTCCCAGCCGGGAACCTCCTCCCTTACGTTCCTGCCGCGAATCACCAGGCACTCTTCCATTTCCGTCCAGCCCGGCAATTCGAATTTGAGCGGAACCGCGTCGTTGCCCTGATCGGCGTCGACCTCCGTCGAGGCAACCAGATCGTAGGCCTGCTTCGCGGAAGCCGCTTTGAGGTCGTTTTTCTTCGGCTCGTTGATCGCCGCCACGATGGAGTCCAAGCCGACGATATGGGGAGCGACTTTGGCCAGCGCGCCGAGCAGGCGCACGTCGGCGTGGTCGTCCTTGTAGACCCACATCCCCGAGAAGCTGGCAGGACCCTTGACGATGGCGAGATTGTAGGGGGCACCCTTGCGGTGGATGTCGCGGATCAGGCTGTTCGCCGAGCGGGTCGAGGTGACCAGAAGCGTGCCCCCTGCCTTGAGCAGCTTGTTGATCGGCTGCAGGCCATTCCAGCCCCAGGACTCGAGACCTTTGCAGAGGGTGTCATCGGCAACTATGGTGACGTCGTTGTTCTCGGGCTCGTACCTCGAGAGGTACTCCTCCATCTCTTCCTCGGTGTCGGCAACGACGGCGAACTGCTTGGCCGGAATGCCGTTGCGTTCGGGAGAGTCACTGTAGCGCCCGAAGGCGATGCCGATCTTGCCTTCTTTTCTCGCAGCGAAGACGACCCCGCGGCAGATGTTCTTGGCCAGATTCTTCTGGAAAACGCCGCGGTATACGACCTCCACGGAACCGGTAGCCATGGCACGCACCTCCTGGCCGCCTCGACCAAAATACGTTCGGATTTTTGCAGAACGTATTTTCCATCCCTTTTGGTAGCGGTGGCACACTGCTACCAACTGACGACCGGGAAAATGATCTGGATCAATCTCGCGCGTACCGATTGCGGTGCGCGAGGCACTGCGTCCGCTTCCTGCTCACGACCACGCGTGCGGACCGCATCCGCGACGCCCTGGGGCGGACGGCGCTTCGGCCGGCCGCTACTTCCAGCCCTTCATCGGCCACTCGAGCTTGGCGGTCGCTTGGCTCTCCGGCCAGACGGCCTTGTACGCGTTGCCCTGGAGCTGGATGAGATAGGTCGCCGCCAGCGTGTTCTGGCCCGTCGGGTCGAACTTCACGCCGCGATAGCCGATCATGAGCTGGTCGCTCTTCAGATCGGTCTCCCGCAGCGCCTTCTGGATCTTCTCGGGCGCGGTCGAGCCGGCGCGGTTGATGGCGTCGGCGAGGACCAGGAAACCCTGCATCCAGCGCGCGCTGGTGTCGTCCATGTCGCGCCCGGTCTTGGCCTTGTAGAGCTCGTTGATCCGGTAGCTGGCGCTGCCCTCCTTGCCGAGCGACCAGGCGCTGCGGTTCATGACGCCTTGCGCGATGCTGCCGACCGCGGGAATGAAGGACGGGTCGGAGAATCCGGCGTCGTCGCCGATGATCATCGGCGGCGCGTAGTTGAGATCCTTCATCGTCTTGAAATAGAGAATCGTGTCCGCGGTATAGCTTACGAAGATCACGACGTCGGGGGCCTTCTCCTTGAGCTGAAGCACCTGCGGCGAGACGTCCGGACTGTTGGCGTTGTAGGGAATCTGGGCCGCCACGTTGAGGCCGACCTTCTTCGCGGCGTCGAGGATGCTGCCCGCGACGGAGGTGCCGTAATCCGTGTTCTCGTTGACGACGGCGATCCGCTCGATCTTGCGGCCCGCCTTCTTCATGTCGCCGAGAAATTCCGTGTACGCGGCGGCAAAATCCGGCGCGATGGGGCCGGTGCGAAAGATCCACTTGAAGCCGCGTTGCGTGATGTTGAGCGCCACCGAATCGGCGACCAGGAAGGGGATGCCGTAGCGCTCGGCCACGGCCGTCGCAGTGAGCGCGACCGAGGAGTGATAGGCGCCCAGCATGGCGGCGACGTGCTCCTGAGTGATGAGGCGCACCGTCTCGGTCTGGCCGACCACCGGATTGCCCTGATGGTCGACGTTGATCAGCTCGATCTTGGCGCCGCCGAGGTTGGGCAGGCCGGCCGTCGCGCCGAGCGGGATGGTCTTGAGCTCGGGATGCGCCTCGTTGACGATCGCGGCGCCGAGCTCGATGGCGTCGAGTGCTGCCTTGCCGGCCGGACCGGCGTTGCCGGTCAGCGGATAGATGACGCCGATCTTGACGTTATCGGCCGCCGCCGCCGGGGCCGCAAGCACCCCGCCGAGCAGCAAGGCGCCCAAGAGACGAGCTGCGTTCTGCATAGGATCCTCCCTCATAATCGCGAGCGGCGCATGCCGATCGGCGCATGCCGCTCGCTTCGGCCTTGAGCGGCCCTTCGAGCTCGGCCCGACTTCCTCGGAGGGCGGGCGAGCCCGGCTCGGCGGATGCGGCGCGGGGCCTCGATTGCACGCGTGGCTCAGGTGCGAGGACGGCATTCACGGTGCGATCGGCGAGCGCCCCTTCCGCCAGGGAGACCATAGCCTGCTTCGGCTTCGTCTGCCAGACTCGAGCTCAAATCATTCGCTAGGCACTCACCGACCGTGAATAGAGCGTCGCCAAACCGCCGCTCTCGAACAAGCCGCGCCGTCTCCCGCGTTTAGACGACCGGCGAGCGCATCCGCCGGTCTGCCGCGCCGCAACCGCTCGCCAATCTCGGCGACGAGCAGGCGATCTTCTTCCTGCGCAAAGATTAGGACGCGAACTCGTAAAACACGCCCTGGGGCGGCTCTCCAGCGCCTGTTCTAGATCAGTGGGCGGCCGTCATTCTCGGCAGCCGGCGCTTCCGGGATGCGCAAAAAGCGGACCTGACGAATGGCGGGGCTCTCCATCACAACTGGAATGTGGGGCTCCCGCTTGGCGTTCCAGGCGCGCTCAGGCATGAGATGATCTACGGCTGCCTGGGAACGACCTGCCGGACGCGCCTAACAAAGGTCCAAGATATGTGCAAGTCGAGACGGGTCGACACGATTTGGGGACATCAACCCTTCGAAGAAGTGGTGGTCGCGGATCAGGTGCACCACGAGACCGGGACCCTTCATCTCCTCGCCTGTCCTCAGGTTCGTGACCCACCAATCGACTGAGCCGTGGCGAACTCCCAGGCCGGCCGAGCATTGGGCGTCGGGCGAGCCGAGAGCCCACGGACAGATCTGGAAACCCTGATACACCTGGACCCGGCACTGGAGCGCCCGCAGGCGGGCTCGGTGGACGGGAGACGCCTCGGCAGCGGCAATGAGAGCGTCAAGTTTGAAAGCGATCTCGGCGTAAGTGAGGTTCAGCTTTTGCAGCGTCTTGGCGTCTGCCGCGATGACGTCCCTGAGCCTTTCATTTGGACCGAGGAAACCTGTTTTCGAGAACGCTCCCGGCCGCATTCTGGCCTCGACCTCCGCTTCGCTCGGAGGGCCATGGCCGCCTAGCCTCGGCGCATTCAACCAGCCTGCCTTCGCCGGGTCGGTCGGTTATCGCCGCCTCGTGCTTCCCGGGGTTTTTGCGGCACCCGTCTTGGCGGAGGCGGCACAATCCTTCCGGCGTTGTTCACCGCCGCGGGCGTCACGTAGATATCACCCGTCCTGATGCGCTTGTCGGAGCCGATGAGCGTGGCCAAAATGAAGTAGGCCGGCTGGAGGTAACGCTGCTCGTCGCTCCACCCCAACTCGTAATAGCAGAAGCGTACCTCACCAATCTCCACCTCTCCGACCCCGCGTTTGTCCCACATCCGCCTCGCTTCATCCACCGCATGCTCCGGTGAGTGGAGCCGGGTCACTTTCCGGTACACGGGGCCGACGCGCCGCAAGATGTGATCGAGACAGGTCAGCTTGCCTTCGTGGTCGAGATAGACTGTCACCTTGCCGCCGGGGCCGTCGGCGGGCACCCCACGGATGACCGTCTGAAGGCAGACGGCCACGTCGATAACCCTGTGGTCCTGTATCTCGCGGTCGGGCCCCGCCGTCGCCACGTGCAGGCGGCTCACCCTGAGAACCTTCGAATCCTCCGGAAGAAGTTTGTATCGCCTCAGCTCGGCGTGGGCGAGCTTGATCGCGTCCCGATCCGAGAGCTCCACGTTAGACCGGTGATCAACCTGCCAGCGGTTCCTATCCTTGAAGCGGAAGGCGCCTGAAGCGCGGTGGAGCGTGAGGTCGAACGCACCCTCGGAGTAGGTGAAGGCGGATGCGTTGCGGTAGATCGAGCCTGCCTGTTCGGTGGCCTTCAGTTTGAAGGATCGAGCCAAATCCAGCAACGCTCTTTCGTTCACCCGCGGCGTCGGCAGTGTGAAGATCGGAGGCGGAGATTCCGGCAACTCGGGCATCTTCCCCATAATTCGGATTGATGACATCTAGTACCGCCACTTCCATGCCAGCCAGTCCGTCGAGGTCACGGCGTTGTCTCGCCAGTCGATGGTCTCGTTCTCCCTGCGGTTTATCGCCTCATTCTGGGTCGCGCCCGCGGCAATCGCAATGGGCGAGTTCCCAATGCTCGAACTGTAGGTTCGGTCGAGCCACGCATTGGAGAGGGCTTGTCCGCTTCCAGCGTCGCTCCCAAAGTCGCTCCCCTCGCTCGACGACCAGGGGCTAGTGGTATTGACGAAGGTAAAGACGATGTGGACGCCCTGCATGGGGCCTCCCCAAACGTCGACCACTGCCGACGCCGTCGTATCGAGGGTCCCGTCGCAAACGTCGAGCACCAGCCACTTGAGATTCTTGACGCCCAGCTTCCAAGTGTCGGAAGTGCTCGAGCACTGGTTGTGCGCGTTGGAGAAGAAGATATACATGATGTTAGACCAGTTGCCCCCGTGGTCGGCGAAGTAACAGAAGTTCACGTTGTCGGACCAGTTTAGGGCGTCGCCCCCGTTACCGGAGGCGGGGTTCCGAAAGTCGGTCTCCCAGGCATTGTCGTTTCCCCAGTCGAAGACGTAGGTGTGCCCATTCGCGGCCATGGAATTGGCAAATCCCTCGGCGTGGGTATCCATGTAAACGAGTTGATTCTGTTGACACGCGTCGTTATGGAAAGTGTTGATCCACTCGACGCCAACGGTGACTGTTGTCATGGACGTAGCCCGTCGCTGGGAATTCGCTTATTGCGCTCCATGATCAGGAGCTGCTGTCGTTTTTTGGTGTAGTGATAGTTTCATAGAGTCTCTACGGTTGTCAATCGAGCGCCCAACCACGAAAACCGCAACCAGGGCGTCAGCGCCCACCTCCTGCTGGCGCAAGCTTCTTGACGTTACCTCGGCGTCAACTTCGGCGCCTAGGCGCCGCTCTGAGGACACCCGCGCGGCTCACGCGCTCGCGGAAGCCGGTACCGGCCTCATCCCGGGATCGGCAGATAGACGCGTCGGCGCTTGCGCTCGGCATGGGCCAAGGCGCCGCCGTAGATTTGCTTCGCGGCCTCGATCATCACCACGCCGGCGAAGCTCTGCAGCCAGCGCTCGCCCACCCCCTCCCAGGCGGGCGCCCAGGCCAAGAGGAAACGCCTCCGCGTCGGCGGCATGAAGAGCGCGCTCGCCGACTGCATCGGCGTGAACATGTTGTCGCGCAGCACGTGCGAGAGCTGATCGAGCGTGTAGGGCAGGCCATAGCCGAAGGGCGTGCGCTCGAGCCGCGCCCAGATGCCGCGCCGGTTCGGCACCACGACGAGGAGCCGTCCGCCGTCCCGCATGACGCGCCAGATCTCCCGCAGCATGCCGCGCACCTGCTCGCTGTGCTCGAGCGCGTGCACGAGCAGCACGCGGTCGACGGCGAGATCCGGCAGCGGCAGCTCGGCCTCGTCGGCGAGCGCCACGAGGCTGGGCTCGTTCTGGGGCCAACGCATGACGCCCTGCGCCGCCGGCATGATGGCGAGCACCCGCTCGGCCTGGTCGAGGAAGGGTCGCAGGTAGGGGACGGCATAGCCGAAGCCGAGCACGCTCTCGCCTTCGAGCGAGGGCCAGATGCGGCGCACGCGCCGGCGCAGCAGGCGGGTCGCCATCTGGCCCAGGCTCGTGCCGTAGAACTCGTGCAGATCGACGACGTCTTGCGCCATGGCGGGAGGAGAATAGCATAGCGGCGCCAGCCGTGCGCCCCCGGGCTGGCAGGCCCGCGCCGTTGTGCTAGGCTTCTCCGCGCACGACGGACCATTTTCCGCAACGACCGCGAGGCGCCGCCCGAGCCATGTCGATCCTGGAAATCGCCCTCGTCCCCTGCCTCAAGGACAATTACGCCTATCTCCTGCGCGATCCCGCGACGGGTGCGGTCGGGGTGGTCGATCCCTCCGAGGCGGCGCCGGTCGAGAAGGCGCTCAGGGTGCTGGGCTGGAAGCTCACCCACATCCTCAACACCCACCACCATTGGGACCATACCGGAGGCAACCACGCGCTCAAGGCGGCGTCGGGCGCCCTCGTGGTCGGGCCCAGGCCGGACAAGGAGCGTATTCCCGACATCGACGTTACAGTCGGCGAGGGCGAGAGCTTCAAGCTCGGCGAGGCCGAGGCGCGCATTCTTTTCATCCCCGGCCATACGCGCGGGCACATCGCCTTCTGGTTTCCCGAATCGAAGGCGGTCTTCTGCGGCGACACGCTCTTCGCCATCGGCTGCGGCCGGCTCTTCGAGGGCACGCCGCAACAGATGTGGAGCTCGCTCGGCAAGCTCAAGGCGCTGCCCGAGGACACGCGCGTCTATTGCGGGCACGAGTACACCCAGGCGAACGCGCGCTTCGCCCTCACCGTCGAGCCGCGCAACGCAGCACTTGCGGCCCGCGCGCGCGCCGTCGATGCCGCGCGCGCCAAGGGCCTGCCCACCATACCCTCCACCATCGGGGAGGAGCGCGCGACCAATCCTTTCTTCCGCGCCGACGAGAGCGGCATTGCCGAGACGCTCGGGCTCACAGGCGCGGATGCGGTCGCCGTCTTCGCAGAGGTGCGCAGGCGCAAGGACAACTTCTGAGCCTCGAGGGAGTGCCGCATGAAGCTTCGTCACGGGCCCACTTCGCCTTACGTGCGCAAGGTGATGGTAGTCACCTACGAGAGCGGGCTCGAGCAGCGCATCGAGCGCATTCCCACCCGTGTGTGGGCGCCGGACACCGACATCGCCAAGGACAACCCGCTCGGCAAGGTCCCCGCACTCATCCTGGATGACGGCGAGGTGCTCTACGATTCGCCGGTGATCTCAGAGTACCTCGACAGCCTGAGCGCTGGCGCCAAGCTCTTCCCGGCATCGGGCGCCGCGCGCTGGAAGGCGCTCAAGCTTCAGGCCTTGGCCGACGGCGTGCTCGATGCCGCGATCGCTCGGCGGCACGAGAGCCAGCGCCCGCCCGAGCGGCAGGACAAGGCCCTGATCGAGCGCCAGGCCAATGTGATGAGGCGCGGCATGTCCGCGCTCGACGCGGAGGCCGCCTCTTGGGGCGATGCGGTCACCATCGGCCAGATCGCGGCGGCGGTCGCCTGCGGCTATCTCGACTTCCGCTTCGCGGCTGAGGACTGGCGGCCGGGGCGGGCCAAGCTCGCGGCCTGGTACGAGCGCTTCGCCAAGCGCCCCTCGATGCTTGCGACCGCGCCCAAGGAGTAGCGGGCGTGCGCGCGCCGGGCTGGGCTCAATCCGCGATCCGCCACCCGTGCGCGCTTACGCCGCTCGCGGACGGACGTCCCGCTCGATGATCTTGCCGGCCTCCCGACGTGCGACGGAGAGATCGTAGGCGGCCTGGAGATTGAGCCAAAACTCGGCGCTGGTGCCAAAATAGCGTGCGAGCCGCATCGCCGTATCTGCGCTGACGGCGCGCGGGCTCTCCTTGCGGATGATGGCGCCGATGCGATTTGCCGGTACACGGAGATCGAGCGCCAATGCATTGGCACTGAGCCCAAGTGGCCGCATGAACTCCTCGCGCAAGACCTCGCCGGGATGAGTGCGAATACGGGTCATGGCGCAGCCTTTCCTCCTAAACCCTCAGTGATAATCCACAATTTCGACCTCATGTGCGCCATCGTCGCGCCAAATGAAGCAAATTCGCCACTGGTCGTTGACGCGAATGCTGTGTTGGCCCTTGCGGCTGCCGGCCAGCGCCTCCAGCCGATTGCCGGGCGGCATACGCAGATCTGCGAGCGTCCTCGCCGCGTCGAGCATGTCGAGCTTCCTGAGCACGACGCCGCGGAGGGCGCGGAAGCGGCGGCTCTCGCCGCCGTGGAAGAGCTCCCGCGCCTCTTTGTCCCTGAAGCTTCGGATCACCGCCACAGGATATATACGCGTCGCATATTATGTCAAACGTAATATGGAATACATAAATGGGCCGACCCGTCAGGGTGCGGGCAAGGCCGGCACGAGCTCCCCGCTGCCGATGACAACTTGCGTAATCGGCTCCAGCACCCCCATATTTCCGGCTCGCGAAACAACGTTCTGCCGGGAATAAACGGTGGCCGAGTCGGGTCTGGAGGAGAGGGCAGGAGAGGCATGCCAGGCGACAACAAGCGGGCCCGCTTCGAGCGCGAGGTGCTTCCTCATCTGGACGCTGCGTACAACCTGGCGCGCTGGCTCATGCGCGGGGGTGCGGATGCCGAGGACGCGGTGCAGGAGGCCTGTCTCAGGGCCTACAAGTATTTCGACGGGTTCCACGGCGGGAACGCGAAGGCATGGCTGCTCAAGATCGTGCGCAACTGCTGCCTGAGCTCGCTCGCAGGCGCACCGCGAGAGGAATCGATGAGCCCCGACGAGGAGGGCCGGCTCGACCCGGCGCATGAGCGCGCGCTCGCCGAAGCGGGCCATGGCACCCGCTCGCCCGAGGCGCTCCTCATTGCGAAGGCGGACGCGGCTCTCCTCCACGACGGCCTCGCCGGGCTCCCGGCCGAATACCGCGAGGTGCTGGTGATGCGCGAGATCGAGGAGTTGAGCTACAAGGACATCAGCCAGATCGCCGAGATTCCGCTCGGCACGGTGATGTCGCGGCTCGCGCGCGGGCGAACGCTCCTCGAGAAGCGACTCGTGGCCCGGCTCGCGAAGGAGTCCTGAGATGAAGTGCGAGGAAGCGCGCGCGCTTATCGATCCCTATCTCGACGGCGAGCTGGCCTTCGAGCGCTGCCTCGAGCTCGAGCGCCACATCGAGAGTTGCCAAAGTTGCAGCGAGGCGATCGCCGCGAGGAGGGCGCTCGCGTCTGCCTTGCGCGACAGGCTCGCCTACCATGCGGCTCCCCTGACGCTGCACAGGCGCGTGCGTGCCGCGATCGCGGCGGCGGAGCCGAGCCGGCGCGCGCGCGCGCTCCCGGCACCCTGGCTGCGCTTGGCGGCCTCCTTCCTCCTCGTCGCCGGCCTGAGTGCGGCCCTCACCTACTCCCTGACACCCCGGGAGGCCGACCTCGTGCCGGATGAGGTCTTCGCCAGCCACGTGCGCGGCATGCTCTCGGGTACCAGCGGGATCGACGTCGTCTCCTCCGACGAGCACACGGTCAAGCCCTGGTTCGCCGGCAAGCTCGATTTCTCCCCGCCGGTCCTCGACCTCGCGAGCGACGGCTTCGCGCTTGCAGGTGGCCGGGTCGACTACGTCGCCGGCCGCACGGTCGCGGCCCTCGTCTACCACTACAAGAAGCACGTGATCACGCTCTTCATCTGGCCGGCAGCCGGATCGGCGCGCGCCGTCAAGACGAGCGTGCGCCGCGGCGACAACCTCGCCCATTGGTCGGATGTCCGCATGAGCTATTGGGCGGTCTCCGATCTCAACGCCGAGGAGCTCGCGGATTTCGCGCGACACTTCGCCGCAGCGGCAGCGCAGGGAGAGCCGGGCGGCAAGCAGCCGTGAGGGCTGCAGCCGGCCTCATGCCATATATTGCCCGCCGTTGAGCGAGAGCGTCGAGCCGGTGATGAAGCCGGCCTGATCGGAGGCAAGGAAGACGACGGCGCGGGCGACCTCCTCGGGCTCGCCGAGCCGCCCCACCGGGATCTGCGGCAGGATCTTGCTCTTGAGCACGTCCTCCGGCACGGCACGCACCATCTCGGTACCGATGTAGCCGGGCGCTATGGCGTTGACCGTGATGCCCTTGTTGGCGTTCTCCTGCGCCACCGACTTGGTGAAGCCGATGATGCCCGCCTTGGCGGCGGAATAATTGGACTGGCCGAACTGGCCCTTCTGGCCGTTGATCGAGCTGATGTTGATGATGCGGCCGAAGTTGCGCGCGCGCATGCCCTCGATCACGTTGCGGCTCATGTTGAAGAGCGAGGTCAGGTTGGTCTCGATGACCTGATGCCACTGCTCGGGCGTCATGCGCTGGAGCGTGGTGTCGCGCGTGATGCCGGCGTTGTTGACGAGGATATCGATAGGACCGAGCGCGGCCTCGACCTTGGCGATGCCCTCCTTGCACGCCGCGAAGTCGGCGACGTCCCACTTGAAGACGTGTATCCCCGTCTCGGCGTGCAATGCCTTCGCCGCCTCCTCGTTGCCCGCGTAGGTCGCCGCCACGTTGTAGCCGGCCGCCTTGAGCCCGCGGCTGATCGCCGCCCCGATGCCCCTAGTGCCCCCCGTTACCACCGCGACACGTGCCATGACCCGTCCTCCCGGAAGCTTTTCTCGCCTCTGTTATGAGATCACAAAACGCCGCTGCCGAACAGCGGCCGCCGGCTAATCTCGTTTCGGGCGGCCTACAGGCGCAATGAGCTGGATCAAGAGCGCCCCAAAGAAAACCGGGCCGCCCCTCTGGCGACGACTCCGGTATCGTAATGTGGGCCTATGGCGGCGCTGCTTCCACCCTCTCCGTACGCGCGGCGAAGAGGGTGGGGGAGGCATCCCCCGCTACTCGACGACCACGGTACCCTGCATGCGGGGATGGATGGTGCAGAAGTACTTGAACGTGCCCGCCTCGGTGAAGGTGAAGGAGAAGCTGTCGTCCGTGTCCAGTGCCGGCGACTTGAACAGCTTGGGATCGCCGTCGCTCACCACCGTATGCGGCTCGTCGTCCTTGTTGGTCCAGGTGACCTTGGTTCCGCGCGGCACCGTCAGCGTGGCCGGACCGAATTTGTAGTCATTGATCACCACGCCGGACGGCGACGACGGAGCCGCGAGACTGCGCCAGCCGAGCCAGGTGCCGGAGGCGAGCAGCAGGACAAGCACCGCGGCGAGCGTGATGACGCAGCGCTTGCCCGATTTCGACGCGATCATCGCCCGCCTCACGAAGCAAGCGTGGCGTCGCTCAGCATGACGGCCTTGTCGTGCACGACCTCGACCCGGCGTACCCCCAGCATCGATCTCAGCTTCTCGGCCGCCACCATGAGCGGGCCCGGGTGCGCGCCGGGGGTGTCGGGGGCGGCCTGGGGGAAGGCGGTCGAATAGGCTGTGCGGAACGAGACGTTACCCTCGACCTTCTGGATCACCTGGTGGATGTGGCCGTTGAGCACGGTGACCGAGCCGAAGCGCTTGAGCAGGTCGATCGCCGCTGCGGCATCGTCCGTACCCCATCCCCAATCGGCGGAGACCGTCCACAAGGGCATGTGGGCAAAGACCACGATGGGCGTGCTGGCACTCTTGCCCTTGACGTCGTCCTCGAGCCACTTGATCTGCGCGGGTCCGAGATAGCCGAGCCCGCCGGGCCTCAAGTCGACGACGTTCACGAGTCCGATGAAATGCACCCCGGCCTGGTCGAAACTGTACCAGCCGCCGGCGCTCTTCGCGTCTCCGAAGCGCTCGAAGAACGACTTGCCGTTGTCGCCGATCGTGTCGTGCTCGCCCGGCACGTAATGGGTCTCGAGATTGGCGCTCTTCATGATCTCGGCCGCCATCTCGAACTCCTCGGGCTTGGCGAGGTGGCTCACGTCGCCGGTATGGAGCAGCATTGCCGGCCGCACGGCACCGACCTTGGCGAGCGCTTCCTTGAGGGTAGCGCCGGGATCGGGATTGACTGCACCCTTGAAGCCGATATGCGTGTCGCTGATCTGCATGAAGGTGAAGTCGCCGGCTGCGGGGGTGGCAGCGAGCGCCCCGCCGCCGAGCCCGAACGGCCGCGGCACGCCGCCGCTCACCGCCCACAACACGCCGGCACTTCCCCACATCATGCAGTTCAACAGCTTCCGGCGCGACAGGCCGGCAGCGGGTTCAAATCCGTCGGACATGGCCGCCTCCTAACATCTCCCACCAAGGTGTGGGTCAGAGATGCAGATTCGCGGGGCGGGCGATTTATTCCCGGCTGGCGCGCGAAATCTTCGGCAACAAGACCGCGCAGCGGCGGGTCTGGCCTTAAAAACAAAACCGGGCCGCCCCTCTGAGGGACGGCCCGGTGCCGTGATTCGGTTATGGCGGCGCTGCTCAGCCGCGCTCGACGCACATGGCGATCCCCATGCCGCCGCCGATGCAGAGCGTGGCCAGGCCGCGCTTCGCGTTGCGCTTCTGCATCTCGTAGAGAAGCGTGGTGAGCACGCGGGCACCCGAGGCGCCGATCGGATGGCCGAGTGCGATGGCGCCGCCGTTCACATTGACCTTGCTCGTGTCCCAGCCGAGGTCCTTGTTGACGGCGCAGGCCTGCGCGGCGAAGGCCTCGTTCGCCTCGACGAGGTCGAGGTCCTCCTTGGACCAGCCGGCGCGCTTCAAGGCCAGGCGGCTCGCCGGGATGGGGCCGGAGCCCATGATCGCCGGATCGACGCCCGCGGTCGCCCAGGAGACGATGCGCGCGAGTGGGGTGATGCCGCGCTTCGCCGCCTCCTTGTCGGTCATCAGCACGAGGGCCGCGGCCCCGTCGTTGATGCCGCTCGCCGTACCGGCGGTGACCGTGCCGGCCTTGTCGAAAGCCGGGCGCAGCTTCTGCAAGGCCTCGAGCGTGGTGCCGTGCTTGGGGTGCTCGTCGGTATCGACCACCACGTCGCCCTTGCGCCCCTTGATGGTGACGGGGACGATCTCGTCCTTGAAGCGTCCGGCCTTCTGCGCGGCCTCGGTCTTCGCTTGCGAGGCGACCGCGAACTTGTCCTGCTCCTCGCGCGTGATCTGCCACTTCTGCGCAACGTTCTCGGCGGTGTTGCCCATGTGGTAGCCGTTGAAGGCGTCCCACAGCCCGTCCTTGATCATGGTGTCGACGAGCTCGAGGCCGCCCATCTTGGTGCCGTTGCGCAAGTGCGCGCAGTGGGGCGCTTGGCTCATGCTCTCCATGCCGCCGGCGACGACGATCTGGCAGTCGCCGAGGCGGATCGCCTGGAAGCCGAGTGCGACCGTGCGCAGGCCGGAGCCGCAAAGCTGGTTGACGCCGTAGGCGGTCTTTTCGACCGGGATGCCCGCGGCAATCGCCGCCTGGCGCGCCGGATTCTGCCCCGTACCCGCCGCGAGGATCTGGCCCAGGATCACCTCATCCACCTCGCCCTTCTCGACTTTGGCGCGCCTCAAGGCCTCCTCGATGGCGACGGTGCCGAGATAGGAGGCGGGCACGCTCGAGAGTCCGCCGTTGAATGCGCCGATCGGCGTGCGGGCGGCGCCGGCAATCACGACTTCGGTCATCGGGAGGTCCTCCTGGGGTCGGTTGGCGCAAATTTCACTTCCGCGCCGTGGAGTTATATGTCTGTTGCACCTGCGAAGGCAAGTAAGTCTATTGCACCTGCGAAGGCAAGGCGGCCGGCGCATGGCTCCTCTGTCCCTTGCGCCGAGGCGTCGCTCTGAGCTTGCCCGCGAGCCACGCCGCGAGAGGCCGCCACGCCGCGGCCTCGGCGGCAGCACTAACCATCATGCCGATGTGGCCCAGGCTCGGCTGCAGGCGCTCAGCACCCGGAATGAGCCCCACCAGGGCCTCGGCCGAAGGTGGCGGCACGATACGGTCCTGGGCCGGCACGATCACGAGCGTGGGCCGGCGCAGCTTGCGCGGGTCGACGGGCTCCCCCGCAACGCGCCATTCGCCGCGTCCCGGCGTATTCTCGCCGTACCAGCCCTCCAGGCACTCGTGCGCCACCTTGGCCGCGAGCGGCACCCCGTCGTTGAGCCAGTCCTCAAGCGCCACGAAGGCAAGCTCGCGCGCCGAGCCGGGCGCGAAGCCGGCGAAGCGCAGAAATTTACGCGGGGCCAAGTAGGGATCGAGCAGGAAGAAGAGCGCCTGGAGGACGTCGGTCGAGAGCTCGCCGAGCCGGTCGGCGACCGCGAGAAGGGGGGCCGAGCCGGCCGCGATTACGCGGGCGAGCTCCGGCCGGTCGGCGTGAAAGTCCCAGGGGGTGGCCAGGAGGGCCAACGCCTTCACCGCCTTCGGCCGCCGGCTGGCAAGGGCGAGCGCCAGGTTGCCGCCCATGCAATAGCCCACCAGCCCCACCGGGGCACCTGCAAGCTCGACCGCCGCATCGAGCGCGCGCTCGAGGCGGCCCGCGATATAGGCGGTGAGATCGAAGCCGCGCTCGGCGGGCCCCGGCCGGCCCCAGTCGACCAAGAGCGGGCGGAAGCCGGCCTGAGCGAGCCAGCGCAGGAAGCTGTTGCCCTCGGCGAGGTCGAGAATATAGCCACGATTGACGAGGGAGGGCACGAAGAGCACCACGGGACCCTTGGGCGCGCGCGGCCTCAGAGCGCCGTAGTCGCGCAAGTGCGTGGTGCCCTCGCTCCAGAGTGCGGGCGGGTCGACGAGGCTGCGCCGGTACGGATGGTGCCGGTAGCGTTCGAGGGAGGCGAGATAAAGCTCGATCCGGCCCCGGATCTCGCGCTCAAGGGCCGCCGCCAGGACCTCCGGCTCGACGCCGTCGAGGTCTTGGCGGAGCGCGGCCGCCGCCGGCACGAGTGCCGGCTTCAAGGGCAGCGAGCCGTTCATCAAGAGCGGCAATGCGGCGCGCGAGCTGAGCCAAGTCATCACCGCCGTCGTGAGATGGAGGGCGAGCGGCCGCGGGCCCAGCCTTGCGGGCGACCTCCCCGGGATTTCCACCTCCTTCGCGGGATCGGGCATCGGGCTCACTGCCTTCCTTTGGGCCTCCCTCTCGGGTTCTCTCTGGGGCTCCCTCTCGGGCTTCCCCGGGAGCGCCTCGCGGGCCCCCGTCGGCTGCCTTGCGGACCGCCTCCGCCATGCCGGAAAACATGCCGAGAGCGCCCTGATTGAGCGCGCCGAACCAGCTGGCGAGCGCATCCGCCAGCTCCGGATCGGATGCCATCGCCGCCCATTGCTCCTGCCAGAGGTCCAGGTAGCGGCGGACCAAATGCTCGATTTCCGGCGGCTCCGACATGGCGGCGAGTATAGCCCGCGGGGCCGAGCGTGGCCAGCCGTTGCCGCGTTTGCGAGAAGATGCTTGCGCAATGCAGCATGAATGCACTTATATAGCTCTTAGCTGCAGCGGTCCTCTCATCGGCGAGGCAGACGGCGTGGCGATGGAAGAGAAAACCGGCGAAGCGAACGCGCCGATCACGATCAAGAAATACGCCAACCGGCGCCTCTACAACACGGCGACGAGCAGCTATGTGACGCTCGACGACCTGTGCCAGATGGTCAAGGCGAACAAGGAGTTCGTCGTCTTCGATGCGAAGACCGGCGAGGACATCACGCGCTCGGTGCTCACGCAAATCATCGTCGAGGAGGAAGGCAAGGGACAGAACCTGCTGCCGATCAGCTTCCTGCGCCAGCTCATCGGCTTTTACGGCGACAGCCTCGGCAGCATGCTGCCGCGCTATCTCGAATCCAGCATGAAGGCGTTCGCCCAGAACCAGGAGAAGTTCCGCCAATACATGAAAGGCGCCTTCGACGGCTTCTTCCCCTTCGGCTCGCTCGAGGAGGTGGGTAAGCAGAACGTGGCGATGATGGAGCGCGCCATGAAGATGCTCAACCCCTTCGTCGGCGACACCGGGGCCACGGGCGGCAAGTCCGAGGAGCAGGCCCGCGCCGACAAACTCGACGAGCTCAAGCAGAAGATCGACGCGCTGCAGCGCCAGCTCGACGAAATGGGCAAGCAGAAGCCCGAAGCCCCGGAGCGCAAGCCCGAGGAGTAGGACTTTCGCTCCGGCCTCCGAGGCCCGGTTTCCAACTCGGCGGTTCCGATGACGCCTGGTCTCGACGACATCCGCCCCGCGGTCGTGGCCATCGATCTCCACCGCGGACATCTCGATGCGGCGGTCGCGACCATGCCGGTGCCGCCGGCCGTGGCCGCGCGCGTGATCGCCGCCAACCGCAGCTTCTTCGCCTGGGCCCGGCGGAGCCGGATCAAGATCATCCATCTCCGCACGCAATATCGCGACGAGGCCGAGATCGTCACCAATCCCTTCTGGCGCGCCCTCGCGGCGGGCCCCGCCAACCCGCGCCGGAACGCGATGCGCCACAACATCGCCGGCATGCCCGGCTGCTCGATCATTCCGGAGCTTTTCGATCAGGAGCGGGACATCCTGGTGGGCACCAAGAAGCGCTACGACTGCTTCGTCGGCACCGACCTCGATTTCGTGCTGCGCGCGCACGGCGTCAACACGCTCTTGGTGACCGGCGTCAACACCAACAGCTGCGTGCTTGCCACCGTCGCCGCCGCCTGCTCCAAGGACTATTTGGCGGTGGTGGTCGAGGACTGCGTTGACAGCATGGACGGGCCGGAGCTGCACAACGCGGCGCTTCTTTGCATCCGCACGGCCTTCGGCTTCGTCATGCCGTCGGCCGAGGTGATGGCGGGCAAGCTCGGCGCGGCTGCACCGGCGCTCAGCACCTCCTCCGCCGGCTGACGGGGAGGCTCATTCCGCCGAGGCGAGCTCGGCCTGGTAGCGATAGGGGTGCGCCGGGTAGACGCCGAGGATCATGAAGCTTGTGCTGAAGAACTTGAGCTCCTCGAGCGCCAGCTTGAGACGCCGCTCGCTCGGGTGGCCCTCGACGTCGGCGTAGAACTGGGTCGCGGTGAAACGCCCGCCGAGCATGTAGCTCTCGAGCTTGGTCATGTTGACGCCGTTCGTGGCAAAACCGCCGAGCGCCTTGTAAAGCGCCGCCGGCACGTTGCGCACGTTGAAGACGAAGCTCGTCACCACCTGCCCGCGCGCGGGGTTGGGGTCGATGGGCTCGCGCGCCATCACGAGGAAGCGCGTGGTGTTGTGCTCGGCGTCCTCGATGTTGGAGCGCAGCACCTCTAAGCCGTAGATCTCGCCGGCGAGCGAGGAGGCGATCGCAGCCTGGGTCTTGTCGTTCCACTTGGCCACGTCCGCCGCGGCCCCCGCCGTGTCCACGTGCACCACCGGCTTGAGCTTGAGTTGTGCCAATAGGCGGCGACACTGGTTGAGCGCGTGCACATGGCTGTGCACCAGCTTCACGTCCTCGAGCTTGGCACCCTTGGGGGCGAGCAGGTGGTGGTTGATGCGCTGGAAGTGCTCCGCGATGATATGCAGTCCCGAGTCCGGCATGAGGTGGTGGATGTCGGCGACGCGGCCGGCGAGCGAGTTCTCGATCGGGATCATCGCGAGCTTGGCGCGGCGCTCGCGCACGGCCGCCAAGGTCTCCTCGAAGCTCTCGCACGCCAGCGTCGCGAGCTCGGGGAAGACGATGCGGCAGGCCATGTCCGAGTTGGCGCCGGGCACGCCCTGGAAGGCGATGAGACGGTCGGGATTTTTCATATCGGGCATATTCGGCATATCCGACGTAACCGGCGCATCCGGCATGGCATGCGGGCACTCGACGATCGATCGCTCAAACGCGCGGCTTGCCGGCGAGCATTTGCCGCGCCCGCGCGAGGTCGGCCGGAGTATTGACATCGAGCGCAACCATGTCAACGAGGGCCACGTCGATGCGCATGCCGGCCTCGAGCGCCCGCAGCTGCTCGAGCCGCTCGCGCGCCTCGAGAATTCCGGGGGGAAGCGCCACGAAACGCTCGAGTGCTAAGCGGCGGTAGGCATAGATGCCGCGGTGGAAATAATGCGGTCCTGCGTCCGGCGGCACCGTGGCGCGGCTGAAGTAGAGCGCCCGTGCTATGCGCTTGCCGGGCGCGAAGGCGGCAACCGCCTTGACCACGTTCGGATCCGCCCGCTCCTCCTCGCTGCTGATCTCGACGGCAAGGGTGGCGATGTCGACGGCCGCATCCGCGAGCGGTGCCAGCACCGCCCTGATCGTGTCCGGCTCGATGGTCGGCACATCGCCCTGCACGTTCACCACCGCGTCGTGCTTGCGCTGGGGATCGAGGCGCTCCAGCGCCTCGAAGATGCGGTCGGAGCCGCTCGCGTGATCCGGCCGCGTCAGGACCGCCTGCCCGCCCGCCCGCCTTACCGCCGCCGCGATCTCCTCCTCCGCCGCCGCCACGACGACCGGGCCGATCGCCGCAGCCATGGCCCGGCGCCAGACATGGACGATCATGGGCTCGCCCGCGATCTCGATAAGGGGCTTCCCCGGCAGACGCGTGGACGCCATGCGGGCCGGGATGAGGACGATGGGGTTCTTAGGCTTCGCCATGGGGGAAAACGGAGGTTCGCGCCGGCCGAGCGCCCGCCGCGATTGCGACATTTTGCCGCGCTTCGGGTCGGGAGCGGGACGGGGTAATAACGGACCGCCCGGCCCGGGGACCATATAACGGTTGCCCTCGGAGCGGAAACGATTTATCGACGCTCGGCGGCGGTCTGGCTTGCGGCCGAGGCGCGCGGCGTGCCGTTCTTGCGGCCACCCTGGTCTTGCTTGGGGGATTCATGGATTCGTTCGAGATCAACAAGATCGTCGGCGCGGTGCTGATGGCGCTTCTCATCACCACGGTGATCGGCCACGCCGGCGACATCCTGGTGCCTGAGCCGAAGGAGGGCCAACACATCGAGATCGCCGGCGCGCCGGCCGGCGCGCAGGCCGGTGCCGCGGCCACGCAGCAGGCAAGCCTCCCCGCCGAGCTCAAGCCCATCGAGCCCTTCCTTGCCAAGGCAAACATCGACGACGGCAAGAAGGTCGCGAATCAGTGCAAGGCCTGCCACACCCTCGGCAAGGGCGAGCCCGCGCGCATCGGCCCCAACCTCTACGGCGTCGTCGGCGACAAGGTGGCGAGCCGTGCGGGCTTCCAATACTCGGACGCGATCAAGAAATTGGGCGGCGACTGGAGCTTCGACGAGCTCAACAAATGGCTCGACGGGCCGCAGAAGGTCGCGCCCGGCACCAAGATGACCTTTGCCGGCATCAAGGATGAGCAGCAGCGCGCCGACCTCATCGCCTACCTCAACAGCCAGAGCGACAGCCCGCAGCCGCTGCCGAAGTGAGGCCGCGGGCAGAACGCCGTCCGGCGGCCCTTCAACACCGCCTGCGACAGGCGCCATTTGGCTTGGCGGTAGTGTCTCACATTGAATTTTCCGGCCCGAAATTGGGGGACCTCCCTCTCCTCCTTCAGGAGGAGAGGGTCGGGGTGAGGAGGCGTCGGCGCGAGACGCGCCGTGGGCAGCAGAAGCTCGCTGGCTCGGCCTCCTCACCTTCCCATCCCTTCGGGATGGGCCCCTTCCTCTCCTCCTGAAGGAGGAGAGGAGCAACGAGCCTCGGCGCCGCTTGCGGAAATTCAAACGAATGCACTACCGGCTTGGCAAGCCGAGCGCTTTCGCCCACACTTCCCCGCCATGGCCGCAGCCGGGATCGAAGATTTCCTTCGCCTCGCCGAACGTCTTGCCGACGAGAGCGGGGAGATCATCTTGCGCTACTTCCGCAGCGATCTCGCCGTCCACGACAAGGCCGACCTCTCCCCCGTCACCGTCGCCGACCGCGAGGCCGAGACGGCCATGCGCCGGTGCATCGAGACGCACTTCCCCGACCACGGCATCATCGGCGAGGAGCACGGCGCCAAGAACCCGGGCGCTCCCTACGTCTGGGTGCTCGATCCCATCGACGGCACCAAGTCCTTCATCACCGGCAAGCCCCTCTTCGGCACCCTCATAGCGCTTCTTCACGAGGGTCGCGCCATCGTAGGCGTCATCAATCATCCGGCGCTCGGCGAGCGTTGGACGGGTGCGCGCGGCAGCCCCACCCTCTTCAACGGCGCTCAGGCCAGGACGCGCGCTTGCGAGCGTCTCGCCAAAGCCGTCGTCTATACGACCTCGCCCTACATGTTCGCGAGTGCCAACGACGCGGCCGCCTATGAGCGCGTGCGCACGAAGGCGAAGCTCGCCCTCTTCGGCACGGACTGCTACGGCTACGGGCTCGTCGCGAGCGGCTTCGCCGACCTCGTCGTCGAGGGCGGGCTCAAGCTCTATGACTATTGCGCGCTCATTCCGGTGCTCGAGGGAGCGGGTGGAGTGATCAGCGACTGGCGCGGGCTTCCCCTCGGCCTCCACTCGGACGGCCGCGTGCTCGCGGCGGGCGACGCGCGCGCGCATGGGGAGGCGTTGCGCTTGCTCTCCGAAGCCGGTGGCTGAGGTGCCGCGCTGCCGCGGTTTGGCTTGCTGGCGGCGCGGGAAATGGCCATGTTGAGCAGGTTCGGCCGCACGCCGCGCCAACCTCGTGCCGGGGACCGCCATGCCTTACGCCAGAGCCGCCAGCCTAGCCCTTCTCGCGCTTATCTCCTGTGCCCCCGCGCTCGCCGATGACGCGGACTTCGTCGGCCCGGGCATCGCCATGCATGGCGACGTCAAATACAAGCCGGGCTTCACCCATTTCGACTATACCGACCCGGCGGCGCCCAAGGGAGGCGAGGTGCGCGAGGCCGCGATCGGCACCTACGACAGCCTCAATCCCTTCATCCTCAAGGGGGTCCCGGCCGCGGGCATCGGTCTCACCTTCGACACCCTCATGGTCTCGAGCCAGGACGAAGCCTTCAGCGAGTACGGACTCGTCGCCGAGACGATCGAGGTGCCCAAGGACCGCTCCTGGACAATTTTCACGCTGCGGCCCGAGGCGCGCTTTCAGGACGGCAGTCCGATCACGGCGGACGACGTGGTCTGGACCTTCGACACGCTCAAGGCCAAGGGCCATCCCTCCTATGCCGCCTACTATCATAGCGTCGTGAAGGCGGAGAAGCTGGGCGAGCGCAAGGTCAAGTTCAGCTTTGCACCCGGCGACAACCGCGAGCTGCCGCTCATCCTCGGCCAGCTCCCGGTGCTCTCTAAGAAATATTACGAGAGCCACGACTTCGAGAAGACGGCGTTGGAAGCACCCCTCGGCAGCGGCCCCTACAAGGTGGCGGCGACGGATCCCGGCCGCTCGATCACGCTCGAGCGGGTGAAGGACTATTGGGGCAAAGACCTGCCGGTCAACAAGGGGCGCTACAACTTCGACCGCATCCGCATCGACTATTACCGCGACGACAACGTCTCGCTCGAGGCATTCAAGGCCGGCGATTACGACTTCCGCCAGGAGAACTCGTCGAAGTCCTGGGCGACCGGCTACGACGCGCCCGCCGTGCGCGACGGCCGCATCAAGAAGGAGGAGATCCCCAACGAGGAGCCGCAGGGCATGCAGGGCTACGTCTACAACATCCGCCGCGACGTATTCAAAGATGCGCGGGTGCGCTCGGCGCTCGCCTACGCCTTCGATTTCGAGTGGAGCAACAAGACGCTCTTCTATGGGCAATACGCGCGCACGGAGAGCTACTTCTCCAACTCGGAGCTCGCCTCCCGCGGCCTGCCGAGCGCGGACGAGCTGAAGGTTCTCGAGCCGCTCAAGGGACAGATTCCCGACGAGGTCTTCACCAAGCAGTATGAAGCGCCCAAGACCGACGGCTCGGGCAATATCCGGCCCAATCTTGCCATCGCCCTCAAGCTCCTCGAAGCGGCCGGCTGGACGGTCAAGGACGGCAAGATGGTCGACCCCAAGAGCGGACAGCCGCTCTCCTTCGAGATTCTGCTCGACGAGCCGGCCTTCGAGCGCATCACGGAGCCCTTCGTGCAGAATCTCCGCCGCCTCGGCGTCGACGCGCGCATCCGCACCGTCGACACCGCGCAGTACAAGAACCGCCTCGACAACTTCGATTTCGACGTGATCGTGGGGACCTTCGGGGAATCGCTCTCGCCCGGGAACGAGCAGCGCGACTACTGGGGCTCGGAGAGCGCCGATATCCCCGGCGGCGCCAACCTCATCGGCATCAAGGACAAGGCGATCGACCGGCTCGTCGACCTCGTGATCTCGGCACCCGACCGGGAAGCGCTCGTGACGCGCACGCACGCGCTCGACCGCGTGCTGCTGTGGCACTATTACGTCATCCCCCACTGGCACATCACCTACTTCCGCGTCGGTTTTTGGGACAAGTTCGGGCGGCCCAAGATCTCGCCCAAATACGCGCTCGGCTTCATCGACGATTGGTGGGTCGACCCGGCCAAGGCGGCGGCGCTCAAGACGAAGTAGGACGGCAATTGATCGTGCGGCACCCTTTCCCTCACCCTCCCGTTGCTGCGCAACGGGTCCCTCCCTCTCCCGCAAGCGGGAGAGGGGCTGCTTTTCTCCCTCGCCCGCTCGCGGGAGAGGGAAGGGGCCCATCCCGAAGGGATGGGAAGGGTGAGGGACCGGCGCCGGCGTAGCGCAGCCGCCCGATGCTCGCCTATATCATCCGACGCCTGCTCCTCATCATCCCGACGCTGCTCGGCATCATGGTGGTCAATTTCGTGATCATCCAGGCGGCCCCCGGCGGGCCGGTCGAGCAGGCCATCGCCCAGATCCAGGGCACGGCGGTCAGCGCGGTCGCGCGCATCTCCGGGCCGGGCGGGGAGACCGCGGCCGCGCAGGCGCCTGCAGCGGGAGCAACCGCCAGCAAGTATCGCGGAGCGCGCGGCCTCGATCCGGCCCTCGTCAAGCGCCTCGAGCATCAGTTCGGCTTCGACCAGCCGATGTGGAAGCGCTTCCTCCTCATGATGGGCGATTATGCCCGCTTCGACTTCGGCCAGAGCTTCTTCCGCGACCAGAGCGTGGTGAGCCTGGTGCTCCAAAAGATGCCCGTCTCGATCTCGCTCGGCCTCTGGACCACGCTTCTCGTCTATCTCATCTCGATTCCGCTTGGCATCGCGAAGGCGGTGCGCGACGGCTCGCGTTTCGACGTGTGGACGAGTGCCGTCATCGTGGTGAGCTACTCGATCCCGAGCTTCCTCTTCGCCATCCTCCTCATCGTGCTCTTCGCGGGCGGCAGCTACTTCCAGTGGTTCCCCTTGCGCGGCCTGGTCTCCGAGAACTGGCACCAGCTCGATCTCTTGCACAAGATCACCGACTATCTCTGGCACATGGTGCTGCCCATCCTCGCCCTCGTGATCGGCGGCTTCGCCTCGCTGACCATGTTGACCAAGAACTCCTTCCTGGCGGAGATCAGCAAGCAATACGTGCTCACCGCGCGCGCCAAGGGCCTCTCCGAGCGCCGCGTGCTCTACAACCACGTCTTCCGCAACGGCATGCTGATCGTGATCTCGGGCTTTCCCGGCGCCTTCATCGGCATCCTCTTCACCGGCGCCCTGCTCATCGAGATAATCTTCTCCCTCGACGGGCTCGGCCTCTTGGGCTTCCAGGCGACCATCAACCGCGACTATCCGGTGATCTTCGGCACGCTCTTCTTCTTCACCCTCCTCGGCCTCATCACCAATCTCATCGGCGACCTCACTTACGTGCTGGTCGACCCCCGCATCGACTTCGCGGGGCGGGAGACCTGAGATGACGGAGACCGCGAGCCTCCTCGGCGTCCCCCTTCGGCTCTCGCCGATCAACACGCGGCGGCTTGCCAACTTCCGCGCGAACGCGCGCGGCTTCTGGTCGTTCTGGCTCTTCCTCGTTCTCTTCGTGCTCAGCCTCTTCGCCGAATTCATCGCCAACGACCGCCCCCTTCTCGTCTCCTATGACGGCCATCTCTATGCGCCCGTGCTCTACGACTATGCGGAGACGACCTTCGGCGGCACTTTTCCGACCGAGGCGGATTACCACGACCCCGAGGTCCAGAAGCTCATCCGCGCGAAGGGCTGGATGATCTGGCCGCTCATCCCCTACAGCTACTCGACGGTGGTCTACGACCTGCCGGGCCCGGCCCCCTCCCCGCCTTCGGCTCAGGACTGGCTCGGCACCGACGACCAGGCGCGCGACGTGGTCGCCCGCCTCATCTACGGTTTCCGCATCTCGGTGCTGTTCGGCCTGGTGCTCACCGTGCTGAGCTCGGCCGTCGGCGTGCTCGCCGGCCTGGTGCAAGGCTACTTCGGCGGCAAGGTCGACCTCTTCGGCCAGCGCTTCATCGAGATCTGGTCGGGCCTGCCGGTGCTCTTCCTCCTCATCATCCTCTCGAGTCTCGTGGAGCCCAACTTCTGGTGGCTCCTCGGCATCATGCTGCTCTTCAGCTGGACCTCGCTCGTCGGCGTGGTGCGCGCCGAGACGCTGCGCGCGCGCAACTTCGTCTACGTGCGCGCGGCGCGCGCCATGGGGGCGACGAACTGGACCATCATGACGCGGCACGTCTTGCCGAACGCCATGGTCTCCACCCTCACTTTCATGCCGTTCATCCTGAACGGCTCGATCGCCACCCTCACCTCGCTCGACTTCCTCGGCTTCGGCCTGCCGCCGGGCTCGCCCTCGCTCGGCGAGCTCCTGGCGCAAGGCAAGAACAACCTCCAGGCGCCGTGGCTCGGCCTGACCGGCTTCTTCGTCCTCGGCACCATGCTGAGCCTGCTCATCTTCGCGGGCGAGGCGGTGCGCGACGCGCTCGATCCGCGCAAGGTGTTCGGCGAAGGCCGGCCGGCCGAGGTGGCCGAGGTCAAGGGGGCTGCAGCCCTTCGCGAGGCGGGGAAAGGCGGGCTTCTTCAGGTCGACGACCTCTCGGTCAGCTTCGCCATGCCGGGCGGGGACGTGGACGCGGTGCGCCGCGTCTCCTTCTCGCTCGATGCGGGCGAGACGCTCGCCATCGTGGGCGAGTCCGGCTCCGGCAAATCGGTCACCGCCCTTTCGCTTCTCCAGCTCCTGCCCTATCCCAAGGCGCGCCACCCCTCCGGCAGCATCCGCTTCAAGGGCGAGGAGCTCCTCGGCGCCCCGGGTGCGGTGATGAGCCGCATCCGCGGCAACCGCATCGCCATGATCTTCCAGGAGCCGATGACGGCGTTGAACCCGCTGCACAGGGTCGAGCGCCAGGTTGCCGAGGTGCTGACCTTGCACAAGGGGCTGTCGGCGGAGGCGGCACGCCGGCGCGTGCTCGAGCTCCTCGAGCTCGTCGGCATCCGCGACGCGGCGGCGCGGCTCGGCGCCTTTCCCCACGAGCTCTCGGGCGGCCAGCGCCAGCGCGTCATGATCGCGATGGCGCTCGCCAACGAGCCGGACATCTTGATCG
>JBKQRV010000017.1:0-9941 GCA_052143835.1 Alphaproteobacteria bacterium
CATCGACGTGATCGGCACCGGCTCCTATCTGCCGGAGAACTGGCACGAGACCTACGCCACCGCCGACATCGTCGCCTACGACGGCACGCCGCGCGTCAAGGTCGGCCGCGAGTGGCTCCTGCGCAAGTAAGCGCGCACAGCACTCTGTTTTTCGCTCGAGAGGAATTCCCTCTCCCGCTTGCGGGAGAGGGAAGGGGCCCATCCCGAAGGGATGGGAAGGGTGAGGGATTGCCTGATCTCGGAGCCGTCCCTCACCCTCCCAGCGCTTCGCGCTGGGCGCCTCGTCGATCCGCCTTGCGGCTCGACCCCGCAAGCGGGAGAGGGTGAGGCGGGTTCGAGCGAATTTCACGCGCTTCTCGCGCACTACTTTTCGCCTTTCGCCTTGGCGAGCGCTGCGCGCACGACCTCGAGGTCGCCGATGTGGTTGGCGAGCAGCAGGATGAGCTTGGCGTCGAGCTTTAAGCTCTCCTCCGCGGAGAGCCCCTCGTGCGCCCGGATGAGGAGCTCATAGAGCTCGTCGGGTGCGGCGATATTGAGCCTGTCCTCGAGCGGCGTCGCCATGACGCTCATTCCCCTGCCATGGCGAGTGCGTGCGCCTCGCCGTCTCTGCCGAGCGCGCGGGCGAGCGCTGCCGCGAGAGCGCGTGCGTCTACTTCGCGCCAGCGCGCCGCGACATGCTGGTCCGGCCTCAGGAGATAGGCGGTACCCGGGCGCGCGTCGTAGCGGCGGAAGGCGACGCCCTTGACGTCGAGGAGTGCTGCGTCCCCCTCGCCCTCTGCGGCAACGGCGACGAGGCGCGGCCTCGGGAGCTCGGCGGGAAGGGCGCTCAGCGCCGCCTCGGCCGCGGCCGCGCCGCCGAAGACAAGGAGCGTGAAATCGCCGCCGAGCTCCGCGAGCAGCCAGCTTGGCTCTCCTCCTTTCGACACGGGCGCGTCGAGGGCGGCAGCTCCCGGCACGAGGGCGCCCGAGAAGCCGTCGCGATCCGGCGTATTGAGCGGCGAATCGCGCAAGACGGCGGGGGTCGAGAGCCGGCCGCTGTTGACGAAGGCGCGCGCGAAGGGCGTCCCCTCGGCGAGCTCGAGCACCGCGTCGCGGAAGGCGAGGGCGGCGGGTCCCTTGGCCGACATGAAGTTGATCGTGCGCGACGAGATCGCGACGTTCTCGCGTTGCGCCGGCACGCGCTCGCTGTCGTAGGACTCGAGAAGCGCCTCGGGTGCCGCACCCTTGAGCACGAGCTCCAGCTTCCAGGCGAGATTGTCGGCGTCCTCTATGCCGCTGTTGCCGCCGCGCGCGCCGAAGGGCGAGACCTGGTGCGCCGAGTCGCCCGCGAAACACACGCGGCCGTGGCGGAAGCGCTGCAGCATGCGGCACTGGAAGCGGTAGACGCTCACCCATTCGAGCTCGAAGGGGCGCTCGGGCCCGAGCATCGCCTCGAGGCGCGGGATGACGCGCTCGGGCTTGCGCTCCTCCTCGGGATCGACCTCGGGCCCGAGCTGGAGGTCGATGCGCCAGATGTCGTCCGCCTGGCGGTGGAGGAGGGCCGACGGTCCCGAATGGAACGGCGGCTCGAACCAGAACCAGCGCTCGGTCGGGAAGTCGGCCTTCATTCTCACGTCGGCGATGAGGAAGCGGTCCTCGAAGGTGCGCCCCTCGAACTCGAGGCCGAGGAGGTGGCGCAGCTGGCTCTTGGCGCCGTCCGCCGCGATGACATAGTCCGCGGTGAGCGCGTAGCCGCCCTCGGGGGTCTCGAGCTCGAGTGCCACGCCGTCGTTGAGCTGCTTGGCACCCACCACGCGGTTCTTCCAGCAGAGCTCGACGCCCGCCACTTCATTGGCGCGCTCGACGAGCGCTGCCTCCACGTAATATTGCTGGAGATTGATGAAGGCGGGAAATTTGTGCTCGGGCTCGGGCAGGAGATCGAAGCTGTAGAGCAGCCTGTCGCGGTGGAAGAGCTTGCCGCGGTTCCAGGTGATGCCCTTCGCCATCATGGGCGCTACAGCACCTAGCCGGTCGAAAATCTCGAGCGTGCGCTTCGCCCAGCAGATGGCGCGGCTCCCGCTGCTCACGGTGTCGTCCTCGTCGAGCACTACGACCTCGACCCCGCGCTGGCCGAGGTCGATGGCCGCGGCAAGCCCGACGGGGCCGGCTCCCACCACGGCGACCTGATGCCGCCCGCCCGCGCGCTCGCTCGCGGGACGATAGGGGTAGTGCCGATAGGCGTAGCTGCCCATGCCGGAGTGCCCCTCCCTTATTCCTTCGCCCGCAAGTCGATGATGCGCTTTGCCTTGCCGAGCGAGCGCTCGACCGTGCCGGTCGGCACCACCTTCACCTCGGCGGTGACGCCGACGTAGGCCTTGACCTCGTGCTGGAGCGACTTGGCGGCACTCGCCTGCGCGGCTGGCGGCAGGCCAAGGGCCCCCTCGACCACGATGGTGAGCGCGTCGAGCCGGCCCTCGCGCTTCACCTCGAGCACGTAATGGGGCGAGAGGCGCTCGTCCTTGAGGATGATCTCCTCGATCTGGGTGGGGAAGAGGTTGACGCCGCGGATGATCAGCATGTCGTCCGAGCGGCCGGTGATGCGCGTGAAGCGGCGGAAGCTGCGCGCGGTGCCGGGGGCCAAGCGGGTCAAGTCGCGCGTGCGGTAGCGGATGACGGGCAGGCCCTCCTTGGTGAGGGTGGTGAAGACCAGCTCGCCGAACTCCCCGTCGCGCAAGGGCTTGGCGGTGCCGGGATCGATGACCTCGGGATAGAAATGGTCTTCCCAGATGGTCGGCCCGTCCTTGGTCTCGACGCACTCGTTGGCCACCCCCGGCCCCATGACCTCGGAAAGGCCGTAGATGTCGACCGCGTCGATGTCGAAGTGCCGCTCGATCTCCTTGCGCATCGCCTCGGTCCAGGGCTCGGCGCCATGAATGCCGATGCGCAAGGAGGTGCTGCGCGCATCTCGGCCCTGGCGCGCGAATTCGTCGGCGATCGCCAGCATGTAGCTCGGCGTCACCATGATGATGTCGGGCTTGAAATCCTGAATGATCTGCACCTGCCGCTCGGTCATGCCGCCCGACACCGGGATGACGGTGCAGCCGAGCCGCTCGGCGCCGTAATGAGCGCCCAGGCCGCCGGTGAAGAGGCCGTAGCCGTAGGCGACGTGCACGATGTCGCCCGCCCTTCCGCCGGAGGCGCGGATCGAGCGCGCCATGAGCTCGGCCCACACCTCGATGTCGGCCTTGGTGTAGCCCACCACCGTGGGCTTGCCCGTGGTGCCGGAGGAGGCATGGACGCGCACGATCTTATCGCGCGGGACGGCGAACATGCCGAAGGGATATTGGCGCCGCAGGTCCTCCTTGGTGGTGAAGGGGAACTTGGCGAGATCGTCCACCTCTTTGAAGTCGTCGGGATGGACGCCGGCCGCGGTGAAGGCCTCTTTGTAATGCGGCACGTTCGCGTAGGCGTGCGCGAGCGTCCACTTGAGCCGCTTCGCCTGCAAGGCCGTGATCTCATCGCGGCTCGCCACCTCGATCGGGTCCAGCTCGGGCTTTCTGAAAGCGCCTCTCATGCTCGCCCCCTCACCCCGACCCTCTCCCCCTGAAGGGGGAGAGGGAGGCTACAGCGTGCTCCCAACTGTCCCTCGCCCGCTTGCGGGAGAGGGAAGGGGCCCATCGCGGAGCGATGGGAAGGGTGAGGGACGGCGGCGCCATTCTCACACCCGCTCGATCACCATGGCGATGCCTTGGCCGACGCCGATGCACATGGTGGTGAGCGCGTAGCGGCGCCGGCGCCGGGCGAGCTCGTAAGCCGCGGTCAAGACGAGGCGGGCACCCGAGGCGCCGAGCGGATGGCCTAGCGCGATCGCCCCGCCGTTGGGGTTGACGTGCTCGGCGTCGTCCGGCAGCCCGAGCTGGCGCATGACCGCGAGCGCCTGTGCGGCAAAGGCCTCGTTGAGCTCGATCACGTCGATCTCCGCGAGCTTGAGGCCGAGCCGGTCCAACAGCTTGCGCGTCGCGGGTGCTGGTCCGATGCCCATGATGCGCGGCTCGACGCCCGCGCTGCCGGCGGCCACCACGCGGCATTTCGGCTCGAGGCCGTAACGTTTCACCGCGGCCTCGGAAGCGAGCAGCAAGGCCGCCGCCCCGTCGTTCACGCCGGACGCGTTCCCGGCGGTCACGGTGCCGCCCTTGCGGAAGGGGGTCGGCAGCTTGGCGAGCGCCTCGAGCGTGGTGTCCGGGCGCGGATGCTCGTCCTCGCGCACGAGCCGGGGCTCGCCCTTCCGTTGCGGGATCGCCACCGGCACGATCTCGGCGGCGAGTGCCCCGTTCTTCATCGCGCGGCCGGCGCGCGTTTGCGAGCGGAGCGCGAAGGCGTCCTGATCGCCGCGCGAGATCTGGAACGCCTCGGCCACGTTCTCGCCGGTCTCGGGCATGGAATCGATGCCGTACCGGGCTTTCATGAGCGGATTGACGAAGCGCCAGCCGATCGTGCTGTCGTAGATCTCGGCCGTGCGGCTGAAGGGCGCTTCCGCCTTGGGCATCACGAAGGGGGCGCGGCTCATGCTCTCGACCCCGCCCGCGACCATGAGCTCGGCCTCGCCGGTGCGGATCGCGCGCGCGCATTGCGCTACCGCCTCCATGCCGGAGCCGCACAGCCGGTTGACCGTGGCCCCCGGCACGTCCGCCGGCAATCCGGCGAGCAGGGCCGCCATGCGCGCCACGTTGCGGTTGTCCTCGCCCGCCTGGTTGGCGCAGCCGTAGATCACGTCGTCGAGCTTGGACCAGTCGACCGCCTTGTTGCGCTCCATGAGCGCCTTGATCGGGAGCGCGGCGAGATCGTCCGTGCGCACGCTCGCCAAAGCGCCGCCGTAGCGGCCGATGGGCGTGCGGATCGCATCGCAGATGTAAGCTTCGCTCATGACGGCTCCTTGGATGTCTGGCACTCCGAGTGTCCGGGCTCGGGTACGACCTCGCCCGCGATCACGCGGCTGTTGCCGCGGAAGAGGGCGACGAGCTCGCCCCTCTCGTTGCTGACCTTGATGTCGTAGACCCCGTTGCGGCCGCCGAGCGTCTGCTCCGTTGCCTCCGCGCTCAGCACCTCGCCGAGCTTCGCCGGCTTCAAGAAGGTGATCGTGCAGTGCTGGGCCACGGCGTTCCTGTTGTGGGAGTTGCAGGAGTAGCCGAAGGCCGCATCGGCGAGCGTGAAGATGAGCCCGCCGTGGCAGGTGTCGTGGCCGTTCACCATGTCCTGGCGCACGGTCATGCGGGTCAGCGCATGGCCGGGGCCGATCTCGACGAGACGGATGCCGAGCGCCTGCGCGGCGCGGTCGCGCGCATACATGCCCCTGCCGACCGCATCGGCGACACGCTGCGCCCGGTCGGCGCGCGGGCTCGCCTCCTTACTCATGGAAGTGCTGCCCGCCGAGCACCTTGCGGCGCAGAAGTGCCGCGGCGCGATAGCGGTCCTCGCCGTAGCTCCGCGCGAGATTGTCGATGACCGCGAGCACGCGCTCGAGCCCGATCGCCTCAGCCCAGGCAAGCGGACCCAGGGGATAGCTCACGCCCTTGAGCATCGCGGTATCGACCGCTTGCGCCGTGGCGACGCCTTGGCTCACCGCTTCCGCGGCCTCGTTCGCCAGCATGGCGACGATGCGCATGACCACCATGCCGGGGGTGTCGTCGATTGCCGTCGCCTGCATGCCGAGGGCCTGGATGAGGCCGGCCGCGGCGGCGAGGGCCGCGGGCGGAGCCTGGTCGGCCTTGGCGAGGGCCAGGCGCTTGGCGCTCGCATAGTCGCGCGCGAGATCGAAGAGCACGAGCGGCTCGCCGGGATGCGCGCGGGCCGCGCGCTCGGTCGCACTGCGCCCATCGCTCAGCCGCAGCACGGCGCCATCGAGCACAATGGCACCCTCGCGCGCGTCGGCGTCGTCGCGCGGGCCGAGTGCCAAGCCCTTGGCCTTGATCGCGGCCGCTAGGCCTTCGGCCGGCCCGAGGCGGCCCTCGATCGCCACGCGCCGCGGCGGAGGGGCCGGCGGCAGCGTCGCGGGCTTGGGTGCGACCGCACCCGCCTCGTAGGAATACCAGCCGCGCCCGCTCTTGCGCCCCAAGAGGCCGGCCGCGACCATCTCCTTCTGCCGCAAGGAGGGCTTGTAGCGCGGGTCGTAGAAATAGGCGGCGAAGACGGCGTTGGTCACCGCCCAGTTCACGTCCTGGCCGACGAGGTCCATGACCTCGAAGGGGCCCATGCGGAAGCCGCCCGCCTCGCGCACGAGCGCGTCGATGGTGGCGAAATCGGCTGCGCCCTCCTCGAGGAGCCGGAGCGCCTCCGCATAGAAAGGACGCGCCACGCGGTTCACGATGAAGCCGGGCGTGGAGGTCGCGTGCACGGGCTCCTTGCCCCACGCCCGGGCCGTCGCGGCCACCGCCTCGGCCACGGCGGGATCGCTCGCAAGCCCGCTCACCACCTCGACAAGGGGCATCAGCGGCGGGGGATTGAAGAAGTGCATGCCGCAGACGCGGCCCGGCCGCTTGAGCCCGGCCGCGAGGGCCGTGATCGAGAGCGAGGAGGTGTTGGAGGCGAGGATCGCATCCTCGGCAAGGATGCCCTCGAGCGTGCCGAAGAGGTGGCGCTTGGCCTCGAGCTCCTCGACGATCGCCTCGATCACGAGGCGCGCCGGCGCCAGCTGCGCGAGGTCCGTGCTCACCTTGATGCGCTGAAGCAAGGCCTCGCGCGCCTCCGCCGTCATCCGGCCGCGCTCGACGAGGCGCTTGAGCGCGCTCCCGATCGCCGTGCGCGCGCGCTCGGCCGCCCCATCGATCGCGTCGAAGAGCAGGACGGGATGGCCCGCGGCGGCCGCCACTTGGGCGATGCCGCCTCCCATGGTGCCGGCACCGACCACGGCGACCGTCGCCTCTTTCGCGAGCGCCGTCATCAGCGTCCCTTGAAGCGCGGCGTGCGCTTCTCGAGAAAGGCGGCCACACCCTCGCGGTAATCCTCGCTGCGCCCGGCGATGCGCTGGAAATCGCGCTCGAGGTCGAGCTGGCGGGCGAGGTCGTTGCCGTAGGAGGCACGGATCGCCTGCTTGATCAGCGCGAGCCCCTTGGTCGGCTGGGTGGCGAGATGGCGCGCCAACGCGAGCGTCTCCTCCATGAGCTTGTCGTCGTCGACGCACTTCCAGATCATGCCCATCTCGACCGCGCGCTCGGCGGAGACGGACTCGCCCAGGAGAGCCAAAGCCATCGCGCGCGCCTCGCCCACCAGGCGCGGCAGGAAATAGCTGCCCCCCGCATCCGGCACTAGGCCCAAGCGGCAGAAGGGCTGGATGAAGCTCGCCGAGCGCGCCGCCAGCACGATGTCGCAGGCGAGCGCCAGATTGGCGCCCGCCCCGGCCGCGACGCCGTTCACCGCGGCGAGCACCGGCCGATCCAGCTTGCGCAGGCGGCGGATCAAGGGATTGTAGAGGCGGTCGATCGTCTCGCCGAGATCGCGCGGGGCCTCGCCGGGCTTGCTGCGGCGCTCGCCGAGATCCTGGCCCGCGCAGAAGCCGCGTCCGGCGCCGCTCAGCACAAGCGCCCTCAGCGTTGCGTCGCCCTCCACCTCGTCGAGGGCCGCCTTGAGCTCGCCGTGCATCTCGGCGGTGAAGGCATTGAGCCGCTCGGGACGGTTGAGCGTGATCGCGGCGTAGCCTTCGCCCCGCTCGAAGAGGATCGTCTTGTAGCCCATACTGGGCGCTCCTCCGAGGGTGGTTTCTTCTCCTTCAGCGCGAACCCGCCGGCACCTCGAGGCCGAGCGATGCCAGGCGCGCCTTTAATTCGCCTTGCCAGCGCTTGAGCAGCTCCGCGTTCGTGTGCTGCCTCAGGCCGTACTTGCGGTAGAGCTCGAAGCGCTCGCTGTCGCTGCGGCCGAAGGTGGCGGCGACGCGCGGGTACCAATAGGCGATGGACGCCGCGGCGGCAAGCCGGGCGCCGTCCTGCTCGATCGCGCGCCTGAGCCCGGCCTCGCCCAGGCGCGCGTGCGCGATCTCGCGCGGCACGATGCGGGCGAGCGCTTTTGCGAGCGGCGCATAGGAGCAAGCGAGGAGATCGCCGAGCTGGATCGCGCTCGCGCGTCCCATCAGCATGTTCATGGCGACGGCATCGACCCAGCCCTCGAGCGGGTAATGGAAGACGTTGAGCCGCTTGTCGCCGCCGATGCGGCGGTTGCCGAGGTCGAGCGCGCGGTCGAGCCGGGCCTGCCAGGGATGGGAGCGCACATAGAGGTCGGCATCCACGCCGAAACGCGCGAGCAGCTCGAGCACCGCCTCGGCATGGGCGAACTTCTCGCTCACGATGCGCGCCGCGGTCGCGCGCTCGCGCATGCCGGGGGCGCGGTTGACGAAATCGGCGAAGCCCGCGGCCCCCGCCATCTCTGAATCGACGAACACCACCATGAGGCGGATGAGCTCGGCGCGGTAGCCCGCAGAAAGCTCGTCGGCGGCGCCGAGCTTCTCGCCCCGCCCGATGCGCGCGATGAGAGCCTCGTCCTCGCTGCCCATCCTCCTCCTCCCGGATCGCGGCGCGTCCGCCGCCGCGGCCGCGCAACCGATCGATTCATAGACAAAAAGCGGCCCTCACAGTATCAAATTATCGCCCCGCCCTCGCCGCGGCATCGAGGCCCCATGGCGGACATCCTCATCCTCGTCGGCACCGAATCGGGAAACGCGCAAATGGTGGCCGATCTGCTCAAGGAGGAGCTCGCCAGGGACGGCCACGCGGTCGAGGTCGAGGCCAAGGCCAAAGGCGCGGCGGCCCGGCTCGCCCGGCCGGGCGTCGTGCTGGTCTGCTGCTCGACCCACGGCGAGGGGGAGCTACCCGAGAATATCCGGCCGCTCTACGACGAGCTCGCCCGCACCAGGCCCGATCTCTCGCATCTGCGCTACGGCGTGATCGCGCTCGGCGATCAGAGCTATCGCGAGACCTTCTGCCGCGGCGGCAAGACGATCGACGCGCTCTTCGCCTCCCTCGGCGCCGAGCGCATCGGCGAGCGGCTCGAGATCGACGCCTGCACACAGCCGCTGCCGGACGAGGAGGCCCTTGACTGGGCCAAGGAGTGGGTGTCCCTGCTCTAGGCTCTTAGGAGGCGTTGCTCGCTGCCGAGGAGGAGAAGGCGATGGTCCGCGTCTACGCGATCGACGGGGTGGTGCCCTACGTCCATCCCAAGAGCTACGTGCATCCGCTCGCGTCCCTCATAGGCGACGTGATCGTCGAGGCCGGCTGCTACATCGGCCCCGGTGCCAGCCTGCGCGGCGACTTCGGCCGTCTCATCATGCGCAAGGGCAGCAACCTCCAGGACAATTGCATCGTGCACGGTTTTCCCCGCATCGAGACGGTGATCGAGGAGGACGGCCACATCGGCCATGGCGCGGTGCTGCACGGCTGCACGGTCGGGCAAAACGCGCTCATCGGCATGGGGGCAGTGATCATGGACGGCGCCAAGATCGGCGCCGACGCGATCGTGGCGGCGCTCTCCTTCGTCAAGGCCGGCTTCGAGGTGCCGCCCGGCATGCTGGTGGCCGGCATTCCCGCGCGCATCCTCCGCCCCGTGAGCGAGAAGGAGCGCGCCTGGAAGACCACGGGCACGCGCGAGTACCAGGAGCTCGCCGTGCGCAGCCTGGCGAGCATGACGGAGACCGAGCCGCTGCGGACGTTGACGCCCTCGCGTCTCGCCCAGCGCAGCGCGGGCGAGTCGGCGGCCGAGCCGCTCTATATTCGCAAGAAGAGGAAGGGATAGGGGCGCCGGGCCCGCCCGCCCTACTCGGCTATCGCACGCCGGCGTGGCCGCCGCGCGGTTTACCCCCCACCCTACCCTCCCCCTCAAGGGGGGAGGGATTTGCGAGTGCCATCAAAAGTTTCCCCCTCCCCCTCGAAGGGGGAGGGTGGGGTGGGGGTGGCGCTCGCTGTGCGAGGACCCGCGCAAGG
>JBKQRV010000018.1:0-52661 GCA_052143835.1 Alphaproteobacteria bacterium
CCCCCGCTTATTCGTCGGGCTCATGCGTAGCCTCCCACGCGATCACTGCAAGGGGATTTATATACATGAGAAAACAGCCCCAATCTGTAGAAAAGCGCCGTAAGAGCAAAAAACTCGCGCCAAAAGAGAGCGTGATAACGCCCGAAGCCGAAAAGCGCATGGCTGAGTACCTTGAGGGCGTATGCGGCTGCTCGGGTGTTGCTGCCAAGGAAGCGGCGCGCGATGTCATCGAATTCGCCAGACAAATAGCCCCGTAAGCTCGCGAGCTATCGATTCGACTGGCTCCTGCAACTTGAGAAATTGATCTCTAAACCTGTCCACCATCTCTTTCGTGAAGGCATACTCGGGCATGCCCCACACGTCATGTCGGCTTGTATTGTAGTAGGCTGGAAACAGGGCAAATTGTTGCGGCTTGGGGTAGGGTTCCCGCAGGTGAAACGATTGCACGATACCGTGAGCGATGTTGTTGCGCTGCGGCGCCGCCCGCCTGGCGGTCTTGAGCAAAGTGCCAAGTTCTCGTTGGAGCTTTTCGTTAGGAAAATTACGGAAGAGGATGGCTGCCGCGCTCTTCAATAGATCCGCGCGCCCGGTGAACGAGACCACGGAGCCATACGCTCGCCGCGCCGCCTCGGAATCGTGCTCGGGAATGATGAAGGCCGCGAAGAGAAACGCTAGCAGGCCCTCAAACTGTTCCCACGCACTCAGCGCGCGGCCTATGCTGGCGTAAAGAGCCTCCTCGTTTTCGTCGCCTTTAGCTGGAATTCCTGGCGTCGCCCATATATCATTGGGGTTCATAGGCAACCTCGGATTGACCAACCATGAAAAAGGCGCGAGGCGATCAGGGTCTTAAGGCGAGCCGGCCGCAACCGGAGCTCGAGTTTCACCCCGATGCTTGGGACCGCTTTCGGCGCGCAATCCATGCGGTGGCGAAGGCGGGGCCGCAGCATCGTGAAGCGCCGAAGGCGAAGCGGCGAAAGAAGGCTACTTCTTTGGCAGAATCGTCTTCTCGTCGGTAAAACCACAGTCGTCGCATTTCATATGATGCACCCGAGCACCCATGCTACCAAATTGAGGATGTCGTTTTGCGCTCTCAACGCGATAAGCCAATGCACCACAATGTGGACATGCCTCTCCAGGCGCCCGCTGTAATTTAGTTTCCAACTCTGCTACGCGCTTTTCGAGTACGTCGATCCGCTCCGGTGCGGCTTCTACGCGCTTCCAAACATCCCATCGCTTCAGCAGTTCAACGATCTCATGGAGGACAGCCATGGAAGAGTTCTCTCATGCTAAGAGCGGAATGACGCGTTTCCCGCCCAATGTCGAGCAAGTCACTGTGAATCACGAATCAACGCGAACGTGGCTCAAGGTGAGGCGCAATGATGTTGAATTGCAATTTCCCATGAACGATGGTGATTGCCAACACCTTGCGTCCCTGCTCATCCGTCAGTCGGCCGCGGTCACGGCAACCGCTCGGCAAGACTCTTACTCGGGGGTGATTTTGGAGGCGTGAGCAGCTGTTTGTATTCCTCCTCGGAAAGGCGCCATGAAACAGTCGATTCGCCAAGCCGGTGGGTTTGCATATGCAGATAGTGGCGCGCTACCCGAACGAGGTGTTCGTCTGCGACGTTTCGCCGATCAACATAGACGGGATAATCGGGGCCGAGGGCGCCGATTTTGAATGTTAGCTTCGCCCAATCGGCGGCTTTCCCCGTCATGCCGGGTGGGACTTCCGATGCGATAGAGGTAATCCGTATTTCCCGTTCGTCTAACTTATCGCGTGCGGTCATTTGTGTTCCTCCAACGAATAAACGCCCTTGCCATTTGCTTAGGCGTTTGCGGCGTTGTTAGTCCGCCGATACGTCAGCCTCTTGCCGACGATGCCCTTGACCGCCTTGGAGGCGCGTTGCGCGTCGGTCACGCCAAGCGCGATGCGCTCGTTGTAGCGAAAGTCGAATTCGCCAAGATAGCGCTTCAAGTGCTGCGGGCTGACGTGATGATAGACACCCGTGATCCCGCGCTTGAGGATCGAGAAGTAGTTTTCGACCGTGTTTGTATGCCAGAAATTGCCGCGCACATATTCCTCGATTGAGTGATTGACCGTGCCGTGACCCGAGAATTCCTCGCCGATCTTGGTATAGGTCGGTGACTCGTCGGTCATCAGATAGCTCTTGCGGCTCGCTTGCGTCACGATGGCTTGGCGAAGCGTCTTGCCGCTCACGTCCGGGACGTGGCGGGAGCGGACCTTGCCGTCGCGCTCGACCAGGGCGAACACGGCTTCCTTAGGTGGAACATGGTTTTTGCGGTTCTTGGCCTTGCCGCCTACATAGGTTTCGTCAGCCTCGACAACCTTGTTCTGACCGCCAAGCGCCCCCGGAAACTTGCCTTCGCGCATGGCCTCGCGAATGCGCATCATCATGAACCAAGTGGACTTGTAGCTGACGCCGATCATGCGGTGTAGCTGATGGGTGCTCATGCCCTTCTTGGAAGAACAGAGCAGAAAGGCCACCATCAGCCACTTGTTGAGTGGGATATGGGAGCGCTCGAAAAGCGTGCCCACGGTCACGGTAAATTGCTTGCGGCACTCAGGGGCATTACACTGATACCAGCCTTCGCGGGTCTTGATGGCCGTGCAATCGTCGATGGAGCCGCAATGCGGGCAAACCGGGCCTTCGGGCCAAAGCGTCGCTTCGAGCCATTGACGGGCCTTGGTTTCGTCCTGAAAGGCTATGTTATTGAGAGGATTGGCCATTTCCTTAACTCCTCATTTCTAGGGGGAATTGTACCCCTAAATGAGTGCTGAGTCAAGGTTATAATTGCCGAATCATCGTACAATATATGTGGATCCAAAGGCCTTGAACCTTCAATATTTCGTCGTCCGGCACCCCGATGTTTTGGAGACTATTGATTATGTTGTCTCTCATCACGAATTTTCCGGCTGTAGTTATTCGGGTGAGCATTTGGCCTGACATCGCTATCTGATTAAGGCTCGCCTCGCCTAAGGCCGCCGCGAGTCGTCGTAATTGCTGAACGGTGATTTCGACCTCTTGGGTCTGACGATCGAGTTTTGCCTTCATACCGAACAGCTCGAACGCCGACACATCGGGCAATCGGGTCAAAAGCAGGGCCGAAACCGCGACCACGGTGAGAACGGCCGCACCTTTAGTGTTCCGTCTGAAGACCGCAATAGTTGGCGCCACCAGCAAAAAGCCAATCAGGAAAATTTGCGTAATAAGATGAAAATCCACCGTCACCTCCTGTGCGTCAGACCAGGAGCCTCACCGTGGGCACTGCAACAGGCGCCACGCGGCGATCGTCGTCGATCTATCAAAAGGGAATGTCGTCGTCGTCGGGGCCTCCTTTGGCCTCCTTGGCACCTTGTGCCGCCGGCCCAGGGAGAGCCTTCCTCTTGGGCGGGGGCGCCAACCGCTGCATATCCTCGTCTTCTTTCGCGCCCCAAATCAGCTTTCCTATCGATTCGAGCCATTTGCGCACTGGCTCGGCCTTTTCCGCCATGTCACCCAGCACACCAGCAGCTGCGACTGCCATTGCGCCGTAGACTTCAAATCGGGTCCGATCTCGGTTTACTTCATCCGCTAATGCATTAAGTCTGGAGTACAGGGCGTCCTTTTTGAGTTGCTCGACCTCGAGTTTGTCTACTACTTCACGAATTTTATCGAGGTAACGTCGAATCTTCACCTTCGTCGCTTGATCAAATTTCACTGAGAAGCGCTTGCTCCGCAGTCCATGCCTGATTCGAAGGGTCGTTATGTAGTGATCAACATCCCTGCGAAATTCGCTGTAGGTGCTGAAATCTGCTGACGCGATGGACGGCAGGGGCTGGGTTTTGAACGGCGCTTCTAGGCCGAGCTCTGCAATAGCGGCGAGCACTTTGGTTATATACGCGACGTAGCACAGGCTTGAGGGCGCCCCGTCCTGGATATTCAGCTCTGATTCACAGGTTTCCCGAAACCCGCTCTCTAGGTAGAGGAAGGCTAGCTCCGGATCATCAGGAAGGTCCGAATATAGGTCCTCTTCACTTTTCATTTTCGTCGTCTGGGCTCGCGTGGCAGCTGCGCATGAGCCGCTACCTGCCAACGTTTGCAACACGGTGGACCACGTCCACCCTGCCTCAGCGTAGCATGAATGCGTCCGGATTCAACAGACGGGCCTTGATTTGACCTGCCGGCCCTCCCGGCGCATGCTTACGCCCTCCGTCCGCGGTTTGACCCACGGCCGAGGGCGCGCTCCGCCGACAGCCTTCCCGGCGAAATCCTTCGCCGTACATCCCCCACGCTCTCCCCCGATGATTGGCCCTTTGCAGCGTCCGCGGCGACCGACGAGAGATAAGGGCACTACAGAAATCCGCCGTCAGGGTATGCAGAAGATCATGGTTCCAAGACCGCCAATTCCGGTTCTTGCTGCTCGCACAGATATGTGCGAATGGTCGCAAGCGCGGCAGCTCGGACTGGCGAAGCGCGACTTGGAGGATTGAAGATGGCCTTGGGATTTCGCTACAGGCTGGAGCGGCAGGAGAACGGCTGGTGGCTCGTGCGCTTTCCCCGCATTCCTGAGGCGTTGACCGAGGGCGAGACGGAAGAGGAGGCGCGCGCCAGCGCCGTCGATTGCGTGACCGCCGCACTCGAAGGCTACATGAAGGCCGGTCGGCGGCTGCCGCGGCAAGGGGCTGTGCATTCCGGGCGGAATCGCGCGGTGCTGCCCTCGCTCGTCACCGCCAAGCTCGCCGTTTACGAGGCCATGCGCGTCCGCGGCTGGTCGAAGCTCAAGCTCGCGAATGAGCTCGGCATGCCGGAGAATTCGGTGCGCCGATTGCTCGACCTGCGCCACCATTCGCAGATGTGGATTATCGATGAGGCGCTGGCGAAGATGAATACCGAGCTGGCCATCGATCTGCCGAAAGCCCGAGCGCGCCCACACGCGGCATAGGCCGTGGTTCCCCCATGGTTTTGGGCCTGTCACGGGCGCCCGCCGAGGGCGCTCCTTGGCGGGCGGTGCGGTGCTGCCGTATGATGCCGCTCATGACGCGCAGCTATCCCGAGCGGCCAATCGCCGGCGTCGGCGCGCTCGTCTTTCGCGGCGAGGAGGTGCTGCTGATCAAGCGCGGCAAGCCGCCGCGCGAGGGGCAATGGAGCATCCCGGGCGGCGCTCAGAATCTCGGCGAGAGCGTCGTCGAGGCGGCGCGCCGCGAGGTGCGCGAGGAGACCGGCGTCGAGATCGAGGTCAAGGAGGTGATCGCCGTGGTCGACATGGTCAACCGCGACGACGGTGGCCGGGTGAAATATCATTACACGCTCGTCGACCTTCTCGCCGAGTGGCGCGCCGGCGAGGCCACGGCCGGCGACGATGCGGCCGAAGTCGCCTGGGTGCCGCTCGACCGGCTGGCACCCTACCGGCTGTGGCGCGAGACCGAGCGGGTCATCGCCCTCGCCGCCGAGCGGCGCAAGGCCGCGGCGGGCATCCCACCCGCGATCCTCCTGCTGCGCTGAGCCCGAAAATCGTCACAATTGAGCGCTTGCGGCGCGCCTCTCGCCTCCTTTATTTTCGCGCGCCGGACGCACTCTGCGGCGGCCTGCGGCGATCCTCTGCGGCCTCGGAGCGCAGGATCGCGCGGCTCGGCCCGTATGGAGTCCGTGCCCGGGATCGCACCTCGAGGCGACCTGCCGCTGCCTCAATCACGATCGGAGTTGCCCGATGACCCTTGCGAAAAGGCTAGCCCCCTGCCTCGTGCTGCTGGGATTGCTCGCCGCAGCCGCGGCACCCGCGGGCGCCGAGGAGAGCCCCACCTCGCCCGTGGAGGCGGCCAAGTTCATCCAGGATCTGGGCAATCGGGCGGTGGCGCTCTTCGCAAACTACACGCCGGCCGAGGCGGCCAAGAGCGAGGAGGAGTTCAAGCAGATCTTTCACGAAGGCTTCGATCTCGATCTCATCGGCCGCTTCGTCCTCGGCAATTCCTGGCGCACGGCAAGCCCCGCGCAGAAGGCGCAATACCGCACCCTGTTCGAGACCTGGGTGCTCAACACCTACACGCGGCGCATCGGCGCCTACAGGGGCGAGACCTTCAAGGTCGTCGGCCAGCAGCCGATCGCGGAGACCGACGCCCTGGTCGAGACCGAGATCGACCGCGCCGAGGGTCCCCCGATCAAGGCCGGCTGGCGCGTACGGAACATGCAAGGTCACATGAAGATCGTCGACGTGGTGGTCGAAGGCATCAGCATGGCGCTTACGCAGCGCCAGGAGTTCGCCTCCGTGATCCAGCACGAGGGGCTCGATGGACTCCTCCACGAGCTCCAGATCCGCGTGGACAATCTCAAGGCGGCCTCGAGCAGCAATTGAGCGAGCGCCTGCAGCGCCGGCGCTCGCAGCCGGTCGACTAGCCGCCCCCGCGCAACGCCGCGAGGAAGGCCGCGACCGCCTCCGCGAGCGCGCCGGCATTCTCGATTCTGATCACGTCGGGGCCGGAGGGTTCTGCGTAGGAGGCGCGCGCGAGACGCTCGGTGATCTCGGCCGCGGACTCGCGTCCGCGCGCGGCCAGACGCTCGGCGAGCACCGGCACGGGTGCCGTGACCAGGATGATCTTGACCGGCTGGAGCCGCTTCCGCGCCTCGTCGATCACGCTGCGGGAGACGTTGACGACGACGTTGCGCCCCGCGGCAAGCGCCGTCTCGAGCTGTTTCGAGATGCCGTAGCCGAGCCCGTGGCTGCGCCAGTGGAGGCTGAAGGCGCCTTCGGCCGCGGCCGCCTCGAATGCGGCCTGCGACATCGCGATATGGTCCTCCCCGCCCGCTTCGGCCGGGCGCGTGATGAACCGGCGCGGAAAGAGGAAGTTCGGGTCGTGCGCGAGGGCGGCGCGCGCCGCCGCGATGAGCGCATCCTTGCCGGCTCCGCTCGGTCCCACCACGAGAAAGAGCGTCCCGCGCCCCGCCATTTCGCCTCCCTGCCGTGGCCGCGCGCGCATCCTAGGAGCCGAGCGCCCCGCTTGCCAGCCTTTGCAAGGCCGGCACCATCGCATAGGATCGGGGCCAACGGCGAACAGGGGAACGCGTGCCATGAAGACGATCGTGATGGGAGCAGGCGTCGTCGGCATCACCACGGCCTATTATCTCGCCAAGGCCGGCCATGAGGTGGTGGTGCTCGACCGCCAGAACGAGGCGGCTGCCGAGACCAGTTATGCGAACGCCGGCCTGATAGCGCCCGGCCACTCCTTCACCTGGAATTCGCCGCGTGCGCCGAAGCTGCTCGTGCAGTCGATCTGGCAGCGCGATCTCGCCTACCGCATGCACTTCAGCCTCGATCCGCATTTTTGGATTTGGGGTCTCAAGTTCCTCGCCGCCTGCACGGCCGAGCGCGCGCGGGCCAACACGCTTATCAAACTCGCCCTCTGCCGCTACAGCCAGGCGAAGCTCGAGGAGATCGCCGCAGCCGAGGGCCTCCGCTATCACCAGTACAGGAAAGGGCTCCTGTTCTTCTACCGCCACCCCGCGCACTTCGCCCAAGGGGTGCAAAACATGACGCTCATGAAGGATCATGGGCAGAGCGTGGAGATCATCGATGCCAAGCGCTGCGTCGAGATCGAGCCGGCCTTGAAGCCGATCGAGGGGAAGATCGCGGGTGCCGTCTATTGCCCGAACGACGGGAGCGGGGATTGCCAGGCCTTCGCCGTGCAGCTCGCGCAAGCGTGCAAGCGCATGGGCGTCAAGTTCGAGCTCGGCTGCGAGGTGCGCGGGCTCGAGACGAGTGGGGGCAAGCTCGCCGCCGTGGCGACCGCGCGCGGGGCCATGAGCGGCGATGCCTATGTCCTCTCGCTCGGCAGCTACAGCTCGCTTTTGGCGCGCTCGGCCGGGCTCCAGCTCCCCGTCTACCCGGTCAAGGGCTTCTCGCTCACGCTGCCGATCGAGCCCAAGCTGGCCCCCACCGTCGGCGGGGTCGACGAGGGCTCGCTCGTCGCCTATTGCGGCATGGGCGACCGCCTGCGCATGACCGCAACGGCGGACTTCTCCGGCTATGACAACAGCCACAAGCCGGCGGACTTCGCGACCATGATGGCGGTGGCGCGCGAGCTCTTCCCCAAGGGCGTCGATTTCTCCAAGCCGAGCTATTGGTCCTGCTTGCGGCCGATGACGCCCGACGGGCCGCCCATCATCGGCCCCTCGCCGCTCGGGAGGCTCTGGTACAACACCGGCCAGGGCCACATGGGCTGGACCATGTCGGCGGGGTCGAGCCGCATCCTCGTCGACCTCATGGCGGGCCGCAAGAGCGAGCATCCCGCGGAGGGGCTGGGGATTGAGCGCTACGGTTCAGACGGCGGAAAACGCACGACGGAGGAGAGAGCGGCCAAGGTGAAACCGGCCGCCTGAGCTTCTATTTTCTGTCCTCTGTCCTCTGACATCTGTCATCTGGTAAGCAGCCGTCCGAACCCCGGCACACTATCGCGGTAGCCGGCAAGGCGCAGGCTGTGCCAGGCCATGGCATGGTTGCTCGCGGTGACGGGCTTGCCGAGCTTCGCCTCCATCGCCGCCACGTGCTCGGCCACGCGCAGGCTCGTGCAGGAGACGAATACGGCATCGACGGCCGGATGGCGGCCGAGCTCGAGCACCGCACTCTCGATCGAGGCCGGCGCGATGCGCGCGACCTCGTTGTCGTTCTCGTGGTTGAAGGAGCCCATGACCGGCACGGCGACGCCGCGCTCCTCGATGTAGCGCCGCATCATGCGGTTGATCGCGTCGATATAAGGGGTGAGGAGGGCGACGCGCGAGATGGCGAGCGCCTTGAAGGCGGCGAGTGCCGCCGTGATCGGGGTGGTGCAGGGAATGCCCGGCCTCGCCTCACGCAGGCGCTCGAACACCTTCTCCTCGCCGATGACCATGGCCCCCGAGGTGCAGCCGTAGGCCATGACGTCGAGCCGCTCGCCCGGGCGGATCAGGCCGGCGGCGGTGGAGAGGCCGGCCTCCATCTCCTTGAGCGTCTCCGGCGTCACCTGGCTCGAGTTGTAGATGCGGCTCTCGTAGAAGGCGACGCCCTCCAAGGAGAGCATGCGGCGCCACTCGTGCTCGATGGTATGGTCGGTCGCGAGCACGATGAGCCCGATCGCCGCCCGCGCGGCGATCCCGGCGTCGAGCTCGAAGGGAAGCTGCATGCGGTTGACGAGAAGCCCCTCGTCGTCGCTGGCTTTGCGCAGTACTTGGCTCATCGCTCACCTCCTGGGCTCGAGGGAGAGCCCGTCGTTCGTCTCCCATCATGCCCGAGAACGGTTGCTCCCGGAAGTGGCCTCACCGCCCAGCACTTGCGGGCGGAGAGCTCCCGAGAGATGGTCATACTCGCCGAGCCGGGCCGGCCGACGGAAAAAATTGGGCTCCAGGTGAATTTTTTATTGCATTCCGGGTCGAGTTGCCTCATATGGCGAAATAATCTCGTGCTTACCGAGACATCTTCTGGTTTGGGGGTGTGATCTTATGACCACTCGCTTCAAATTGGGGATGGACTTGGGGCGCGCGCAGCGCACGGCGAAGGCATCGGCGCCAGCGGTTACGCCCGACCTGTCCAGAACCGCGACCGGTGCAACCCCGGCATTCTTCCAGTCCGACGAATTTGCGCCGAAGGACTACTTCGTCACGCGCAACGGCAAGACGTTTGCCGGCACCCATCTGATCCTCGATTTGAGCGGGGCCGAGCACCTTACCGACGTGCCCTACATCGAGCGCGCGCTCGTGGAGGCGGTCGAGGCGGCGGACGCGACGCTGCTCCACATCCACCTGCATCACTTCTCGCCCAACGGCGGCGTGTCGGGGGTGGCGGTGCTCGCCGAATCGCACATCAGCGTCCACACCTGGCCCGAGCGCGGCTTCGCGGCCTTCGACATCTTCATGTGCGGCAAGGCCGATCCGCACAAGTCGGTCCCGGTCCTGGAGCGCGCCTTCAAGCCGAAGTCGATGAGCGTGCAGGAGTTCCTGCGCGGCGAGGTGCAGGGCGAGGCTGAGGCGAGTGCCGCCTGAGACGAGGGGCGGGCAAGCCATCGTCGCAAAATTGGCGGGCCGGCCGGGGCAACCTGGCCGGCCCGGCCTTTTGCGGGCACGCGCGGCGGCAGTGCCGCGATAAGTGTTTGCGCAAGCACCGGGCCTGGGGCAAGGTAGGCCGCTTCTGCGCTTGGCTCCGCCGGCGGAGCCGGACGAAGGAGAAGGCCCCCATGACCTGGTCGATCGTGGCGCACGACCCGGAAACCGGTGCTTTCGGCGTCGCCGTCACCACCCGCTTCTTCGCCGTCGGCGCGCTCTGCCCCCATGCGCGGAGCGGCGTCGGGGCGCTTGCCACGCAGGCCCTCATCAATCCGCTGTTCGGACCGCTCGGCCTCGAGCTCCTCGCGGCCGAGGTCGAGCCTCAGGAGATCGTGCGCCGCCTCGTCAGCGCCGACGAGGGCCGCGAGCATCGCCAACTCCACCTGATCGATCGCCGCGGCCGCATCGCCCAGCATAGCGGGCGGAATTGCATCGGCTGGTGCGGGGCACGCGCTGGCCAGGGCTATTCGGTCGCCGGCAACATGCTGGCGGGCGAGCGGGTGGTCGACGACACGGCCGCGGCCTATGAGGCGAACGCCCGGCTTCCCTTCGCGGAGCGCCTGCTCGCAGCCCTCGACGCCGGCCAGGCGGCGGGCGGGGACAAGCGCGGCAAGCAGTCGGCGGCACTGCGCATCTTTACGACGGAGATCTACCCGAGCCTCGATCTCAGGGTCGACGATCATCCGGAGCCGCTCATCGAGCTCCGCCGTCTCCACGAGGTGAGCAAGGAGATTTTCCAGCCCTTCCTCGCCTTCCTGCCGAACCAGATGAACCCGGCCGGCGTCTACGACCGCGCCGTCATCGACGCCGAGCTCGCCCGCCGCCAAGCGGCGCGCGAAGGCTGAGCCGCGATGATCGAGGCGGGCGGCGAGCGGCACGGGCAAAGAGAGGCACTTCCCACGCCGCTCCTCGAGGTGCGCGGCCTCAAGACCTATTTCGCGAGCACGGAAGGCGACTACCGAGCGGTCGACGGGGTGAGCTTCGCGCTCGAGGCCGGCCGCACGCTCGGCCTCGTCGGGGAGTCGGGCTGCGGCAAGAGCGTCACCTCGCTCTCGATCATGGGGCTCATCCCCTCTCCGCCGGGGCGGATCGCCGGCGGGGAGGTGATCTTCCAAGGCCAGGACCTGTTGCGGCTCTCCCGCGCCGAGCTCAGGGAGCTGCGCGGCAATCAGATCTCGATGATCTTCCAGGAGCCGATGACCTCGCTCAATCCCGCCTTCACCGTGGGCGACCAGATCGCCGAGGCGGTCCAGCGCCACAGGAGAGTCGGCCGCGGCGAGGCGCGCGCGCGCGCGATCGAGATGATGCGCCGCGTTCACATCCCGGCGGCCGAGGCGCGCTACGACGACTATCCCCACAAGCTCTCGGGCGGCATGCGCCAACGCATCATGATCGCCATGGCGCTCGTCTGCGGCCCCAAGCTCCTCATCGCCGACGAGCCGACGACCGCACTCGACGTCACCATCCAGGCCCAGATCCTCGACCTCATGCGCGAGCTGCACGCCGAATTCGGCACCGCCATCGTCATGATCACCCACGACCTCGGCGTCATCGCCGAGCTCGCGCAAGAGGTCGCCGTCATGTATGCCGGCAAGATCGTCGAGCGCGCACCGGTCGAGGCACTTTTCGCCGAGCCGCAGCATCCCTATACGATCGGGCTCCTGGGTGCCTTGCCCAAGCTCCACGACGACAAGGCGCGCCTCGCCACCATCGAGGGCACGGTGCCGAACCCGCTCGCATTGCCGCAAGGCTGCTCCTTCCATCCGCGCTGCCCCTTCGCGGACGCCGAGTGCCGCAGGAGCGAGCCGCCGCTCCGCGAGCTCCAGGCGCGGCATTTCGCCGCTTGCCTCAAGGCACCGCTCAAGGAGGGAGCGTGATGGCCGCGCGCGGCGCAGCCGGAGTCGGCGCGATGAGCGCAGCCCCCCTCCTCGAGGTCGAGGGCCTCGTCAAGCACTTCCGGCTCGCTTCCGGCCTCTTCGGCCGCGCGCGCGGCACGGTCAAGGCCGTCGACGGCGTCGATTTCAGCCTCTCGCCCGGAGAGACGCTGGCCCTCGTCGGCGAAAGCGGCTGCGGCAAATCGACCACGGGCCGGCTGGTGCTGCGCCTGGTCGATCCAGACGCCGGCACCGTCCGCTTCCAGGGCCGCGACATCCTCGGCCTCTCGGGGGAGAAGATGCGGGCCTTGCGGCGCGAGATGCAGATCGTCTTCCAGGACCCCTATGGCTCGCTCAACCCGCGCATGACGGTTGCCGAGATGCTGGCCGAGCCGCTCGCCATCCATGGCCTGAGCCGCGGCAAGGCGCGAAAGGAACGGGTCGCCGAGCTCCTCCGCCTCGTCGGCCTGCTCCCCGGCCACGCGCGGCGCTATCCGCACGAGTTCTCCGGCGGCCAGCGCCAGCGCCTCGGCATCGCGCGCGCACTTGCGGTCGAGCCGAAGCTTCTCGTCTGCGACGAGCCCGTCTCCGCGCTCGACGTCTCCGTGCGCGCCCAGGTCGTCAACCTGCTCAAGGACCTGCAGGCCCGTTTCGGGCTCGGCTTCATCTTCATCGCCCATGACCTCGCCGTGGTGAAGCACATCGCCCATCGCATCGCGGTCATGTATCTCGGCAAGATCGTCGAGCTCGCCCCCACGGCCGCCCTCTTCGCCGAGCCGCGCCATCCCTATAGCCAGGCGCTACTCTCCGCCATCCCGCTGCCGGCGCCGCGGAGCGGCCGGCAGCGCATGATTCTCGAAGGCGACGTGCCGAGTCCGCTCGCGGTACCCCCCGGCTGCCGCTTCCACACCCGCTGCCCTTACGCGCAGCAACGCTGCCGGGAGGAAACGCCTGTCTTCGCGGACGACGGCCGAGGGCACTTTACGGCGTGTCATTTTTGGCGCGAGATTCCGGCGGCGGACGAGCTCATTCCCCGCCCGGAGGACGAGCCGCCCAACCCGCGGCTCGAGCGGCTGCAGGCTCATTTCGCGCAAAGCGGGGCCGGCGGCTGAGGAGAGAACTCGAAATGACTCGTTTGTTTTCAACCGGCTATTCGTCACCCCCGCGAACACGCTACGGCAGACACACATCTTCGCGGAGACGACGATCACGATCAGCCCCTCTCCCGCAAGCGGGAGAGGGAGGGGCCCGCGGCCGTAAGGCCGTGGGAGGGTGAGGGACGACACCGACATCCCGCATTCCCTCACCCTTCCCATCCCTTCGGGATGGGCCCCTTCCCTCTCCCGCAAGCGGGAGAGGGGTTTCTTGTTTTCTCCCGCTTGCGCGGGAATGACGATGGTGGTGGGGGATGCGGTGCAAATAACGCATTCGTTTTCGAGTCAGGCGCTGAGGCAACAACAGGGAAAGCAAACAGGGAGACGGATCATGCGCTGGATGACCAGAATCGCGACCGCGGCGGTGCTTGCGGCAGCACTCGCGAGCACGACCTCCGCTAAGACGCTGCGCATCGGGCTGGCGGAGGACCCGGACCTCCTCGACCCCACGCTCGCGCGCACCTTCGTGGGCCGCATCGTGTTCGCGAGCCTGTGCGACAAGCTCTTCGACATCAGCCCCGATCTCAAGGTGGTGCCGCAGCTCGCGACCGGCTACGAATGGTCGGCCGACAACAAAGCGCTCACCCTCAAGCTGCGCCAGGGTGTGGTGTTCCAGGACGGCGAGCCGTTCAACGCCGCGGCGGTCAAGTTCAGCATCGAGCGGCATCTGACGATGCAAGGCTCGACGCGCAAGAGCGAGATCAGCGCGATCAAGAGCATCGACGTGCTCGACGAGCACACGGTGCGCCTCGACCTCTCGCAACCTTTCGCACCGCTCATCGCAGCGCTCACCGACCGCGCCGGCATGATCGTGTCGCCCAAGGCGGCCAAGGCAGAGGGTGCGGATTTCGCGCTCCACCCGGTCTGTGCCGGACCCTTCAAGTTCGTCGAGCGCGTGGCGCAGGACCGCATCGTGCTCGACAAGTTCGACAAGTATTGGAATAAGGACAAGGTCCACGTCGATCGGGTCGAATTCCGTCCCATCGTCGACAACTCGGTCCGACTCGCCAATCTCCAGTCCGGCAGCCTCGACCTCATCGAGCGCGTGGCACCCACTGATTTGGCCACGCTGCGCAAGGACCCGAAGCTGCAGACGGCGACGATCTCCTCGCTCGCCTACCTGGGGATCACGATCAATCTCGCCAACGGCCCCAAGGCGGACAATCCGCTCGGCAAGGACCCACGCGTGCGCGAGGCTTTCGACCTCGCGATCGACCGCGACGCCATCCCGCGGGTCATTTTCAACGGCGAGTTCACCGCCGGCAACCAATGGGAGCCGGTCGGCAATCCCTATTACATCAAGGAATTCCCCGTGCGTCAGCGCAACGTCGAGAAGGCAAGGGAACTGCTCAAGGCGGCCGGGCATCCCGACCTCGTCGTCAACCTCATGGTGCCGACGACCCAGGAGGACCAGCAAGGCGCTCAGGTGCTCCAGGCCATGGTCAAGGAGGCCGGCATCGACCTGCGCATCCAATCCGTCGAGTTCGCTACCTCGCTCGACCGCGCCAACAGGGGCGATTTCGAAGCCTATTACATCGGCTGGAGCGGACGCACGGACCCAGACGGCAATCTTTACAGCTTCGTGGCCTGCAAGGCACCGTTGAATGACGGGCATTACTGCAATCCGGAGGTCGACAAGGCGCTCGACGAGTCGCGCTCGACGAACGACCCGGCCGCGCGCTATCAGGCGTACAAGAAGGCCGCGGAAATCCTCATCGAGAAGGAGCGGCCGATCATCTACCTCTTCCAGCGCAAGTGGATCTACGGCATGACCAAGCAGTTGCAGGGCTTCACGCCTTATCCGGACGGCCTCATCCGCGTCGTGGGCCTCGATCTCAAGTAGGGGGCAGGAGGTGCTGCCTGCGGCAGCACCTCCCTCGGGTCCGCCTCGAGGCTCGTCCCTCAAACCATGCTCGCCTTCCTCATCCGCCGCCTCCTGATCGCGGTACCGACGATCGTCTTCGTCTCGATCATCATCTTCGGGCTGCAGCAGCTCCTGCCGGGCGATCCGGCATTGGCGCTCGCGGGCGAGGATCGCGACCCCAACGTGATCGCCTATTTCCACAAGAAATATCACTTGGACGAGCCTTTTCCCGTCCGCTACCTCTATTGGGTCGACGACGCGCTGCACGGCGATCTCGGCGAGTCGTTGCGCAACAACATGCCCGTCGGCGCGCTCGTGCTGCAGAAGCTGCCGGTGACGCTCGAGCTCGGCGGCATCGCCTTTCTCATCGCCCTCCTCATCGGCATCCCGGCCGGCATCCTCTCCGCGGTCAAGAACGGCAGCGCGATCGATTACGCGGCCAACGTGTTCGCACTTTGGGGGCTCTCCACGCCCAACTTCTGGCTCGGCATCATGCTGATCCTCCTCGTCTCGGTCGACCTCGGCTGGCTCCCCGCCTCGGGCTTCGTGCCGCCTAGCGAGAATCTCGGCGAGAACTTGCGCACCATCATCATGCCCGCCTTCGTGCTGGGCAACGCCGTGGCCGCGGTGATCATGCGCCACACGCGGAGTGCGATGCTCCAGGTGCTGAGCTCGGACTACGTCCGCACCGCGCGCGCCAAGGGGCTCACCGAGCGCACGGTCGTGCTGCACCACAGCCTGCGCAACGCGCTCATCCCGGTCATCACCTTGGGGGCACTCGAGTTTGGCCAGCTCTTGTCGGGTGCCGTGTTGACCGAGCAGGTCTTCACCATCCCGGGCTTCGGCAAGCTCATCGTCGACGCCGTGTTCAACCGCGATTATGCGGTGGTGCAAGGCGTGGTGCTGGTGACCGCGACGATTTACATCTTTCTCAACATCACCGCGGATTTCGCCTATTTCCTGGTGAATCCGCGCTTGAGATCGTGAGGGCGGCGAGCGTGACCGCGATCGCCTCAGGCAGCACGGAACTCGCCGAGCGCGGCCCGCTCAGAGCGGCACTCGGCCGCCTCGTGCAGCGGAAGAGCGCGGTGTTCGGCGCCGTCGTGGTGATCTTCTTCGTCGCCGTCGCGGTCCTCGCTCCCCTCGTGAGCCCCTACGATCCGCTTGCCGCCAACTTCCTCGCGGTACGCACGGCGCCGAGCTTCGCGCATCTCTTCGGGACCGACGAGATCGGGCGCGACGTGCTGGCCCGCGTCATCTACGGCGCGCGCGCCTCGCTTCTCGCGGGCGTCGTCTCGGTCGTGATCGCACTCGGCCTCGGCGTGCCGATCGGCCTCGTCTCGGGCTATGCCGGACGCTGGATCGACGGGCTCCTCATGCGCATCACGGACGCGATGCTTGCCTGCCCCTTCCTCATCCTCGCGATTGCGCTTGCGGCCTTCCTGGGACCGAGCCTCACGAACGCGATGATCGCGATCGGCATCTCGGCCATGCCGATCTTCATCCGGCTCACGCGCGCGCAGACCCTCGCGGTCAAGGTCGAGGATTACGTCGAGGCCGCGAAGGCGCTCGGCAACCCGCATTCACGCATCGTCTTGCGCCACATCCTGCCCAATATCCTGCCGCCTCTCATGGTGCAGGCGACCCTCGCCATCGCCCAGGCGATCATCGCCGAGGCGAGCCTCTCCTTCCTCGGGCTGGGCCAGCAGCCGCCGGCGCCGAGCTGGGGCAGCATGCTCAACACCGCCAAGAACTTCCTCGAGCAGGCGCCGTGGATGGCGCTCTGGCCGGGGGTCGCGATCTTCCTCGCCGTGCTCGCCTTCAATCTATTGGGCGACGGCTTGCGCGACGCGCTCGACCCGCGGCGGAAGTAAGCGCGCGCCCGTTGAGGCGCGCGCCACGGCGTCCCAAGCGGCGGCGGCAGGCGATTCCTGCAGCACGACCATCCGTCGGCGCTTCTCGGCTCGAGCGCAATCAAGTGCCTTTGCCCGCCGTCAGGCTCGCCTTCGTCTCCGAATTCCACGCATCGCCGTTCGCGATCATGCAGGACTTGCCCGTGGGCAGGCTCAGGATGACGGTCCAGGTGCCTTTATCCGAGGCGAAGATCTCGAGGAGCTGTCCGGCCGGCGTGAGGCCGGAGGCGACCTGCGTCTCCGCGAAGTCATGTTGCAGGGCGTTGACGACCTGCGCGCGCTCGGCACAGGGCACTCTGACTTGAGCGTGAGCCGGCACCGAGAGTGCGGTGAGCAGAACTCCGGCGCTCAGAAGGGCATAAGCTTTTGTCATGGCCGAATCCTCCGCGCAATGCGTTGACATGCTCCGGCGAAGGCCGGGTCGATGTGGAGGCAGCAGCAGGTAGGATGGCTAAAATCTAAGAGAGTCCGGGGCGGAGAGGGGTGACAACTCGGCGACAATTTTCGGGACTCGCGGCCGCGGGATTATGCGCTCGCCTCATATCGCCTGGCATTGCCGCCGCGCCGTGCGGCCGGACATCTGGCCATGCGGGCTGCGGCGCGCGAGCGCGTATCGAGACAAAAAAGAGGCGGAAAACGGCTCTACCGTCCCGCCTCTGCGCCGGCCGCGCAACGCTTTCACGCATGACCGGCGACCGCCGCTGCCGCGGTCAGGGTCGCCGACGATGTCGCGGCTGCCTCGGCGAGTGCCGCGAGAAACGATTCTCGCCAGCTTGCCGCCGTGTTGCGACGCAGCGTCGCCATCATGGGCTCCCAGCGCTCGCGCCGCTCCTCGCGCGACATCGCCAACCCGCGGTTGAGCGCCGCCGCGATCTCGTCGACGTCGAAAGGATTTACCAGGAGTGCCGTCTCCAGCTCCCGCGCAGCACCGGCAAAGCGCGAGAGCACGAGCACGCCGGGATTCTCCGGCTCCTGGGAGGCCACGAATTCCTTGGCCACGAGATTCATTCCGTCCCTGAACGGCGTCACCAGGCCGATGCGCGCAAGACGGTAGAACCCGGCGAGGAGCTGGCGCGAGAAGCTCTTGTTGACGTAGCGGATCGGCGACCAGTCGAATTCGGCGAACTTGCCGTTGACGCGGCCGGCTGCGGCCTCGAGCTCGCGCCGCAGGGAGCGGTATTGCGCGACCTCGGCGCGCGAATGGGGCGTGATCTGAAGATAATTGAAGCGGCGACGGTGGGCGGGCCAATCCGACAAGAGGCCGTCGATGGCCTCGAAGCGGCTCGGGATCCCCTTGGTGTAGTCCAGGCGGTCGACGCCGATGATGAGGTCGCGGCCGGCGAGACTCGCTTTCAATCGAAAAGCCTCCGGCGAGCTCGCAGCCTGTCGCGCCTGCTTGGCGTACCCCTCCGTATCGATGCCGATCGGCAACGCGGCCACGCGCGAGCGCCTTCCGTAGGCAAGGAACGAGCCGTCGCCGAGCTCGGCACCATGGGCGATCTGCCCGATGCAGCCCATGTAGGCGTGCACGTCCCGATCGGTCTGCAGGCCGACGAGATCATATGCGGCGAGCGCCTCGACGATCATCTCGTGATGCGGCAACGCGATCAGCACGTCGGGAGAAGGGAACGGCGTGTGCAGGAAGAAGCCGAGGGGATTGGCCACCCCGAGCTTGCGCAGCTCGGCCCCGAAGGGGATGAAGTGATAGTCGTGCACCCAGATCACGTCGTCCGGCCGAATGAAGGGCACGAGCATTTGCGCCAGGTGCGCGTTGACGCCGAGGTATCCTTTGAAGGCGCTGCGCTTGTATTCGACCAGCCCGAGCCGATAGTGGAGCAGCGGCCAAAGCGTGCTGTTCGCATAGCTCACGTAATATTCGCGGTGGTCCGCCTGGGTGAGACTGGCGGTAACGTAGGTGACTCTGCCCGCGCTGATGACGCGGGGGGCCTCCTGCGGCGTTTCCGCGATCTCGCCGCTCGAGCCGAACCACAGGCCGCCCTGGCTGCGGAGCGCGTCGCGCAGGGCGACGGCGAGCCCGCCGGCGCGAGCCATGCGCTCGCCCGGGACGCTGACACGGTTCGACACGATCACGAGCCGCGCCAAAAGCTTTCCTCCCAGCTCTTGCTCAAGCGCATGGCCGACACGATCAGGCCGACCATCGAATAGGTCTGCGGGAAATTGCCCCACAGGGTTTCGCTTTGGGGATCGATGTCCTCGGAGAGCATGCCGAGGTGATTGCGGCACGACAGGAGATGCTCGAAGATCTCGCGCGCCTCCTCCCGGCGCCCGACCGCCGCGAGCGCGTCGACGTACCAGAAGGTGCAGATGGTGAATGCCGATACCGGGACCCCGAGGCCGTCCTCGCGCCTGTAGCGGAACAGGTGATATCCGCTGCGCAGCCGCTTTTCGACGGCCTCCAGGGTCGCGAGGAAGCGCGGGTCGGAGTGCGACATGAAGCCGACTTCGGGCAGCAGAAGCAGGCTGGCGTCCACGTCCTCGCCCTCGAGGCTCTCGACGAAACTGTTGAGCCGCGCGTTCCACGCGCGCTCGAGGATGGCATCCCGCAGCCCGGCCGCCGCTCGTCGCCAGTGGCTCGCCCGCTCGCCGAGGCCGAGCGTGTCCGCGATCTTCGCCAGCCGGTCGCACGCGGCCCAGCACATCACGGCCGAATGCGTGTGCACGCGGGAGCGGCCGCGAAACTCCCAGAGGCCGGCGTCGGGGACGAATGCTACGTCCAAGGCCCGCTCGCCGAGCGGCTCGAGGCGTCGATAGAGAGCGATGCCCCCCGGCTGCGGCAGGCGCCGGTCGAAGAACATTTGCGTGGCGGCGAGCACGACGCTGCCGTAGCTGTCGTTCTGCAGCTGCGTCTCGGCGAGATTGCCCACGCGCACCGGGCCCATGGAGCGATATCCCTCGAGGCTGCTTGCGATCCGTTCCGGCATCGACGTTCCCGGCACGATGCTGTAGACCGGCTTCAGATTGCCGTCTTTCTCGAGTCCGACGATATTGGTTATGTAGCGGATGAAATATTCCATCGTGAGCGTGGCGCCGAGACGATTGAGCGCATGCACCACGAAGTAGGCATCCCGCAGCCAGCAATAGCGGTAATCCCAGTTCCGCCCCGTTCCCGGTCCCTCGGGGATCGATGTCGTCATCGCCGCAACGATCCCGCCCGTCTCCTCGAAGCTGCACAGCTTGAGCGTGATCGCCGCCCTGATCACGGCGTCCTGCCATTCGAACGGCACCGAGAGGTAACGCACCCACTCGAGCCAGTACTTCTCCGTCCGCGTAAGATAGGACTCGCCCAGGCGCGAGACCGACGATGATACCGGCTTGTCCGCTCCAAGGATGAGCGTGACGGGGCCGTCGAGGACGAACCAGCGCTCCTCGTCGATGTAGGATACCGGCACATCGGTCGTCACGCGGATGGCGCTCCGCTCGGAGACGTAGCGGATGTGATTGCTGCCCACCGTCGCCTTGGGCGCGATCGCCCCGTAATCGAAGCGCGGCCTGATGCGAATGCGAATCCGGCACGCACCTTCGAGCGGAACGATGCGGCGAACCAGCATCTGCGGCCGGAAGATGCGCTCGTACTGCTTGAAGCGGGGAGCGAAGTCGATGAGGCGCACGCGGCCGCCCGCGCCATCGGCGAGCACGCTCGATAGAATTGCGCTGTTGGCGAGATACTCCTGCTGGCTCGAGGCGTGGCCATCGAGCTCGACGTCCATGAAGCCGCCCAGCTCCGATTGTCGCTCGCCGGCCAGCAGGCTGCAGAAGACGGGATCGGAATCGAGCCGCGGATAGCAGCACCAGACGTAGCGCGCCCGGCGGTCGATCAGCGCGCCGAGAACGCAATTCCCGATCACCCCCAAGTCGAGGCCTTGGACGTGAGATTCCGACACCGTCATTCCTCCGCCAGCGCCGCGGCGACCTCGGCCAGCCATTGCCGCACTTCGGCGGGTGCGGCGAGGCGCCAGCGGGCGAGGCTCTTCCCCCCGCGGCCGACCCGGATGGCGTGCCCCGAGAATCGGTTTGCCGCGCGGAAGCCGTCCTCGTCGGTCAGATCGTCGCCCACGAATACGGGCACACGGCCGAGAAAGGGTGCGCTTCGCATGAACCGTTCCACGGCGAGTCCCTTGTTCGTCGAGCGCGGCCGCACATCGAGAGCCTCCCGAGCCGGCAAGAGCTCGAGCTCGCCGCCGCTCTCGCGCACCGCGCGGCGCGCGACGCGATAGAGATCGCCGCGGTCGCAATCGGCAGCGCGGAAATGGACGGCGATGCTGCGGCCCTTATCCTCGACGATGACGCCGGGCCTCGCGCTCGCGAATCTCCGCAGCCGCTCGCTCACGGCGGGAAGCTGCGGCGAGGGCGCGCTCGCGACAATGGCGGAGGATGCGGACAGACGAAGCTCGGCGCCATGCTGGCCTGCGGCGGGCAGCACGAGGGGAGCGAAAATGCGGTCGAGGTTGGCGATCGAGCGGCCGCTTACGAGCGCCACCGCATGTCCCAACGAAGTGTCGAGGACCTTGAGCGACCGGCATAGTTCTCCCGGCACCTCGACCGCGTCGGGCCTTGCGGCGATGTCGAGAAGCGTTCCGTCAACATCGAGGAACAACGCCCAGTCTTTTCCCGGGGTCGGGAGGGTCCTCGTCATCAGGATCTCCGAAGAAGCAACGCTTGGCAGACGTGCGGCGCTCAACGGGCCAATCGGGCAGCGACGCGCGCCGCACGTGCCTGGCGGCGCTTGCGGATATTCGGCTGACGAAGTCCAAATGCTCGAAATGCGTTTCGGGTTCCCTTGGGTCAACCCAAGATGATCCCGCGCATTCGTTTGGAGAGGATGCCCGGGGCCGAAACGCTTTATTGGCCCGGGGCGGCCGAATCATCCGCGCAACGCTCAGCGCTCGGCCGCACCACCCGCCTGCACCCAGGCGCCGAATCCTCCCGCCATGTGGCAGACATTGCCGATGCCCATGTCGCGGAGGGTCTTGGCGGCAAGCGCCGAGCGGCCGCCCGACGCGCAATAGAGCACCAGGCGCTTGCCCGATGCGAGGGCCGGATTATGCATCGGGGACTCCGGGTCGGCGATGAATTCGAGGAATCCGCGCGGCACGCTCACCGAGCCGGGGACGTGGCCCTGGGCATGCTCCGAGCCCTCGCGCACATCGACGAAGACGGCATCGCCCGCCGCATGGAGGTTCCGCGCATCCGCGACCGACACGATCTCGATGACCGCATTGGCCTCGGTGAGATACTGCTTGAAGCCTTTCTTCAACATGGCACGGTGCTCCTCTCTTGCCTCCGCGAGGCTGCGCTCTCGCCGATCCCGACCAGCGATGTTGCAGGATTCGGAGTGCCGGTCAACGCTCGGCAACATCTGTAGGCATATCGGCTGAAGCGCTCGTCTCGGCGGCGAAGCGCGCGAGGGCCGAATAGACGCGCGCGGGCGGGTCGAAGTCGACTCTCGGATGGCGAAAGGGGACCCATTGGAAGCGGGCGTAGAAGAGGCGGCCCGCATGGGGCGCGCGCGCGTAATCGTAAGGAGCGAGCGGACGCAGGCACTCCCTCTCGGAGCGCACGTGCGCGAGATTGCGCCGCTCTGAGCGATAGAGTGCCAAGGCTTGGCGCTTCAAGGCCGCTTCCGCGGCGGTGAGGACCAGGTGCCGCTCGTCGCCGCAAAGGGCGAGGAAGCGCTGGCTCTCGACCCGGCCTCCGGCCAAGTGGTATTCCGCAAACTCGATGACGGGAAGACGCTGCCGCAGGCGCGAGGCCAAGAGGTTCGTCGCATCATGGTCCTGATGCCCCCCCTCGAATGCCGGCGTCCACAGCTCCTCGATACGCTCCGCCGCTAGCGTCGCCTCGATGCGCGCGAGCGAAGAAGCGAGGTGGGACTTGAGCGTGCGCGCGGGCACGTCCTGAAAGCCCGCGGGCCTTATCCCGAGCAGCTCGGCGGCGGCCTCCGCCTCCGCCCGCCGGGCCGCGATTCGTGCTTCGTAATGCCGGCGCTGCCACGGCCAGAGCAGCCGGCGTTCGGGCACGCCGGTGGTGAGATAGAGGGCGAGCACGTGCTTGCCGCAGAGGGTCTCCCGACGGGCCGCGATGCCGCAGCCGACCACCTCGTCGTCAGGGTGGGGGACGAGGATGAGAATGCGGCTAGGGGCCGTCATGGCCTTCGGCAGTCTAGGCGCCGCCGGCGGCGGCCTCTTGCCAGCGCGGAAGGAGATCTTCCGCGAGCACATCCTCCCAGGAAGGCAATTGCTGCTCGGCATAGCGACGGGCCGCGCGCGCCATGCGCAGGCGGCGCTGGGGGTCGCGCGTCAAATGGCCGATCGCCTCCGCCCAGGCGCCGCTCGCGCCGCCTGGGAGCGTGAGCCCGGTCTCGCCTTCGACCAGCGCGCGGCCCATGCCGCCTTCGCGGGTCACGAGCACGGGCAGTCCCGAGGCGAGCGCCTCGAGCACGACATTCGCCGACTCCTCGATTTGGGAGGGCAAGGCGAAGAGATCGGCCGAGGCATAGAGACGGGCGAGCTCCTCCGCGGCGACCGGGCCGGGGCAGGTCGCACGCGTGCCGAGCCTGGCCATCACCGCCTCGCGCTGGTCGCCCCTGCCAGCGCACACGAGGTGGAGATCGAGACCCTCTGTCACGAGTGCTGCCACCGCCTCCGCGAGCAGGAGCACGTTCTTGCCGCGATTGACCCGGCCGACGAAGATCACGACCGTGCGTTCGGGGGGGATGCCGAAGTTCGCGGCGAGCCACGTGCGGTTGCGGCGTTGCGGCGTGAACAGCTCGCGCTCGATCCCCCGGCGCAGCAGCCCGGCCCGTCCGCCGAGCGCGCGCTCGGCCGCGGCGAGCTGGTCGGGGCGCGAGACGAAGGTGAAGGCGCACTGACGCTGGTGCGCATCGAGTTGCGCCAACATGCGACGCTCGACCGTGCGATCGAGCGCCAGCCGGTCGAGCAAGAGGCCGCTCAAGGCGCTGCGGCCGAGGAGACGCTCGACGGTCAGCCTCGTGTAGATGCGCGAGTATTCGGGCGTGTTGGTGTGCACCGAGGTGACAAGCGGTATGCCGCTCCGGCGCGCCACGCGCGCGGCGGTGCGCGCGTAGGCGAAGAAGGCATCGGTCGTGTGGATCACCTGGTAGTTGCGCAGCCTGCGCGCGAGCCGGCGGTGAAAGGGGGCGAGATCCGTGTGGTCCGGCACGTGCGAGAGTAGACGAAAGCGCGCCGTGCTGAGCACCGGCGGCTCGACGATATAACGGACGTTGGGGCCGAGCGCCTCGATGGCGTGCCTGCGGCCGGTGAAATGCACCGTGAGGTCAAGCTGATCGGCGAAGGCGCAAGCCGCGCGCGCCAGGCGTTCCCAGCACTTGACATGCCCTCCGGCCTGCGGGCTCAGCTCGAGATCGACCAGCACGCCGACCCTCAGCGGTGTCCCTTCCCCCACCGCCGGGATGTTCGCCACAGCGTAGTCTAGCGCAACCATCGGCTTATCCGGCCCCCCCGACTGGCTCCCTCGGCGCAAGCATCCGCCGGCCGTCGCCCCCAGCCTCTCCCTGGAATAATACTCCCAATTTTGGCGGGGCCGACGCATGAACCTACCAATCTTCAGTGAGGTTCCGCCAGAGTGAGGCCAATGCGCTATGACCATTATCACAGATACTCGAGCGCGCCCGCCTGCGCACAAGCTACAGAATTCGCTGCGCTGCAACAAGTTATTGAATTTTTTGAGGATCTTCGCAATTGGCAGCGCACGCGCGGCAGCTACCCGGCTGGCGCAAGACGGTTGCAGACAGGGCGCGGGGGGACGCTGACGCAGGCGACCCGCAGGCTCGGGGGGCTCCCCCCTTGCTTTGGCGGCAAATGGTATTACCACTTGCCGATTGAATGATGCAAACGCGGAGAATCGGTGTCAAAATGATAATAATTGGCTTGCTGAGGACCTCCTGATGTCGCGAGAGATCCTTCGCTTTGCGGCCCATGGCACCATCGAGGTCGACACCGCCTCGAGGACCTTGCGCGCGACCACGAAGAAGATGCTGACGTACTTCGGACTGAACGGCCGCAAGGCCACGCCGAAGGAGGCGAGAATCCGCAAGCGGGCCCGCCGCGATCTCGAAACGTTCGTGAGCGAGCGCTTCGGGGATGGCAAATCGGGTTGGACCTGGCTGACCCCCGAAGGCAAGAAGGCGAAGACTTAGCGCGCATTTCTCGCCGAGGAGGAACGGCGCAGCAACGGCTTCTTACCCGCCCGACCCGCCGCCCTCCGCGGAGGGCGGGAAGGGCGCTCTACTATCCCCTTGTCTCTCGCGCGCGATGGCACTATCCCATCTGCGGGGGTCAACGGCGCCGGCAAGAGAAGATCAAGTCCAGCACGTCACTCAGTCATTAAGGCGCCACCGGCCACGCCGGAGGAAGGCAAAGACATGTCCTATAAGGATCTCCTTGTGCACGTCGACGCCTCGCCGCAGTGCAAGGCGCGACTCGCGGTTGCCGCAAACCTGGCGCGCCGCTTCGACGCCCATCTCACCGGCCTTTATGTGCTGCCGCCCGTGACGCTCTCCCCGCTGCTTGCTGATCAGTTTCCGCCAAAGGTGCTCGAGGAAGCGGACGCGCAAGTGGGCCAGGAGCGCGACACCGCCAAAGCGCTCTTCACATCCGCCGTCAAGGGGCTCGGGTCAAAGACGGAATGGCTCGAAAGCGAGGGCGATGCGGTGGAGCTCGTGTCGCGCGAGGCGCGCCATGCCGACCTCACCATCCTCGGCCAGATCCCTCCGACGCAGCGCGCGCCCGGGATTGCGATCGATTTTCCCGAGCGCGTCGTGATAGGAGCGGGCCGTCCTGCGTTCCTCGTTCCCTATGCCGGGCGCTTCGCGTCGTTCGGCGAGCGCGTGCTCGTGGCCTGGAACGGCAGCCCGCAGTCGGCGCGCGCGGTGGGAGATGCGCTGCCCTTCCTCGCGAGTGCCGGCCGCGTCGAGGTGCTATCCATCGATGCCTCGAAAAACGAGGACAGCGAGATGCGGGCCTCCGGCGTGGCGATCGCGCGGCACCTTCTGCGGCACCATGTCAAGGCCGAGCCGCATCACCTCGTCGCCGGCGAAGTCGGCATCGGCGACATGCTGCTCTCGCGCGCGGCGGACGAAGCAGCGGACTTGATCGTGATGGGCGTCTATGGCCATTCCCGGCTGCGCGAGCTCGTCCTTGGCGGCGTCTCCCGCGACATTTTCCAGCGCATGACCGTGCCCGTGCTCATGGCGCACTGATCCGCGTCGCGTCGCCGAGCTTGGCCGCGAGTGCTGAGGCGACCGCCTCAAGCGGTATGCGCGTCATCTCGCTGCCGCCGAAGTCCTGGGCCTTGAGTATGGTGAGGTCGGGGAGGAGCGGCGCGAACTTGTCGGCACTGCTGGGTCCGAACAGGCTCACCATCCTGCAGCCGACGGCCGCAAGCATGTGGGCGGTGCCGCAATCATTGGCGACCGCGACCGCAAGCCGCTCTCCGACGGCAAGCGTATAAAGCGGCGAGGCGGCCAAGTCGGGGGCAAGGCCCCGGTCCTGCAGGGGGAACAGCGCCTCGGGCAGCGCCGCGCGCAACTCATCGAGCCAGGCCCGCTCGTCGGGCCCGAGGATGACGGCCACGCGCTCCCCGCGCGCCATGGCCTGGCGCGCGAGCTCGACATAGCGCTCGCGCGGCCAACATTTGTGGCGCCCGCCGGCACCCGGTACCAGCCCGAGCACGGGCGTGCCTTCCGGGATCGCGGTACCTGCGGCGGCCATGAAGCGCTCGGGCAGCATCGGCTGCGGCGCCAGGCGAGGAGCTCTTCCCGCGGCCATTCGCACGAGGTCGAGGAGCTGCATCACCATGGCCGGTGGCCGACGATAGTCTCGAGGCGGGCGCACCTCGCTGAGCCAAAAATCGGCGGCCGCGGAAACGAACAACCCATGCCGTATCCGCTTGAGGATGAGGGTGGTCCTGACGCCGCGCTGCGTGTCGATCACGAGATCGAAGTTGCGTCCGGAAAGCGGGCGACGCAGAAGCTCGCCCAGCGCGAGACCGACCCCGGCATCCTCGATGATCTCGTCGAGATAGGATTGGACGAGCGGCCGCAAGGGGCCGGCATAGACGGTCTTGCCCCGCCCCGCCAGCCAAGTGATGCGCGCGCCTGGCCAAGTGCCGCGGAGCGCGCGCAGGAACGGGAGCTTCATGAACCCGTCCCCCATCAGCTCGAGGCCGGAATAGACGAGAATGGTCGCCGGATCGGCCTTCATGGCTTAGGTCGGGAGCGCGCGCGTCCGCTTACTTCACCGAGGAGAACTTGGTCGGCTGCAGGATCATGTTTTCGAGGGAGGCGACGATCGGCCCGTCGCGCTCGGTCTCGGCGCGCTTGGCGATCCACTCCGGATCGCTCATGAATGCCGTCCATTTCTTCTCGCGCTCGGCCAGAGAGTCCCATTGCAGGAGGTAATACAAGTCCTGGTTCGAGCCTCCGATCGCCACGGTCCAGAAGCCGGCCTGCCTGATGCCGTGCCTTTCCCAGATGCCGAGCGTAGTGGTCTCGAAGCGCTTGAGGAGAGCCGGAAGGCGGCCCGAGACGCAATGATAGATGCGAAGCTCGTAGATCATGTGGTCCCTTTCCTTGTTGCGGCCGGAGGCGAGCGGCGTTCCGGTCGGTGTCTCCTGCGCGCGATGCTTGCGCCGTTCATCCATATACCGCCCGGCAAGGGACGCCAAGGAGCGAAGCCGTGCGGCAAGCGCGGGGCTGCCGAAGCCGGATTCGGAAGCGAAGCGCGAGAAGTGGCAGAAGACCTAACACCGCGGCGTCTTGCCCGACGACCGGCCGGTATCTCAGCCAGCGGGCTCCGCGCCCTCACCTATTCTTCGGTGGCGACGAGATTGTCGACGAAGTTTCGGCGACCGTTCCCTTTAAGCGTGCGACAAGCGCGAGCCGATGGAGCCGCACCGCCCCGTCAAGAGACAACGCGCTAAGATGTTCTCCCGCTTTACGCCCGAAGTCTAGTGGCCCGCCCCGTAACCGCTGACCGGGGCGGTGCCGGTTGTCCAATCCGAGATCGGCAGGATTGGATCATCTTCGCGGTGGCGCCGGATCAGCGTCTTTGGTGCCGCGAAGTAGTAACGCAAGCCGAACGTCAGGTGATCGAGGCCCGATCCCCTGACCCCGGCTTCGGCGAACAGGCTGAGACCGCTCAAGGATTCGAAGCCGAGCTGGTATTCGGCGCCGACGATGCCCGTGGTCAGCTGTGCCTGCCTTTGAGCCCCGGCAGACAGCTTGAAATCATCGGTCGGATACCATGACAGATCGACGCGGCCGAGACCGCCATGGAGCGGCCTGCCGGCCTCGTAGCCGGCGATCCCCTCGAGAGTGAAGTGGCCCTGGTAGAGCTCACCTTCCGCCCCGAAGATGCCTTGGTGCGAGTTGAAAAGGTGGCTGTGGACGTAATCGCCGAACACGCCGATCAAACCTTGGCTCGGATCGCGCCAAAAGCCTTGGCCACCCAGGACATAGGCCGGCTGCCCGTCAATCAGACCGTAGAGCGCATCCCCCTGCGCGCCGAAGATCGTACCGACCGGCACGGTCACGCTTCCGGTGGCGAAGCCGGCCGACCGCTCGCTGTCTGGGCCGGTCGATTCCAAGCCGCCGGAGAGGTCGACCCGTGCATTGGGCGCGGAAACCGCGGGTAGGGGATCGGCATGGGCGGGTTCGGCCATGTTCAGGCCGAACAAGGTCGCGATGCCGCCGGCGAAGACGCCGGATTTCAGCCACGCGCGCCAGGCGGAGCGAGGCGCCACCTTGGCGCAGGAGGACGTGCCGAGCGGCAATAACGGAATCTGCGGCAGTCTCAGGCACAGCCGGAATTTGAGATCGAAGGCGCTGCGGTCCGCGTAGCGCCATTGGTCGATGGCGGCCGCGGTCAGCGCCTCGATACGTTCCCGGCGTTTGGCGTCGGTTGCCCCATCGCCCTCCGCTGCGCCAGCCTGAACCAGGAGATAGAGCGTCCGCGTACGCGGATCGATGAAACTCGCGCGCAACAGGCCGCCGAGATGGGTCTTGAGCGATTGCGCGCAGCGAAGCACGGCGTTGACGCGCCCGACGCTCAGCGTGGGATCGAAGATCGGCGAGCCGCCGCCGAAGACGTCGGCAACGGCCTGAAGGGTCGGGGTGCGCTCGAGCTTGCGTGATTTCAGCGCCCGCACGGTGCAACGAGCCGGGAGGCCGGCCCGCGCGAAGGCCGCCTCCGCGTCGCGCGCGAAAGCGCGCCGATGCACGCCCGCGGCATGGATCGTCACCCGCAGAGGCGCCTCGGTTTCAGCGGACGCGTAGAAAACGGGCCGCGAAAGCCCCGTCAACGCCTGCCGAACTGCGGACGCATTCGCCTGCGTGTTTGTCAACCGGGCTCCCCTCAGACGATTGCCAGCAACAAGCCCAATTATAGATTAAACGGTACCAGCCGGGCTTTCAAGGACAACCCCGGGCGCGCCGCCCGGGCTGGGAAGATGGCGCGCGGGTGTGGCATTCCGGTCATATGATCGCCCCGGCTCGAGCGACGCATGCGCTACGCCTCGATCACGCGTCGGTGGTCTTGTCGCTCCAAGAGCGGACCGTTATTTTCAGCGCGACGGCAAGGACCGATCGATCCATAGTGGTAGGCAACGCCGGCTCGCCGCGTTCCGAGCGCCGATGTCGATGAGCGGTAAACGACACACCTTTTGCTCATTCTGGTACGGTGCCGCGCTCTCGCCGCTCGAGCAGCTCTGCATCGAGTCGTTCCTCGCCCATGGCCATCATTTCACGCTTTATGCCTATCACGACGTCGCCGGCGTGCCGTTCGGCTGCCAAATCCTCGATGCGGGCGCAATCCTGCCCGAGAGCGAGGTCTTCTACTATAGCGATGAGGTCGGACTCGGAAGCGTGGCGGCATTCGCGAATCTGTTCCGCATGAAGCTCCTGCATGACCGCGGAGGGTGGTGGGTCGACACCGACGTCTATTGTCTCGGCACGCCGATCCCGGCCGGCGACTACGTATTCGCTGTCCAGTACGACGAGAGCATCAACAACGGCGTGCTGCGCTTCCCGCAAGGCCACGCGCTTCTTTCCGAGGCGATCGACAGGTTGCGCCAGCTCGGCGTCCCGGTTCGCTGGGGCCAAGGCGGTCCCGAGCTCTTGACCGAGCTGCTTCGCAAACACGGGCTTACGGCGCGTGCGCTGCCGCCCGGCTCGTTCTACGCGATCCGGGACACGGGTATGTTCTTCGATCCGAGCCGCGCCGACGAGGTTGAGCGCCTTCTATCGAGCAGCGTCTTCGTCCATTTCTGGAACCAGATGATCCGCCAAGCTGGAATCGACAAGAACATTCCGCCGCCGGTCGGGTCCTATCTGTGGCGAGCCTACCGCGACCACGGCATCACCTTCCCCGTCGGCGCGGTGCCCTATGAGGCGGCCGCTGTTCAAGCGAGTTTCATCAAGGCGATCACGTGATCGCCGCCGGCGAGCGGCATCACGGAACGCGGAGCGGCTGCGCGGCTTCCTCGCGGCTGCGCTGCGCCGGGCGGGTGCGCGACAGCATGCCGAGGATCGCGTTCTGAAATCGCTCGGGCGTATGGCGCTCGCGGACACGCTGCATCAGCCTGAGCCGGCGCGCGTTGGCCTCCAGTGGTCGACGCGCGATCATGGTGAGCGCTTCGACATAGCCATCGACATCCTCGGCGCTGGACACCGGGTACCCGGTGGTATTATCGATCAGCTCCGGAATGCCGCCAACCGAAGCGGCGATTACCGGCATGCCGATGATTCCGGCTTCGAGCAAGGTGTTGGGCAAGCCCTCATGGGCACCGGTATGCAGGAATACGTCCGCGTCTCCGACCGGAAGGCTCGAGAATCCGTTGAAGCGGCCAAATAACCGCACATTGGGCAACGATTGCAGCGCCGCATGCATGTCTTTCACCGCGGCCTCTGTGTTGACGACCGGGGCGCCGAACACCAGGAAACGAAAATGTCGGCCGACTAGGCGCCTGGCGATCTCGCACAAGACATCCGGGCACTTGTCGACATCGAACCTGGCGGCCCAGAGCACCGTGAGGATGCCTTGTTCGGCAACGACGCCCCGGTGCGGATCGCGACCGCCGACCACCGGAGCGTAGGCGAGATGGCATCGTCGCGCGGGCACGCCGAAGCCGTCCTGCAGATCGCGCAACACGGACTGATTGTCCGAAAAGAAGCCGTGCACAAATGGCCGGCACCGCCGAAGGTAGATTCCCGCATAGCCGATGAGCCGCTGGGCGCGATCGCGCGGCATCACCCATATCGACATATAGATTTTCGTGACGTTGCTCAGCGGGCGGCCATAGTTCGCGACCATATCCCAGGCGATCTTCGAGTTTAGGCAGAAGACCGCCGCCGGCTCGATCTGCATGAGGAAGCGGAGCATCACGTGGGCGGTGCGGTCATCGGCGATGCCATACAGCTCGAACCACTGTCCGGCATTGATGCTCAAAACCTCCGGCTTGGCGCTCAGCGGCCCCAAGGTTTTCGCTCGGGTGTTGATCATCAGGATGGGCGTCTCCGGCGCAATCGCGCGCAGCGCCGCCACGAGGTGCGCCGTATAGGTCTCGTTCCCGCCCATCTCGAAAAGGTCGGCAATGACGACGAACGGCTTCTCGAGCTCGGCCGCGGCCGCCATCAAATTGACGAAAGCGACCGTCTCGGCGTGGCGCAGCGCCGGAGCCCAGAAGAAATAGCGGGAATAATCGCCGTCGCTGGGGAAAACTTCGTCGTCGATCTCTCCTGCGCAACGCCAATCCTCCATCAACCAGCGCGGGAATTTCGCCGCCGACGGGTCCGCGGCGGCGGCCGGCGGATTTTCGCGCGGCGGGGCTGTCGGCTTATCGACCCCGGCTTGCCGCGATTCCCCTTGCGTCTCCGCTTGGGGTCGGGCGTCCGTTGCGGCGTCCTCGATCCGGGCGCGACGAAGGTTGAATTTCCGCGGCGCCAAGGGGATCGCGAACCGCGTGTCGATCGGCTTGCCTGCGGCCGAGAACTGACAGCGCGGAATCGCATCGTAGGTCGCGACCTGTTGGTAGGGCGCGCCGCTCGACAGCGGCGCATCCAGCTCATTGATGCGCCATGCGTGACGATTCGCGTGCGCGAACAGCTTTGCGGCGCGGACGACGGTGCCGGAAACGCTGCCGTATGAAACGATGTCCGCCCGGCGGCGATAGTACAAGGCGGTCTCGGGAACCACGCGATGAACGCAGCCCGCGAGCAGCGTATCGGCCGTCCACAGCCAATCCTCGGCGCCGAACCCGTGTTCGTGGTCGTTTGGGACCAGCGGGATGTCGAGGAGAAGCTGCCGGGGAAATAGCGAGGTCACGGGATAAAACCAGTTCGTGACCAGATCCAACGGACAGAACATCGGATCGTCGCTGTCGATATGCCAGCGGATCCACCGCTCGGAGCCAAAGGCGACCATGAGTTCGGGATGGACGATGAGCTTGGGGTCGTTGGCGGCTTCGCAATAGGCGAACGCCGCGTGAATCCAATTGGCTGAAACCAGATCGTCACCGTCGCAGAAAGCGAGGAACCGGCCGAGCGCCGCCCGCGCCGCCACGTTGCGCGCGCTCGCGGCATCGCGCAGCTCGACGATGATGATCCGGTCGGCGAGATGGCGGTGGTCTTCGGCGTAGGCGCGGGTCTCGGCGGTGGGGGCGTCGAGCACGAGAACCAGTTCGCACCGAATCCCGTGCAGTGTCGCGACGGCGATGGCGCGGCGCAGCGACATGATCGCGTGGTGCAGGATGTAGCCCTCGGCGTGCCCGTTGACACAAACGGTCACGTCGGGCCGACCGTCGGCGAAGAATTCGACCTGCGCCATCGCCCAACCTTCTCGCAAAAGCCCCGGGGCGCGATTATTTTGTCGACCGCCGCTCTGTCGTTCGCGGGCTGCTGCGCCTATAAAAAGCAGAGTAACGCTGATCCGCCGCCGCTGGCAACCTCACACGGCCGAGTGGCGGCCGGAACGGCGATCGTATTCGCGCCGGCGACCAAAGCCTTCGGTGGAGGACACGCCGCCCGGGATTTTACTGCGCTACATTCGCCCCAAATCGGCGCTCTCATATGCCGCTTTAAGCGGCGCCCACGGCTTTTATGCGATGACCGGGCGGCGCTCCGAGGAGGCCGCCCCGATCCAGGCCGGGTGGGCTGTGCGCGGCCGCAGCTTCTGCTATGCTTGGGCTCCCCCTGGGCGCCTTTTCGGCAGCTGCCGAGCCGCAGGCGCCCGTGCGAGCGCGAGAGAGGCGATGAGCGAAGGTTGCGGCGGCGATAGGGTGAGCGATGCGATGGCTTAGCGGCGCCCTCTTGTTCCTCGGTCTGCTCGCATCCTCCGGATGCGGCTTCCACCCGATTTACGCCGAATCCTCGGGGGCGACCCCGGTCGGCACCCAGATGGCCCAAGTGAAGGTGGATCCCATCGACTTCTCTGCGCTGCAGGCGTCGAAACTCTTCCGCTTGGGGCAGGAGCTGCACAACGCGCTTCTCGCCCGCATCAATCCCGACGGCAGCCCGGGCAAGGCGACTTATGCGATCAGGGTGACGCTGAGCGAGTCTGAGTCCGACACAGCGATCGATCCTTCGGGACTGTCGCAACGCTCGAGCATCGTGGAGACGGTGAGCTATAAGCTCATCTCGCTGGCCGACGGCAAGCAGGTGATGGCAGGCACGAGCACGGGCGTGAACAGCTTCGGCAACGTCTCGAACGCGTACGCGACCGTGGAAGGACGCGAGGACGCGCGCAAGCGTGCGATTGCCTATGTCGCCAGCGATATCGCTACGCACGTGGCGCTTTATTTCCGCCAGCAGCCGGCCGAAGCGCAGAAGTAGGCGAGCGAGCGGCGCCTTGAGCGCCTTACCTCACGCGCCGGCCCCACACCAGTTCGATGACAAGCCCCAATGCGAGCAGGCACAGCACGAGCGGCAGCGCGAACAGCGTCGCCAAGATCCGGCTCGACCCGCTCCAATCGAGCTCCGGCACCTCGACCCCGATACGGCGCAATCCCCCCGCGACGGAGAAATCCGGCCAATGGCCGGTCGTCTGCCACGTCACGATCTGGTAGACGAGCGTACCCACCGCGGTCAGGACACACAATACGGAGAGGAACCTATACATGATCAGGCAACCCTCCTTCGCCTGAGGCCGGGGTGCGCGCGGCGTGGCGAAGCCGGCCCGCGCGGGTTTTATCATACCGCCCCGGATGGGCGGTGCGAAATCGCGATTACGGCGCTTGGCTCCATTTTCGCTGCGGAAGGCGACGGTCGTTTCCTCGGGCACCCCTGGGATGCGTGAGCCTGCGTCCAAAGAGGCGTGGGGGGGGGGTGCCAGCAAGCCAAGGCTGCCTTTTTCCGCTCTCCTGAGGCCGGAAACGGCCCGAATCGTGCCCATCAGCAGGACCAGCGGCGCTGCGAGCACCGAGGCGGCGGCCAAGGCGCCGCTTTGACCTGGATCAAAGCGCGACCGGCTTCCTGCGGTTAATACCAGCCAAATCATTCCCAAAGCCTTGGAAACAGTGAGTTTAGACATGCAACATGCGGACGGTGGCGGCGGTGGGTTCGAGATAATCGCCCGTGAGGACTTCTCGGACGTCACCTACCTCTTGGAGATTCGCCATCCTTTGATGGCAAAAGCCGCCAAACCCGGGCAGTTCGTCATCGTCATGTCGCATGAGCACGGCGAGCGCATACCGCTCACCATCGCGGACTTCGACCGCGCAAAAGGAACGGTCACCCTGGTCATTCAGGCGGTCGGAAAGACGACCCGGGAGATGCAGCAGAACTGCAAGGTCGGAAGCGCACTTTACGCGCTCGTTGGGCCCATGGGCCTGCCCAGCGTCACGGGCGGCGCAAAGAAGGTCGTGTGCGTCGGCGGCGGGCTCGGCGTGGCCCCGATCTTTCCTCAGGCGCGCGGCTTCAAGGAGAGCGGCGCGCAGGTCATCGGCATCCTCGGCTTCCGCACGAAGAAGCTGATCTTCTGGCAGGAGAAGTTCGCGGCCTGCTGCGACGAGTTGATCCTGTGCACGGACGACGGCTCGGCCGGGATCAAGGGCTTCGTCAGCGACGGGATAAAGCTCGCGATCGAGAAGCACCGCGACATCGACGAGGTGATCGCCATCGGCCCGCCCGTCATGATGAAGGCGTGCGTCGAGGTGACCCGTCCCCACGCGATCAAGACCCTCGTGAGCCTCAATCCCATCATGGTCGATGGAACGGGGATGTGCGGCGGCTGCCGCGTGAGGGTGGGCGACCAGGTGAAGTTCGCCTGCGTCGACGGTCCCGACTTCGACGGGCACAAGGTCGATTTCGACGATCTGATGATGCGCCTCAAGCGCTATGCCGAAGAGGAGAAGATGGCGATGGAGCGCTGGTCGGAGGCCTGCCGCATGAGGAGCATGGTCGATCCGGCCTCCGTCGCCACGCTGGCCACGCTGGCCGCGCAGCAGCCGGAGCCGGGCGCGCGGCGTTGAGCGGGGTTGATCTTTCGGACTGTTGAGCTTCCGTCAAAACCTGAGTGGTGACTGGTGAACGGCGATGGCGAAAAAAAAGACGATACGGACCATTCCGCAAAAACGCACCCCCGTCCGCGAACAGGACGCGCGGGAGCGGGTGAGGAATTTTGCCGAGGTGAACTGCGGCTACAGCCAAGCGGAGGCGCTCAACGAGGCCGAGCGTTGTCTCTTATGTCCGGACCCGGTCTGCGTCGCGGGCTGTCCGGTCAACATCGACATCCCCGGCTTCATTCAAAAGATCGCGTCCAAGGATTTCCGCGCGGCCTATGAGACCATAACCCGGACCAATCTTCTGCCGGCCGTTTGCGGCCGGGTGTGCCCGCAGGAAACCCAGTGCGAAGGCGTCTGCGTCGTGGGCGAGTCCCTGGAGCCGGTTGCCATCGGCCGGCTCGAGCGCTACTTGGGCGATCTCGCCATCGCCGAGCGTTGGACCAGCGTTCCCTATATCGAGCCCAACGGCTTCAGGATCGGGATCGTGGGCTCCGGGCCCGCGGGGGCGGCGTGTGCTGCCGATATGGCCAAGGCGGGGTGCGACGTCACCGTATTCGAAGCCTTCCATCAGCCGGGCGGCGTGTTGCGCTACGGCATCCCCGATTTCCGTCTTCCCAACGAGGTGATCGACGCCGAAATCGGGAACCTGCGCAAGATCGGCGTCAAGTACGAGTGCAACACGCTGGTCGGTCGCCTGTTCACGATCGAGCAAATGATCGGCGAGCTGGGTTTCGACGCCGTCTTCATCGGCACCGGAGCCGGCTACCCGTCGATGCTCGGGATACCCGGTGACTCTCTCAACGGCGTGCTCTCGGCCAACGAGCTCCTGACGCGCTGCAACCTGATGCGCGCGAAGGAGTTCCCGAACTACGACACGCCGCTGCCCCTTGGCCGCCGCGTCGCCGTGATCGGCGCCGGCAACACGGCGATGGACGCCATGAGGGTTTGCCTGAGGCTGGGGGCAGAGAAGGTCTTCTGCGTCTACCGCCGCAGCAGGACGGAATGCCCCGCGCGGGCGGAGGAAGTCCATCACGCCGAGGAAGAAGGCATCGAATTCCACTGGCTCACCAATCCCGTCGAGATCCTCGCCGACGACAAGGGGCTCGTCCGCGCCATGCGTTGCATCCAGATGACGCTCGGCGAGCCCGACGAATCGGGTCGGCGGCGCCCCGTACCGGTTGCGGGCAGCGAGCATGAGTTGGAAGTCGATCAGGTCGTGTTCGCAATCGGAACGAACGCGAACCCGATCATCGGCCAGACCTCGAAGCTTCGCCTCAACAAGCGGGGCTACATCGAGACGGACGAGAGCCTTGCGACCTCGATGGCGGGCGTGTTCGCGGGCGGCGATATCGTCACCGGGGCCGCGACCGTGATCGAGGCGATGGGTGCCGGCCGCAAGGCGGCGCGCAGCATGAAGGCGTATCTCGGACTGCGCGATTACGGCGAGGAGGCTTCCGCCGAAGGAAAGGCGCCTCCTGGCATGCTCTTTGGCATCGATCTCAGAGAGCGCAATTTCGCGCGCATCCGTGTCGCTTAGGCTTGCGGGATCGGAACGATCGACACGGCTCGATGCATAAACTCGAAAAGGCTCTGGCAAGACCATGAACGAGACCTCCCTATTGCAGCCCGCCCGCAACGCCGTCCCGCCGGAAAGGTTCTTCGCCGGCAAGAAGGCGGTCACCACCTTGAGCGAGCACATCGTCGAGGTGATCAGCGATTCCGGCGAGGGTGCCCAGAGATGCGGCCAGTCCTTAGGCGCCATCGCGGCGCGGATGGGCAACGGCGTCTGGACGGTGGAGATCATCCCCGCCGAGATCCGGCCGCCGGCGCGGAGCGTCGCGGGTGCGAGCGGAAACCGCATTCGCCTGGGCTCCCGCCGCGTCACCAACGGAGGCAATAATACGGACCTCGTGGTGGCCTTCAACGAGCAGGTGCTGCTCGGACGTGTGCAGGCCGGAGAGCTCAAGCCCGGCTGCATCGTCCTTCTCGAAAGCAAGTGGCGCGAGGATCCGGATGCGGCGATCGCGGCTTCCTACGTGGCGATCCACGACCAGCTGGTGACGGCCGGGTACAAGGTGCACGAGATTCCGATGGAGCGGGAGTGCCGGACCGTCGTCGCCGATGCGCGGCGCGGCAAGAACATGTTCGCGCTCGGCATGTTGTGCAGCCTATACAGCCTCGACCTCCAGCTGGCGCGCGAGCAAATAGCACTCACCTTCGGCAAGAAGGACGAGAGCGTGATCAAGGCGAACATCAAACTCTTGGAGGCGGGCCACGATTGGGCGGAGCGGAACCTCGACCTCAAGTTCCGCATCCCGGCGGAGCGGGTCACCGAGCCGCAGATCGTGATCAACGGCAACACCGCGCTGGCGCTGGGCATCCTCGCCTCGGGCATGGAGGTCTGCGCCATGTATCCGATCACGCCCGCGACCTCGGCGTCGCACTATCTGAGCGACGTCTTCGAGAAGGTGGGTGGGGTGGTCCATCAGGCGGAGGACGAGATCGCGGCCTGCGCCTTCGCGATCGGCGCCTCCTATGCCGGCAAATGCGCGGTCACGATCACCTCCGGCCCCGGCTATTCGCTCAAGCAGGAGGCGATCGGGCTTGCCGTGATGGGCGAGATTCCGCTGGTCGTCGTGAACGTGCAGCGCGGCGGTCCTTCGACCGGCCAGCCGACCAAGGCCGAGCAGGGCGACCTCCTCGCCTCCATGTTCGGCAGTCACGGCGATGCGCCCAAGGTGGTCATGGCGGCAAGCACGATCGAGGACTGCTTCTATTCGATCATCACCGCGCGCAAGATCGCCGAGACCTTCAACATGGTCGTGGTCGTCCTTTCCGACGCCAATCTGGCCACTTCCCAGCAGCCTTTCCCGCGGCCGCAATTCAGCGAGGCGTGGGTGGCGCCGCCGGTCGACCAAAGCGGGGTTGCGGCCGGTGCCAAGCCGTACGACTGGGAGGCCACGAGCGGCCTCGCGCGCCGCTTCATACCGGGTCAGCCGGAGGGCATGCACACGCTCACCGGGCTCGCCCATGACAGCCTGAGCCACGTCGCCTACGACCCGCAGAGCAACGAGCAGGGCATCCGCGCCCGCAGCCTGAAGCTGGCAGCGCTGCAGAAGACGCTGAGGACGCCGCCGGTGTTCGGCGGCGAGACGGGCGAGCTCCTGGTCGTCGGCTGGGGCAGCAGCAAGGGTGCGATCGAGGAGGCCGTGGAGAGCCTGCGCGAGGAGGGCCACAAGGTGTCCTCGCTGCATCTCGCGTTCCTCCAGCCCATGCCGCCCGGGATCAAGGAGATCATGCAGCGCTTCAAGAAGGTCCTGACGATCGAGAGCAACTGGTGCGACCGGCCGGACGACGAGATCATCGACGAGACCAATCGGCGCTACTCGGCCGTGGCGATGCTGCTGCGCTCGCGCTACCTGATCGACGTCGACTGCTGGAGCGAGGTGCGGGGCGAGCCCATCAAGCCCAATACCATCCGCCGCGTGATCCTCGAAAGATTAGCTCGGCATTGAGAGGACGCCATTATGACGATTGCCGCCACTGAATGCCTGCTCCGGATGTACGACGAGCACTACGAGCTCGAGGACTACCAGAGCGGGGTGCCGCGCTGGTGCACCGGGTGCGGGGACAACGCCATCCTCACGGCCGTGCAGCGCCTCTGCCGCGATGAGGAGCTGCGGCCGGAGAAGACCGTGTTCGTGTCGGGGATCGGCTGCTCGAGCCGCTTTCCCCATTACATGAAGACTTACGGGTTCCATGGAATCCACGGACGCGCGCTTCCGGTCGCCGAAGGCATCAAGATGGCGCGGCCGGATCTGCATGTCTTCGTCAACACCGGCGACGGGGATTGCTGCAGCATCGGCGCCGCCCACTGGATCCACGCCATCCGCTACAACATGAACATGACGGTGATGCTGCACGACAACCAGATCTACGGCCTGACCAAGATGCAGGCCTCGCCGACCTCGCCCCAGGGGCTCAAGAGCAATACCACGCCGAGAGGGGCCTACCTGCAGGCGCTCAACCCGCTGACCGTGACGCTTGGAGTCCAGAACGCCTCCTTCGTGGCGCAGGCGGTCGATTGGATACCGGAGGTGCTCTACGACATCATCAGGGCGGCGTTCCACCACAAGGGGCTCTCCTTCGTGCGCATCATCCAGCGCTGCCCGGAATGGCTGCCCAACCTGCTCGATCCCTGGCTTCATGATCCCCAGAGGGTCCTGCTTCTCAACCACGAGCAGGGGATCCGCATCAGTCCGGCCATTGCCAAGGTCTACAAGAACCAGGAGCAGCACGACCCCGCGAATCTCAACCGGGCGCGCGAGATCGCCTCGACCCTCGATCCCATTCCCGTGGGCATCCTTTATCGCAATCCGGACGTCCCCTGCTACGAGGAGCTGAGGATGAGCGGGCAGCTGCGCTCGAGCGCGCTCATCAAGACGGGGCTCGAGAAGGAGCTCGACAAGTTCACGGTCTGGCCGCAGAAAGCCGAGGCACGGCCTGCGTCCACCGCTTCAAGCGCTCACGCATCCTGAAGACGGAGCCGGAGCGCGGTCTTCGCGAGCCCGGCTCAACAACGAAAGGCGACATCGGCATGCAAGGCGGACCTCAGGCGTATGCCGCTTTTTATCTGACGGGGAAGCGGGCGGGCGGCGAGCTCGACGCCATCGACGGGCTCGACCTGCGTCCGGCCCTCTTCGCCGCCTATCGCGATTTGACCAAGCTTCGCTACGACTTTCCCCTGGTGCTTCTCGGCGCCGGCACGAACGAGGGGCCGGTGCACTCCCTCTCCGGCCTCTTCGACAAGGCGCTTCACGAGATCGCCCAAGGTGCCGACGGCGAGCGGCTGAGGCGGCACGCGCTCCGGCTCGAGCAGGAAATCCGCACGCTCGTCGCGGAGGGTGCCGGCGGATCGCTGTCCGCACTCGTCAAGGTGGCCGCAAGCCGGCTCGCGACGAAGAAGGATGATCTCTTGCAGGACAGCCTGACCCGCGTCCGTACCGTCCTCAAGGCGGACGGCGAGGTCGTCGATTGCGACCAAGGGATGCCGGAGCGCTTCCTCAAGCACGTCTGGCAGACGGTGCAGGGGAAGAAATCCCGCACGTTCCGCGCAGCGCTCGACCGGCTGGCCGTCAAGCTTTCCGACATCCTCAAGGCCGATTTCGTCCGCTCGGAGGAAGGTCGCAGTGCGGCAAGCCTCAAGGCCTCGATCGGGCCGGCCCATGAGGGGGCCTTCGATTTCAACGCGATGTCGCGCCTCTTCGCCAAGACCGCGGGCAAGCCCTCGCTCTCCGAGAGCCGGCGCCAACGCATCCGCTGGCTGCTCTCCGTGCTCCAGTCCCAGAAGTTCTTTGCGCGCTTGGATGGGGCCGAGAAAGCGGGCGAGCCTGCCGCGCCCTACTCCTTCGTCTTCGCGAGCTGCGCCGCCGCCCTCGAGGCCTACCGCGAGCGGCAGCCCAAGATGATCGAGCTCGCCAAGGCCATCGCGATCGCCGAGCTCGAGATCGAGGGCGAATACCACGAGTCGCGGCACGATTCCTTCTTCGCGGACTTCGGTACCAACGGGCTCGATCCGAGGGACACGGCCTTGTTCCCGGACTATCTCGTCTCTCTCAACGCCGCCCATATGACGCCCGAGGAGACGAGCAAGCTGGCGGAGGCGCTTTCCGCAGGCTTGCCGATGAAAATCCTGGTCCAGAGCGACGACATCCTCGAGCCCTCGCCGGCGGGCGACGGACACGCCTCCCTCGGCTCGCGCAGCAGGCTGATCGCGAGCTCGATGATCGGATCGGGCGAGGTCTACGTGCTGCAGTCGAGCGCCTCGCACCTGTTCCGCTTCCGGGACCGCGTCCTGGGCGGGCTAAGCTACAACGGGCCCGCCCTCTTCAGCATCTTCTCCGGTGCTACCGGAAATGCCGGCGACCTGCCGGCCTATCTGATGGCGGCGGCGGCGATGGAGTCGCGCGCCTTTGCCGCCTTCGTCTACGACCCCTCGGCAGGACCGGACTGGGCCTCGCGCTTCCACCTCGAGGACAATCCCCAGCCGGAGCTCGACTGGCCGGTCCACAGCCTTGCCTTCGAGGACGAGGCGCACCAGAGGGTTCCCGAGCGCCTCGCCTTCACGCTCGTCGATTTCCTGGCCTGCGACCGGCGCCTGGCCAAGGATTTCGCGCGCGTCCCGCGCGCGGAATGGAACGGCCACACGGTCCCGGTTCCCGAGTGTCTCGCCCACACGCCGAACGGCCTGCCCGAGAAGCTGCCCTCTCTCTTCATGGTCGACCGCGACAACGTGCTCCAGAAGGTGGTCGTCGGCAGCACGCTGGTGCGCGAGGCGCGGCGCTGCGCCGAGATGTGGCGCAGCCTGCAGGAGCTCGGCGGCATTCATAACTCGCATGCCGAGCGGCTCCTCGCAAAGGAGCGCGCGGCGTGGCAAGAGCAACAGAAACGCGAAGCCGAAGCTCGCGGAAGTGCGCCGGCACAGGCGAAGGAGACGCCGGCCGCGGTGCCGAGCGCACCGGCGCCGGCGTCGGCACCGGCTCCGCAGCAGGCCGAAGCGGAGGTGCCGCCGCCGTCCGACGAGCCCTACATCGAGACGCCGCGCTGCAACAGCTGCAACGAGTGCACCCAGATCAACAACAAGATGTTCGCATACAACAAGGACAAGCAGGCGTATATCGTCGACCTCGCGGCCGGAACCTATCGTCAGCTCGTGGAAGCCGCCGAGAGCTGCCAGGTGTCGATAATCCACCCCGGCAAGCCGCGAAATCCGAATGAGGCCGGGATCGAGGAATTGCTGGCGCGGGCCCAACCGTTTCTCTAGTCCGCGCGAAACGACCGCTCCTCTGGGCGCAACGCGGGCGGTCAACAGGGAGGCTTGGGAGGTTTGATTGTCCGACCCTTTTCTCTTGGGTCGGACACTACTCAAATCCTGAGGCACTTGGGGGGCTCATGGTCACCATGAATGCGGGCCGAATCGGCCCGGGTCTTGATCGTGTCGAATGCGCGATTATCGCCATCCTCACGCGGACGCGGCACCTGTCCACGCAGCTGCTCGCGTGGGAAGTGGCCGCACCGTTCGCTCAGCCGTCCCCGACGGTCTACGCCAGCGTGCGCAAGGCCGCCGATCATTTGCAGCGAGAAGGCATCCTGAGCCGCACCCGCTACGGCGAATGGATGCTCACCGACTCCGGGGCGCAAAGCGAGACGAAGGAGCGCTTGGCGTCCATCCTGGGCATGCTCGGCAGTGCCCATGACGGCGAAATCCTGGCGGCGGCGAGGGCCGCCGAAGCGGAACGCAAGCGGCTTGGCGCCACCTGGCGAGAGCTGCTCAGCGTGCCGTCGCCGGCAGCGCACGCGCAAGCCGCGTGAAATCGACGCAGCTCAGCCCATTCGCGCAACGCTCGTCGGCCGCTGCCGCTGACACGGTTTGCTCGCTCCTTCTTTCAGAAATTCAAAATTTTTGTGATTTCCCGCGTTTCGTCGACGCGGCTAGGGCCAACTCCGATCACGTTGAATCGACCGTTCGCATCGTCATTCCCGCGAAAGCGGGAATCCACCCCCCCGCTTTCGCGGGGGTGACGACCTCGGTGTTTCAACTTGATCGAATCATGCTCTAATATTGCCTAGGAGAGGTAGCTTGCATGGGATTCGTCGAAATCTGGTGGGCCATCGGCTTCCCGATTTTCCTCGCGGCGATCGGCGTAGGAACGACTTACGCCATGATCGACTCCTCAGCGACCGAGTTTTGGATTGCGCGAATTGCATACACGGTAGCCGCCTTTGACGTTGTCGGTTTCCTCGCGGTTTGGCTTTGGGCATTCCTGAAATGGCCCGGTCCCTTTCGGCTCGCCTTGGGAGCGTTAGCCGTGCCGATTTTGTTTCTCGGCCTCGACCTGACCCTTCAGTGGGTTGACCTACAGGAAGTTCGGCTCTCGGCGACGTTGACGCCGAGAAACGTCGAGACGCCGCTGATACCCGCCACTTGCAAGGTCCCCAAGGGCGCGTTCATGGTATTCCTGGGGTCGAATCTCGCCATTGCGACAAAGATGCCGACCATCATTGTTCAAATGGGCGGCCAGGAAATGCTCACCGTCGACATGAGCGCGCATCAACGCCTGATCATCAAGACGCTGCGAATTTTCGACGAAAATAACGACGCAGTCGCGCGCATCGAGGACGATGACGTTTGGGTAGCACCTTCCGCGCGGCATGAGAAGCCGGATCCAAGCACCTTCGTCGTGTATGACCAGAACAACGCCGAGGTATTGAGGATCTCGTACTTGAACATTCAAGCCGTGTCGGTCAGGGGGCAATTCCACGGCGAAAATCTGCCTCCTCTTGTTATCGGAGACGATAAAGTCCAGTGGGGCGACAAGACGTTCGTGGACAGCTGTTTTGGAGATTTGGGTAGCGGCGGAATTTTACCGAGCCAATGACCGCAGCTCGATCCAATTACGCCTTATCGTAAACGCCATTCGTTCGGCACTGCGCGCATGTCGGCGAGTTCCGTAAGCTTGCTCGCGACCCCAGCAGCCATAAAGGGCATAACCTTAAACTCCGCACAGGTGTTGGGCTGTGCTAGACTACGGAAATATGCAGCCGAGGAACGGTGAGATGGCAAAGAGCGCGACGATGACGGTGCGAATACCTCCTGAGGTAAGCACAAAGCTGGGTGCGCTTGCGCGCGATTTGAAGCGAAGCAAATCCTATCTAGCCGGCGAGGCGATCGTCTCGTTCGTTGAGCACAACGCTCGGCAGATCGAGGAGATAAAGCGGGGCTTGTCGGAGGCGAATTCCGGCGCTCCCGGTGTCCCTCACGCGAGGGTGGAGAAGTGGGTCAGGTCATGGGGCACGAAGCGCGAGCTTAAGAGACCGCGCGCAAAAAAATAGTGGTCCATGGAAATCATCTGGCGCGAGGTCGCGCTCAATGGCCTTGAAGAGGCGCGCCGCTACATTGCGGAACACAATCCCTCGGCTGCCGATCGCATTTTTGAGGCAATCCTCTCATCGGTAAAGCGCCTCGCGGACATGCCTAAAATCGGGCGCCTGGGACGGGTGTCGGGAACCCGTGGGTCGTGTCCCGAGCCGCCCATTTTGAGACAATTTCGACGTTAGCATATGGATGGGGCAATCGCCCCCAATTCGGGGGGCTCCAGCGAGGAATTCCGCGGTCTCGTCAGGTGAGGAGGGACGATACGGATGTTAGCTTCCCGCTGATGGCATGATAACGCCACGCTAACCCAGGCTTGTATCATGCATGCAGACGCCGGCCTGGGGCGGGACCGCTCTCCTCCGCTGGGCGCACCCGGCCGGGCGATATAGTCCCACCGCGGCATCGGTTTGCGCTGATCCTTCTTCCGCAGCTCAGCGAGGTGTGGACGCGGGTCGCCTGCCCAAATCCACGACAAAAAGAGCTGGCGCGGTCGATCGGAGGGGGCTCCTTAAGGGGGCAGGTAACTCACTCAATCTGTGTCATAGCCTTGAAATCATTTGGAAATCTGTGGGATCAAATAAGCCTTGAAAGCACATCGACATCTGATATGCTTGCAAGCATATCGCTGAATGATATATGTCTGTAAGCATATCGTTAGGTGATATATGTTTACACTAACGGACATGCGGGTCCTATTGGACTACGTCTACCCCTGCACGATGCCCAACGGGTGGCGCGTTATCGTGAGGGCCGAATGGGTCGACGCAACGATCAACCGCCCGCACGGAGTTTCCTACGCGTTGATCCTGGAGGACGAACAGTGCAATCGTTTGTTGGGTTTCGACAATTCCCATGCGTACGACGGTGCCGGACCAGACGAACCATTCGATCACGAGCATCGCGCAAGTAGGATCGGACAGACGTTTCGATATGGCTTGGTGTCAGCTGGCGCGCTGGTCACCGATTTCACCGAGCGGTGTGAGGCGTACTGCCGCAGGAACGGCGTAGAGTTCGAGTTTGAGAGAGAGAGAGGATGTCCCCCATGAAGTCCAGAATTCCGGGTAGCGCAGTGCGGGACCGAATTCTCGCTAGAATGGCCACTGAGTCACGAGAGCCATCCGAAGAGCTGCGCATCGAGGCGCTCGCGCCACAAGGGAACCGCGAACTTCTGACGATAATTGCGACGAAGGGGCCGAAGAGCATTAGCGAGCTCGCGACCCTCGCCGAGCGCTGGCAGCCGAACGTAAGTCGCTCTTTGACTGCGCTTGCTCACGCCGGGCTCGTGCAAATCGTCCATGGTGGTCGTGTGTCGATCCCTACGCTGACGGAACAGGGACGCCGAAAGGCCCAGGAGCTGGGTCTCTCGACGCTTGCACCCTCTGCGGAAGTCCAATCGGTCGCAAGAGTCCCCGAGATCGAGGTGGTGTCCGTCCATATGCCAGAAGCCGACGGTAGTGCCTTAGACGCCGACGACATTGACGGAGATGTGATTGTTCGATTTTCGAACGGCACCGGCGGCGAGCCCGTCGTCGCGACAACTCACGTTGACCTAAATGAAAACAGCGTTTGGCTGCTTACAAACTGGTGGCGTCTCCTGTGTAGGCGCGACGATCCGTTCAAAAATTTCCCCGTCGACACGACCACGCGAGTTAATGACTGGAAGGCGATCCTGTTGGCCCGATCCACCGGGGCTCGGATGGAAATTCTTGCTCGACCGATCTCCGAGGCCGACGACGGCCCGCGCATTCCTGAAAACAAGCTATCAATTTTCATGGAAGCGCAGGTATTCGCCGAGACGGTGCTCGACCGTCTTGTCCGCCCGGTCGTGCGTCGCTTGCATATGGGAAGGCGGTTCGATCGTCCGGCGGATTGGATGCTGCGACGTATCGAAGAAAGTTTGAGGCATCCAAACGAACTTGCGTTCTGTCGGACTGCGGGCGCGCTCGGTAAGTCGCCCTACAGTATGAGCGATGCAGACGCTGATCAGATCTGGAACCTTGAGCAGTTTATTCCTGATGAAGACGCGCGCCTTGATTTTGCCTCGGCTATCGATTTTAGCGATCTCGAAATGACGCTACGTAACGTTGCGGAGGAGGTCGAGGCCAAGGTTGCCACTAATAGTCTCCCGCGCCTGCCCGAACTGCGCCAACAAAGACCCGTACGCACTTCGCACAGCATCAAACCTTACCGAATTGGCACCGATTGGGCTCGGTCCTTGCGCACGGCGTTCGGGCTAGGCGGAGACCGCAATATGGGCGGCGTTGGCGGGATCGTGATGCTCTGTGGTGGAGATGCGCGGTTCGCTACCAGCGACTTCGATGGTGAGCAGTTGCGCGGCTTCTTGGCGCGTGGCGATGGAACCCCGGTCGTCGTTCTGCAGGATGAAGGCCAAAAGAGCACTGCCTTTGTGCTGGCACGCGCTATCGGTGATTATTTAGAGTTTGGCAGCCGAAATGCACCTGTTGCCGACATATATACTGATAGACAAGCAGTGGGCCGCGCGTTTGCTGCGGAACTCTTGGCTCCGGCCCAGGGGGTAATTCATATGATCGAGGACGATAATCTTCCGATGGTCGCCGTCGCCAAGCACTATGGCGTTCGTATAGAGGTCGCCCAATGGCAATACAATAACAACGCCCTTCGACACGCCATGGCGTAACGCGAGCTCCTAGGCGCAACTAACTCCTACGATCTGGCGGGATTATCGACCGGTCCGCATAGGTTGGGTCCTGCGACCGACCTCCTTTGGTCTGACAATCAGGACAACGAAAGCACCGGAGACGCGTGGAAGCAATGATCTCGTTCAGCCCTTTTCAAAAGCCGTTCGATGAATTGACAGCATCCGATCTCGCACTTCTGCGTGAAGTGCCAGAGGGTTGGTACGTCGAATATAAGCGCGAGTTCCCGGGTGTTGCTTCTGCAGCAAAATCCTTGAGTGCGTTTGCTAATTCCTACGGCGGCTGGCTCTTCTACGGAATAGACGAAGATGCCGACCGGCGGACTGCGGCTTCCTATCCCGGCGTCAAGATTTCCGAAATACCGCAGATTGAGCAATGGCTGAGACAAGCGGCAAGCACACAAATCAATCCGACACCATTCTTTGAGGTGCGCGTCATCAATGGGCCAGACTCTGATCTAAGTCTTACTACTGATCGGGCGGTCGTCATAATTCGGGTGCCGCAGGGCAACAACGCTCCCTACTTGCATGGTTCCGGACGCATATATCGTCGCGTAGCAGACGCTTCAGACCCAAGACACGAAACTGACCGTCACTTCCTCGATCTCTTATCGGAGCGCGGCAAGGCCAGGAGACAAGATTTCGCAAAATTTGTTCAGCGGGTTCCAGAAATATTAGAGCGTGAAAGGGGTACAAGCTACATAAAGCTATATCTCTTCCCAGACCCGTGGCGTGAGCGCCGCCTTTACTCCCGTCTCGATTTCCAATCTTTTGCGACTTTGATGGGTGACGAGTCCGTAGAATCAGGTGGATTACAGTTCGACAATATCTTTCCGATGAGCACGGGTTTTGTCACTCGGCAAACCCGAAACAACGACCCGGGTTCGCAAATCTTCACATGGCAATATCATGCCGGCTGCACCAGTGAAATCACGGTGCCGTTGAATAGCGTTCGTCTTTCGTCGCCGGACAGCGTTGACACATTCTTGGAAGGGTATGAGCAGCGTCAACATTTTATACAAATGTGCTATGAGCGCAACCTGAGATCTGGCTGGCTCATTGACCTGTCGCAGCTCTTTTCGGTGCTTATGGGGATTATGAAGCGTCAAGAAAAGTTGATGGATGCTGAAAATCTTGCTTGGCCGCTGTTCCTAAAAATACAGATTACGAGCGTATTGCGGCGTGTTCCGTTCTTGGATATGCCAGAGGTCATTCAATTCATGCAAACGCATGGAATTCCTGTCATTCAACAGGACCAGTGCTTTGCGCCAGCGGGGACGGAACCTGATAACTGCCTCGAATTACGCCATCTCAAAGATGTTCCCGGAGGCAATGCACATATTGTAGACGCGTGTATCGCTCTCGCGTTTATCTGCCAAGCCATGGGACTTCCCCGATACGTGTTAGGTATTGGCGAAACGGTCAATACCGATACGTTGACGAGAATGTTGGTTCTGGGAAACAGGGCTGCCGCCGTAACCCGTCAGCGAAATGGTAAGCTGCGATGAGGGAGAGCGCGGGATCAGATTGAATATGCGTTAAGCCCCATAAAGTCTTTCCTTAAGGATCGTTTTAGCCGACCTGTGCACAACCAAAAATAGCATTCGCATAGTTATCAAACTATTTCGGTAAATCCACCCCCGTCTATTCTGGGAGACATGGTTTACAAGATTTTTCGGCACCGTCTCGGCAGAGAGACAGCGCCCGGAATTTCCGTGAGCGCTCGCGATCGCGGGGTACGCCCCACCCCCCCGGTCTTTGGCGGGCCGTGGGGAGGATCATGCCCAAACGGATCGTCGTGGTTCCCCTCGTCAGCATGAAGCGTCATGTCACTAATCTGCGACGATGGGCAGTGCGGCGCACGACGCGAGCACCGTGCGCAAACCCGACGAGCCGTGCCGATCTGACCAAGGCGATCCTATGCCGTGCCATGCTGACCCCACGAGCCCCATTTATGCGGACACCGTACGGACACACCGCGGTTATGATTTTAAGAAAGACAGCTAACTTTTTGACTTAATTGGTGCCGACGCGAGGATTTGAACCTCGGACCTACTGATTACGAATCAGTTGCTCTACCCCTGAGCTACGTCGGCGCCGGATGGCGGGAGAGGCCGCGGAAGCCGCCCTCGATGGGCGCGGCGAAGCTACGCTCGGCCCGGCTCTCCGTCAACCCGAAGGCGAGGCCGCGGCAACCGCGGCCCGTTGTCCACTGCCCGCGCCCGTCGAGGCCACACGCGCCCAGTAGTTGCAATTCCATGAATTTGAATGTACTATCTCTGATAGAACTTCTTCGTGATGATTGAACCAGCAGGCGTACCATGCCGAAGCGGCTCTCGACCCTCCTCCTCTCCGCAGCACTCCTTGCCGGCGCCTTCGCGGCCGCGGCTCCGGTGAAGGCCGCAAGCGAGGAGGAGAAGCGCGTGTGGGCGAGCGCTACCTCCTGCCGCGAGGTCGTGGAACTCGAGCATGGCCGCATGGCCCCAGCTGCCGCGGCTCGACTGCGGGTCGCCGCCTGGAACATCGAATGGTTCCCCGACCACACGGACATCGGTTGGCTCGCCTGCGCCATCGCCTGGATGAACCTCGACCTCTTGGGCGTCGTCGAGATCCGCGACGGCGAGAGCGCGCGGGCGCAGATGGGCGAGCTCCTGGCCGCGCTCGAGCGCTTGACCGGCGCGCCTTGGCAAGTCGATCTGCAGCGCTGCGGTGCCCGCTCGAGTCAGCACGTCGGCTTCCTCTGGAACGCCGCGCGCCTACGCCTCCTCGCCGCCGACGACGCCTGGCCGCTCAACGCCCGCGCCCGCGGGCCCGAGGAGCCGTGCGCGGGCTGGCTGCGGCCGGGGCGGCACGGCTATTTCGCCCCCGCCGAGGGCCCAGGTGCTGGCTTTCACGCGATCGTCGTGCATCTCAAGAGCGGGGCGACGGAAGCCGCCGCCGCGGAGCGCGCGCGAGCGCTCGGCCGTCTCGCCCAGGCGACCGCCTCGCTCGGCCCCGATGGCGCGCGCGTCCTCCTCCTCGGTGACTTCAACACCATGGGCGACGGCAGCCGAGGCTCGGCCGAGGCAGAAGTGCGCGGCCTCGATAGGCTCGCTTCCGCGAGCGCGCTCGGCCTCCGCGAGGGCACCATGGCGCCCGCCTGCACCGAGTATTATCGCGGCAAGGGCGGCCGCCTCGATGACGTGCTGGTGAGCAGCACCCTGGGTGCCCTGACAGCCGAGGGCGCGCGCGTGAGCGGCTACTGTGCCGTGGCCGGCTGCGCGCCCATCTCGCCCTGGCGCGCCCGCGAGCGTCCCGCCGCTTACGAGAGCCTCTCCGACCACTGCCCCGTCGTAGTCGAGATCGGGGACGTCCTGCTGCGCCGGGCAAGGAATTAGCGCCGCGACGGGCGGCCCAGGTGCTCGGAATCATCGGTACGTGACACACCCCCCTCCCTACCCGGCGATGTTCTTGTTGACAAACCCAGCCGCAAATGGTAGACTTTAGGCCAGATAAAGGGAGTTTCCGATGGCCTCGAACCTTTCCGCCCCGCACTTCCACAACGAAGAACTGGCCTATGCCCACGTCGAGGCGCTTCTGTGGCCCAACGGCCCGGTTTGCCCGCACTGCAGAGCCACTGGGAAGCACGTGGGTAGGCTGAACGGCAAAACCGCCCGTCCCGGCCTGCGGAAGTGCTACGCCTGCCGGGGGCAGTTTACCGTCAAGGTCGGCACCATCTTCGAGGACAGCCACGCGCCCCTCCGGACTTGGCTTCAGGCCATCCACCTCATGTGCTCGTCCAAGAAGGGCATCTCGACCCGCCAGCTTCAGCGGACCCTCGGCGTGGGCCTGCAAACCGCGTGGTTCATGGGCCACCGGATCAGGCTCGCCATGGCGCCGGGCAAGACCGGCCCGCTGGGCGGCTCGGGCAAGACCGTGGAGGCAGACGAGACTTTCCTCGGCAAGTCGCCCAAGACCCGACGCCGCCCTCACGAGCGGGCTGACGTTCAAGTCCTGAGCCTCGTCGAGCGAGACGGCGACATCCGCTCGATGTTCCTCGACCATCGGAACGTGCGCGGCCTCGTCTACAGCCACGTCCACCCGGAAAGCCGGCTCGTCACTGACGGCGCGCAGCACTACAAGCTGTCGCCCGTCGCCAAGCACGAAAGCGTCGATCACTCCAAGCGGGAATACGTCCGGGGCGACGTGCACACCAACACCCTTGAAGGCTTCTTTTCGATCTTCAAGCGCGGGCTGATCGGGGTCTACCAGCACGTTGAAACCCAGCACCTTGACCGCTATCTTGCGGAATTCGACTTCCGGCAGAACAACCGCGCGAAGCTCGGCATTGACGACGTGGAGCGCGCCGAAATCGCCCTCAAGGGTGCCAAGGGCAAGCGCCTGACCTACCGAACGGTTGATCGCGCGCAAGCCTAAGCCCGATGGTCCGTGAGCGCCGAAAGCACACCGTTCCGAAGGAGAGCTGAGATGTTCACGCATCCCGTCGCTCTTGGGATTGCCGTTTTGTGCGGCCTGTTCGCCCTGATCCCCAAGACGGCGGATTGGAGCGAGGGTCGGGCGCGCTTTCTCCTGGTGTTGATTGCCGCGATAGCCGCAGCCGTGGCGGTTTGGTAATTCTGATGCTATAAGGTGACGCATGGCTCGCACCCCAAAGCCCAAGCGCGACGATCCCGAGCAATCGAAGCGATTCATCGAGATAGCCCGCGAGATTGGCGTGGACGAGAGCGAGGGGGCATTTGAGCGGGCATTCCACAAAGTTGCTCGTACAAGTAATTCATCCAAATCCGACGTTGCTCCACAAGCGCGCATAGGGCGAAAGCCCAACGGTAACAATTAGGCGCGCATCATTTCTTTCCCATGTCTCGCCCGTCGGTTGAAGCAATGTATCAGTTTCGATTGCAGCGTGACTGATTAGGCTGTCGTCCTCCAAGAGACAAAAGAAAGGATTTTCATCTACTCCCGGCTTATCATAGCCGCCCAATTCGCTTTTGCCGCGAGGAAGCCTTAATGCGTCGAAGATTGTCTTCATGCGGTTGTCAATATCGCCTGATCGGATGGCCCCTCCAGGGACATCGGGCCTTAAAAACAGAATATGGATCGAGCAAAGCAACGAAAGTTCACGCGTTGCGAGCGGGAAAAAATGATAGCCGCATCGTTCAAACTCCTGGAGCCGAGCGAAGTGCTTATTACTACTCTCTATGCGTGCGAACGCCGCCTGCACAAGGCGCAGCTCGCCTAGCTTGTCGATCTCCTCCTGCGTAGTCGGCTGAACATTGGAGAACGCTGGATGAATCTCGAATAGGCGCTTAAGCTGCCCATGAAAGACGCGCCTGATTTCGTGCTTGTGCTTCGCGCGGGTATCAGTTCGCGAAGAGCCGAAAAGTAGCCCTTCATATGTCAGCCTAAATTCCATCCAATCATCGGCCTCGTCACAGGCGGGATCGCTGGCGATGGTCACCCTTTCCGGGCGCCCGATCACGGCACGTCCCCATCATAGCCCTTGGTCCTGGGTTTGTGAATAGGAACATCGCCCCCTACCCTCCCCCTCAAGGGGGGAGGGAATAGGTGGGCGACTTCTACGACTTCCCCTCCCCCTTGAAGGGGGAGGGTAGGGAGGGGGTG
>JBKQRV010000019.1:0-22143 GCA_052143835.1 Alphaproteobacteria bacterium
TGATCCGCCAAACTCAACTGTCCCAACTTGCGATGCGCCATGCCCGCCTCCCTGACATCGACATCAGAGAATCGCAAATCGAGACAATTTGCAAAGCCCTCGCTTGCGGGAGAGGGATTAGGGTGTCTGGGCCTTCTCGAAGGCGGTGATTTCCTTGTCGAAGCCGAGGGTGAAGCCGATCTCGTCGACACCCTCGAGGAGGCAGTGCTTGCGGAAGGGATCGATCTCGAAGGAATGGCGCGTGCCGTCGGGGCCGACGACGGTCTGGGCCGCGAGGTCGACGGTCACTTGGGCGCCCGGCTTGGCGTTGAGTGCCGCGCGCAAAGCAGCCGCCGCCGCTGCCGGTAGTGCGATCGGCAAGAGCCCGTTCTTGAAGCAGTTGTTGTAGAAGATGTCGCCGAAGCTAGGTGCGATCACCGCGCGGAAGCCGTAATCGTAGAGCGCATAGACCGCGTTCTCGCGCGAGGAGCCGCAGCCGAAGTTGCGCTCGGCGACGAGGATGCCGGCACCACGGAAGGCGGGGCGGTTGAGCACGAAGGCGGCCTTCTCGCTGCCGTCGTCGTTGAAGCGCAAATCGTGGAAGAGAAAAAGTGCGGTGCCGGCCTTGCGCGGCTTCCTCAGGAAGCGCGCCGGAATGATCTGGTCGGTATCCACGTTGGCGCTGTCGATGGGGACGGCGGTCGCTTGCAAGCGTTGGAACTTCTCCATCACGAGCCTCCCGCGAGCAGCTTGCGCACGTCGCTCAGGCGGCCGCTCAAAGCCGCCGCCGCGGCCATGGCCGGGCTCACGAGGTGGGTGCGCGCCCCCTTGCCCTGGCGGCCGGCGAAGTTGCGGTTGGAGGTGGAGGCGCAGCGCTCTCCCGCCTTCACCAGGTCGCCGTTCATGCCGACGCACATGGAGCAGCCCGCCTCGCGCCACTCGAAGCCCGCCGCCTTGAAGACGCGGTCGAGCCCCTCGGCCTCGGCCTGCGCCTTGACCAGGCCCGAGCCGGGCACCGCCCAGGCGGGGACCACCGCCTTCTTGCCCGCGACCACCTTGGCGGCCGCGCGCAGGTCCTCGATGCGGCTGTTGGTGCAGGAGCCGATGAAGACGCGGTCGATCGCGATCTGCTCGAGCGGCGTGCCGGGCTCGAGCCCCATGTAGGCGAGCGCCTGGCTCCAACCCGCGCGCGTCTCCGCGTCCGGGGCTTGCGCCGGATCGGGCACGCGGCCCGAGATGGGGGCGGCATGCTCGGGCGAAGTGCCCCAGGTCACCATGGGTGCTACGTCGGCGGCCGCGAGTGTTGTCTCCCGATCGAAGCGTGCCCCGGGATCGCTCGGAAGCCGGCGCCAATAGGCGAGCGCCTTGTCCCATTCCTTGCCCTTGGGCGCATAGGGCCGGCCCGCGACATAGGCGAACGTGGTGTCGTCGGGGGCGATCATGCCGGCGCGCCCGCCGGCCTCGATCGACATGTTGCAGACGGTGAGCCTTCCCTCCATGCCGAGGCTGCGGATGGCGGAGCCGGCATATTCGATGGCATGCCCCACGGCTCCCGCGGCGCCGATTTTGGCGATGATGGCGAGGATGACGTCCTTGGCGAAGACGCCTTCGGGGAGCCGCCCCTCGACCGCGATTCGGAGCGTCTTGGGCTTCTGCTGCCAGAGCGACTGGGTGGCGAGCACGTGGCCGACCTCGGAGGCGCCGATGCCGAAGGCGAGTGCGCCGAGGGCGCCATGGGTCGAGGTGTGCGAATCGCCGCACACCAAGGTGAGGCCCGGCTGGGTCAGGCCCTGCTCGGGACCAACGACGTGGACGATGCCCTGGCGCGGGTCGCCGAGGTCGAAGATGGTCACCTTGTGCTTGGCCGCGTTGAGCGTGATCGACTCGACCATGCCGCGCGCCTCGGGATCGGCGATCGACGCCACATCGCGGCTTGCCGTCGGCACGTAATGGTCCGGCGTAGCGAAGGTGCGCTCGGGCCGGCGCAGCTTGAGACCCCGCTCGGCGAGGACCTCGAAGGCGTGGCGCGAGCCGTCGTGGATCAGGTGGCGGTCGATGTAGAGGAGCGTCTGCCCGTCGTCGCGCTCGACGATCTTGTGGCGCTCCCAGATCTTCTCGAAGAGTGTCTGCGGCGTCGGCGCCGTCCCGGTCGTCATGGCGGCCTCCCGCTCCGTTATTCCGCCGCAGGCTTGCGGCGCGCGAGCTCCGCGGGCGAGGCGTCGCGGAAGCGCTCGCGCAAGGGCTCCCACTCGTCGGCGCCCACGCGGCGGAAGACCTCGCGCACCGTCGCCCCCATCGCCGGATGGCGCCTGGTCGCCTTGACCTCTTGCAGCAGCGCATCGAAGGCGTTGATGGCACCCTTGAAGAGCAGGCCCGGCAGGATGGCGAGCTTGAAGCCGAGCCTCTCGGCCTCGGCGAGATCGAGGGTCGGCGTCTTCCCGCCCCACACCACGTTGAGCAAGCAGGGCCCCTTGACGAGACGCGGGATGGCGGCGACCTCCTCGGCCGTCTGCGGGGCCTCGATGAAGGCGATGTCGGCGCCCGCGGCGAGCGAGGCGTTGGCGCGCCTGACCGCCTCCTCGAGGCCGAGGGAGGCGCGCGAGTCGGTGCGCGCGATGATGACGAAGTCCGGGCTCTTCTTGGCCGAGGCGGCGGCGCGGATCTTGGCGAGGTAGTCCTCGAGGGCGATGATCTCCTTGTTGTCGAGGTGGCCGCAGCGCTTGGGGAAACCCTGGTCCTCGATGTGGATGCCGGCGACCCCGCGCTTCTCGTACTCGCGCACCGTGCGCACCACGTTGAGCTCGTTGCCGTAGCCGGTGTCCGCATCGGCGACCACCGGGATTGTCACGGCCGCGGCGAGGCGGCCGGCGTTCTCGACCATCTCCGTCATGGTGAGGAGGCCGAAGTCGGGATAGCCGAGCGTCGCCGCCGTGCCGGCGCCGGTCATATAGACGGCCGCGAAGCCCGCCTGCTCGACGAGCCGCGCGCCGATGCAATCATAGGCACCGGGGGCCGTGATCATGCCGCGCTCGCGCATCAGCGCACGAAGCCGGCTTGCCGCAGTGACACCTTGAGCCGTCATGGCATCCTCCTCACGATCGGGCCTTTTTTTCGCTCATCCGCGCGCGAGATTCTCGAGGGACGCGAGCACCGCGTCGCCCATCCCGCGCGTCGACACTTGCTTGGCGCCGGGGTGCATAATGTCTGCCGTGCGGGCACCCTCGTCAAGCGCGCGGGCGACGGCACTCTCGAGGAGCCGGGCGTCGGCCGGCCGGCCGAGCGACCACTCGAGTGCCAAGGCCAAGCTCAGGATGGCGCCGAGCGGATTGGCGATGCCGCGCCCGGCGATGTCGGGGGCGCTGCCGTGCACGGGCTCGTAAAGTGCTGCGCGGCGGCCGTCGGGCCCCACGGGGCCGAGCGAGGCCGAGGGCAGCATGCCGAGCGAGCCAGCGATCATGGCCGCACCGTCGGAGAGCAGGTCGCCGAAGAGGTTGTCGGTGAGCAGCACGTCGAACTGATGGGGCGCGCGCACGAGCTGCATGGCGCAATTGTCGGCGAGCATGTGGGAGAGCTCGACGTCGGCATAGTCGGCAGCGTGGAGGGCCTCGACAACCTCGCGCCAGAGCTTGCCCGCCTCCATCACGTTCGCCTTGTCGACCGAGGTGACGTGGTTCCGCCGCTTGCGCGCGAGCTCGAAGGCGACGCGCGCCACGCGCTCGATCTCGTCGCTCGTGTAGGAATGGGTGTTGACGCCGCGCCTGCGCCCGTCGGCAAGGGTCTCGACCCCGCGCGGCTCGCCGAAATAGATGCCGCTCGAGAGCTCGCGCACGATGACGAGGTCGGTGCCCTCGCGCGCCCGCGCTTTCAGCGTCGAGGCCTCGGCGAGGGCCGGGAGCGCCTTGATCGGGCGCAGATTGGCGTAGAGGTCGAGCGACTTGCGGATGCGCAAGAGACTGTCCGACTTGCCGACCTCTGGCGGCAGCTCGGCATAGCTGAGCCCGCCGGTGGCGCCGAAGAGGATGGCGTCGGCCGCCCGCATGCGGGGAAGCGCATCCTCGCGCAAGAGCCGGCCGTACTTGCGATAGGCGGCGAGGCCGAAGAGCTCCTCAGCGAACTCCGCGAGAAGCCCGCGCCGTAGGATGAACCATTCGGCAATGCGCCGTGATTCGGCGAGCACCTCGGGGCCGATGCCGTCGCCTGCCATGATGAGGAGGGTAGCACTGTTGCCTGCCATGGCGAGAGAGAAGCAGGTTGGCGTGCGCGCGTCCAGCCCCTATGCCGCGGCGACTGAGGCCGCTATGCTGGCGTGAAGGAAACGGGAGCGAGAAATGCCTGACGCGATTGCAACGCCGACGATCGGTGCCGAGGGCCACGGCGGCCCCATCCAGATCTTCTATTTGAAGAAGGGCGCGGCGCGCCGCCCGCAGATCGCGCGCGCCGAGGGCATCTACATGTGGGACACGGAGGGGCGGCGCTACATCGACGCCTCCTCGGGTCCCGTGGCGAGCAACCTCGGCCACGGCAACAAGCGCGTGCTCGCGGCCATGATCGCCCAGGCGGAGAAGGCCGTCTTCGCCTATATGAGCGCCTTCGAGAGCGAGGCCAACGTCAAGCTCGCCGAGCTCGTCACGGGGCTCGCGGGGCCGGGATTCGAGCGCGCCTATTTCGTCTCGGGCGGCTCGGAGGCGACGGAGAGCGCCTTGAAGCTCGCGCGCCAATATGCGGTCGCCAAGGGCGAGGCCTCGCGCTGGAAGGTGATCGGCCGCGAGCCGAGCTATCACGGGGGCACGCTCGGAGCGCTCGCCGTCACCGGCGATCCCGTCTCCGAGGCCCTCTTCGGCCCGATGATGAAGACCATGCCCAAGGTGCCGGCCCCCTTCACCTACCGCCTGCCGCTCAACCACGACGCCGATTCCTATGCCCACGCCTGTGTCGCGGCACTCGAGGACTGCATTCGCCGCGAGGGAGCGGAGACGATCCTCGCCTTCATCATGGAGCCGGTCGGCGGGCTGGCGACGGGGGCCCTCGTCGCTCCCGACTTCTACTATGGCGCGGTGCGCGAGATCTGCGACCGCTACGGCGTGCTCCTCATCTACGACGAGGTGATGAGCGGCGCCGGGCGCACCGGCCGCTTCCTCGCCGCCGACCATTGGCCGCGCGCGAGGCCGGACATGGTGACGCTCGCCAAGGGCATCGCCGCCGGCTATACGCCGATGGGCGCCGTGCTCGCCCCCGACCGTATGGTCGAGACTGTGGCGGCCTCGGGCGGCTTCCTTCACGGACACACCTACGTCACCAACCCGCTCTCCTGCGCCGTCGCCTTCGCCGTGGTGAGCGAGATGGTCGAACGCGGGCTGATCGCCAACGCCGAGAAGATGGGAGCACTCCTGCGCGCGAGACTGGAGGCGCTCAAGGCGAAGAGCGCCATCCTCGGCGACGTGCGCGGCAAGGGCTTGCTGCTCGCGATCGAGATCGTCATGGACAAGGAGACCAAGGCGATTCCGCCGGCCGAGTGCCAAGCCGTCTATCGCATCGCCGAGCTCGCGGCGAAGCGCGGCCTCCTGCTCTATTCGCGCCGCACGGCCAACGGCAAGTATGGCGAGTGGCTCATGATCTCCCCGCCTCTCATCGTGAGCGAGGCCGAGGTCGAGGAGATCGTCGAGCTCTTGGCCCTTTCGCTCGCCGATTACGAGTCCGAGCTCCGCGCCGCGAAGCTGATTTGAGCGGCGGCACGGACGGCAGATGGTCTGGTGTTGCTTCACAGCCCCGAAGGTCACCCCCACCCCAACCCTCCCCCTTCGAGGGGGAGGGGGAGTTATGGAGCTTGCTCCTATTTTCCCTCCCCCCTTGAGGGGGAGGGTTAGGGTGGGGGGTGTCGTCGGGCTTGCGACCAAATGCGTTCGACCGCTTTGAGTCACTCATGTCCTACCGCGTGAACAGCCTGGTCAAAGCCGTCGCAGCGCCGGCGATCGCCGAGGCGCACGGCTGGCTCTCGGGCCGCAGCTTCCCCAAGGAGAAGCCGCTCCTCGATTTGTGCCAGGCCGTACCCAGCTATCCGCCGGCCGAGGCACTCCAGGCCCATGTCGCCGAGCTCGCGCGCCGTCCCGAGACCTCGACCTACACGCCGATCCTCGGCCTCCAGCATCTGCGCGAGAAGCTCGCGCGCCGCATGAGCGCCAATTACGGCGCCGAGATCCCGGCGTGCCGCGTCGCCATCACCGCCGGCTGCAACCAGGCCTTCTGTCTCGCGGCGACCGCACTCGCCGGGCCGGGCGACGAGGTGCTGCTGCCGCTCCCCTATTACTTCAATTACCAGATGTGGCTCGAGATGCAGGGCGTGCGCGCGGTCCATCTCCCCTGCCGCGAGGAGCGGGGCGCTGTGCCCGCAGCCGAGGACGCGGCCCGGCTCGTGAGTGCCAAGACGCGCGCGATCGTGCTGGTGACGCCCAACAACCCGACCGGCGCCATCTATCCGCCCGCGGTGATCGAGGCCTTTTACGAGCTGGCCAAGTCGAAGGGCCTGGCACTCATCCTCGACGAGACCTACCGCGATTTTCGCGCGGAGGCGACCCCGCCCCACGGTCTCTTCCGCAAGCCCGCCTCTGAGGACACCCTCGTCCAGCTCTACAGCTTCTCGAAGGTCTATAGCCTCACGGGCTATCGCGTCGGCGCGCTCATCGCGAGCGAGCGCCTGCTCGCCGAGGTCGCGAAGATCATGGATTGCGTCGCGATCTGCGCGCCCCGCATCTCACAAGAGGCGGCGGCCTTCGGGCTCGATCACCTGGAGGGTTGGCAGCGCGAGAGGTGCGCGATGATGCTTGAGCGGCTCGAGGCTCTGCGGCGCATCTTCGCGGACAATCGCGTGCGCTATCGCCTGGTGAGCTCGGGCGCCTACTTCGCTTACGTGCGCCATCCCTTCGACGGCACGGCCGCAACCGCGGTGGCGAAGCGGCTGGTGGACGAGGAGAACCTCCTCTGTCTCCCCGGCACCATGTTCGGCCAAGGCCAGGAGCCCTATCTCCGCCTCGCCTTTGCCAATCTCGACAAGTCCTTGATGCCGGAAGTTGGCCGCCGTCTCTTGGCGAGCCAAGGCTAGGAGCGAGTGGGGGCTTCCGTCGTCATCGTGGGGAGCGGCCCCGGGGGGTTCTACGCCGCGGACGCGCTTCAGAGGAGGCTCGAGGGCTGCAGCATCGACATCATCGACCGCCTGCCGACCCCCTTCGGGCTGGTGCGGGGCGGGGTCGCCCCCGACCATCAGAGCACGAAAGCCGTGCAGCGCGTCTTCGAGCGGACGGCGACGCGCCCGGGCGTGCGCTTCCTCGGGGGGATCGAGGTCGGCAGCACAGTGAGCTACGACGAGCTCAAGGCCACCTACGACGCCGTGGTCGTCGCGATCGGTTGCCCGCGCGACAAGAGACTCGGCATCCCCGGCGAGGAGCTTAAAGGCGTCTACGGCTCCTGGTCCTTCGTCGGCTGGCTCAACGGCCATCCGGGCTTCCGCGATCTCGCCCCCGATCTCTCGGCGCGTGCCGTCGCCGTGATCGGCAACGGCAATGTCGCGATTGACTGCGTGCGCGTGCTCGCCAAGACGCCCGCAGAGATGGCCAAGTCGGATCTCTGCCGCCACGCTGCCGAAGCGATCGCGGCGGCCCCGCTCGAGCGGCTCTATCTCATCGGCCGGCACGGGCCGGTCGAGGCGCGCTTCACCCCACTCGAGCTCGGCGAGCTCGGCGAGCTCGAGCGCTGTACGCCGCTCCTCGACGGCACCGCGCTCGAGCGCGACATCGCCACAGCTGACCCCGAGGTGGTCAAGGCGAAGGAGAAGATGCTCGCGATCCTGCGCCGTTTTGCCGCGAACAGGCCCGGGGCAAAGCCGCTCGAGCTTCATTTCCTCTTCTGGTCCGCACCGCGCGCCATCCTTGGGCAAGAGCGCGTCGTGGGCCTCGAGCTCGAGCGCACGCGGCTCGCCTCGGGCGGCTTCGGATCGAGCGGGGAGACCTCCGAGCTCGCGGTCCAAACTGTCATCACCGCGATCGGCTATGCGGCGGTACCCTTCGCCGGCCTGCCGTTCGACGAGCGGCGCGGCATCGTCAGGAACGAGGGAGGGCGGGTCGAGCCCGGCGTCTATGTATCGGGCTGGGCGAAGCGCGGCCCGTCCGGCACGATACCTGCGAACCGCGCCGATGCGATCGCGGTGGCCGAGCTGATCGCGGCGGACCTGGAAGCGCAGGGAGCGCAGAAGCCGGGCCCCGCGGCACTCGACGCGCTTCTCGCCGTCCGCGGCGTCCGCCCGGTGAGCTTCGCGGAATGGCAACGCATCAACCAGGCGGAGGTGGCGCGCGCCGGGCCCGGCCGGCCCCGCGAGAAGTTCACCCGCATCGAGGAGATGCTGGGCGCCGCGCGCGCTTGACGGCGTCGCTAAAGCTCGCGCAAATGCCGCGAGTCGCGACAACATCCCTTTTGAGCGAGGCGCCATGAAGCCTGTTGCCATCGGCCGGACGTACAGCCATCGCGTGCAGACGAACGACGGCCATACGGCGGCGCGCTACGGCAACAAGGGCGTCGAGGTGGTCGCGACCCCGGTGCTCATCGGCTTCCTCGAGACCGCGGCGCACGAGTGCATACGGCCGAGCTTCGAGGAGGGCGAGGGCTCCGTCGGCACCCACGTCAACGTGCGCCATCGCGCGGCCGCACTGCCGGGTGCCGTGGTCGAGGCCAAGGCGACGGTGACGGGGGTGAGGGGCAAGCAGATCGAGTTCGCGGTCGAGGCCCGCGCGGGCGGCACGCTCCTCATGGAGGGCAGCCACGGCCGCGCCGTCGTCGATCTTAGGCGCTTCTTCGCCCGCCTCGGGGTAACACCGCCGCCGGACGCGTGAGGAGAGCGCCGGCGCACCGCGCCGGAAGCGGCGTGCGGCTCTCGGTGCGCTCGCCCGCGACGCCGCTCCTGGTGCCTGGAATCACAAATGCCCGATACATTCTCGCTGATCGTCATGGCCGGGCCGGCCGCAGGCCGAGTCCCGGCCATCCACGCCTTGCGACGTGGCAAAAAAGGCGTGGATGGCCGTGACAAGCACGGCCATGACGGGTGGAGAGGGCAACCCGGATCACGTATTTGCGATAGCCGGTACTAGCTGCCGAAATTTATATGAAAAGGAATGTATTTTCGGGGTAAACTGGCTCCCCGCCGCCACGGCGTTTCCAGAGAGTCGCCCCAAGGCAAGAAGATGATGAGCGGATGATCGAGAGCAAGCCAGGAATCGACAAGCGCGCCTTCCGCACGGCCCTCGGACGCTTTCCGACCGGGGTCACGGTGGTGACGACGCTCGGGCCCGGCGGCCGGCGCGTCGGGCTCACCGCCAATTCCTTCGCCTCGGTGTCGCTCGACCCGCCGCTCGTGCTGTGGAGCCTCGCCAAGTCGGCGCGAAGCCTGCGCTACTTCGTGAAGGCCCCGCATTATGCGGTCAATGTGCTCGCCGCCGACCAGATCGGCCTCTCGCGCCAATTCGCGGGCGCGCGCGTCCACCGCTTCGCCAATGTCGCCTGCCGCAAGGGGCTAGGCGGCGTACCGCTCATCGAAGGCTGTGCTGCCTGGTTCGAGTGCCATAACGTCCAGCAGCACGAGGGCGGCGACCACGTCATCCTGGTGGGCCGAGTCGAGCGCTTCGCGGACGCGGACCGCGCGGCACTCGCCTTCCATCACGGCGGCTACAAGGTCACCTCGCATCACCCCGAGAGCCATGCGAACGGAGGGACGGGCGGGCGCTTCATCGACGATTATCTGCTCTATCTCCTGGCGCGGGCGTCCAGCCAGGCGAGCGCCGAGTTCGAGGCCCGGCTCAAGACGCTCGCCGTGCCCATCCCCCATTGGCGCGTGCTCGCGGCGCTCTCCGACGGGAAGGGAGCGACGATCTCGACCCTTGCGCGCATCGTGCTCCTCAAGCAGCCGACGCTTACCAAGATCATCGACCGCATGGAGAGGCTCGCCCTCGTCGAGCGCCGCGAGAGCTCGAGCGACCGCCGTCAGGTGCTCGTGCGCATCACGCGCGAGGGCCGGCGTGTCGTGCGCGGCCTGTTGCGGCGAGCGAAGCGCCATGAAGGGGAGGTGCTCGCCGACTATGACGCGATTGAGCGGGCGCAGCTCAAGGCGGCGCTGCGCACCCTCATCGAGCGCCTGGCCGACGGCCGGCACCCACGGCGAGAGAGCGGCCGGCGTCCGCCAAGCAGAGGCGACGCTATTCCTCGGTGAAGAAGCGCTGGCCCTGGGCGAAGCGGTTCGGCTTCATGAACATCGAGAGCAGGATGGCCCCCTCCGGCGCGCGCGCGATATGGCGGCTGCCGGCCGGACGCCAGACGAAGTTTCCCGGAGCGCATTCGCCCTCATGGTCGACGAGGCGGCCTTCGATCATGTAGGTCTGCTCGAGTGCCATGTGCTCATGGAGCGGCACCTCGGCCCCCGGCGCCAGGCGGAACAAGATGGTCGAGAGGCCGCTCGCGGGGTCGGCATAGAGCACTTTCATCTCGATGCCTGGGAACTTCGTCGCCTCCCACTTCATGCCGACCACGTCGATATAATGCGAGCGCGTGGCCGAGGTGTTCTCCGGCCGCATCATCGTGTCGACGGTCGCCATCGGAGCCTCCTTTCCAAATCGCCGGCGTTCCGGCTTCGTTTACACCGCGTCCTCGTGCCGGCCTCGGGCCGAGTGCACGCTCCGGCCCCCGATCCTACATGATTTGCGGGGGAGAAATCACGGGTCTGCAGTGAGGCCTTGGCAGGAGAGCCGCCGCTCCGATAAAAGACAACGCGCACAGCCGGAGGGAAAGCATCGTGGCGGAAGTGTTCGACGTGGTGATCGTCGGCGGCGGGGCGGTCGGCAGCAGCATCGCCGCCTTCCTCTCCTCGAGCCCCGACTTCCGCGGCCGACTCGCGGTGGTCGAGCGCGATCCGAGCTACGGGCGCGCCTCCACCACCCGCTCGGCCGGTGGGGTGCGCCAGCAATTCTCGACCCCGGGCAACATCGAGATGTCGAAATTCGGCGTCCATTTCGTCAAGCACGTTGGCGATTATCTCGCGGTCGACGGCGAAGTGCCGCAGCTCGGTTTTCACGAGGGCGGCTATCTCTTCCTTGCGAGCGAGGCGGGCCGGCCCATCCTCGAGCAGAACCACGCGACGCAGCGGGCGCACGGCGCCGACAACGCGCTTCTGCCGCCGGCAGCCCTCGCGGAGCGCTTTCCCTGGCTCAGCACCGAGGGCATCGCCCTCGGCTCGCTCGGCCTTTCGAATGAGGGCTGGTTCGATCCCCACGCGCTTCTGCAAGGCTTCAAGCGCAAGGCGCGCGCAGAGGGTGCCATCTACATCACGGACGAGGTGGTGGCGATCGCGCGCGAGGGCGCCTCGGTGACGGGTGTCACGCTCGCCTCGGGCGCCAAGCTCGCCTGCGGCCTCATGGTCGATGCGGCCGGGCCCTTCGCGGGGGCGGTCGCAGCGCTTGCCGGCGTCGATCTGCCGGTGCGTCCGAAAAAGCGCTACGTCTACGTCATCGACTGCCGCACGCCCGTCCCGGGCTGCCCCCTCCTCATCGATCCGACCGGCGTTTGGATGCGACCCGAGGGGCGGCAATTCATCTGCGGCGTGTCGCCCGAGGAAGGCGACGACCCCGATTGCGAGGATCTCGAGCTCGATTACCGCCTCTGGGAGGAGGTCGTCTGGCCGACGCTCGCGAGCCGCATTCCCGCCTTCGAGGCGGTCAAGCTCACCAACGCGTGGGCCGGGCACTACGACTACAACACGGTCGACCAGAACGCCATCCTCGGAGGGCATCCGGAGGTCGAGAACCTGCTTTTCGCCAACGGCTTCAGCGGCCACGGCATCCAGCAATCGCCCGCCGTCGGGCGTGCGATTGCCGAGCTCATCCTCTATGGCGAGTACAGGAGCCTCGATCTCTCCGAGTTCGCCTACGCGCGCCTGACCGCGGGCCGGCCCTTGCGCGAGCTCAACGTGGTGTGATTGCAGGACTTATCTGCGCCTGTGACACCCCTCCCCATCGAAGGCAGGGCAATCGCATTTGGTGACTCCGCGCGTTACCGGCTCCTTCATTACCGGCGAAAGCCGGTATCCATTGACCCGGATCACCATTGTTGGAGAAAGGAAGGACGCCGCGCCCGCGCTGCAATGGGTCCCGGCTTTCGCCGGGACGACGGATTATCACATTCAAAATTATTGGAATGCGATTGCCCTACCCTCGAAGGGGGATCGGCCGCCCGTTGAGGAGCGGCCGATGGCGAGGGGGTGACGCTCGCGTTTTCGAGAGCGGGCGCTACGGCCCGACGATCGCGTAATAGGCGCCGCCGTTGCCCACCACGGTGAAGAAAACCCAGTAATTGACCTGGCTGCCGCAGCGGTCGAGCGTCCACATCTCGCGCCATTTTTTTTCGGTGATGGAGCCGATGGAGTTCACCGCAGGGGCCTCGGCGGGACTGGCTTTTACGAAGTGCTTGTCCTGGCAGGCGGGGGCCGCCTTGTCGTCCTGGCTGAGGATGGTGATCTGCGTCTTGCTCTGGAGGAAGGGGGTGGCGAGCGAACCGATGTCGTAGGCGCCGTCATTTCCGGCTTGAGCGCTGCCCATCAGGCTCGCGATCGCCAGCACGGTTGCCGCAGTCAGAATGCCACGCCGACATCCCTGCGTCGTTCTGCGCATGAGACCCCTCTCGTTGCCATCAGGCGATTTTTCTTGTTGGCGGGAGCCTAACGGTTTTTTGGGGCGCCGCCAATGCTTTTTCGGCAAACGGGGGCCGGCCGGCGGAGGGCGGGAGCTCGTTTGCCGCGGGCCGCGGCCGAAAGAAAACGGCGCCGGCAAAGGCCGGCGCCGCAGTCTCGAAGTCTCGCTTGTCGAGCTTACTGGAGCTCGATATGGACGTTCCGGTTCTCCTGCTCGCGGACCTGATCGGGGGTCGGCACGCGCAGGTCGGTCTTGCCCTTGCCGATCGTGGTGATGGCGGCTGCGGGCACGCCGTGCTGGACCAGGTAGTTCTTGGCCGCACGGGCACGCTCCTGCGAGAGGCGCAGGTTGTACGGCACCGTACCGACGGTGTCCGTATGGCCGGTCAGCATGACCTTCTGAGTGCCGAGCTTGCGGATCGAGTCGAGCACGCCGTCGAGAATCCGCGCAGCATCGGCCCGGATGTTATACCGGTCGAAGTCGTAGTAGATCCAGAAGTCGCGCGCCGGCGGCTCCATCGCCATGGGCTTGGGCATGGGCTTCTCGAGCTTCGCCATCGCGGCCTCGAAGCGCGCGCGGCAGCCGTCGAGCACGGCCTTGTAGATCGGATCGCACCAGTCGCGGATCATGCAGTCGAATGAGACCTGCGCCACCGCGAGATCGCCCGGATCGCCGGTCTTGGCACCGGCCGCGATGACCGCATTGAGCCGCGCCTCGTTGCGCTTCGCCTCGGCGAGCTTCGGAGGCGGCAGGCCCTGGGTGTCGACATTCTCCCAGGCAACCTCCTGTCCCGCGCCGGCCCTGGCGGACTTATTGCCCCAGAAGAGGGCCTCGCTCAGGAATCGGTTGTGCTGGAAGTCGCGAGCAAGGACCATGTACTCCTTGTGCAACGCCTGGGCGTAAGGCGAGCCCGAGCCGGGGCTTTGCTCGATCGGACCGAGCTGTCCATTGATGTAGTCTGGGTAACAGGCGCCGAGCAGCAACAGCCCAACCACGGCACCGAGCGCTCTCGTGAGTTTCATTTTTCAACCCCCTGTGGAGTTCCTCTCCATATATCTGTTGCACCGTAGCCCATCGCGAACGCTGTCGCAACGTCACGGCCCAACGCCGGCTCCCTGCCACTCTGGAGCCTGTGCAAGGGGCCAATCGTTCCGACACTCCAATAGCATAGGACATGGCAAAGCCCTCTGCTAAATCAACAATAACCTTGCTTGTCCGCGAAATCTTCACCCAGGGTGTGGCAAAAATGCGACGCTTGATCTTTGTTAGGTCTCAGATGGAGCCGAGGCAGCGTAAAGCTCAGTCTTGTTTGCCCGATTCGCGCTGCCGCTCAGTGCAGCCGCCTGTGTCCGGCATCGCTCTTCGCCTCCGGCTCCGGCGGTTCGGCCGCGAGGGGTCCGGCCTGATGATGGACGAGTTTCCAGGCGCCGGCTTCGCGCACGAATAGGTTGGTCGCAATCAGATAGCTCTGCTCGATCGCCTCGTAGCAGACGACCACGGCGACATCGCCGTAGATGGCGGCCTGGGAACGCAAGCAGCGGATATTGGGCGATTCCGCGTTGCCGAGAATCCCTGCCCAGCTTTCCATGACCGCATCGCGCCCGCGGCAGGGGCCCCAGCCGGGATGGAGGCAGGTCACTTCCGCGCTCCCAGCCCAGAGCCGATCCATGGCGGCGAGATCGCGCCGCGCAAAGGCGCGATAGAAGGCCTCGTTCACCGCGAGAACCGCCTCCTGCTCGGCGCTCTGACGCATCGCTTTGCCCCGCCGCTCCGCCGTGAGCAGCATATTATCGACGCGCGGCGCGCCTCGTCCATCAACACCAGGAGGGGAGTTCGTCTCTCAGGCCGCCGGCGTAAGCGAGCCTGGCGCCGCCCGGGGGGCACGCGCGATCAAGCCCGGAGCAGACCGTCGAGCGGCTTTGCTTGGGCGCTTTGCGGGAACACCACGCGATCGAGCGCTTCGGCCGGGAGCTCGAGGTGGTCGCGCAGCACGGCTTTGAGCGCTGCGCGCAGATCGAGGGTGGGGGCGAGATCGCGGCCCTGGTAGAGTTGGCGCTCGGCAAGCCCTGGCCAGCGCGCGATGACACGCCCGCCCTGGACGGCGCCGCCCATGAGAAAGGCCGCGGTCGCCGTACCATGGTCGGTGCCGCCGGTGCCGTTGGCGTGCACCGTGCGGCCGAATTCGGTGGCGGCGAGGACCACCGTGTCCTTCCAGCTCGGCCCGAGAGACTGGGCGAGGCCCAAGACGCCGGTGGCGAAAGCCTTGAGCGTGTCCGCCATGCGCCCGGCCGCGGTACCCTGGCCCTGGTGCGTGTCCCAGCCGAGGCATTCCATCACGGCGACCCGCGGGCCGCGCTCGGCAGCGAGCAGCTTCCCCGCCTCGGGGGCGAGCTTGGCGAAGGCATTTGCCTGCGGCCCTTGCGGCCCCATCGCGCGCTGGTCGCCGAGGGTCTCATCGGCAAGCGCTTCCGCCTGCACCCCCTCCTCGAGCGCCATCGTGAAGAGCCGGTCGCCGCCGTAGAGCGCGCGCAGCTCGCCGATCATGGCCGGCGGCAGGCCCGGCAACTGGGAAGGCGCCCATGACTTGACCGGCACGGCGCCGCGCAAGGCAAGCGGCACGCCTTGCCCCACGGCAAGGCCGCTCCGCGCCGACTCGGGGCCGTAGAGTGAAAGCGCGCGATTGAGCCAGCCGCTCTCGCTGCCATGCGGCGTCAGCGTGCCGTTCTCGAGCACGTCCTGGCCGTCGAAGTGCGAGCGCTCGCGGTAGGGCGTCGCCACGGCATGAAGCACGAGCGCCTCGCCGGACTTGAAGAGCGGCGCGATCGGCTCGAGGGCGGCGTTCAGGCCCCAGAAGCGATCGAGCGGAATGATGCCGCCCGTCTCCCCGGGTGCGGCAAGGGCCAAGGGCCCGCGCGCCTCGCGATAGTCGGGGTCGCCGTAAGGGGGGACGGCCGCGAGACCGTCCATGCCACCTCGCAGGATGACGAGCACGAAGCGGCGCTCGCCGGCGATGCGGGCGAAGGCGACGCCCGGCAGCCCCAGCGCCAAGCCGCCGCAGCCCAAGGCCATCCCGGAAAGCAGATCGCGGCGTGAGAGCATGGATTATCTCCTCTGGAACTCGCGACTGGCGAAGACGAGGGTGAGCTTCGCCGCCGGCACGTCCGCGGATGCGACCGTCTTGAGGGTGGCGGGCGTTGCCACGGGTGCGATCGTCTCCTCCGCGATCGCGTCCGCGGAGACGACGCCGGCGAGCCTGCGCGCGGCGGCGCCCGCCCACTCGATACGGTGCATGAGCGCCTCGGGAGCGAGCCAGTCGGCCGCGCGGTCGGGCCAGCCGGCCGGCGAAGGGGCGGCGAACGGCGCCTGGCCGAGGACGCGGAGCGACTGCACCAGCACCCGCGGCTCCGGCAAGGTGAGGCCGCTCGCCCGTACCAGCGAGACGACGAAATCATTGGGCGTCTTCACTTTCGCAAGCGGATCGCGCCACGCCTCGGGCGCATCGATGAGCTCGCGCGCGAGTGCCGCGAGGTCGCCGTCGCTCCGTTGGTAGACGGCGGCAAGTCGGTTAACCGCCGCGGCGGGCGGGTCGTCGGAGATGAAGTGGCGCGCGAGCTTCTCGGCCAGATGATGGGCGGTCGCGGGATGGCGGGCGAGTGCCGAGATGGCGGCTTCCACCTCCTCCATGCCGCCCTCGCGATAGCTCACGCCGAGCAGCGTCTTGGGCCCCGGCTCGTGGATGCGCGGCGCGAAGTGGAAGTCCCCGCCGCCGGGCTCGGCAGGCGGCACGATGCTCCAGCCCGTGAGCATGCGCGCCATCGCTTCCACGTCCTTCTGGGTGTAGCCGCCGTTGACGCCGAGCGTGTGGAGCTCGAGCAGCTCGCGGCCGAGGTTCTCGTTGATCCCCTTGTCCGGGTTGCGCATGCCGGCAAGCGAGTTGGGGCCGATCGAGCGCGCATTGTCGAGATAAAGCAGCATCGCCGGATGGCGCAGCACCGCGCTCAGCATCTCTGCGAAACGGCCGAGCACATGAGGCCGGATCGCCTCGCGCTCGAAGGGCCCGCAGAGGCCCGCGATCGCGGCGCGCTGGATCGACACCGTGAAATGGTTCGACCAGAAGGCGACGAGGCGCTCGACGAGCGGGGCGGGGCTGTCGATGGCGGCGCGCGTGCGGGCGATCGCCTCGGAGAGATAAAGCTCCCGCACCGGGGCCGCGAGCCCCGCGACCGGCGACTTCGGCGCCGTTGCCTCCGCCCCGGCTTCCGCCATCGTGCCGGGGCGCTGCATGGCGACCGAGGTGCGGCGCGCGAGATCTTTTCTCTCTTCCTGGATTTCCCGACGCAAGGCGAAGAAACGCTCGACCTGGACGCGCGGCGGCGGCAGGCCCGCGAGCGCCGTCGGATACTGCGGTGCCGCGAGCTGCTGCCGGAGCCAGCCGCGCGGATCGGCCGAGATGCGCCGGAGATCTCCGGGCCGCGGCCCGAGCCCGAAGCGGTTTGCCGCGATGAAGGCCTGCTCGAGCGCCATCGTATGTCCTTGACTGAGAACCCACAATTGTCACACCCGCGAAAGCGGGTGTCCAGAACTCGCGGATAGCGTCTCGCTTCCGCGGCCCTGGATGCCCGCTCCCCGCCTTCGCGGGGACAACTTCGCGGCCATGACGAAATCAATTACGCGAACGCGGCTGCGATCCTGCGAAGCCTCAGCCGTCGAGCCGAAGCACTCTTCCCCCTGCGGCCTCGGCATCGGCAGCGTCGTGGGTGACGAGGAGTGCCGGCAGGCCGCGCGCCGCGATGAGGCCGAACACGAAGCGCCGGAACCCCTCGCGCAAGGCCGCGTCGAGCTTGCCGAACGGCTCGTCGAGAAGGAGGGCCTGCGGCTCGGCGAGAAGCGTGCGCAGGAGTGCTATCCGCGCGCGCTGGCCGCCCGAGAGGGTTGCCGGATCGCGCGGCGCAAAGCCGGCGAGGCCGGCGCCGGCGAGAGCGGCGTCGATGCGCCGGGCGCGTTGGCGCTTGCCGCGGATGGCGGGGGGCAAGCCGAAGGCGAGGTTCTCTCCGACCGAGAGGTGCGGAAAGAGGAGATCGTCCTGAAAGAGGATGCCGAGCCGCCGTCGCTCGGGCGGGAAGCGGGTCACCTCGGTCTCTCCCACGTAGATCCGGCCGCGCGCGCTGAAGGCGGGGTCGACGGTGCCGCAGATGAAGGCGAGGAGGGTGGACTTGCCCACGCCGCTCGGACCCATGATGGTCACTACCTCGCCCCCCTCGACCGCGAGATCGAGCGTCGGCACGAGGACGCGTCCAGCAAGTGCTATCTCGACGCCGGCGAGACGCAAGAGGCCGCTCATCCCGACCTCGCGAGCCCGCGCCGGTTCGCATAGATCGCCGCGGGCAGCATGAGCGCCAGGCCGTAGAGGACAAGCGGCAGCAGCGATTGCAGGAAGACGTAGACGCCGATCACGCGGCGGTCCGCTCCCGCCGCGAGCGTCACCGCCACCGTCGTGAGCGTGCTGAGCCGGCCGGCACCTGCGAAGAGCGTGGGGAGATACTGCCCGACGCTGACCGCGAAGCCGACCGCGGCGGCGATGAGCAGCGGGCGCAGCAGCATGGGAAGCTTGACGCGAAGGAGGACCTTGGCGGGCGAGGCCCCCAGGCACGCCGCCGTGCGCGCGTAGCGCGGGTCGAGCGCGCGCCAAGGATCGGCGAGGGAGAGGAAGACGTAAGGCAGCACGAAGAGCACGTGGGACCAGACGACGGCGAGGAGGGTGCCGTCGAGCCCGAGCCGCAGCAGCAGCACCTGGGCGCCGAAGAGGAAGGCGATCTGCGGAACGAGAAGCGGGGCGTAGAGGAGCCAGAGCGCGCGCGAGCCCGGATGCGCACCACTCCGCGCCTCGTTCTCGAGGCAGGCGATTGCCAGGAGCAGGGAGACCGCCGTCGCCGCGAGCCCGACGAAGAGCGTCGTCGAGGCCGGCCACCACACGCGCTCGAGCGCGTGCCTCCAATTCGCGAGCGTCCAGGCGCTCGGCAGAATTGCCGGAAAGCGCCAGGCGGAGGCAAGCGACCACAGCGCCATGCTGAGCATGCTAAGCGTGCTCAGCGCCATCAGCGCTCCGACCGCGAGCGCTGCCAGGCGCAGGCCGGGCTCCGCGGAGAGCCCGCGCCCGCCCCGCGCGATCCAGCCGCGGCCGACGGCGGCGACCCCGAGCTCCGCCAGGCGCCAAAGCATGACTGAGGCGGCGACGAGCGCCAAGAGGAGAGAGGCCGCGGCGGCGGCCGGGAAATATTGACCGACGTCCGGGTCGGAGAACCAGCGCATGGCGAGCACGGCAAGCGGCGGGGGATTGCCCGGACCGAGAATGAGCGACACGTCGACCACCGAGAGCGAGAAGGCGAGCACCGCGTAGACGGGGAGCCGGATCTGCGGATAGACCTGCGGCAGCACGATCTTGATCCAGGCGACGCCGCGGCCGTAGCCGAGCGCGCGTGCAACGTCGAGCTGGGCGCGCGCCGGCACTTGGTTGAGGGCGGCAAGCGTCATGAGCAGGAGGTAGGGCACCTCCTTGACGAGAAGGCCGAGGGCGAGGGCCAAGCCCCAGGGATCGCCCACGCTCGCCAAGTCAGGCGGACTGGTCCATCCCGTGAGCCAGGGCGAGACCAGGCGGGCGAGCCAGCCGGAGGGTGCGATGAGGAAGGCGAGCCCGATCGCGATCGCCGAGTGCGGCGAGGCGAGGATGGGTGCGAGCAACGCCTCGGCGCGGCGAAAGCCGGTGCTGCCATAAACCAAGGCGCAAAAGCCCGTCGCCAGCGCGAGCGCTAGCGCGGTGGTGGCGAGCCCGGTGGTGAGCGTGAGGCGGAGCGCGCTCGGGAATCCCGGATGGGCGAAAAGCGACTGCCAGGGCGCCCACCCGAGGCTCCGGCCGCCGAGTGCCGGCAGATAGCCGAAGGCCGGTAAGAGCGTGCCGAGCAGCCCGGCCGCGATCGGCACGAGGAAAACGGCGACGGTCAGGCCCGGCGCATAGGCGAGCAGGCCGCGCGGGCGCCCAGCGCTTTCGCCGGCGGCGCCGGCGGCGGCTATCTGGTGTAGCGCTTCTCCCATTCGGCGACGATCCGGGTCATCCAGGAGGGGTGGGGCTCGAGCAGCATGGTGCCGAGCTCCTCGGTGGTGGGGAGTGCGGGGCTCGCGGGCAGATCGGCGAAGAGCCTGCGCTCCCCGGGGGCTAACTTGGCCAGATCGAGCACCGTGAAATTGCCCATCTGGCGGATGTCCTCGGCGTGCGACTGCGCCAGCGGCTCGAGCAGAAAGTTCGCCACCACCATCGCCCCCTCCTTATGGGGTGAGTTATAGGGGATGGCGACGAAGCTGGTGTTGCCGATGGTGCCGCGCGTGAGCACGAAGGTCCGCACCGTCTCCGGCAAGAGGCCGGCATTGATCGCGACCGCCGCCTCCGCGGGATTGAACGACATCATCATGTCGATCTCCCCGTCGTCGAGGAGCTGCCGCGTGGCGGGTCCGCTCTCGGGGAACGCCTCGCCTTCGCGCCACAGCAGGGGACGCAGCTCGTCGTACCAGGCCCAGAGTGGTGCCGTGACTGCCTCGAAGTTCGCGTCGCTCGCCGGCTGCTGCAATAAGGAGGGATCGGGCGTCAGCTCGTAGAGCGCCTGCTTGAGAAAGGTGGCACCAAGGAAGTTGCGCACGCTCGCGTGGGCGAAGCGGCCCGGGTGGCGCCTTGCCCAAGGCAGGAAGGCGGGGATCGAGCGCGGCACCTCCCTAAGACGCGCGCTGTCGTAGACGAACACGATCTGCGCCATGCGCCAGGGCGACTCCATGCCGCCCGTGGGCACGGTGAAGTCGACGACGGTTGACGGCTTGTGCGCGGTGTCGACGAGGCGGATGTTGGGAAGCAGCTGGGTGAACGGTCCATAGAGCAGATGCTGCTCTTTCATGGCGAGAAAATTCGGACCGTTGATCCAGATGAGGTCGACCGAGCCGTCGGCATCGCGGCCGGCGGCCTTCTCCGCCACCACGCGCGTCACCGCCTCGGCGGTGTCGCTGAGCGGCACGTGGCGCAAGGTGAGCGCGAAGCGCTTGTGCACCTCTTGGCCGACCCAGGCGATGAAGGCGTTGGTCTTCTCGTCGCCGGCCCAGGCGTTCCAATAGACGGTCTCGCCGCGCGCCTTGGCGAGGATGTCGTCCCAGCTCTCTGCCGGTGCCGCGCGGGCGGGAGACGCGAGAAGGCCGAGCAGCAGCGAAAGTGCCAGAAGCGCCGGCCGCTTCATCAGAACGGTCCGCTCGCGAGGCCGCTTGCGCTGGCGGGGCGAGCCTTGCTCACGCCGCCGTCCCTTTGGCGGCACGCCGCCGCTGCCGCGCCGCCTCGAGGACGGGCCCGAGCATCTCCTCGTGGAAGCGGTCGCAGCCGATGCAGAGATTGCGATAGGGCCGGCCCGAGGTGGCCGTCGTCGTCGAGCGCTCGAGAAAGGTCTCCTCGCTCCAGCCTTGGCCGATACCCATGCGCTCGGGATGCCCCATCGAGATCGCCTCGAAAGCGGCGATTCCCACGAGCGATTCGAGAATCGCGATGAGGTCGTCCTCGAGCAGACTGCCGAGCGGCAGCTTGGTCTTGACGCAGCAGGGGTAGACGGAACCGTCGGGCTCGACCGAGACCTCGGAGCCGCTGTAGCGGTGGCGCAGGAAGTTGAGCCCGCCGGACCAGCGGTTGCAGAAGTTGTCGGCGATCGTCGCCCGGCTCAAATCGTTCTGCCAGGCCCGTCCCCGCGGCCACAGCTTGCCGATCCAGGAATCGGGCGTGGCGCCGAAAAAATTATAGCGCGGGCCGCTCTCGTCGAGCCATTTGCGGTTCTCAAACGAGAGCGCCGAGGGCGACATGCCGTGGCGCTCGAAAAGGCGGCTGAGCCTCTCCTTGAAGGCGGCCTGCTTCGCCTCTCCTTCCATGCCGACGTGGTAATCGTCGACCCCCGCTACCGAGATCATCCATACGCCGCGGCGGAGGAGGTCGTCGACGATCGCGTCGGTGAGGAGGTCGCCCGTCGTCTGCACCACGATCTTGACCCCGCCCCGACCCGCGTAGCGGCGGCGAAAACGCTCGATCACCGCATAGGTGACGCGCTCGCGCACGGGATCGAGAAGCGACTCTCCGCCCGAAAGGACGATGCGGCCCACCTTTTCGGGGGGTGGGGCGCCGCCCGCCTCGTCCTCGAGATCGAGATAGCTCATGCGCTCGGGGAAATGGTCGACGATACGCGGGAAGTTGGCGGCCGCCTCGCCGACGACCTTGGCGAGCTCGCCCTTGGCATAGGGACGGAAGCGCTCCTCGTAGCAATGCCGGCAGCGCCGGTGGCAGGCCCACGACATGACGTAATAAATCGACTCCACGCTCGCTTGCCTCCGTGGTCCGGGCGTGACCCCCCTCCCATCGGCCGCTCCTCAACGGGCGGCC